>DLRY01000095.1:0-31352 GCA_002500665.1 Opitutia bacterium UBA7876
ATGGCAAGTCCCGTCTTGGCCAAGTCGACGCCAAACTGAAGGACGACTCGAACCTCGATGTCGTATCCTCCGCCTTCTACTTCGGCCACGGATACCCCTCTCTCTGATTCCTTCTTGGAAAAAAAGTCCGTCAAGCCTTCCACCACTCCTCCGCCACCGACGTTTACGACCCCGTCAACGGACTGGGTCGCCAAGCGGACGATGCCGGCTACCACGCTATGGTTTATGCGAATGGTACCCAAGGCACTGGATTCCTCCGAGAGAGTAGGGATTGATTCCAGGGTTTGTTCAGTAGCCGGTGCTTCGTCTTTTTTCTTTCTGCTCATTGCTTTAGTCCTTGCTTGATTGGTCAAGAGTGTCCTTAGGCACGCGGGCTAGGAAATCCTCCACATAGGAGGTAGTTGCCTCACCTTGCCTGAAGGCTGGATCGAGAAGAACTCCCTTGAGAAACCCAACATTCGTGTCGATGCCACGGATAAGATATTCGCTGAGGGCCCTGTACATGCGGTCGAGTGCAATCTTGCGAGTTCTCCCATAGGTGATGACCTTACTGATCATGCTGTCGTAATAGGGAGAAACGACAAAGCCTCCGTAGACGTGGGAGTCGACCCTGACGCCATGACCGCCGGGGGCGGAGTAAAGACCGATTTCCCCCGGAGAGGGGATGAAGCCCTTGGCTGGGTTTTCCGCACATATCCTGCATTCTATGGCATGCTTGCTGAGGGACACGTCCTTTTGCGCAAAACCAAGCCTGTTCCCGGCCGCGATCTGGATTTGCTCCTTGATGAGGTCTATGCCGGTGGCTTCCTCGGTTACGCCGTGCTCGACCTGAATGCGGGTGTTCATCTCGATGAAGTAGAAATTGCCCTTGGCATCCACGAGAAACTCTATGGTGCCGGCATTGACGTAATCGGCCGACTCGGTTGCCTTAATGGCGGCCTTCCCCATCCTATTTCTAAGCTTTGCATCGAGAAAGGGGGAGGGAGACTCCTCAATAACTTTCTGGTGCCTCCTTTGCACCGAGCAGTCTCGTTCGCCGAGGTGAACAATGTTTCCATGCATGTCCGCCAAGACTTGAAACTCGATGTGGCGAGGGTTCTCAAGATACTTCTCGACATAGAGCGATCCGTCTCCGAAAGCCTTTTCCGCCTCCAGGCGCGCAGACTGAAACTCCTTGGCGAAGGAAACCGCGTTGTGGGCAATGCGCATTCCGCGTCCCCCGCCTCCCGAGACGGCCTTGATGATGACGGGAAACCCGATCTTCTGGGCTACCTTGGTTGCCTCAATTTCGTTCTCGAGCGGGCCATCACTGCCCGGGATAATGGGGACCCCCGCCTTGGAAACGGTTTCACGGGCCTTTGCCTTGTCGCCCATCTTGCCGATGGTCTCGGACTTCGGACCGATAAAAATGATATTGCAGGACTCGCATTGCTCTGCGAATTCGGCATTCTCGGATAAAAAACCATATCCGGGATGAATTGCGTCCACATCTCCCACTTCGGCTGCACTCAGAATCCTGTCGGCTCGAAGATAGCTTTCGGACCCGGGTGCGGGTCCGATGCAAATGGCTTCATCCGCCAATTGGACGTGGAGGGATTGCTCGTCCGCCTCGGAATAAACGGCTAAGGTTTGAATCCCGAGCTCACGGCAGGCCCGAACGATGCGCAACGCAATTTCGCCCCGGTTGGCAATAAGGATCTTACGGATCATTTGGGAGCTTAGCTCTTGCGGATCTTGAAAAGCTCCTGTCCGAACTCGATGCTGGTGGAGTCTTCAACAAGGATCTCGATGATTTCTCCGGCCACTTCGCTCTGAATTTCATTCATTACCTTCATGGCTTCCACGATACAAAGTACGTCTCCCTTTTTCACCACGTCTCCTACCTCCACGAAGGCGGCATCGTCGGGGGAGGGTTTCCTGTAGAAGGTACCGACCATCGGCGAATCAAAACTGTAAAGGCCATCGTCCGCTTTCACGGGAGTCGAGGGCGCGGCAGGCTGTACCTGTGAGGTAATCTGCTGCTGAGGCGCTTGAGCGGGAGCAAGCCCACCAACTAGGGCGGTGCCCGGACGGGCAAGCCTGAGCTTGATGTTAGGTTCCTGGAGTTCTATTTCAAGCTCGGTAAGGTCTGATTTTTGCATCAGGGAAATGATCCCCTTCAGTTCACTTAGGTCCAAAATAATTTTCCTCCTCTGGGTTTGGTTGTTTTCATCTATCAAATCCTATTTGGCAGATCATGCAATGCTTGAATTGGGCATTTTAGACAGTCTTTATTCAAAGAAAGCGGAACTTACTTGAATGGATTGACGATAAGCTGAGTCTCTGGGTCTCTCCAGTTGCCTGTAATCTTGATCTCCGTGATTTTCGACAAGGGATCTGCGAGGTTTATGATGCCTCCGATCAAAGGAATTTTCAAGTTGCCGGCGAGCTTAAGCTTCGCGGTAAGATCGAGTTCCTCCGAGATCAGGTTCAGGCTGCCTTTAGCCTGCAGGCTGGAAAGTGGCCCGGTGAGGAGAATGTGATCCGAATAGATCTGTTCATTCTCGATCTGGAAGGGAATATCCAGTTTTTCAAATGAGAAGGATCCCGAGGGGATCGGCAATTTGCTGGCATTGAGCGTTTTTGAGATGCCGCCAAGGACATTGACTTGGCTGAGCCCCTTTTCATGCAAACGCAGGCGACCACTGCCCTTGAACTGAAGCAGGTCGCCGGAGGGTCCGATTGCCTGTACGGACAGATCGACCCTACCTGCCTCGTCCTTGACCCCGGCCATTGTCTCGATCCGTTCCTTGTCCTTCGGGTCGATGAGCGAGAGGTTCGAGAGGGCGGAGGCCATGGATGAGCGGTCGGCATGCTCTAGGTTGAACTTGAAATCCAAGGACTGGTTGTCTGAGAAGCTTTTCGACTTGAAGGTCAAGGAGGCCTTGCCTTTGGCGAGGCCAATTGCCGGGAAGCTCCCCTCGGTGGTGGAGTTTCCGTATTGGATCTCACCGTAAAAATCATTCACCGGAATGGACCAGAAGGATGCATTCCCGTCCGACGCTAATTTGATGGAAAAGAAAGTTCCGTTGTTATCTCCGCTTCGCTCCAGCCCGCCCTTGATGATGGTTCCCCTTGCTTCGCCGGAAACCAAGGTGGCATTGAAGTCGCTCAAGTGCGACTCGACTTCTTGTCCAAAGACTTTTCTACCTTTGTCGAGCGGATATCTTCCCGCCAAGCTGAAGCTGAGGAGTTCGTCCGATCTCCTTCCCTGCCTCGGTATGCTCAAGTCACCCTCCAGTCGCCCTTCCTCGTGATCTGCTATGGCATCGACCTTGGTCTGATGGTCGTCGACGGACACTTTTACACGGGATGAGGAGACAAGAAAATCTCTGTAAGAAAATTTCTTTGTTCGGATTGCACCGAAAGTCTGGTTGCCCACGTTGGGTTTCAACCAATTTCCGGCGATAGAGAAGTCTCCGTGGGGAATCTCATCACTGAACACGAAATCGGTCCAGATTGACTTCCACCAACTGCCTAGCCAGTTGTTGATGTCCGTAGGCAGGCATGTTCCCCTTAGAAGAAACCTGTAATTGTGTGGGAACCAGGACTGGTGGTAGGATCCCTTAACCTCGCTTTTCCCCAACTTGCACCAAGCCGAGTCGACGAGTATGGAAAAGTCGGGAGCGATCATTCCTTCCAAGGCATAGGCTCCTTCCGGAGTTTCCATGACGGATAGCCGATTGGAGGTGACCCGAAAAGACATGGGGTGGGAATCATCGATCCCAGCGGTGTTCTTGTTTATTTGGAGTTTGCATTCATCTCCTCTGAGGATTCTAAGCCTCCCTTTCTTGGTGTCGCACGTCAGGTCGTAGAGCTCGGGGAAGATGTGGGCTTCCCCTTCAAGGGAGAGGGTTGAATTGAGCTCGTAGGCGATCGCTATGCGGGATCGGTTAGAGTCGGATAAAAAGATGCCTTTCATAAAACCCTCCCAGCTTTTTGCATGCAGGTTGAATGGAGGGAGGTTGCCTTGCACTCTGTTTCCGAATTCTATCTTACCTACCTTGAACGATGACTCCCCGATGCTTTCGGGGAGATCCGCTAGGGTCGCGAGTGAAATGGATGGCATTTCAAGGCTAAGATCGTGGAAATTCAGGTCGACCGATTTCGTTGCCATTCTCAAACCCATGACCTTGGACTTGAAGAAAGCAGACCTCTCTTCCGGGCTCGAAAGCTCGAGGAAAGAGCAAGCCCCTCGTATTTCTCCTGAGAAGCCTTCTTCCTTTTCGTGGTACGCAGTTTGCGATTGTGAAACCATGATCCTACCGTTGGGGGAAAGGCTCAAAAAGGCCTGTAGATGAATGGGACGACTGCCCTCCAGTACGTTTGCAAGGAAGTCAATAGACGCGATCAAGCTTTCAATTGACTTGGTGGGACTAAAAGGAGGCCTCGGGCCGGTGGAGGGTCTGGACAACGATTTCAGGTATTCCAGATCGGCACTGCCTATGACTTCGAGGACGGATCTTTTCATGGACAGGGTTCCCTTGAAATGGCGATGCCCGTTTGAATCTTTTCCGGAATTCAATTCACCCAAGACCAAGGTTCCCGGTCCCTTGACCGGTGAGTGAAATAGAATCCCGTCCACCCGAAGTTCATCAATGGAGTCTATATCTTGCCAAAGAAGGTCGAAAATGGAGAGCCGAAGCTCAAGACCATTGAGCTCAATGACTGGGGCATCATCCTTCGAGACTTCGATCTTGCGGATCAGGAGTTGATTCGGGAAGTTGAATTCAATGCCCTCGAGTTCAATGGACAACCCGTCATCCTCAAGTTGTTGCAGGAGGCTTCCTGCAAAACCGGATGGTATTGGGATGGTCGCGTTGAGGAGAAAAAGAAGAATCAACTGGATCACCACGCAAAGGAACAAGAGCTTTTCGAGCCTGCGCCGCCCCTTGTAGAGCGACTTGTAGCTTTTATGGGGTTTCACCGTACGAAAGCCCTTGGCTCAGGGTGTGGGCGAAGGCTTTTTCGCCATCTTTGAACTAAGTTCGTCGATGACGTCTATCGGCAAGTTGAAGGTGGCGTTTTGCTTGTCCGAACCACAGTACCAGGTGGTTGCGCCTTTCTTCTCACTCAGGTAGAATTCGAATTGCTCTTCGGTGGACGATGAGAAAGTAACCTTGTATTTCCATGGGAACCACTCGCTTTCAACCCATGCCCCGTCCTTCTTGAATTGACCGGCTATATATTTTTCGGCCTTGAAGGAACGAATGAAATTCCTTTCTGCATCCGTTGAATTCAATTCGCTCGAGTAAAGGACGCCCGGTTCCTGCAGGTCGGATATTTCGAAGGAGGTTATCGCTTCCTGCCCCGTCATGAGAGACTTGGTCCTGAAGGAGAGGTTTTGGGTTGAGAGAATTCCGCCAAGGTTTACGTCGACCATACAGATCAGTGATTGATCCGAACTATACACCTTCGACAGGGATGCATCCTCGATCGCTTCGCCAACCAGAATGGTTTGCTTGGTGGTATCGTTCATGAGAATGGTCAATACGTACTTGGGCTTCGAGAAACCGTTTTCGTCGAGGTAGCTCTTGTTGGGGTTGAAAGCGAGGAATTCCTTGATTCTAACTTGGTTGAGTGATCTTACGAAGCGCTCGATCGATTCCTTTTCCGACCTTACCTGGGATTCGGAAGTGGAATTGCCTTCGGTAGCGGACCATTCCTCACCGCTCCTGCTCAACTTTAGATAATTCTCGCCCTTTTGAACTTCGATCTCGGTGAGGTTCAGGGTGCTGAGATCAAAGATCGTTCTTTCCCTCAACTGAGTACTGAGGTCGGCAATTTTTTCCATGAATCCCGCTTCGACGAGAAAAATCGTGGAAGAAGAAGAAGACTGGGCAATCTTAGCATCATCTTCATCCCATCCGTCGGACAGGAAAATGCTTTCGCTCTCGCCCAAACTTTTGACGGAGACCTTTGCCCGCCAGTTGCTCATTATGCTTTCCGTCTCGATTTTTCCCGAAGAGCGTGGGAAGCCGTTGATTTTCTCAGATAGGAGACTATTAAGGAAAAACAAGACCTTTTCCTTGTTCGCCGGGGCATTGAAGGGGGCGACGAAACTCCACTCGTCCCCAGTCTTTTGAAGCTTGGTCTCACTCGTGTTGTTGGCTTCGCCCCGGAAGGTAACGGAGAACTCATCGATCGTGTAGAGAGTCTTGTTCACGAAGGTGCGGCTTCCCCAGTAAGCGGGGTTCGCGTTGGAGATTTCAATCACATTTTCGGAAACCGTCCAGAGCGTCTTTTCTTCGATGGATGGACGCTCAATCTGGGCATAAACGGAATCACCATTTCTCGTCTTTTTCCCCAAGGTTATGCGAATCGTTTCATCAAGGGCGTTGATTTCCAAAATAGTGGAATTCGCATCGAGCCCGTAATCCTCAAGGATTTCACCTTTCTTTTCGATTTCATCAACGGTATAGAGTTCCTTGAAGTTCAGGTGGGAAAATTTCGTGGTAAAATTGGACAGCACGTATTCGTCTATCTCCCATGAGAAGGGTTTTTCGAGAACCCAATTCTGCTCGTCCCGGGTAATCTTGACGACTTCGTTCTTTCCGGGATCGGAAATTGAAATCGAATGAAGGTTGGAAAACATCCTCACGACCTCGGATTTCAAGTCTGGTTTTTGATCCCCGTCGGGACTGATGGTGATGAAAATAATCACGGCAATGACCAGATTCGCCAGAAGAAGTTGTACCTTGATCTTTTTCATGGATTAGAGTTCTTTGCGCAGCCATCCAACGAAAATTCCCATCAGGGCGATGGCTCCGGGAACGATGGAGAGGGAATAGAGAAGGTCTTCGAAACTTTGGCTGTTCATGGAAACGTGATAGCTTTCTACGGGCTTGGGCCGAATGTCGAGCATGTCGTAGGAACTTTTGATCCAGTAAATGAGATTTTGGGCCAGGAATTGGTTTCCCGTGTTGGATCTGAGTCGCTTGTTGGAGAAGATCTTTGAGCAGCCCACGACTGCAATCTTCCCGCTCGAGCGGATTTGGCCGTCTCCCTTTCCGGCAGCCGAATAGGATGAAACCGAGGCGACCGGGATTGGCCCGTCCACGTCGAGGAGTGGGTTCTTATCCGGGGGACTCTTGCGGTTGGCCCAACCTGAAACGGCCCAAGAGGACCTTGAGGAATAAATGAGCGAGACGGGATTGAGGCCGGGGTCGTGTTCCGGGTCGACCTCAACGGGTCTGCACCTTTCGGCCTGAACGGATAGTCTTCCTTCATGGAGGGTTCGAACGATTCGGTGAGGCTTTTCCGTGGAGTAGGTTTTGAGAGAATAGTCGCCGCTGAAATAGTCGAAGTTTTTCTTTTCGGGATCATATACTAGCATGTCGTGACACCTCAGTCCCCATTCCTTCAAAAGAGGCCGCAAACCGAATGCCGGACGGTCGACTACGGCAAGGGCTTCAACCGGATCCAAAGAAATAAGCAGGTTGCCGTCATTCTGGTTGAGGTAATTCCGGATCAAGGATACTTCCTTGTCTAGAAAAGTTGCTTTTGGTCCGGCAATGATAAGGAGTTTTGCGTCTTTGGGAACGCTCTCGGAAACACTCAAGTCGATATCGGAAACCTGGAGATTCCGGTCTTCGAGCAGTCTTCTAAGCTCGGAATAACCCTTCTCGGCGTTGACGTCGGCGGGACTGCTTTCACCATGGCCACGAGTGAAATAGGCGACTTTCTTGGCTTGTGGTTTTCCGCTTACCTCAAGGATTGCTCGGGTGATGACTTCCTCGCCGCGGAAGACTTTGGGTTCGGGGATTCCAGAGGGAGACTCCTGCCAGTCTCCGTAAAGGCCTGATTCCCAAAGAGATTCTCTGGCTAGCGAGTCTCTGGACCGGAATACCTCATTGGGGTCAAAAGGATTGGAGCCGTCGAGATCCTCGTGCCTGAAGATAATCTTCTTATCCCCTCGAGGGGAAGCGACCACGATCAGGTTTGCTTCCGTGATTTTGTATCGGTCTATGACCTCGGAGGAACTGCTGATTGAATTAACGTCGATTCGGTGAACGTTGATTTTTTTTGCAGATGCCGATTTTTCGAAACTATCCAGAAGCAGGCTCAAGTCATGGAGGAGCTTCTGTGTGACCTTGGGCAGTGAGTTGTCGTCCCGGATTGTGATGATTATGTCTGCGGGACTTTCCATCTGGTCGAGCAAGGCCAAGGTTTCTCGCTTGAGAGTATGCCTGGAACCAGGAGTGAGGTCTGCTTGGAGGTCGATCCGCGAGACTAGAAAGTTAAGACCGGCGCAAAGTGAAAAAAGCAGAAGGATCATGAACCAAGTGTCGAACTTTCTGTTTCTCTTGGCTTGCTTGAAATCCATTAGTGGTTGAGCCTTTCTACCTGAAGGGTGGCCAGGCTGAGGAAAAAGAGGGTGAAGATGATCTGGTGGAGGATGGTTCCCGCGTCTACCAGTCCAACCGAAAAGTGCTGGAGCTTGTCCAGACCGTTCCCGATCGAACCTACGCTTGCATTCCAGAAGTCGGTCAAGCTGTCGATGGAGTCGGGGGAGGAAGTTTCACCGAATGAAAACGCCATTAGTGAGAGATAAAGGGTCAGAAGAGTAAAGGAAAGCATGCCTGCAACCATCTGGTTGTTCGTGACGGAGCTTGCGAAAATGCCTACCGAGGTGAAGCTCGCTCCGAAGACCATGAGGAAAAGCCATCCTCCGATCCATTGTTCGTACCGCGTAAAGCCCAAGCTTTCGCCCTGCTCGGGAAAAAGAAATAGAAGAAGGGCGGGAAAGCAGAAGGCAAACCCGCAAATCAGGAGAAAGAAAAGATAGCTGGCACTCCATTTTCCGAAGACTAGGGAGACACTGCCGACTGGGGCGGACATCATCGTCTCGAGAGTACCCAGTCTTCTCTCCTCCGCGAAAGACCTCATGGTAAGGAAAGGAATCAGGGCGGGGGAACCGAAGACCAGTCCAACGACAAGAGAGGCAAGTGGAGGAAGAATCCAATCCGTAGTGGCGAAACCTTCGATGAAAAAACGGAATCCAATGGCAAGCAGGGAAAGAAAATAAAAGCTCGCAACGTAAGTTGCCGGAGAGATGAACAAACCGAAGAGTTCCGCCCTTAGAATAACCCAGTATTCACGCATGATTCACTTTCAACGGCTGGCTTCTCCTACTAGCACGGGTCGCTTCTTCTTTCTTCCCAGGTGATCTTGGTCTTCCCAGTTCTTCTTAGTAGCCCGGAGGAAGATGGTCTCGAGGTCGGGCCGGGTAATTTGAAATTCGGTGATCTTGAACTGCTCGATGCCCAGAAGTCGACGGAGAATCTTTTCCGCCACTTCCTCACCTTGGTCGGTCGAAAAGGTAAACCTTCGCTTACCCGTTACCTCGACGGGATCGTCTTGGATAAGTTCGCAGTTTTCGTCGATTGCTCTGATTGCTCTCTGTAGTTCCATTCGGTTTCCGTCCGCGACGATCTCGAAGATGGTCTTGTTGATGAATTCCTCCTGCAACTGGCGAAGCGTTCCTTCCGCCACAATCTGGCCATGGCTAAGGATAATCATTCTGTCGCAACAGGCCTCGACCTCGGACAGGATATGACTTGAAAGAAGGAAGGACACTTCACCCCGCAAGCGTTCCATCATTTTGCGGGTGACTGCCGATTGCCGGGGGTCCAAGCCAATAGTCGGTTCGTCCAGGATGACAAGGCGGGGTTCCGCTAGAAGAGAGTCTGCAATTCCAACCCGTTGCCGAAACCCTTTGGATAGGTTTCCGATCTTTCTTTCGGAAACTTTTCTTTCCAGGTCGCAGATATCCAGGACGATCTTGATCCTCTCCCTTTTTCTGCTCCCTTCCAGTCCCTTCAGCCTAGCCCTGAAATTGAGGTACTCGATGACACGCAGATCCTCTGGGAGGGGGTTGTTCTCGGCCAAGTAACCAATGTGTCTCCTGACCTCTCCTTCCTCCTCCGCAAGATCTACCCCGCAAACCTTAGCTTCTCCCGAGTCGGCAGGGATGAGGCCCGACAGAATGCGCAGAGTCGTGCTTTTGCCCGCTCCGTTTGGACCGAGGAACCCAACGATTTCACCTTTTCCGATTGAAAAACTGATCCCCTTCAATGCTTGAATGGCCCCGTATTTCTTTCGCAAGTTTAGAACCTCGACGATAGGGAGCGGCTTGCTTTCGGAACTCATCAAGATACCTGAGCGAGTGTGTTTTCCAGATAGGCAAGGGCAATGCCTTCCAAGGTGAGGAATGGCCTATGCTCGAAATTTTCCAAGTCCAAGTGTCGGGCTGCGCCTCCGGCGAGTATTACGAGGGGGGCTTTCCCGCAGCTCTCCTTCACTTCTTTCTTCAAACGGTTTAGGATTCCGGTGATCATAGGTCCAAAACCCAGCCTTGCTCCCAAGAGCATGGCATCGCTCGTTGTTTTTCCGATGGGAGATTCGGGAGCCTTGCTCCCGTACGCGACCTTGGGCAAAAGAGCAGTATTTTGATGGAGGAAATCCAAAAATCCCTGGGGTCCAGGGGCAATAACTCCCCCCAGGTAGCCATCCTCCTCATTGACCACGTCGAAAGTAGTCGCAGTTCCAACGTCGATTACGATGGCGGGCAACTCGGAGGTCCTGTGAACGGCGAAGGAGTTGGCGATTCTGTCAGGGCCGATCTCTTCCGGGCATGGGTAGGCAATGGGGAAATCAAGGCAAGTGCGGTTAGTGAGGCAAAACAACTCCTTGTTCGAAGCTATCGCCCATTTGACCAGTTCGATCTCTGCAGGTGGGCAAACGGAACAGTAGCAAAGAGGGGAAGAGCCTTTCCCCGTGCCCTTCAGAAGGATTTCGGGGTTATCAATGAAGCGATTGGTATCGATGAATGCATCGTCGGAAATACGGCTTTCCCGAAAGATTCCCATCCGACAAGTTGAGTTACCTAAGTCTAAGGTTAAAAGCTTTTTAGGAGAACTATTCATTCTTTTAACGTGACTTCACCGGCCTGGATGGCCTTGGTTCGTCCGTTTTTCAGCTTGAGCTGGAGGGCCCCGGATGAGTCAATTCCCCTAGCCGTTCCAACCATCTTCTTCTTGCCTCCTGAAACAACGACTCTGCGGTCGGCCAAGGCATCGAGTTCGTTCCATTTCCCGACCAGATTCTTTTCAGTCTCACCCTTCAGGCAAGCGGCATATCCGGTTAAGGTGGCCTTGATTACCTTGGCGGCAATCTCGTGGATCCGGAAACTTTCACCCTTGAGATCCTCGAGTGAAGTCGAGATTTTTGCCAGGGAACTAGGGAATCTCTTAAGTGGGCAGTTGACGTTGAGGCCAATGCCGAAAACCAGTGACCTGACGCGCTCGCAATCAATGGACGCTTCAGTCAGCATGCCACCGACCTTTCCCTTGTCGTGAACGAGATCATTGGGCCATTTCACGGAAATACCCTCGATACCAGTGAGGGATCGCAGGAGAGTTGCGATTTGAATTCCCTGCCAGAGAGTAAAGGACCTCAATTTCAAGATGTCGACGTTTGGCATGAATCCAACGGACAGGTAGAGGTTTCCGCCACGAGGACTGTGCCAGCTGCGACCAAGTCGGCCTCTTCCCTCTTTTTGGGAATTTGCCAATACTGCGAAAGGACCTTTTTCACCGTTGGCAAGCAGCCTTTCGGCAAATGAATTCGTGCTGTCCACCTCATCATGGACGAAAACCTTGCAGGTTTTTCCCGATTCCCTCATCCATGCCTCCAGCAAGGGCTGGTTAAGTAAGTCGGGTTCCGCCGCCAAGCGGTAGCCTCGGTTCTGCGAAGCGTCTATGGAAAGCCCCTGCCGCCGAAGCTTGTTGATTCTCGACCAAACCCCAACTCTGGACATTTTGAGCTTTTGGGCCAATAGGCTTCCGGAAACATAGTATGGTGATGAGGCAAGTAACATGCGGAGCACGTAGGAACTCGGGTTCTCGCTCGCCTTCACCCGCTTGGCGACCGGTGACTTTATGCTCTTTCTTTTGCCTGAGGGATATTTGGACATCCTTGAAGTATGAAGGCTATCGCCAGTCCAGGCCAAGGTCCAGCCAGCGGCTGGCATGGACTGGAGCTCCGCTGGAAACAAAATGAGGTTTAGCTTGAGCATAGAGGGACACGTTTTGCTCATTGATTCCCCCACTGGCCTCTAGAACCGCTTGATTGAGGTTTATTTCGGTCGCCGTGACGATGGCCTCAGGCGAAAAGTTGTCGAGCAGGATGGCGTCTGCTCCTCCTTCCAGAGTCGGACGGATTTGATCCACCTCGTCTACCTCCACTTGGAGAAGGACTTGAGGCTGATTCCGTCTAATATCCTTTACGAACCGTTCGAGTTTTGAAGGGGAATCCACTGAAGATGCGGCGAGGTGATTGTCCTTGATCAAGATCCTGTCGTAAAGGCCCATACGATGGTTATAGCTTCCCCCGCAGGCGCTGGCATACTTTTCGAGCATCCTCATGCCCGGAGTTGTCTTTCGCGTATCAAGCAAGCCGACACCGTGGGGTTCCAGCGTGCGTTTGAAACGGTGGGCGCAAGTTGCAACGCCCGAGAGCCTCTGCATGAAATTCAAGACGGTTCTCTCCACCATCAGAATCTCAGCTTGCAGACCTTCGAGGATGGCTACGCAATCACCAGGCTCGAGCTCCTGCCCGTCTTCCTTTTCCTTGCATACTCGTACGCTGGTAGCTCCAAACTCGCTTGCAATGATGGGGATGAGACTGGTCCCACAGACAATCATCTTTTCCCGGGCCACGATCCTCGCCTCCCCATGCCCGGAAATTCGGCACGATTCGGTGGTCAGGTCGCCGCAGTGCTTGTCCGTACCCTTCCGTCCCAGATCCTCATTGTGGCACAGATGGAGGTGGGATTGAATGAAGTCCCGGTCGATCTCATCCCAAGTGATTCGATTCCTGAATCGATCCATACAGGAGGGGAGGGCGCTTACGAAGGTCAACGGACTGATGGAGTAAGGTTACTATGGGCAACAAGCTCATCAGTAGAGGGCACGTCCGAGATGATTTGGCCCGGGTCAGGCCCGATTCCAATGAACCTGACTTTCGGCAACTTGGAGGATTCGATGCCATCGGGAAAAGCTGCTTCGAGCAAACTGGAGACCATCCTTGAGACATATGCCTTTGTTTCCGAAGGGAGCTCAGCGTAGGAAGAAAGCGATCCTATGTCCGTATCCCATCCCTCCATTTCTTCGTATACGGGGGTAAGTTCTCTGCGAACTTGCTCGCTTCTAGGAACTTCCCTGATAATGGATCCGTCCTTTTGGCGGTAGGCGACGCAGATCTTGAGCTTGCAATCGATCCCGTCGTCCAGAGTCAAAGCATCAAGCTTATTGATAACAAGCTCATCGAAACCTCCAAATCGGAGGGCATTCCCTTTTTCAACGGCATCAAACCACCCAACCATCCTTTGCCGGCCGGTTGAGGTCCCGAATTCCAACTTGGCCAGTTTGCGACCAAGGGCATCGGCTTCATGATCGATCCTAGTAAGGAAATGATGCGTCCCGACCTTGGTGTCGTAGGCTTTGCAGCAACCGATCTCCCTCACTTCCCGCAGAGGAATTCCACCGGAGTGGAAAAGCTCCGATCCGGTGGTGTGCGAGGCGGTTACGTTGGGAGTGAACCCGTGCCTCTTATCCAGCCAATAGGCTTGCCCGAATTCCGCCACGATTGGCTGGCTTGAGGGCTTGTTTCCGAGGAGGAAGGGACGGATGTCGCCAATGCATGAAACGAGTTCCACTCCAGCCTGCCAATAGACCTCCTCGAGAAGCTCGAGGTTAAGCGCATAAGGCTCATTCGCTCGAAACCTAATGAAATCAAACTCCTCCGGGGAGAAAATTTCCCCCTCTATGGAATCTTCGTTTGCTCTCTTCTCAGCCTCTGTGAGGGTCTCGAAGAAGGAAAACCAGTCCTTCTCGGAAACCTTGCAGACGTGCCTGATGGTGTCGGTTGCCCGTTGGACGCGTCCCTGCAAGGCCGATGAAAACCCTTTCCTGTCCTGTTTGAAGGCAAGGTAGAACATTTGCCACTGACCGGTCTCGTCAGAATAGGCGGGGCTGATTCCCCGACCCGTGGACCCTCTATTCTCCATTCCAAGCTGCTTGATACGGTAATCTTCCCAGGCAAGATCGAGAAGCCTGTGCGAGAGGTCGCTGACTTGGGTTTTCTCGTCGATGATTAGCCGAGAGAGCACCGAGAGCCCTCTTGCCTCCAAGGGCTTGGCTTCCCAGAGGAATTTTCTTGGGTCGGCGACTACACCGGCTCCAATCAAGAGTTGAGGCACTCGTGGATTCCCTACCCCGGAAGGAAGCAGGTTTAGCTTGAGCCCGGCCGCAGTGTGACCGGCGTTGGCTCCTCCGTTCACTTTCATCACGCCCGCCGCAGGCTTCCCGGAGACGCTCTCGATTTCCTCGAGGATTTCATGAACGACACGGCCCTTGCCCTCGTCGCCCATACTTATACCCATCACGGAGATAAGGCTCGCAGTACTTTCCGGGCAAGTTTGCATGCTTGTGATTGCAGGAAGGATTAGGTACGGGTGAAATCGCTTCGCTTGACCTCAATCACGTCGTGAGGGGAAGATTCCTTCTGCCCAGCGGGGGTGACCTGAAGGAACCTTGCCTTCTCTCTCAAGGCCTGGAGATCCTCGGCGCCAAGATATCCGAGACCAGCTCTCAGACCGCCGGTAAGGCTCTCGATGGTTTCACTGACGGATCCAGCCACTTCCTTGAGTGCTTCGATTCCCTCCGGGGTACTCTTGGCGAGCAAATCCTCCTCACTGTGACCATAACGGGCCGCGGAGCCCTCCTTCATAGCCTCCATGCTGCCCATGCCGCGATACTGCTTATAGTATTTTCCCTCGATTTCGATGATTCTGCCCGGGGCTTCCTTGCATCCGGCGAGCAATCCCCCGCAAATAACGGCTTGGGCGAGGGTCAGGGCCTTCACGATATCACCGGATTTCGTTATTCCTCCGTCGGCCAATATGGATGCGCCTTTATTCCTCGCTCCCACGGTGGCCGCATACAGTGCGCTCATCTGTGGAACCCCAACACCCGCCACGACCCTAGTCGTGCAAATTGAACCGGGCCCCTGACCTACCTTGATGGCATCTGCACCGGATTCGACGAGAAATTCCACGCCTTCTCCCGAGGTAACATTGCCTGCCAGAATGGTAAGCTCGGGAAAGGACTCCCTTATGAAGCGGGTCGCGTCTCCGACTCCCTTGGTGTGCCCATGGGCCGTTGAAACGGCAATTACGTCGAGCCCCTTGTCCACCAACTCCTCAACATGCGTCCGGATGTCTTCCCTGTCCATTTCGCCGTCCGAGTTCCTCGGAACGGAGATTGCGGCGCCGCAAAGGAGCCGGAACTTCGCGTCCCTGGCGGGCTTAACGTGATCCCGACTTTCCTCCATAATGCGTTCGATGTCGCTAAGGGTGTAGAGACCCCTGAGGCAGTCGTTCTTGTCCACGACGAGCAACTTGTGGATCCCCATGTGCTTGCTGAAGAAATCATCCGCAGTCTTGATGGGGTCGGTTCCTACCTCATTCTCGCAAATAGTGTAGACTTCTCCCCTGGCAAGCATTCCGTCGGTAACCCTCCGTTCCCGGTATCTCTTCTTGACCACTCTACCCGGAAGCAACCCGAGCAACCTACCCTTATCATCAACAATCGGAAAGGTGCGGAACTGGAAGTGTTTGTCCTCGATCAGCTGGAGGACGTCTCCTATTTGCTTGTCGGCGGTAATGGTAATGGGGTCCTGAATGAGCCCGTGGACGTGATACTTGACCCTGGCGACCTCCTTGACCTGCTGCCGTTTACTCATGTTGTAATGGATCAAGCCAATGCCTCCGCAGAGGGCCATGGCAGTCGCCATGTCGGATTCGGTCACCGTGTCCATGTCGGACGAAAGGATGGGAACGCTGAGCTTGATGGACTCTGAAAGGGTCGTCTCCAGCCTGACTTGCCTCGGCAACACCTCGGAATAACGAGTGGCGAGGGAAATGTCGTCGAAGGTTAGACCGGAAGGAAAGCATTTCCGGAAAAAATCATCTGCCTTCAAGTAAAAGTCTTCATCCATAATTGGTTCTTACGTCATCGTATGAGTTAGGTTTATATGATAGAAAGCATCACATATTCCCACAAGTTTATTCCATGAGTAGTTCACGGCATTTTCGGCTTTACGAAGAAAGATTCAACCATCCCTTGCAAACCGGTCACGGGGAATGGGACGTTCGCCGTAGCATCATTCTTCGAGAGGAAGTGGGCGAGGGGACCGTACGGTATGGGGAAGTTGCGCCGACCCCAGGTTTTGTCGGCGGTGATTTCCAAGCCTTGATCGAAGAAGCGCAGGGGTGGGTTCGTGGCCAGGGGACCAATCCAAGTCCGCTGTTTGCTTCTGCCCTCAGTTGTCTATCGTGTGGAATCTGGTCGATGCAAAAGACGGAGTCGATTTCGACTTCTCCTGTCTTTTCCGCCCGCTTGCACTTTCCCGGGGGGGAAGTTCCGGTGAGCGAAGGAACCGTGAAGAGAAAAATCGGTATAGGCCTCGTTCACCAAGAAATCGCGGAGACCCTTTCCTGGCTTTCCTCACTTCCAGGCTCCGTAAAGGTAAGGCTTGATGCCAACGAGTCTCTGGACGCCGATTCCTTGGGTGCTTGGATCAAGGCGCTTGATGGAGAAGAACGTTTGGAGATGATCGAACAACCACTTCCGCGCGATCAGCTTGACGTCATGGTTGCCATGGCCGAGGAATCCACCGTTTCCCTGGCGGTCGATGAAAGCGTCTTTTTCTTCGGAGGGGGCTATGAGGTAAGGCAAAAGGGGTGGACGGGACTCTGCGTCATTAAGCCTGCCCTCATGCCGAATTGGGTGGAAATGATGAATTTCATCAAGTCCGAACCTAAGAAATGCGTCGTATCAACGGTTTTCGAGAGCCCCTTTGGGTTCGAGGCAGTGTGCCGCTGCGCTTTACTCGCCGATACGGTAGCGGGTTTGGAAAGGGGGCCGCTCGAAGGTAGGGCAGGAGAGTTCCCCCAACACCACCAACATCCTCTCTATCCACTCTCGGTCGGAGCTGATCGACTGGAGGAACTCTGGGAAAAGCTATGAGACGGTCTTTCCAGTGGTTGAACGGGGAGTGGGTGGATCCTGCAAACGATCATGGAGATTCAAGAATCCGATTTGCAACTGAGATGATTCAGTTGTTGAGCGAGGGTACTTCCGCAGATTTTTCGACTGGCAGGTTTTTTGTGCAGGAGGATGAATGCTCCTCTGTTTTGCCCGAGGGATCCTTGCTCTGTTTCGAGACGGGTGGGACTTCGGGTAAACCCTCCCGGGTCATTCACTCGTTGGATTCTCTCGTGAATGCAGTGGATGGTCTGCAGGCAAGAATCGGAAATGACGCTATCTCGTCTATTTGTTGCCTCCCCTTGTCTCATCTCGGTGGTTGGATGCAAGTCTTCCGAGCCATCCGGACGGGTGGATCGGTGTTGTTCCGACATTATCGCGATCTCGAGAGTGAGGAAATGACGACCGAGGCCGTGGGCCGATGGATTTCCCTAGTGCCCACCCAGTTACATCGACTGGTTCGATCGTCCCGGGGACGCTCCAACCTGAGAGCCTTCAAGGGAATCTTTGTTGGAGGAGCAGCCATCAGCCAACGGCTGGCTTCCCTTTGCCGCAAGGAAGATCTCCCGATCTGGCCGACCTATGGAATGACTGAAACCGCCGGCATGGTTACTCTTTTGCGGGCCGATGAGTTTTTGAATGGAAGGGAAGGAGTGGGACGAGCTCTCGACCACGCTGAACTTTTTCTCTCCAGAGATCATGGCAAGCTTGTGATTAGGTCGCAAAGCTTATGCCTGGCCAAACCACCCAAATTCCTGAGTCCTGGCGCATCTTTTCAGACCGAGGATTTTGGCGAAGTGGATGGTGAGGGTTATTGGAAGATAACGGGAAGGGGGGACAGGCTAATCGTCTGCGGCGGAGAAAACCTGGACCCTTGCCTTGCGGAAAGCGTCATTCTCCAGACGGGTATGGTTGAAGAGTGCGTCGTTGTAGGTGTCGAGGACGAAGAGTGGGGGAGAGTGGCAAAGGCTTACGTAACGCCTTCGACCGTCGACCTGAAGGTATTGGAGCGGGCTTGCAAAGAAAAACTACCGCCCATTAATCGTCCCAAGCAATGGTCGGCTGTCGAGGCGTTGCCTCTCACCGAGATGGGCAAGCCCCGCATTTGACTCAGATTTCGTCGACGATCTTATCGGCCAATCCGTATTCGATAGCCTCTTTCGCATTTAGGTAAAAGTCCCGATCCGTATCGAGCTGAATCTTTTCCAGTGGTTGCCCGGAGGTCTTGGACAGAATTCCGTTGAGCTCTTCCCTTAATTTTTCCATTTCCTCGGCTTGGATGTTGATGTCGACCGCGGCAGCAACCATGCGCCCGGTAATAAGCGGTTGGTGGATAAGAACCCTCGAGTGGGGATAGAGGAAACGCTGTCCCTTGGTAGCTCCGCAAAGGAGGATCGATCCCATGCTGGCGGCCATGCCCGTAACGACAACCTTGATGGGTGAGCTGATGAGCTGCATGGTATCGAAAATGGCCATGCCGGCCGTAATTGAGCCTCCCGGTGAATTGATATAGAAAGTGATTTCCTTTCCGGGGTCCGAAGATTCGAGAAAAAGCAGCTTTTCAGTCAAGTCCCTTGCGGAACGGTCACTGACTTCCCCCCATAGAAATATTTTCCGCTGATCGAGGAACTTGCTTTGAATCATTTCGGTGACGGAGTCACGCTTCTTGTCTTTATCTTCACTCATGAGATGTTAATGGATATCGAAATTAGTCGCTGGAGTCGAGCATCCGAATGCGCCGGAGGTGCCTTCCTCCCTCAAAACTTTCATTAAGCCAGGCGTCGACGATTTTGAGGGCAAGCTCTTGAGAAATTTGTCGCTGACCGAGTGATAGGACGTTGGCGTCGTTGTGCTGCTTGGCCAGTTTGGCGGTCTCCACGGACCAGCAAAGAGCGCACCTTACGCCTTTGACCTTGTTGGCGGCCATGGCTTCGCCATTACCGCTGCCTCCAAGGACGATGCCAAGGTCGCACAGCCCTTCCGCCACCGCTTCCGCAGCGGGGCGGACATAGGCGGGGTAGTCTACGGACTCTTCGGAAAAGGTTCCGAAATCCTTCGTTTGATAGCCCTTTTCAAGCAGGAATAGGTTGATGGCCTCCTTGTGAGTATAACCAGCATGATCGGTTCCCAAGGCTATGCGCAGGGTGTTCTTTTCATTGGTCATTTCCTGCCTAGCTTGATTAGGATTAAGGATGAAGAGGACAAGCAGAAAACCAACAAGAACTCAAATAAGTCCCAGTTCCATTTTCCCTTCTTCCGAAATCAGGTCCTGCGTCCAGGGCGGGTCCCAGACGATTTCAACCTCCGCATCGTCGATTCCGGGAAGCTCTAGAACCTTGCCTTTGACGTCCTCGGCAATGACCGGCCCCATTCCGCAACCCGGGGCGGTGAGGGTAAGATCCACGAAGGCGATCCTTCCCCGATCCGCAACGTCCTCGATCTCCACGCGATAGATCAACCCCAAGTCCACCACGTTGACCGGAATCTCGGGGTCAAAGACGGTTTTGAGGTTTTCCTTGATTTGCTCAGCATCGGCCGGGGTCTGGTCCGAGTGGTCTTCCCGATTGGTAGTTTCAGCCGAATCCTCGCCTAGAGCGTCGGCATCCTTGGCGGCTATCCTGTACATGCCTTCCAAGGTCATCACCGTAAAGTTTCCACCCAGACGGTGGGTTATGGTTACTTTGTCTCCCTTGGCGAGAGTGAATTCCTCGCCATGTGGGATCAAGGTAGCGCAAACGTCACGCGTCAATTCGATCTCTGTTTCTGAAGTCGACATGTTTAGCGGTTTTTCAGGTGTCAAAGGAATTGGAAATCGATTCCCTGACCGACTCCAGTTGGTCCTTGATGCGGATTTTTTCGATCACCTCCTCGAAGAACCCAAGGACGATCAGTCTTTCGGCAGTGGAACGAGGAATTCCCCTGCTAAGGAGATAAAAAAGCTCTTGCTCGTCAATTTTGCTGGTCGTGGCTCCGTGGCTGCATTTGACGTCGTTAGCCAAGATCTCAAGACCGGGAAGAGAGTCAGCCTTCGCCGTGTCGCTCAAGAGCAGGTTGCGATTACTTTGGTAGGCATTGGTGGAGCCGGCTCCGTTTTCAACCTTGATCAATCCGGAAAAGACGGACTTGGCTTGATCGAGCAAAGCATTCTTGAAGGTGAGGCTGCTTTTACCATTAGGGGCGAGGTGGTGCTGCATCGTCCTTTGGTCGAACAACTGTTTTCCGCGTCCGAGCGCGAGCGAGGAAATGTCGAACTCAGCACCTTCTCCGGATAGGCAACCTTTGGATTCGACCCGAGTTTGTGCCGATCCGAGATGAACGGCAACGTTGGATAAATGGGCATCGGCGCAAACCTCAAAGTTTTCAAGGTTGTGAAAGGTGCTCTGGCTATTCAGTTCTTGAATCAAGATTCTTTCGATTCTGGATCCTTCCCCTGCCTTGATCATGGTAAGGTTGGTGAAGAAACCGTTGGAGTCCCCTACGGACGAGCTTAGTCGCTCTATGAGGGTAAGTTTGGAATACGGTTCCAATTCTATGAGATTGAGGTGAAACCTGGCGAGATTCTCGCCTCCGGGATTGTGTTCTATGAAAAGGGGTTCCTTGACGGTAGCGTCTCGGTTTGTCTTGAGGTAGAAACCTGCCTCGAAAAATGCCCTTGCAAAGTGAAAGCTTTCATCGGCGCCCAAACCCGGTCCGGAGAATTCTTGCAATCCGCCAAGTAGGTCCGGTTCCTCAAGGATCACTTTATCCAGTTTCCTTAGGCAGACTCCTTCACTAGGATCGGAGGACTCAAAGGAAATGCTTTCCTCGGAGCTGTCCAAGCCGGTAACCTTGGAGAATCCGAGGCGACTCTTTTGAGAAAAACGCCAACGTTCATCCCTCAAGGGCGAGGCAAGTTTGCATGCCTTTTCCCAGTTTTCCTTGCGGAAGTCTGCGAACCATCCGGGTTCCCAAGACCTCTCGCTGGCAAAATCGTCGAAGAAGGTCCTGTCGGAAAGGATCGAAGATTCAGAATGCGTGACTGGAGAGGGAATACTCATGAATGAAGGAGGCAGAGGGTCAGCCGACAGAGCCTTCCATTTCCAAATCGATGAGTCTTTTGAGTTCCACGCTGTATTCCATGGGGAATTCCCTGATCAGGTCATTGACGAAACCATTTACGCACAAGCTCATTGCCTCGGGTTCACTCATGCCTCTTTGTTGCATGTAGAAAATCTGCTCGGCGCTTACTTTTGATACGCTGGCTTCGTGTTGAACGGAGTTGTCGCGCCCTCGAACGGTAATGGCAGGATAGGTGTCAGTTTCGCTCTCCGCGTTGATTAGCAGCGCATCACATTCGGTATTGTTTTTGCAATGGCTGGGGCGTCCGGGCATTTCCACTAGTCCGCGGTAGGAAGAGCGCCCTTTCCCAATGGAAATCGACTTGGCTATGACGTTGCTGGTCGTTTCACTCGCAGCGTGTACCATTTTGGCGCCCGTATCTTGGTGCTGTCCGTCGTTGGCCAAAGCGATGGAAAGAACTTCTCCGCGGGCTTTTCTTCCCTTCAGGATGACTCCGGGGTATTTCATGGTCAGCCTGGAACCTATGTTGCAGTCGATCCAGCGAACTTCGGCCTCTTCTTCGGCAAGGGCTCGCTTGGTCACCAGGTTGAAAACGTTGTTCGACCAGTTTTGGACCGTGATGTACTGAATCTTGGCCCCCTTCAGGGCAACCAGTTCAACTACTGCGCTGTGTAGAGTGGAAGTTTCGAACTTAGGGGCCGTGCATCCCTCCATGTAAGTTATTTCGGCGCCTTCGTCGGCAATGATCAAGGTGCGTTCGAATTGTCCGAAGTTCTCCGCATTGATTCTGAAGTAGGCCTGGAGGGGTTGCTCAAGTTTGACCCCGGGGGGAACGTAGATGAAGCTTCCTCCACTAAAAACGGCGCTGTTAAGAGCGGAAAACTTGTTGTCTGAAGTCGGTATGACCTTGCCGAACCATTTTTTGAAAACCTCCGGGTACTCTTTGAGTCCCTCGGTTGAGCCCATGAAAAGCACGCCCTTCTCCTCTAGGTCGTCTTTCATCCTTGAGTAAGCCGCTTCACTGTCGAACTGCGCTTCCACGCCGGCAAGAAACTTTCTCTCCTGTTCCGGAATGCCGAGCCTTTCAAAAGTATTCTTCACGTCGTCCGGAACTTCCTCCCAGGTCCTGCTGGGCTTTTGTCCTTTCGATAAGTAGTACCTAATCTGATCGAAATTGATGTTTTCCAAGTCCTTGGAGGCCCAGTGCGTAGGAAGGGGTTTGCCTTCGAAAGCAGCTAGCGCCTTGAGCCTGAAGTCCAGCAACCAGGGTTCCTCATCCTTGACGCCCGAGACGTACTTGACTACATCTTCGGAAAGACCGACTCCCGCATCATACGCGTAATCCGTCTCGAAGTGGAAATTCCCCTTTTCCCTATCTACGGCTATCTGGTTGGAGGTGCTCATTTCTTCTGGAAGGAGTCTTGTCGATGCCTTCAGGCGGCTACTTCGTTTCGAATCCAGTCGTAACCTCTTTGCTCAAGTTCGAGGGCCAGATCCTTGTCGCCCGAAAGGACGACCTTTCCTTCCCACATGACGTGAACCTTGTCCGGTACGATGTATTCTAGCAGACGTTGATAATGGGTGATGACCAGCATTCCTCTTTCGGGTCCTTTCATGCGGTTGACTCCAAGGGAGACCTCGCGCAATGCATCAATGTCCAGCCCGCTGTCCGTTTCGTCGAGGATGCAGTAGCGTGGCTCGAGCATGGACATTTGAAGAATCTCACACCTCTTCTTTTCACCACCGGAAAACCCTTCGTTTAGTGAGCGAGAAGTGAAGGTACGGTCCATTCCCAGCTCATCCATCTTTTCATAGAGTTGCTTGTAGTAATCGACAGCCTTGACGCTTTCACCCTCGGGCAAACGGGCTTGGAGCGCTGCGCGAATGAAGTTCGCAATGCTAATGCCGGGAACCTCGATGGGGTATTGGAATGCTAGGAACAGACCCATACGGGCAATTTCATCGGGAGAGAGTCCAAGCAGTTCGATGCCTTCCAGTCTGGCGCTTCCACCCGTAACCTCGTAGTCCGGGTGACCTGCGAGGACTTTTGAGAGCGTGCTTTTGCCGCTCCCGTTGGGTCCCATGACGGCGTGAACTTCACCGGCGGGAAGATCAAGATTCAGGTTGTCCAGGATGGCTTTTCCTTCGATGGAAGCGGAGAGGTTATTTATGTTGAGGGAACTCACTATGAGTAGTTGGAAGTGATGTCGGATCAGGAATGGTTTTTCTTATCGGTAGAACCGATGAAGGAGAGGTCGAAGTTTTCGGCCGTGAACCCCTTTGGCAAAGACGACTCAAGAGAGGCTACTACCTTAGGGTCCATGGGTATGTCGTGGATTTTCCCGGTACGGTTGCACTTGAAGTGAGCATGTGGGGTCAGGTTGGGGCAAAAACGTGAGGGGGATCGGTCCAAGTTGACTTGCCTGACCAGCCCGCAGTCGACGAGGGCGTCCAGGCAGTTGTACACGGTGGCTAGCGAAATAGTGGGTAGGTTACGACGAACCCTAAGCAGAATCTCGTCCGCATTGGGATGATCCTTTTTACCCAATATGGTCTCATAAACACAGGTTCGCTGACGAGTAGGACGAAGCCCTTTGCTCTTGAGGGCCGAGTGCAAACCTTTCCTGTCCTTGTCATTCATAGTGTAAGTCGTACCAAGTTAATGATATCGGGAAAATAAAAATTCCTCAACACAAAAATGGAATTATTCTAATTCCAAAAAAAGGCCAGGCAAAGAACCGGGGCCATTTGCAAAAATAGGAGAACCTCTAGTAGTCGGTAAAGGTAAACAGACCCCAGAGAAAAGTCGTCTTGTTTCCGCTAAAGTCTTTACGATACCATAATTCTTCGGACCTGAGGTGCATAGTCCCGGTTTCAATCGGAGCAAAAGAATCGGGCGAGTGAGTCAATGCGCCTGCGACGTTAACGTTTTTGGAAAGGTACTTTTGGGCGCCTGGAAAGATTTTGCATCCCGTAGAGAAGAAACAGGTGCATAAAAGCAGGGCGAGGGCCAGAGACTTTTGTGCGTTGAGGGAAGAGGCTTTCATTTCGAGAATTCAAAGGTGGTATCCGAAGCGAGTCAATTCGCAAACTCAACTATCCATCTCGGAGTTCATAGTTGAACCAGAGCGTCATTTTCAATATGATCGGAAGCTTTATTTACAAATCATATGGCAAAGGAAAGCAGCCTGATCGAGGAAATCGTTTCACTTGCAAAGCGGAGAGGATTCGTCTTCCAGTCGTCTGAAATCTACGGCGGCTTGAATGGATTCTTCGACTATGGACCTCTCGGGGTTGAACTAAGGAAGAACATCAAGGACGCTTGGTGGGAGGATATGGTTCGCCGACGGGACGACATGGTCGGACTGGATTCGGGAATCATCATGAATCCGAAGATATGGGAGGCATCGGGTCACGTGGATGGATTTACTGATCCAATGGTGGACTGCAAGGATTCCAAAATGCGTTATCGCGCGGATCAGCTTTTTGCCGCCGAGGTGAAGGTGGATGGAGCGAGTCTCGGATGGGTTTCTCTGCTGGAGTCCGAGAAGATGGAGGAGGAAGCCCTCGCCTTGGCTGAATCCATGAAAAGAAAGACGGCGACGCAGGGGACCCTTGAGATGCTTTCACTCAGGCCCTATGACGAACTTGATGCGGACGAGCAGGCACTCGTGCCTTCGCCGGCAACGGGTAAAGTTGGCTCGCTGACCCCTCCACGAGAATTCAATATGATGTTTGAGACTCATGTGGGTGCCTTGAGGGATGCTTCCTCGGTGTGCTACCTTCGTCCGGAAACCGCCCAGGGAATCTTTGCAAACTTCAAGAACGTAGTGGATACGGGCCGGGTGAAGGTTCCGTTTGGCATCGCTCAGATCGGAAAAGCCTTCCGTAACGAGATTACGCCCCGTAACTTCATCTTTCGGTCTCGGGAGTTCGAGCAAATGGAAATTGAATATTTTATTCCCCCCGGAGAAGACGAATGGCCGAAATATCATCGTGAATGGATCGACGTCAGGAAGGCTTGGTTCGCGGGGATCGGCTTGACGAATGACTTTCTGGGCGAAGAGGTTCACCCCAAGGAGAAACTTGCCCATTATGCCAAGGCTTGTACCGACATTACCTTTAAGTTCCCCTTCGGTGAGCATGAACTCGAGGGAATTGCCGCCCGAGGGAATTTCGACCTCAGTCAGCACCAAGAGCATTCCGGGAAAAACCTCGAGTACTTCGACGAAAGCCTAAAGAGCAAGTACCTGCCTCACGTCATCGAGCCGAGCTTAGGCGTGGATCGGACCTTTCTTGCGGTGCTCTGTTCCGCCTATCTTATAGACGAGATCGAGGGCGAGAAGCGGACCTTACTGAGTTTTCATCCCAGGGTAGCACCAGTCAAGGCAGGTGTTTTCCCGCTCGTCAAGAACAAACCCGAGCTTGTTAAGCGGGCAAGGGATCTTTACCAACGACTGCAGAAGAAATGGAACGTCGTCTACGATCAGGGCGGAGCCATCGGGCGGCGCTATCGTAGGATCGACGAGATTGGCGTTCCCTTTGGGCTGACTGTTGATTTCGAGACTATCGAGGGAGACGGTTCGATCACCGTTCGCGATCGCGACTCGACTAAGCAGGAAAGACTTTCCGAGGAAGAGGCGTTGGCTTTTCTTGAGGAGAGGATCAACCCCTAGCTACTTTCCTTCCAGTCCTGCAATTCCATCTGGAGGTGCCTTTGCCCGTTCCAGAAGTTCCATTTTAGGCGGAAAGCCAGATCGAGGTTGCGGTCGGCCGGCGGGATACGGTCCGCCATTTTCCAAGCGATTCCGGAAACCGAGACCGATCCGTTGTGCACGGAAAATTGAAAATGATTGCCGGTGCCGACCTTCCTGGGCTTCTGGGCTAGCCTAACCCCATTAAGGGCAAGGATCGGCTCTGGGTTTTCCTGTCCGTAGGGAGCCAATGCGGACAATTCGCGGAGAAGTTCGGGCCTGAGTTCATCTTGTTCAATGGTCGCGGAAATCTTCAGGGTGGGGATTGCAGCCTTTTCGTCGGTCAAGGCTTCAATCGATTTGAGGAATGCCTCCGTGAAGGCTTCTAGGTTTTCCTTTTCCAGTGAAAGTCCAACCGCGACGGGATGTCCTCCCCAATGTGTAAGCAGTTCTTTGCAGGACGATAGGGCATCGACTAGGTTTACGCCTTGAACTCCTCTGCCCGAACCCCTGAGGGATCCGTCTTCCGCCTCGGCCAGCACGATGCAGGCTTTGCCAAGGGAGTGGGACATTTTTCCCGCAACGATGCCTACGACTCCCGGGTTCCATGCATCCCCGCTTCCGCACGCCACGACGGCGGGGTGATCGGAAAATCTCTGCTCCCCCTGAATAAGGGCTTCTTCGGTTAATCTTGCCTCGATTTCCTTACGCTCCTCGTTGTAGGCATTCATTTGCTTTGCCAGCTTCCTGCATTCGGCCATATCGGTCTTAAGCATCAGGGAAGAGGCCACCTCGGCGTCATCGAGCCTTCCACAGGCGTTGATCCTGGGGGCAAGCTTGAAAGTAACGTCCTCGCTTTCGGGTGGGAAATCAGTGTTGACGCCGGATTCATCAAGCAAAGCCCTTAAGCCGGGACTTGGGTGCTTGCCTAGGTGCTTCAGCCCGAACCGAGCGAGAATTCTGTTTTCCTTGATCAATGGTACGAGGTCGGCAATGGTACCCATGGCGGAGAGGGACAGGCTTTCCTTTGGGTCTATCTCAAAGGCTCGTTCGGCCTTCTTGTCTCGAAGATGCTTGAGAAGTCCGTGGACCAGCTTGAAGGCTAGGCCGGCCGTGCTCATGTTTCTCCATGGTTCTCCCGTGTCTGGATGTAGATGGGGGTTAAGCATGATCGCTTTGGGCAACTCTCCCTTCGCCTGATGGTGGTCGACGATAATCAAGTCTATACCGAGGTCGTTGAGTTCATCCGCTTCGAGGCAGGAGTTGGTTCCGCAATCCAAGGCTATGACAAGCTTGAAATTCCCCATGCCTAGACCTCTTTCAAGGACCTCGGAGGTCAGGCCGTATCCCTCGTCCTTTCTTCTTGGGATTACGTGCGACGTATTTGCACCGAGCTTGAGGAGGGTTTGTTCGACGATGACCGTGGAGGTGATTCCATCGACGTCGTAATCTCCAACCAGAAGGATTGCCTCTCCCAGTTCCAGAGCAAGTGCGATCCGCAAAGACGCTTCCTCCAGTCCCGGCAAATCAAAGGGGTCGGAGAGATGAGCGAGCTTGGGTTCTAGAAAGTTTTTTGCGTCATCCGGGGTCTCGATCCCCCTGCCGACCAAGATTTTGGCCAAAAGGCCGGAGATGGAAAGCGAGCGACTTAATTGATCGGTCTTTTCTCCATCAACCTGCTCTTCAATCCAGAGCATGGGATCGGTTTGCTGGGCTGGGAAGGCTAGATGCGTTCAATCTCGGCTAGCTCTTGGCCTTGGAGGTTGAGGTTTGCCAATCGTACTTGGGCAGAATTTCACCCTCCTCAACATGCTTTCTGTCACCCCTATGCCAGAAGTAGAAAACCGGGCTGGCTATGAATATGGATGAGAAAGTGCCGGTGAGAATACCAATGACGAAGACAAATGCGAAGTCGTTGATCACGCCGGCCCCGAAAACCCAAAGCGAGACCGCAGCCAAAAGCGTCGTTATGCTGGTCAGGATGGAGCGGGAAAGCACCCTGTTGACGGCAATGATGATGACCTTACTCAACTTGGTCACCGGATTCATTTCAAGTTCTTCGCGGATCCGATCGAAAACCACAATGGTATCATTGATGGAGTAACCGACGATCATAAGGATGGAAGCCAGCATGGGAGCGGTAAACTGACCTGAGCAGATCGTTCCCGCCGAGAGGGTTCCGAGCAGGACGAAGACACCAACGGTCATGAGGATGTCGTGAATAGTGGCCACAACGGCTCCGATGGCATAGCCCATCTCAAACCGAACTGCTACGTAGAGAAGGATACCGAAGAGAGCCACGAATACCGAGAGCAGGGCATCAAACTTGATCTGTTCGCTGACGGATCCGCTGATGTCGGTCTTTCCTTCTTCCACCAACCCCGCAGCAGGGAAGCTTTCCTGAAGGAGGCCGAGAGCTTCCCTGGACTTGCCTCGTTCGGTTTGAAGGACCAACCGGGAGCCCTCTTCGCCCTTGCCTATTTCAGACCGATAGACGTGTTGAACTTCTCCGATTCCGGGATTAGATTCGAAGGTTTGGTCCAGCTCGGAAGTGTCGATGGTTTTATCATAGGACGCTACCAGTTCCTCTCCTCCGCGAAAATCGATGCCCAAGATCTTGTCCTTATTGCTCACGACGGAAAAAATGCCGACCGCGACGATCGCCCACGAGACCAATATGGCGGGTTTCCAAAAATTGAGAAAGTCGATTTCCATGGAGGGCTTCTTTTTCCCAATCGCCTGTAGGCTGATGAGGTTGCTCAAACCCATTTGGAGAAGGAGGCTAAGGAGCGTTCGGCTTATGAAAAGGGCGCAAAAAACCGAGGTTACGATACCAATGGCAAGGGTGATGCCAAATCCCTTGACCGGCCCGGTACCAAGCCAAATCAGGATTGAGGCCGTAATCAAGGTCGTGAGGTTTGCGTCGATGATGGTGGAGAAAGCCTTGGCATAGCCTCCTTCGAGGGCGTTTTCCGGGCTCTTGCCGGCCCTGAGCTCTTCCCGGATACGTTCGAAGATAAGGATATTCGCATCGACCGCCATGCCGATGGTCAACACGAGGGCGGCCATCCCGGGAAGTGTGAAGGTTGCCTGAAAGATTCCCGCTAGCAAGGCGATGACCAAGAGGATGTTGGTAGAGACTGAAAAAACCGCCACTAAACCACCTGCCTTGTACCAGAGAACCATAAAGCTGATCACGAGGATAGCACCAAGCACGCAGGCACTCTTGCTGGTTTCATAGGCACCTGCGGCAAGAGTGGGGGAGACTTCGTACTGTTCGCCGATCTCAAGGGATACCTTGAGGGGGTTGTTGAGAATGTCGGATAGCATTTTGGCTTCCCGGTAGCTGAAGTTTCCCGTGATGACGGCGCTTCCGCCATCGATCCTTTCCCGTACGGTGGGAGCGCTTTCCAGCTGCCCGTCCAAGATTACGGCAAGCCTGCCGAGGCTTCCGGTATCGGGCTCGGCCATCTGGGCGATGTCGCCGGTCAAGTCGCCGAAAATCTTCCCTCCTTCGGAAGTGAAGTCCAGCCCGACCTCATAGCCTCCGCTCTCGTCCGGTCTGGGATAGGCCTCTTCGATGATTTCACCGTCTGCCGACCAAAGCCGCCTTATCCAGATGGGGGATTCGTTGGGTTCGGCATCGCTTCTTAGCATAGCGACGTAGGGAATATCTTCGTCGTCCGTCCACATGTCTCCTTCAGTGGGAGAAAGCGGGGCTTCCGATCCGACGTAGACGATTCGGAACTCCAGTTTGGCAGGCTTTTGCAATTCCTCGATGATTTCGGGGTTCTGCTTGGAGGTCTTGTCGGGGATCTGGATTTCGATCGAGCGGTCTCCCTTCTTGCGAACTACGGTTTCGGCAACCCCGAATGCATTCATCCGTTCGCTCATGATCTCCACCACCTTGTCCATGGCGGAACCGGCGGAGGAATCCCCCGTATCAGTGCTCTCGTTAAGGTCATTTGCTTCCATGGTGAAGGCAATGCCCCCCCTTAGGTCTAGCCCTTTTTTGATGGCGGCTTGAGAATTCTTGAGGAGGGTGCGCAAAACGAGATCGTTGCGCCTGTCCCTGTCCTTTTCGTGCCCGGCCCGGATGCCGGGCTTGATCCAAAAGGGAAAAAGGCGAGAGGTCACGGTACCGAACACTCCCTTCGGGGGTTGGAAATAGGCGGCATAGTCGAGACCGTGTTTTTGGCCGTAGTCCCTGAGGGCCTTGAAGTCGACTGCCTGCCCCTCGCTTAAATCGAAGCGCACCCCGGCTATTACTTCCGAGAATTCGACGTGTTGGGGATGTTCCGTGGCATCAGCCTTGCTGTTAGCCTGGGAGAGGGCATATTCGCCCAGTTCGTTATCCTCGAACGGGGTTATGAGCGAGAAACTGATCAAGACGATGAACAGAATGAAAAGGATTTTCCAGATGGAGGACTTTGTCATGGCCGGAGTAAAGGGCTTGAGGAAGTTTTCAGTCTACTCTTGCGGCAACGGCTTCCTTGGCGACCTCGACCTTTACGCTTTCGGAGATCCGCAGGACGAAACGGTCGTCCTTGACGCCAGTAATGGTGCCGAAAACACCTCCTATGGTCTTGACCTTGGACCCTTTTTCAAGGGCTTGGATCATTTTCTCGTGCTGCTTCTGCTTCTTGCGCTGCGGGGCAATGAGCAGAAACCAGAAGGCGACGAAGATTAGGATCATGGGAAGAATTCCTCCCAAGGGGTCACCTCCGGGTTGCCCCATGGCTAGGAATTCAGGAACGAGATGTAATTCTGTGGTAGACATAAAGGTCGAAAAAAACGGATATCAAAACCCGAATGAGTCGAATTTGCAAGCTTGGAAGCCCACTCTTGGCTATTCGGAGGGAGGGGGATTCCCTTTTGGCACGGGGTTCTTGAATGCTTCGGGAAGCTTCTTGATATTGATGTCTCTCTGGGGATAGGGGATAACGATACCGTTTTCCTTGAACTTGTCCCAGATGGCCAGCATAACTGCACTGCGAACGTTTCCGACACCGTTGGAGGGATCGTCGATCCAGAAACGGAGCTCGAGGTTTATGGAGTTGTCCCCGAAGCCGGTAACGAGGCAGCGCGATTCCGGGTCCTGCAGGGCTCTGCCTACCGACTGGGCGGCCTCTAGACATAGCTTGATGGCGACCCGGGGATCACTGTCGTAGGAAATCCCGAAAGGTACCCGTACCCGTACGTTCGGATCGCTGAAGGACCAATTCACGACCCGGTTGGTGATGAGGTCCTCGTTGGGGATGAGGTGTTCCTTTCCGTCCCTCGTAATGACCGATGCATAGCGGGCCCGCAGGGAGTTGATCCATCCGTAGGTGCCCTCGATCTCAATGACGTCTCCGGGCTTGATGGAGCGGTCTAGAAGCAAAATCAGCCCACTGACGAGGTTTGAGACGACCTTTTGCAAGCCAAAGCCTATCCCAACGCCGATGGC
>DLRY01000095.1:31760-32315 GCA_002500665.1 Opitutia bacterium UBA7876
CACCCGCAGGATCTTGGTCAGAAGAACCTGCAGGGATGGTGGAAGATGGGGGAACTGTTGAATTTTCCTTTCCCCGGAGGATCCGATAATGGAGCTTATCCAGAGGAGAAAGAGAAGGATGCCCAAGCCGTTGACGAGATCGAGAACCGAGATGCTCCGGTCTCCGATCTTGAAGGAGAGCATGCGGAGAAAATCGAGGGTTGTGTGCAGAAGCCCGAAGAAGTGCAGGGCCGCAAGGCCGAAGGCAAGGATTGCAACGAGGCGCAACCAGGCCCTGCTCTTGATGAATCCGGATATCAATCGGTAGACGGCCCAGGCAGAGGCGGCGCTGGTGAAGGGCCTGATCAAGGCTTCTGAACCCAAATCGACGTGCTCGGCTACGACCAGGCTCAAGACACATCCAAGCAAGAGGTATAGGGGGGCAAGCATTCGCTCCAGGTGCTTCCAGACCTTGAAGGACCAGTCCTCCTCCTTGGAAGTCGAAAAGAGCGAACCCAGCAGGGGTTTGGTAAGCTTGGTCAGAAGGAAAACGAGGAGGAGAAGGCCCAGAATGAT
>DLRY01000017.1:0-104587 GCA_002500665.1 Opitutia bacterium UBA7876
GGGAAGCTTGCCGCTGCCGGCAATGGCTGGGCGATTGCCCCGCAAATGGGCAAAGCTCATTTCGCATCCTTCCAGACCAAGCGCGACCTTCTCTTCAAGAATGGCTCGGAGCTCACCTTTACCCTCAAGCAGGAGTTCAACGGTGGTCAGCATGCCTTGGGCCGGTTCCGCCTTGCCGTGACCGATGCTCCTCGCCCGGTAAGCTTTGGGATTTCTCCCGAAACAAGTGCCATCTTCGCCGTTGCCCTCGACAAGCGTACCCCCCAGCAAAAGAAAAAGCTGTCGGATACCTTCAAGAATACAGATCCCGACAGGATCAAGTTGAGCAAGGCTCTGGAGCAGGCCCGCAAGTCTCTTCCGGAAGATCCGAGGCTCAAGCAATTACAGGACAAGCTGAGCTTGGCTAGTACTCCGCTCCCCCTGCCTCCCCGCATAGCAAGCCTGAGAAGGGACCTCGAGCTTAGCAAGGGACAACTGCTAAAGAAGCGCATAGTCGGGGCTCAGGACCTCGCTTGGGCCATCATCAACACGCCTGCGTTTTTATTTAATCGATAAAAATCCATAAGTATATTATTTTGAGTTTCAATAATAAGGAAAGGAAAGGCTAACGTCATGATCGGTATACCAGGAGATTTAGGAAAGGACCTGTGCGACGCCCACTTGCCCATGAGCAGAAGGGACGTTCTGAAAGTGGGAGGCTCCGGCATGCTCGGGCTTACCTTGGGTTCCATGCTCGAGCTGAAAGCCAACCAGTCCACAGCCGGCGGGCCTGGATGGGGCAAGGCCAAGAGCGTGATTATGATCTACCTGCAGGGGGGCCCCAGTCACTTGGACCTCTGGGACCCGAAGCCCGATTCCCCGGATAACGTCAGGAGTATCTTCAAGCCGATCAAGACCAAAATACCGGGCGTAAACTTTACCGAGTTGATGCCCAAGCTTGCCAAGATAAACGATAAGTTCACCATGATGCGGGCGGTCAGCTACACCCCCAAGGGGCTGTTTAACCACACCGCCGCCATCTATCAGATGATGACGGGATACACCACCGACAAGGTCAGTCCCTCCGGCCAGCTCGAGCCCCCCAGTCCCAAGGATTTTCCGAATTTCGGCTCCAACCTCATCAAGTTCAAGCCTCCGACTGAGCCCATGCTGCCATTCGTCATGCTTCCGAGGCCTCTTCAGGAGAGCGGTGTGGTCGGTAAGGGCGGAGCCGCCGGTTTCCTCGGCAAGGCCTACGATCCCTACACCCTTTATCCTCCCGGCAGCGACATGGATATGGAGAAGATGGCCAAGATCCGGGTAGACGACCTGGAGATGCGCCCGGATATGTTTGGGGTCCGCCTGAACCGCCGGGCCAGATTAAGAAACGCCATCAATGAGGCCATGCCCGTGATCGACAAAGCCGTCGAGCACTACAATTTGAACGAACATTACGACCGGGCGCTCAGCCTCGTCGCCTCGGGCCGAGCCCGTGAAGCATTCAACCTGTCTGAGGAAAACGAAAAAATCCGCGACTCCTATGGTCGAAATACCTTTGGGCAAAGCTGCCTTTTGGCCCGTCGACTGGTCGAGGCCGGCACCCGGGTTGTGGAAGTTATCTGGCCCAAGGTGGCCAATTCCGACAACCATTCCTGGGACGTTCACAAGGGTTTGCCCAAGCGCATGAAGGATCAGTCCGCGCCCATGCTCGACGCGGGCCTTTCGGGTCTTCTCTCGGATCTGGACAGGCGCGGATTGCTGGACGAAACCCTAGTGGTTTGCGTAGGCGAATTCGGGCGTAGCCCACAAATGGGAGTCAGCACTTCGGGGAACAACAACAGCGCCGATGGTCGCGACCATTGGCCCTACTGCTACACTGGGGTAATTGCCGGAGCCGGGATCAAAAGGGGCTACGTGCACGGTGAGTCGGACAAGACCGGCTCGGCTCCCATAGACAAGCCTATCCATCCTCGTGAATTGTTGGCCACGATCTATCATAATTTCGGAATCAACCCCGAATCGATCGTCTACAACCACCTCAACCAACCTCGGGAATTGGTTAAGGCCCAGGCCGTGACCGAGCTTTTTGCCTAGGCGCGAAATTCGGTCTTTTTCGTGAAAGCCATCCCTCTGGCAGGGAGGATCTTCCTATCAGGGATGTTTTTCCTTCAAGGTTGTCGTTCGCGGATCGAACCGGCGGACGCGGACAGGGAAGCTCGGGAGTTGCTTGGCTTGGTGCCCGGTTTTGATTGGAAGGTGGATCCCCTTTCACGATTGGCGGATCCGTCGACTGCGGCTTTTCCCCTCCCGCCTAAGGATGATCCCGATTCGCGAAGGATCACGATCATGATCCAGGAGAAGGATGCCTATGACGATGGAAACGAATCCCGGTTGTTGGTCAGTGAGAAATGGAGAGATCAACTTCCGCTTCTTGAAAATGGAAAAGTCGGGCTGGAGATCGAGACTGCCATGAGACTGGGGCTTCTTCATTCACCGGAATTCCAAGCTCAAAAAGAGCAGCTCTATCTTTCCGCCCTCGACGTGACCTATGAGAGGTTCCGTCTCGAACCCAAGCCTTTCCTTGGTTTTTCCGGCGGGGCATCCTCCAAGGAAGGCACCCCTTCCAATACCCTTCAATCAAGGACCAGGGCAGGATTTGCAGGGATGGCCGGTCAGGGTGCCGATTGGGTTGCTTCCCTGGCAAGCAGGCTAAGCGTTGAATTGGGCGGAGGCTCAGTCGACGTGGGAGGATCCATGGCCGGTCTGACCATTACTCAGCCCCTGCTCCGTGGAGCAAGCAAAAGGTTCTACAGGGAGCGCCTTACGCTTGCGGAAAGAAGACTCTTGAACGACGCAAGGAGCATGGAGCAGTTCAGGCAGGGTTTTTACCTAAGTTTGGCCACTGGCCGAAACCCCGCTTTGGGCTTGGGCCAGAGTGAGATAGCCGCATCCTCCGCAAGAACTTCCTCGGTGTCGGGTTTTCTAGGCCTTCTTCAAGAAGCCCAGAAGATCCGCAACCAAGAAGCCAACGTCGCCAAGCTGAAGGATAGCCTTTCTCAGCTTGAAGCTGCTTTCGAGGCAGGCAGGATAGGGAATCGTCTGCAGGTGGATCAAGCCAGGCAGGCTTTGTACGGAGGCCAGAGCGCCCTCCTTGCATCCAAGGCCGCCTTTGAGGGTCGTCTCGACCAGTTCAAGATCAGCATGGGGTTACCTCCCGATCTCGAGGTTCAGGTAAATGAAGAGTATGTGGAGCAATTTCGCCTTACCGACGTCGACCTAGTTGAAATGCAGGATGCCCTTAATCTGAAGCTGCGTCTGGCAAGAGACCCGAATAAGACACCCTCTTCCGCGAGTTTACTCGCCTTGGCTTTGGAGACGCGGGCCATGAGGCCTAGGGTGGAAAGAAGTCTGGCTGGGTTTAAGTCCGATCATGGAGCCTTGAGAACCGCCTTGCCGGTACGCTTAAAGTGGTATTGGCGGTTGAGGGAAAGACCCGACCTAAGGGAGATCGGAATGGGTGCCGATGCCTTTCGGGATGAAGACCTGAACCGGGTGGTTGCCGAATTGAATGCAACTGACGAACGAATGGAAGAGCAGTTTTCGGTCTATTGGGAATCCCTGGACGATATAGTCGCCTCGGCTCAAGCCGATCCGCTGAACAGGATCCGTGGGCGCGTGTCTACCTCCTTGAACGAACTAACGGGCCTTTTCCTCGAGCTTTCTCTCGCCAAGGCATCGGCTCGTCTGGAATCGATCGTGATGAAGGAAGTACGGGTGGAAACCGAATATGCCCTTCGAATAGCTTCTAAAAAAAGGCTGGACTGGATGAATGCTCGGGCGACCTTAGTGGATGCCTGGCGTCAGGCTGACCTGGCAAGGGACGACTTGCGGACCGACTTGGACTTGGTCCTTTCGGGTGAATTGGGATCAAGCGCCCTGGGGTCGGGTAACTTCAGGCCCGCTGAAGGAGGCGCCAGCGTGGGACTCGAGTTGGATACACCGCTGTCCAAGGTTTTGGAAAGGAACCGTTACCAAGCCTCCCTGATCCTCTACCAGCAAGCGAGAAGACAATACCTGGCCTTTGAGGACGAAGTCTTGAGATCCTTGAGAAACTTCACGCGCGTGGCGAAACTGAACCAATTGAACTTTGAATTGAGCAGGGCGGCGGTCCGGGGAGCCATCGCCCAAGTGGATCTTGCCCGTCTGCGTTTGAGCGAGCCTCCCCAAGTCGGAAGGAACGGCCAGTTCGGCGCAACGACTGCGAGGGATCTGGTAAACGCCTTGAACGATCTCCTTGATGCAAGCAACTCCTTCCTTCAGGTATGGGTTGGCTACGAAGCCATGCGAATGAGGCTGGACTACGAGTTGGGAAGTATGAAACTAACCGAAAATGGAACTTGGGTCGACCCTGGCCCCATTTTGGCCAAGACTCCCTCTAGGTGGAAAAACAAAAATTAATTGCGCTCCTACCTTGCCCGTCCCGCCCTTTTATATTTTCCTATGTTTACCCGATGATCAGATCCAATTGTAAGCGCTTGGGCTTTGCCTCGGCCAAGACCATGATCGGCTTGGCAAGTGCCGGCGCCCTTTCGGTCGCCTTCTTTATGCTTGGCCCCAATTCCTCCGACGAGGTGGAGGTGTTTCCCTTGTTCGAAGCCGTCTCTCGGGGAGAGTTCAGGCTTGAGCTCACGGAGCTTGGGGAAGTGGAGAGTTCCGAAAACGTGGAAATAGTCTGCGAAGTCAAGAGCAGCCGTTCCACCGGGGTCAGTATTCTGGAAATCGTCCCTGAGGGCACGAAGGTAGAAAAAGGCGATTTCCTGGTCAGGCTCGATGATGCGGTGTTGCAAAAGGATCTTCTCTCTCAGCGAATTCTAGTCCACAAGGCACGAGCTTCCCTCGTCAAGGCCCAAGCGGAGGTGACCGCCGCCAGGCTTTCCCTGGACGAGTATCTCTCGGGGTCTTTCCGTCAGGAGGAGGAACAGATGCAAAGCGCCGAATTCGTGGCTCGGGAAAACCTCCGTCGGGCTCAGGAGTATCTTGCTTACAGCAGAAAGCTCGCGGCCAAGGGCTATTTGCCGGAAGTCCAGCTGGAGGCGGACCAGTTCGCGGTGGATAAGGCAAGGAAGGAGCTCGACCTGGCGATGACCAAGCTTGAGGTCCTGAGAAAGCATTCCCGCAAGTCAAGGGTCAATGACCTGAACTCATCCATTCTTACCGCCGAGGCCAACTTGAGATCGATCGAGAATTCCTATGAACTTGAGTGCAAGAAGGAGCGAGAGATTTCCGAGCAGATAGAGAAATGCATGATTCTTTCCCCTGCCGCTGGGGAAGTTACCTATGCGAATCGCAAGCCTTCCAGTTCCAGTGACGGCATATTGATCGAGGAGGGCAAGCAGGTTCGGGAAAGGCAGACCATCATCAGGTTGCCCGATACCTCCCACATGAGGGTATTTGCGAGGGTAAGCGAAACCAAGATCGAACAGGTGAAGCCCGGGATGGTCTGCTCAATTTCCATCACGCGGGATGGGTTTCGAGGGGTTGTCCTAAGCGGAAAAGTCGACTCTGTAAGCGATTACCCGGTTCCTTCCACTAATCGCTACGCCGCTCACATCAAGGAGTATTCGACCGAGATCTTGATCGAGAATCCCCCGGATGCCATCAAGGCGGGGATGTCGGCCAAGGTTACGATAATGGCCGAGTCCATCGATGATGCCTTGCTCATTCCCTTGTCTGCAGTGGTTCGACAGAAAGGCCATTTTTACTGCCTGATCAAGGATGGGGATGAAGGGATGGTCCCGCGATCGATCGAGTTGGGTTCGTCCAACACGACTCATGCGGTTCTGCTAGGTGGGTTGGGGGAGTCGGACGAAGTCGTCGTGAACCCGGATTCCTTCCCCGAGCATTTCGAGGCCTTTTCCGGAAGCGATCTTGTTTCCCGATAGCCCTTGCGCCTATCTTCTTACCTTGGTTGGCAGGAGGAACAGATGAGCTTGGCGTTTTCCACCCGCGGCCTGACCAAGACCTACGAGGTTGGGGACGACCGCGTGGTGGCGCTTGATTGCGTTGATCTTGAGGTCCCGGCCGGGGACTACCTGGCAATCATGGGCCCTTCCGGTTCCGGCAAGAGCACCTTGCTGAATCTTCTTGGATGCCTCGATTCTCCAACCAGTGGGGTCTATGAGCTTGCTGGCAGGGAGATCACTGGGTTGAGCGACGACGAACTCTCCTCCATCCGTTGTCGCTCGATTGGATTCGTCTTCCAGTCCTACAACCTCATCCCTTATCTCGACGTTCTCGACAACGTAAGGGTGCCGCGTTCCTACGAACGGGCTACTGCTGCAAATACAGACTCGATCGCTTCCCTGGCGGAATTGGTCGGCCTGGGTGACCGTGTCGACCACCGGCCCCAACAGCTCTCGGGTGGTCAGCAGCAAAGAGTCGGTATTGCACGAGCGCTGGTCAACGATCCCGATTTCATTCTTGCGGACGAGCCCACGGGTAACCTGGACAGCAAGACCACGGCGGAGATTCTCGATTTGCTTGACGAACTCCACGCCCGCGGAAAGACCATCGTGCTGGTTACCCATGAAAAGGAAGTTGCCCAGCGGGCCAGCCGCATCATTCGGATGAAGGATGGCAGAGTGGAGGAGGACTACCGCAACCGCCCGCTTGGTTCCGGCCAAGACAAGGAAGGGAATAAAGATCAAGGATCGGGGGAAGAGGCTCATGACCGCAGGGTCGGACGGGCCGGCAGCACCTTTGGGAAGGCCGCTTTCATGAGCATTGCCACCCACCCGATGAGATCCCTGCTGACTGCCCTAGGGGTCTTCATCGGGGTGGCCAGCGTAATCTGGTTGTTGGCAATTGGAGAGGGTATAGCGGTGGAGGCCGAGGACGAAATTATGGCCCTAGGAGCTAACAGCATTGTTCTTTCTAGCAAGCGTCCGCCCGAGGAGCAAAGGCTTTCCAGGGGTAAATATTTCAACTCTTATGGACTGACGGAAAACGACTATTACAAGATCAAGGAGACGGTGCCCCATCTCGGAGCCCTTTTCCCTACGAGGGAGATCAACAACCGCACGGTATTCTCCTCCCATGACCAGACGAGGGCGGAGATATTGGGGTGCCTGCCCAATTACCGCAACCTGCATGATCTTCAATTGGTAAAGGGGAGGTTCCTCACGGAGGAGGACAACCTGTCCCAGGCCGAGGTTTGCGTACTTTCATCCGCGTTGTCGAAAACGCTTTTTCCCTTCAAGGATCCCCTGGGACAATCCGTCACTACCGAGGGCAACCTATATGAGGTGGTTGGAGTCGTGGCTCCCCAGAGAGAACTGAAGGACGAATCCAACCTTGGATTCAAGGAATTGTTCGAGGACAACCTTTATTTGCCGATCGAGACGATGTGGTCCAAGTTCTTCGACCATTACTACCGTGCAGCCGACGGCTCGAATATGGTGTCTAAGATTACCTTAAGGGTGGAGGATCCCGACAAGTTGTTCACCATCGCGCAAATGACCCAGGACATTCTCGACAGGGATCATGAGATGGATGACTTTCAGGTTACGGTCCCTCTCGAGCTTATGGAACAGGCCGAGAAGGCCCGCATGACCTTCATCGCCCTTATGGGTTTGGTGGCTGGTATTTCCCTTGTCGTAGGAGGGGTCGGCATCATGAACATCATGCTGGCCACGGTTACGGAAAGGACGCGCGAAATCGGAATCAGGAGAGCCCTTGGGGCCCGCCGGTCCGATATCGTCCTGCAGTTTCTGGTCGAGACCATGACTTTGACCGGACTTGGTGGAATCCTGGGAATTCTCGCTGGTATCGTGTGCGAGCCCGCCTACGGGTCATTGATGAAATTTCTGGAAGCCTTTACCCCAACTCTTTACGAGTCCTTCCCTCCATCGATGAAGGGCATGGATCCCATCGTAGTCTACTGGTCCCTGCCCATTGTCTTCGGACTTGCCCTGCTGACGGGGGTAGTTTTCGGCCTTTACCCGGCCCGCAAGGCGGCCCGGATGAACCCGGTGGACGCCCTGCGTCACGCGACCTAGAGTCAATCGTCCGGGAAGCCTTGCCGGCAAACCGGCCGGACGAACCGGCGGTATCCATAGAGCCCGATCGAGGTATGCCTGGGATCGGTCGTGGCGGGCCAGGGCCCTCCATGATGGGTTGCGATACTGGGAATGACGCCGGGAGGAAATCCTCCCCAAAGGAATCTGCCGACCCGGGACTCGATGAGCGGAAAGAGAGCCTGTGCCAGTGAGGCGTCGTCCGTATGAGCATGGATCGTTGCGGTAAGGCTTCCCTCCATCGACCGGGCAAGTTGCATGAGTTCCTCCTGATCGCTGCACCGGACGATGATGGAGGCCGGGCCGAAGGCTTCTGATCGAAGGTCCTGGTTCTCCATGTATTCGAGACCCTTGACCTGGAAAATTCGGCACAGGGCGGGCCTTGATCGCTGCCCCGGCGCGTCCTCTTTTGAAGCCAGCAATTCAAGAGAAGACATAAGATCCTTCGTGACGGCATTGAAGTCTTCAAAGACCGTCCGATTGAGCATATCGGTGGGATCGGTTCCCCAGGTCGCCTTGCGGACGGATTCAAGGAACGAATTGAGCCCGGGGCCATCAATGAGAGCGAGAAGCCCGGGCTTGGTGCACATCTGGCCCGCATAGAGGTTGACCGCAGCGACGTATCCTTCCGCGAGTTCCTCACCCTTGTGCTCAAGGGCGTGGGGCAAGATAAAAACGGGATTCAAGCTTCCCATCTCTGCGTGAAAAGGAATTGGCTTCGACCGGCCGTTTGCAATTTTCATCAAGGCGTGGCCTCCCTTCAGGGAACCGGTAAAGGCCACGCAGGCGGTTCTTGGGTGCTCGACGAGAGCCCGGGTCACAGCATGATCAACCCCATGAAGCAACTGAAAGGCCTTGGCAGGCATTCCCGTTTGCTCGAGTGCGGAACGGACCATTTCGGCGAGGGCCTCACAGGTGCCGGCGTGGTCGGGGTGGGCCTTGACGATCACCGGACAACCCACCGCCATGGCGGAAGCGGTATCCGTGCCGACCACGGAAATGGCGAAGGGGAAATTGCAAGCTCCGATTACGACCACCGGCCCGACCGGCAGGTTGACCGTTCTCATTCCCGGCTTCGGCAGGGGCGTGCGGTCGGGCTCCGCTTTTTCAACCCTAGGCTCCTCCCATTTCCCAGAATCGGCCAGGGCGGCGAAGGACCTGAGTTCGGTGACGGTCCTGGTCAGCTCAAAGCCAAGTCGATCCGGCCCCAGTGAGGTTTCGAGGTCTGCAAGGGCAAGGAGTTCATCTGCGTCCTTCTCGAGGTTCCGGGCAATGGAACGAAGAAAAGCCCCCCGCTCAAGACCTGGCTTTCCACGGAAGTCTCCAAAACAGGACCACGCATCCTCCATGGCCTTCGCGATGGCCGAAGGAGAGGCATCGGAGAATGCTTGCTCGGGCATGCCCAAAGCCTAGAGTTCCATGCTTTCGTAGATGGCGGCGATCTTTCGGATGGAGAGGGCATAGGCGGCCATCCGCCGGTCGGTGATCTTTTCGTTGCCAAGGAACTGCTCCTTGATCTCGCCGTAGGCTTCCCGCATCGTATCCTCGAGCCCGGATCGGACTAGGTTGATCTCGTCCGGTCCGGTCAAAAGCTTGCTTTTGGAGTCCTCGTCCAGTTTCTTACCGATTCCACTTTCAATCGCCTCGATGATCTTTTGGCCCTGGGACTCGGCCAAGCGTCTGTCCATACGGCCAAAGCGAACATGGGACAAGTTCTTGAGCCATTCGAAATAGGAGACCGTTACTCCGCCCGCATTGAGGTAGGCGTCCGGAATGATGAAGACTCCCATCTCGCAGAGGATACGGTCGGCCTCGTAGGTAACGGGTCCGTTGGCTGCCTCGGCAATGACCTTGGCTTGGATCCGGGGTGAGTTTTCCTGATGGATGACGCCTTCCATGGCGGCCGGGATGAGAACGTCGCAGGGATGTTCCAGTAGTTCGCCACCACCCTCGAAGAACTGGGCTTCCGGATAGCCTTCCACTTTGCCTTGCTCCTGCTTGTGGGCAAAGACCGCCTCGACGTCGAGTCCGTCCTCGTTGAGCAGGGCTCCATCCCTCTCCAGGATGGCAATGATCTTGGCTCCATCCTCTTGTTGGAGAAACTTTGCCGCATGGAAACCCACGTTGCCTAGTCCCTGAACGATGATCTTTTTGCCTTCGAGGCTTCCGTCCAGCTTGGCCAGTATTAGGTCGTCCGGGTTCCTGAAGAACTCCTGCAGGCCGAACTGAACCCCTCGCCCCGTAGCCTCTATGCGTCCGGCCACCCCTCCGAAGTGAACGGGTTTGCCCGTGACGCATCCCCTGGCGTTGATGTCCGATGGATGAAGCCTCTGGTATTCGTCCGCAATCCAAGACATCATCCGCTGGCCTGTTCCCATGTCAGGTGCGGGAACGTTGAGCCCAGGCCCGAGGAAGCCCCGTTTATCGAGTTCCTGGGCGAAACGGCGGGTGATGTGCTCGAGCTCGTCGAGGGTGTATTTCTTGGGGTCGATCTTGAGAGCGCCCTTGGAGCCGGCATAGGGAACATTGACGATTGCGCACTTGTAGGTCATGAGAGCGGCGAGGGCTTCGACCTCCTGCTGATCGGCAAAGGGAGCATAGCGGATTCCTCCCTTGGCGGGGAGGGCGTGCTCGCTATGAGTGGCCCTCCATCCAGTGAAGATTTCATAACCTCCCTCGAGCTCGACACCGAACTTCATTTCGCAGATCGCGTTGCAGGTTCTGATCTGACGGGCCAGACCCTTGGGCAGGTCCATGGCCTCGGCGGCCTGGTTGAAGCATAGGTCGACGCTTTCGAGAAAGGAGGTGGATTTCATTTCACTCATCCTATCGTCCTGCAGAAAATATGAAGGCAAATCAAACAAGAAGATTTCCTTAGGCCGAAAAAAGGCCAAAAAAAAGTCCGCCGGGGGGCGGACTTTTTTGTTAAAGTAAAAGAGCGCTTACCAGTCGGATTGACGGGGTGGGCGGTCTTCACGGGGACGAGCCTCGTTTACTTTCAGGCTTCGTCCGCCCATATCGGTGCCGTTCATGGCTTCGATTGCCTTGTTGGCCTCGTCCGCATCGTTCATGGTCACGAAGCCGAAGCCCTTGGAGCGACCCGAGTGACGGTCCGAGATGATCGAAGCCTTTTCTACGTTTCCGTATGCGCCGAACGCATCCGCTAATTCCTGGTCGGAGGTCGACCAAGGGAGATTACCCACATATATTTCCATTATTCTATTTTTTCTGATTATCCGAATTCGCTCTTCACGTGATGGGGTTGAGATGTTCAACGATAGATTTACGGTGATCCAAACCTTGCTTCGAATGAGCGTATAAAGTTTCCATTATGACGCATGGAGCATTTAAATCAACTTCAAAAGGGTTAATTTGTACCTTTTTAAGGGTTTTTCGCCAACTTGTTATTAAGCGAAAAAGTTCATTAATTAGGTCGAATGTAAACCTCTGGGAGACAAAGTTAATCCAACTGCCGACGAGATCCTGCGGGCAAAACTTATGGGGGTGAGGGAACAAGGGCTTGAACTATGGCTCTAGCTGGGATTAAGAAATGACATGCGCATAATTCTCCTTTCCTGTTTTGCCCTGCTCTTGTCGCTTGAGGCCAAAAAGCCCAACGTCCTGATGATTGCGATCGACGACCAGAACGACTGGATTGGTTTTCTAGGTGGGCACCCCTTGGCCAAGACCCCGCACATCGATCGTCTGGCGGACCGGGGAACCGCTTTCGTCAACGCTCATTGCCAGTCCCCCCTGTGCAACCCTTCCCGGACCAGTCTGATGATGGGCCTCAGGCCCTCCACCACCGGAATTTATGGCTTGGCTCCGTGGATCCGTACTCTTCCCGAGTATGCCGATCACCTCTCCCTGCCTCAATATTTGAGGAAGCACGGCAATTACCGATCCTCCACGGGAGGGAAAATCTATCACGGAGGCAATGGGAGAAGAAAAACGGATAAGGAGTTCGATGAGATCGGTCCTTCTTCCGGGGTGGGAATACGGCCCAAGAAGAAGTTGGTTACGACTCCCTTCGGAAACCATCCTCTTGTGGACTGGGGCCTTTTTCCGCATGAGGACAAGGACAAGCAGGATTTCAAGGTGGCTACTTGGGCGGTCGACAAGCTCAAGGATAAACACGAACAACCTTTTTTCCTGAGCGTTGGCTTTTTTCTCCCACACGTTCCTTGCTACGCGACCCAGAAATGGTTCGACCTTTATCCTGACGACGATTCCGTTCTCCCGGAAATCCTCCGCAAGGATAGGGCCGATACCCCGCGCTTTTCCTGGTACCTCCACTGGTACCTGCCAGAAGTCCGCTTGAAATGGCTTGAGGAAGCGAACCAATGGAGAAACCTTGCCCGTTCCTACTTGGCCTGTACCAGTTTCATCGACGCCCAAATCGGAAGAGTTCTCAAGGCTCTGCGGCAGAGCGGCAAGGAGGACGAAACCATAGTCGTGCTCTGGTCGGACCATGGCTGGCATATCGGGGAAAAGGACATCACCGGAAAGAATACGCTCTGGGATGACGGCACGCGCGTTCCCCTGGTCTTTGCCGGACCCGGGGTCAGGGGTGGGCAAGTCTGCAGTCAGCCTGCGGAGTTGCTCGACGTCTATCCGACTCTTCTCGAGCTGTGCGGCCTCCCCGCAAACAAGAAACTTGAGGGGCACTCCCTTACTCCTCAACTCAAGGACGCCCGTTCACCAAGGAAGTGGCCGGCCATCACAACGCACAACGCGGGAAACCACGGCATTCGTTCCGAGAACTGGCGCTTCATCCAGTATGCGGATGGATCGCAGGAGCTCTACGACATGAGAAAAGATCCCAACGAGTGGAAGAATCTGGCGGATGACCCGAAGTATGAAAAGGTGATCAAGAGCCACCTCAAGTTTCTTCCGAGGGACGACAAGCCACCTGCGCCCGGCAGTCGCGCCCGTATCCTTACGGTGGAAAAGGATCACGTCATATGGCAGGGTGAGAAGGTGGGGCCCGAGGATCCCATTCCAGGCTTGTAGCCGGAGCTTCATGGCCATGAGGACAATTGTTGCCGGTTTCGTGACGTTTGGGGTTCTTCATCCCTGCCTTTCGGCTTTTGCGGCGGAAGTCGACTTTGCCCGCGAAGTCCTGCCGGTTCTTTCCAATAAGTGCTTCGTCTGCCACGGGCCCGATACCAGAAAGAAGGATTTGGTCCGACTGGACTCGGAGGAGGCGGCCAAGAGGGATCTCGGTGGCTACTATGCGGTGGACGAAAAGAATCCCGAGCAGAGCGAGTTGATTTTGCGAATCTTCGACGAGGATGAACCGATGCCGCCCAAGAAGTTCGACAAGACCCTCACCCCGCAGGAGAAGGAAATTCTCAAGAAATGGGCCTTGTCGGGTGGACGGTACGCCGAGCACTGGGCTTTCGTCAGGCCCGAGAGAAGCAACAAGGCAAGGGGAAACGCGGTGGATCACTTCGTTGGGGATGGACTTCGTAGAGAGGGAAAGGATTTTGCCTCTGAGGCCCCTCGTGAAAATTTGGCGAGGAGAGTGGCCCTGACCTTGACCGGGCTCCCTCCCGAGCCTGATAGACTGGATGCCTTCCTTCGGGACAAGAACCCCGACGCTTACGATCGTCTGGTGGACTCGCTTCTTGCCGACTCGCGCTACGGCGAGCACCAGGCCAGGTATTGGCTGGATGCCGTCCGCTATGGAGATACTCATGGGCTTCACTTGGACAACAAGAGGGGGATCTATCCCTACCGCGACTGGGTAGTCCGGGCAATGAACCAAAACCTGCCCATGAACGAATTCATTACTTGGCAACTTGCTGGGGACCTGTTGCCCAATCCCACTCTGGACCAGAAGATCGCAACCGGATTCGTCCGCATGAACCCATCCACGGCGGAAGGAGGAGCGATCCCCGCCGAGTTTCAGGCCAAGAACAATTTCGACCGTGTTGAAAACCTGGGAACTTCCCTGCTCGGGCTTTCCATGATTTGCGCCCGGTGCCATACCCACAAGTACGACCCCATCACCCACACCGAGTATTTTCAGCTCCTGGCCTTCTTCAACAGCACGGCTGAATCACCCATGGATGGGAACCGCTATGAGTATGGAGATCATCTCAAGGTTCCTGCCGATCAAAAGGCATGGCTGGCGTGGAAAGCTCTTGAGAAGAGAGAGTCCGAACTTCTTGCCCGGGCCCGGAAAACCGTGAAATTCCCTCAAGCTCATGACGACTTGGAAAAGCTGTCGGCCCTTTTGGGCTCAAATGATCTGACCCACAAGGGAAACAAGGTTCGGGCAACCTCGGGCAAATCTCCCAATAACCAAACGCCGGCTCAGGCCATAGACGACGACCCCAAGACCAAATACCTTAATTTCGAAGGCCGAGGGAGCGGGCTTGTCATTCACGCCCAGAGGGGTGTTGTCGAGAAAATCGCCCTGACTGCGGGCGAGGACGTTCCTTCCCGGGATCCGACCAGCTTTGAGCTTTACGGTTCCGAGGATGGAAAAACTTTCAAGGAAATTGCGAAGGGCGCTGTCCCCGCTTTTCCCAATCGTCGTCAAAGGGTGGAAATTTCCATCGATAACTCAAGTGCTTTTGCGATCTACAAACTGATCTTTCCCAGCCTTGCTTCATCCAAGGCCGACGCCATGCAGGTCAGTGAAATCGAACTGTTGAAGGTTCCGGTCAAAGAAGCGGAGGATTTATTAAGGGAAACCGTTGCTCTCAGGAATGAGAAGGCAAACGCCATGAAAGACTTTACCTCGACCTTGGTTGCCCGGGAACTACCCAAGCCACGGGTTACCAAGCTCCTTGAGAGGGGCGAGTACGACATGCCCGTCGGCGAGCCTTTGCTGCCCGGCATTCCCGCCTCGCTTGGTTCCATGCCCGAAGGTGCTCCCCGTAACCGCCTCGGGTTGGCCCGCTGGATGACCTCGCGCGATCAGCCTCTGGTATCCCGAGTGCTCGTGAACCGAATCTGGCAACGGGTTTTCGGGGAAGGCTTGGTCCGCACGCCGGACGATTTTGGTCTCCAGGGTCGCCATCCCACTCATCCCGAGTTGCTGGACTGGCTGGCGGTAGAGTTCCAGGAAGGAGGCTGGGACTTGAAGAACCTTCTTCGCCTGATGGTCACGAGCCGGACTTTCAGACAGGATTCGAGCCGCCGGGCAGATTTTCCCGATCCGGAGAACCTCTTCTTCGGCCGCGGACCCAGTTACCGGCTGGATGCAGAGGTTCTCCGCGACTTGGCCCTGTGGTCTTCCGGTCTTCTTGACCCGGCCATGGGAGGAGAGGGGGTCAAACCCCCTCAACCACCGGGCATGTGGAAGGAATTGATGCACCCGGCGAGCAACACCAAGAACTACGTCGCGGACAAGGGAAGTCGCCTTTACCGGCGTAGCCTTTACGTCTACTGGAAGCGGACCAGTCCGCATCCCATGATGACCCTCTTCGATGCCCCAAGTCGGGAGAGTTCCTGCGTGCGCAGGTCCCGTACCAATACCCCGCTGCAGTCCCTCGCTCTCTTCAACGAACCCCAGCGCGTGGAAGCCGGTCGCAAGCTGGCGGAAAGGCTTCTCAAGGATGGCAAGGACGACCGGGGGCGCCTTGATTTTCTCTTTACCCTCCTTGTTTCCCGTCCGCCCACGGATGCCGAGCGCAAGGCCTGCGAAAATCTCCTGAAGTCCCAGCGAACTCGTTACCTGGCCGATCCCAAGGAGGCGGAAGCGATCCTTGCCGAGGGTGGCGCGCCGTCCGATTCTGCCCTCAAAACGGTCGACGTCGCCGCTTGGGCTCAGGTGGCCTCCACGGTTCTGGCCAGCGACTCGTCCATCCTTCTCTACTGAAATCGAGATTTCTCTACCATGAACCCGAATCCCTTGCGCGAACGCGAACTTTACATGACCCGTCGGCAATTGTTCGGCAAGACGGCCCTTGGCCTTGGCACCGCCGCCATGGCCCACCTTCTGCCGGATGGTCGTCTCTTTGCGGATGGCTCAAAGGGTGGTGGGCTTCACCACGAAGCCAAGGCCAAGCGGGTCATCTATCTCTTCATGAGCGGTGGGCCCAGTCATCTCGACCTCTGGGACTACAAGCCCAAGTTAGCGGATGAATTCGGGAAGGATCTGCCCGATCACGTAAGAGACGGCCAGAGGATAACGGGAATGACCTCCCGTCAGAAAACCCTGCCCGTAGCTCCCAGCAAGTACGAGTTTACCAAGCACGACAACAACGACCGCGGCGTCTGGGTCAGTTCCCTGCTGCCTCACACATCTAAGGTGGTCAAGGATTTGTGCGTGATCCACAGTACCTTCACTGAAGCGATCAACCATGATCCCGCGGTCACCTACATACAAACCGGCAGTCAGGTTCCCGGCCGTCCCAGCCTTGGGTCATGGTTGAGTTATGGTCTGGGCAGCATGAACGAGGACCTGCCCAACTACGTCGTAATGCACGCCAAGTCCAAGCATGCCGAGCAAAGTCTTTTCAGTCGCTTGTGGGGAACCGGTTTCATGCCCTCCGATCACCAAGGAATCCTACTGCGTAGCCAAGGAGATCCGGTCCTGTACCTGACCAACCCCAAGGGCGTTACCGGAAAGGGTCGGCGAGCCCAACTCGATGCCCTTTCGGTACTCAACAACGAGCACTACAAGAGCTTCGGCGACCCCGAGGTGCCGTCCCGTCTCCGTCAGCACGAAATGGCCTACCGGATGCAAACTTCCGTGCCCGAGTTAATGGACCTGACCAAGGAACCCGAATCCACCTTCGAGCTCTATGGAAAAGAGGCCCGCGAGGCGGGGACCTTCGCCGCTTGCTGCCTGAACGCGAGGCGGTTGGCCGAGAGGGGAGTCCGCAATATTCAGATCTTCCACCGGGGTTGGGATGCCCACGGAGGCCTGCCCAGGGAACATGAAAACCAGTGTAAGGACGTTGATCAGGGCTGCGCCGCCCTGATCAAGGACCTCAAGCAGCGCGGCATGCTCAAGGATACCCTAGTGATCTGGGGCGGCGAGTTCGGTCGGACCACTTACTGCCAGGGCAAACTGACCCGGGACAACTATGGGAGGGATCATCACCCCCGGGCCTTCACGACTTGGATGGCGGGTGGAGGAGTCAAGCCCGGCATCACCTACGGGCAATCGGACGACTACGGGTACAACCTTATGGATAAGGACGGTAACGTGATCAAGCCGAACAAGCACAAGTGGACGCCCGGTACCATGCACATCCATGATCTAAACGCAACCATCCTGCACTTGCTGGGCATCGACCATACCCGCCTGACATACCGGTACCAAGGCAGGGATTACCGCCTCACGGACGTGCATGGTCACGTCGTCAAGGACATCCTCGCCTAATAATCTTCTCATGACTGTTTCTAACTTTGCTTGCCTTTCCCTGTTGTTGATCAGTAGCGGCCTTCTCTCGGCGGAGTGGCGGACTTGGCGCGGGCCCGGAAACGACGGGCTAAGCGAATCAACCAAGCTTCCCGAGACTTGGGGCGAATCGGAGAACCTGGTCTGGAAATTGGAGTTACCGGCGGCTGGTTCCTCCACGCCGATCGTAGTCGGGGAGAGGATTTTTCTGACTTTCGAGGAGGATGGTCAAGTCAAGGCGACCTGCATCAGCGATAAGGGCAAGACGACTTGGACCCGAGCCGTTAGCGAGGCCAAGGGGCGGGGCAACGGCGAACGCACTCATGCCTCTCCCACGCCCTCTTCCGATGGAGAACTTCTTTTCGTCACGAGTGGGACAGGAGAGGTAGTAGCCTTCGACCTGGAGGGCGAGGAAAAGTGGCGCTTCAATGCCCAGGAGCGCTACGGCAAGTTCCGCTACGGCTTCGGTTTCCACTCTACCACCGTTCTGCATGAGGGACGCCTCTACCTGCAGTTGATCCACTCCGCGGCCCAGTTGGTGGTATGCGTGGAGGCCAAATCGGGCCGGGAAGTCTGGAAGGTGGAAAGGGAAAGCGACGGGGTTGCGGAATGCGAGCATTCCTACGCATCCGCCGTGGCCTACCGGGATGATGTCCTAAACGTGCTGGTCACCCATGGCAACGACTATTGTATCGGTCATGACCCCGGGTCTGGGAAGGAACTCTGGCGGGTAGCCGGTCTCAACCCCAAGGAAAAATACAACCGGACTCTACGCTTCGTCGCTTCCCCCGTCGTGAGCCAAGGCTTCCTGGTCGCGCCCTCCGCCAAGAACCGAGGGGTTTCCGTGGTAAGGTTATCCGAGGCTAAGGGCAGGATCGGGAAGGGTGGGGCGGGGGAGCTTTGGCGGATGGACCGCGGCACCACCGACGTAACCATTCCTCTCCTTTACGGGGGCTTGCTCTACCTATGCAAGGAGAACGGAACCATCCTTTGCCTCGATGCCCTCTCCGGCGAGCAGCTCTACCAGGAACGTTTTCACGCCCAGACCTACCGTGGTTCGCCCGTTGCCGCCAATGGACGGATCTTCCTCACCGCCCGGGACGGTACCTTTACGGTCCTTAAGGCCGGAAGAACCTACGAAGTGATTGGCAAGAACAAGCTGGACGACCAGTTCACCGCTTCTCCAGCCATTGCCCACGACCGCTTTTATCTCCGTGGCCACAAGAGCCTTTACGCGATCGGCTCCAAGTAAACGCCTAACGAACAACCCTCCGTTTTCGCCATGTCATTCCAGCGATTCTCGATTCTTCTCGCTTGCCTCGCCCTCACGCCTCTGTGGTCGAAGCGACCCAACGTCGTCTTTCTCGTCTCTGAGGACAACTCGATCCATTACCTCAAGCACTACGGCTATGGGGCAAGCGCCCCCAATATCGAGGCCCTTGCCGCAAAGGGGCTGACCTTCAACCACGCCTTTTCCAACAGCCCCGTTTGCTCGGTTGCCCGCTCGACCCTGGCCACCTCCATCCTGGCTCCCCGGGGCGGCTTCCAATATCACCGCAAATCCGCCAAGGCAAATCTTCCCAAGGGGTACCAGCCCTGGAGCGCGATGTTGCGCAAGGCCGGATACTACGCCACCAACAACTGGAAGACGGATTATAATTTCGTTCACGATATGAAGAAGCTTTGGGATGCGTCCTCCCGCAAGGCAAGCTGGCGCAACCGGCCCGACAAGGAGATGCCCTTCTTTCACATGCAATCCTTCGCACATTCCCATGAAAGCTCCCTGCATTTCTCCAAGGGAGCAATGGATAGCTCAAAGACGGGCCATGATCCGGCCAAGGTCAGGCTGGCCCCCTATTTTCCGGATACCCCGACCTTCCGCTACACGCATGCCCGTTACCTGGACCGCATTGAAGTCATCGACGAACAGATAGGAGTAGTAATCGATAAACTCAGGGAAGACGGGCTTCTCGAGGATACTTTCGTTTTTTACTTTGGGGATCACGGCGGGGTCTTGCCCCGAGGAAAGGGCTATGCCTATGAGAGCGGCCTGCACGTCCCTTTGGTCATACGTATTCCGGAGAACTTTAAGCATCTGACCGACCATGAGCGGGGAACTCGTACCGATGGCTTCGTCAGTTTCATTGATTTCGGGCCTACCGTCCTGAACTTGGCCGGACTCAGGGCCAACCCGCTTTGCGACGGGAGGGCCTTTCTTGGGAAGGGTACCAGTGTCAAGGAGCTCTCAAGCAGGGACGAAGCCTTCGGTTATGCCGACCGGTTTGACGAAAAATACGACTTGGTTCGCTTTATACGCAAGGGGAGGTACTCCTACCTGAGGAACCTGCAGGGGTTTTATCCTGATGCCCTGCAGAACAACTACCGTTACCGCATGCTGGCCTTCACGGAATGGAGAAATCTTTTCAAGCAGGGCAAGCTCAACGAGATTCAGAGCCAGTTCCATCGCCCCCGTCCGGCGGAGCAGCTCTTCGATGTCGAGAAGGACCCTCATGAAGTCAACGACCTCTCCGGCGATCCCAAGCATTCGGAAACCCTGAAGGAAATGCGCAGGCTCATGCAGGAGAAGCTGCGTGAGATCAACGACCTCAGCTTTTTTCCTGAAAGCCATATGGTGGCAAACGCCCTCGGCGACGGTGTGGCCTATGGACGCAAGCGCCAAGCGGAGATTGCAAGCCTGGCCGGGATTGCGGATTTGGCCCTCCTGCCCTGGGAGGAAGCCCGCAAGCCCTTGGCCCAAGCCATGGCCTCGGATAATGAATGGGACCGCTACTGGGCCTGTATCACGGCCTCCGTCATCGGTGAATCGGCCAAACCCCTCGTCGCGAACGCCAAGAAGCTCCTTTCGGACGAAAACCTGATGGTCCGGGCTCGGGCGGCCGAGTTTCTCGGTTCCATTCGTGCCTTCGACCCGATGCCAACCCTCATTGGCATCCTCAACGAGAGCAAGTCGTCCCAGGAAGTTCTGCTGACATTCAACACGGTCGTCTACCTGCGCGACTACAAAGGATATGCCTTCGATCTCTCCAAGGTTAACCTGAAAAGCAAGGCCGGGGAAAGTTCCCGCCGCACGGGTTACCTTTCCGGCAAGAAAAACCTGTGAGGAATTTTCCTCTCCGCCTGAAGATTGCGACCTTGCTGTTCGCCTTTTCGGGCGGTTCCCCTTGCCGGGGAGACGAAGGCAAGCCAAGTATCCTGGACTACCCGAGGATACAGGCCGAGATGACGTCCGGTCAGGCGAGGGCCGTTTTTCTGATGCGGTCCCAAAGATACGTCGAGGCGGAAGCGGCCCTCCGCAAGATCATCGAGAGGTTTCCCCAATCACCCTCCGCCCATTACAACCTGGCTTGCATGCATGCCATCCGGGGCAACCTCGACGAGTCCTTTAAGAGCCTGAACAGAGCGGTTGAACTGGGTTTCCGCAGGGAACCTCACATAAGGAACGATCCCGATCTCGTGAACCTGCGCGAAGACGAGAGGTTCCTCGAGATTCTCAAGAGAGCCGATGAGCCTTTCGGGGCTGCGGTCTGGCCGAATTTCCCCAAGGCGGTTCCCGCCTTGGCCAAGGATGGCGAAGTTGTCTTGGCGGAGTCCAACGTAGGTTACGATCCCAAGGTCGGCTTGTTCGTGGGTTTGGTCAAGGCCGGAGAAAAAGAGGGCGATCAGGAGGTAGCGAAGGGGCAGGGAAAGGTTGGGGATTTGTTGCGGAAATGGCATGAGGAAGGAACGGCGGCGGGCAATCTTGGTGATTTCTACGACAATCACGATGGCGATCATTCCAACATGAACTTCAAGGGCTTTCCCCAACTAACGAGGATCGAGTACGCGGAGCCTCTGCGCAAGCGCAGGCTTCACAATGGCTTGCAGAGTAATTTCGTATTCAGCGGCATCACCATCGGCAATTCCTCAACAGCCATTACCGGCGGTCCGAATTGGCGCAGCCAACCGCGTCTTGCCCTTACCCGACCCAATGGGGCCCGCACGCTTGCCCTTCACTACCTCCGTAATCACCTCTATTTCTACCCCGAGCACCGTGACCACGATCCTGGTCGCAACGGAAGCGACGGGGGCGGGCATGGAGACGTCTTCCCCGCCAACGTCCCCTACTTCGTTATCAGTCAGGGTTCATCTGGTTCGGACCGAGCCTTCATGAACGCCTTCGCATCGATGCTCACCGCCCTTCGACCGGAGAGCAAGAAAGCACTGGCTCGTTCCACCCTCCTGATGCCCACCCTTCAGCAGGTTTTCCGAAGAAGCAACCGCAACCTCGGTACTGAGGAGGAGTACTTTACGGGCAAGGCTCACCCGACTGTCTTCGATTCTTCTCATCTCGACGTAGAGAAGATGATCCGCCGGGCCCATGCCTTGCGCCCCGATTAGCTTCCCCCCTTGGCCCAGTTTCGGGTGCTCGAGCAGGATCGCCCCGTGCCCGGACGTGATTTCTTCGACTTTCGTCCTAATCAGCGCCTTTTTGATACGCCCTGCGCTTGCGCCCGCGTCTACAAGTCCACCGCCGGTTCCCTGCGCTTCATCCTCGACGCAAGTGCCTCGAGGGATCTGAACGGCAAGCCCTTGACTTGGCGCTGGGAGGTTTTGCGGGGGGATGAGGGGCGGATTGAAATCGAGAAAATGGATGCCAACGCAAGCCGCGTGCGGCTGACCGTGCCCTGGCATGGGCGCCGTCCCGTTTACGCTGGATCCAAGATGGAATCCAATCGCGTCGACGTGGGTCTTTTCGTGGGGAATGGAAAGCACTGGTCCGCCCCCGCCTTCTTTTCGGTTTATTTTCCGGACAACCAGAAAAGGACTTATCATCCCGACGGTCGTCTTCTCTCCATTGATTATTCTCTCGGCAACTATGTTGACCCGGTCCTCGACACTCCCCGCCCGTGGCGGGACGATTATAGGTATGAGGCGAATGGAACGATGCTGGGATGGACGCGCTTCCACGAGGGCGAGGAGGAAGGACAGGAATTCACCAGTGAAGGGTTCCTAGTGGTCAAAGGGGACGTGCGGAAAACCATACGGGTCCGCTATCAAGCCCAAAAGCTAGGCAACCGGGTGGTACTGGTCCAGGAACCGAGGTAGAGGTTTCGGTCGTCGCGCTCCTTCCTTTCGCCAGCTTGGACGGGGAACCTATCGCCTTTTTGGCGGAAAAAAATCCGAAAAATTATGTAAAAAGCATAATTAATGTCTCAAAATTCACCCTTCAGGTTATAGGAATTGAGTTAGCCGTAGGTTCAAGTGCAAAAGACTTACGCGCAAGGCTTGGGCATGTGGTTTGGGCAAACCACATGCCCTTTTTATAATCAAAATCCTCTTGCTTACCTCGGTTTGGGTTCGGGGCGGTCCCCATAGCGCTCGTAGAGCCTGGTGTGCCTGCTTTGCAGGCTTGTGGCTCGTCCCATGATGCGCATGTGGCGAACGGAAGAACGGATGTCGAGCAGGTCGCCCGAGGTGGCGATGAAGGTCGCGTCCTTTCCTGCCTCCAAAGTTCCGAGGCGCTTGGCCACGCCACACAGTCGGGCCGGCTCGATTGTGATCGAGGCGAGGGCCTTGGAGCGGGTGAGGCCATGGGCGACGGCTTGAGACGCATGGTAGGGAAGGTTGCGCTGATTGGCGGCCGACCAGCCACCCAGCCGAAGGCCTATAGAGAGGGGCACGCCGGCCTTGGCCAGGATTCCGGGAGCGCGGAATTGCTGGTCGTGGGGCGAGTTGCGGTGGCGCGGAGCGGTAAAGACGTGACGATAGACCACGGGAATCTTTTTTTGAGCCAGCGTATCGGCCAGTTTCCAGGAATCCCGCCCACCCGAGAGGATCACTCGGTAGCGCCTTTTTCCAGCCCACTCGACGGCGGCCTTGATCTGGCGAAGTTCGTCGGCGTGGATCATGACGGGCATCTTCCCGCCGAGGGCGGGGAGCATGGCTTCCCAGGCAGGCACGGCATCGAACTTGCCGGGGTTGGCAGCCTTGGCTCTGGCGTAGGCTTCCGCCTGGTCGAAAAACTCGTCGAGCTCGCGGATGACACGCCGGCGCTCCCTCTGCTGTTCCTGAATCGACTTCGGCTTGGCGTCACCCGGAGCTTGGGGTTGGGGTAGGCCGAGCGAGTGGCCGGGCCACCAGAGGTGCAGGGCTACCTTGGGGCGGACCGTCATTTCCTCCACGCCCCATCCATCGAGGACAATCAGGCCGGAGGTTCCCGAGACCATTCCGCCCATGGGTGCGACGAGGGAATGGGTAACGCCATTGGCCCGGGCCACGGGGATAAGCTCGGAGTCCGGGTTTATGGCTACCCATGCCTCCACGTCGGGTGTGTGGGTGCCCACTTCGGACTCGTCCCGGGTTGGTCGAAGGGCGTTGATCTCAGCCAATCCGAGCGAAGAACCCGGGCTGATCAGCCCGGGGTAGATTTCCAGGTCCTTCCAATCGACTACCTTGCATCCTTTGGGCGCCTTTACGGATTTGCCGATGGCCTTGATCTTTCCGGCCACAACGAGAAGTTCACCGGGCTCGAAGGAAAGGCTTGGGGTTGCCTGGATTTTCTTCGCCCGGTAGATGGTCTGCCCAGCCAAGACCGGGCCAATCAGCAAACAGGCGAGGAAGCAAAGGAATGATTTCTTCATCGATGGCCTCCTTTCGAGTTACAACCATGAGAGCGGCAGGAATGAGGATGCAGGTCGCAAGCCGTTTCCAGCGAATAACGGAAGAACCTCTGCCTGGCTTCCTCGCCGGCTCCGTCTTCCTTTCCGTCACCCAGGGATTTTTGAGCCTTGGTGATGAGTTCGGTGCGCTCCGCGGAGCGCCGGGCCTCCCTTTCCCTTGTTTGCTTGATCTCATGGTAGAGGACGCCATCGATCCAGGTTTGCCTGCAAACGGTTCGGTAATCCAGAGGGTTGGTCGACCAGAGGGCGAGATCGGCATCCTTTCCGGGTTCGAGGGAACCGACCCATTCATCGATGCCAAGCTGCTTGGCCGGGTTGAGGGTAACGAACTTGAGGGCTTCGACCTCGCTCAGGCCGCCGTACTTTACGGCCTTGGCCGCCTCCATGTTCATGCGGCGGGCATGGTCGGAAGAATCCGAGTTGAAGCTGACTACGCATCCACGTTCATGCATGAGTGCTCCGGCATAGGGAATGGCGTCGTAGACCTCGAACTTATAGGCCCACCAGTCGGAGAAAGTAGAGGCTCCCGCTCCATGCCGGGCGATCTCGTCGGCCACCTTGTAGCCCTCCAAGACGTGCTGAAGACTCGCTACGCGAACCCCGAAGCTCTCCATGGTACGAAGGAAAACGAGAATCTCGTCCTGCCGGTAGGAGTGGCAATGGATGAGCCTTTCGCCCCGTATGATCTCCAGGATCGCTTCCAGTTCGAGGTTTTTCCTCACGGGCGGTCCCTCGCCTTGCCGAGCCTGACCGAGTCGCAGGCCATATTGGCGGGCGGCGGTGAAGCGGTTGGTGAAAAAGGTCTTCACCCCCATCCGGGTCTGGGGAAAGCGGGTGACGTACTTGTCCCCCCAGTTGGCCTGCTTGACGTTCTCGCCAAGGGCGAACTTAATCCCGCTCGGGGCTTTCTCGAACAGCATCCCGTCTGGCCCTGACCCTAGCCTAAGCTTGATGACGGCGTTTTGACCGCCGATCGGGTTGGCCGAGCCGTGGAGCAGGTTGCAGGCGGTAACCCCACCGGCTAACTGGCGCTCGACGTTGATGCTCTCCGAGTTAACCACGTCGGCTATTCGCACCATGGAGGTGGAGGGGAGGGTGGACTCGTTGACCCGGCCTAGGATCATGGAATGGCTGTGGCAGTCTATGATTCCGGGAGTGAGGTGCATGCCCTTGCCCGGGATGATTTTGCAGTCCTTGGGAGCCTTCGCCCTGAGGTTCGGGCCGATGGCGGCGATCTTCCCCCCTTTGACGAGCAAGTCGTGACCGGACAGGATGCCTTTTCCGGAGCAAGTCCAGAGCTTGAAGCCAGTAAAAAGGGCCGAAGACGGGCTCTCGACGGGCTTGCGGTCGGCGTGAGGAAAGCGGGCGGTCCGCTTTTCGGGCTCCTTTTCAGCGCTTGCGTTGTCGTCCGCCTTTGCTTTTTCGTGGTTTTCGGACGGGTAGCGGTAGGGGACCCCTTTGATCCAAGTGGAACTGACCATGGCATCCTTGGCAAAATAGCTTTCGCCGTTCACTACGACCAAGTTGGCCAGCTTTCCCTTCTCCAAGGTACCGACAAACGATTCGATCCCGCAGATCCGGGCCGGGTTAGTGGTTAGTGCGGCGAGAGCCTTTTTCTCGGGAAGCCCCCGTCCGATGGCCTGAAGCAGGTTGCGACGGAATTCTCCAAGGCTGAGGCCGGTCGTGGTCAGGGAGAGCGACTTGGTCCTGGAGGAGATTAGCGATGGGTTGCCCGGGGCATGGTCCCAAGCTCTCAGTTGATCGAGGGAGATTTGTTCCCAATCCTCCTCATCGGGCAATTTGGAGAGGGCGGGGAAGCGCAGGGGGGAAACGTAGGCGTGATTCTTGGAAAGAGCGAGGTCCGGCCTTCTCCATTCGTCGCCCGTGGCAATGATCACGGGATGGAAGCCGAATTCTCTGCCTAGGCTCAGGGCCCGGCTTTCCATCAGACAACTGCCGGGCTCGACCCAGACCGGAAATGGATTTTTCTTGTCCAGGACTTCCTGTAACCTGCGGATTCCGGGATGAGGAAGATCGGGCAGAGGAGAAGGCTTTCTCAGGAGGTAAAGGGATTTTTCACGGGCGTGAATGGCATCGAGAAAGGCCTGCCGAGTTACCGCCAGGGCACCCATCAGGGAGTTGGGATAAACGGGCGGGGACTGTTGCTTCCCGACTGGGTCGAAGGCAAGGATTTGCGCCACTTCCTCCTTGAGGATCAATTCGTTCGGGTTTCCTTCTCCCAGCAGGACGCAGGGCCCGGTCCCTCTCATGATCCCCTCCGAGGGGGCTAGATGTACGGCCGTGAATCCGTGCTGGCGGAGGTTTTTCCAGCTACCTTCGGCGGGCTGGAAACTTTCGCTTCCCTTCCGCTCCGGATGAACGCCGGAAACCTCAAACCCCGGGCCCTTTTCACCGGGGTCGGGCCTGGTGGATGGGGTTCCCTGAAAGGAAAGGGAGGCGGTTGCAACGACATGGTGATCGTGCTTGAGGTCGAGCAGTTTGCCTGCATTCGCTCCCGTCAAGAGGTAGGGGTCGATGAAGCCCGCATAGATGGTCTTGCCCGTCATGTCCCACTTGCGATAGCCCGCGGGAATCTCACCGCCTTTACGGACCGTCTCGATGATTCCGTCGCGAATAAGGAGTACTCCGCCCCGAATCCTTGAATCCGGGCTGACCTGGACGTCTGCCCCGATCAAGGCGTGCAGGTTCAGGCCCACTGGTTTTTCCCCGGGAAAAGTAAATTTCCGCTCCAAGCCCACGAGCGAGAATGGAAGGAGCAAAGTCAGGGCTATGGAAGTGAGGATATTGAATGCCATGATGACAAGGATGCTCTTCCCCTCGGGCAGGGCAAACCTTAATCAAAACGGTCCGCAATGGATTTTTTTCTATGGAAAAGAAGTCTGGCGCGTCCTAAGTGGATCATGTTAGAACTAATCATTCAGGAGTCTACGGCTCTCGTGCCCCTTGCCTCATACAACTCATTCCGACCATGAAGAAGATCATTCCACTCTCAGCGTCTTCGCTGTTTCTCGCCTTTGCCGTTATCCTGATCGGCCAAAACGCGCCTTCCCCGAGCCTTGTCGACCAATGGGAGGAAGTTGAGGAGGCAATCAATAAGGGCTTGCCCAAGACGGCCATCGAAAAGCTCGATCCCCTGATCGAGAGGGCCCAGAGGGAAAAAGCCCATGCGGTGTCCATCCGGGCCATTGCCCAGAAGATAAACTTGGAGGGAGCCATTCAGGGAAACAAGCCCGAGGAGAAGATCGCCCGCATGGAGGCGGAGATGGCCAAAGCCTCCAAGGAACTTCAGCCCATGCTCAACGCGGTCCTTTCCAACTGGTACTGGGAGTACTTCCAGCGCAACCGCTGGCGCTTCACCCAAAGGACGCGAACTGCGGAAGCTCCCGGGGACGACCTTACCACTTGGGATCTGCCCCGGATTCTCTCGGAAATCGACAAGCAGTTCCAAAAGACCCTGTCTCATCACAAAATTCTGAAGAAGGAAGCGGTCAAGGATTACAACTTCCTCCTCAATCGGGGAACTGTTCCCGACAGTTACCGTCCCACCATGTATGACTTCGTGGTCCACGACGCCTTGCGTTTTTACTCCGCAGGCGAGCAAGGCGGATCCAAGGCTCAGGATGCCTTCGTGCTTGCCGCCGACAGCCCCATCTTCGCGTCGGCCAAGGACTTTATGGACTGGGAAATCGACTCGGAGGACGACGAGTCCCCCAAGATCAAGGCGATCGGACTTTTTCAGGACCTTCTCGGTTTTCACCAGGACGGAGACAACCAGGATGCATTCGTCGAGGCGGACCTTCTTCGTTTGCGTTATGGGTTCAACCAGTCTTTCGGGGAAGAGAAAAAGGCTCGCTACAAAGCTGCTCTAAAGCGTTTTACCCAAGAATGGGCCGATCATGAGATGTCTGCCCGAGCCATGTTCCGACATGCCGAGGTCCTGCGCGGCGAAGGGGAACTCGTTGAAGCCCATAAGCTGGCCAAGCGCGGGGCGTCGGTTTTTCCCGATAGCGTGGGGGGCAAGGAATGCATGAACCTCATTAGTCAGCTCGAGACCAAGTCCTCTTCCGTTTCCACGGAGCGGGTCTGGAACGCTCCTTTGCCCAAAATTCAATTGCGCTACCGCAACCTGACCAAGGCATACTTCCGGATCATTCCCTTTGATTGGGTAAGCCGGATGAAACTGTCCCAGCGCCACCCCGAGTACGTCGATCATCGCCGCAAGGGGGAGTGGCTTGACAAGCAACCCCTAAAGGAATGGTCGGTTGATCTTCCCCCCACCGATGATTTCAAGGAAAGGGTCGAGAAGATCGATGCCCCCAAGGATTTGGAGCCCGGTTCCTATTTTCTTTTCGCCAGTCATGACCCGAAGTTCGGCGAGCAGGAGAATAGAGTGAGCTACTCGAGTTTCTGGGTGAGCGACTTGTCCTTGGTCATGCGTACCCGCCACGGATCGGGCGCCCTCGAGGGCTTCGTGCTCAACGCTATATCGGGCGAACCCGTCAAGGGGGCGACGGTTCGTTCCTGGAAGCGCGAGCGCAACAACCGCAATGTCGAGCTTCAGGCCACCCGTACCGATGCCAACGGGCTCTTCAAAATAAGGACGGGCCGTACAAGCCTGACCCTTCTTGTCTCTCACCAGGGACAATCCCTTTCCACGGCAAATTCCTATTACGTGAATGATCACAACAGCCAACGCAGGCCATATGAGCGTTCGGTTTTCTTTACCGACCGGAGCCTCTACCGTCCCGGCCAGACAATCCGCTACAAGGGTGTCTCCTACCGAATCGACCAGGAAAACGACAACTACAAGGTGCTCCCCAACCGTGATCTTACGGTGGTTTTCCGCGACCGTAACAACCAGGAAATCGCCCGGGCCATGCACCGTACCAATGATTACGGTTCCTTCGACGGGAGTTTCACAGCCCCTCGCGACCGCCTCATGGGCAGGATGCGCATCCAAGTCGAGGGCGCGAACTCACCGGGCGGTTCCGTCCTGGTAAGCGTAGAGGAGTACAAGCGTCCCAAGTTCCAGGTAACGGTGGACGCCCCGGCCGAACCTGCGGTTCTAAACGGCAAGGTAAAGGTCCGCGGTTCGGCCATGGGCTACACAGGAGCCGCCGTCAATGATGCCGAGGTCAGGTACCGAGTCGTTCGCCAGGTTCGCTTCCCACCCTGGTTGCGCTGGCAATACTGGTGGAGGCCCTTTCCCAATTCGCCCGCCCAGGAAATTGCTCACGGAACTGCCCGGACCGGAGCGGACGGATCCTTCGAGGTTGAGTTCACGGCCAAGCCCGACCCATCGGTTGTAGAAAAGGACGAGCCCACCTTCAGCTATACCGTCCATGCGGACGTGGTGGATGGTGCCGGAGAGACCCGTTCCGGGGAACGCAGCGTGAACGTCGGTTTCGTCGCCTTGCAGGCCTCTCTCTCCGCCGAGGATTGGCAAACTGCGGGCAAGCCCGTGAAGGTAACTCTGAAGACCGCTTCCCTTGATGGCGAGGGACGGATCGCCGAGGGTTCCCTCAAAATTCATCGTCTCAAGCAACCCGAACAGGTCCAACGGGCCAAGCTTGGTGGCCAGAGCCATCATCGTTTCCATGGCGAAGGCATGATGCGGGACCACAAGCCCGAGCCCGATCTATCCAATACCAGTTCCTGGGAACTGGGCGAAGTGGTCGCAACCCAGGGCTTCACGACCGATGCGGAGGGCAACAAGGAATTTTCCTTCAAGCTGGAGGAAGGCGCCTATCGGGCCGTTCTGCAAACCGAGGACCGTTTCGGAAAGGAAGTCAAAGGGCTTCTGCCCGTTCTCGTTCTTAATCCCGCTGCGAGGCGCTTTGGGATCAAGGTACCCAATCACGTCGCCGCTCCCTCCTGGCGGGTCGAACCGGGGGATGCCTTGGAGGCTCTTTGGGGCACGGGATACCGCAGCGGACGGGCTTTCGTTGAGATCATTCACCGCAAGAAGGCCCTCCAAGCCTATTGGACGGATGCCGGGGTGACGCAGGCAGGCATTATCCAAGACGTGAACGAGGCCATGCGCGGGGGCTTCACCGTGCACGTTACCTACGTTCGTGAGAACCGTGCCTACATGACCACTCGGCAGGTCGACGTTCCATGGACGAACAAGGACCTGAACGTGAAGTGGGAACGCTTTACTTCCAAGCTCGAGCCTGCGTCCAAGGAAACTTGGACGGCGGTAATCACGGGTTCCGACGCCAAGAAGGCGGTGGCGGAGATGGTGGCCGCTCTCTACGACGAATCCCTAGATGCCTACCAACCCCACAATTGGCAGAAGACTTTCTCCAACCTCTTCCGCCGGGATCGTTCCAACCTCTCCTCGCGCTTCGAGAATGCGTCCCTCAACTTCCGCCACCTGCATGGGTCATGGAAGAGAAAGTACGAGAGGATCAACTGGTCTCACCGTGTTTGGCGTCCGGACATGATCGGGGCCCTCTGGTCTTTTAACGGTGGAAGGAACCGAGTGTATCGCTCCGACCTGAGTGAAGGTGGGGTTGATTTTTCTTTGAACAACATTATGGCGGACGAACCCATGAAGGAGATGGCGATGGACGCCGCTCCCGCTCCCGCCCCGATGATGGCGATGCAAAAATCCGCACCGGCGCCGGCGGGAGGCGATGGACAAGGCGGGCGCGACAAGCCGTCAGCCGGACCGGCGGCGCCAAAGGGACCCGATCTTTCCAAGGTCACCGCCCGCAAGAATCTGAACGAGACCGCTTTTTTCTTCCCCAAACTCATTTCCAGCGGGGATGGGGAGGTCCGTATGGAATTTACGATGCCCGAAGCCCTGACCAAGTGGAAGTTCCTCGGGTTCGCTCACGACAAGGAAATGCGCTCGGGGTTCCTTACCGAGAGCATGGTCACGGCAAAGGACATAATGGTCCAGCCCAATCCGCCCCGCTTTCTGCGGGAGGGGGATATGATCGAGTTCACGGTCAAGGTATCCAACCAGTCCCCGACGATCCAGAAGGGAGCGGTTCGCCTGACCTTCAACGACGCCCGTACCAACAAGCGGGTCGATTCCCGTCTTGGAAACAAGGTAACCGATTTGGCTTTCGAAGTTCCAGCCAAGCAGTCCCGCACCTTTTCCTGGAAGGTGTCCGTTCCCGACGACATGGGGGTCCTGACCTACACGGCAATCGGAGGAACGGGCAAGGTTTCCGATGGGGAGGAGGGCTACTTACCGATTCTTTCAAGGCGTATTTTCGTGACCGAGTCAATACCCCTGCCCATCCGCGGAGCCCAGACCAAAAAGTTCAATTTCGCCAAACTGATGGCCTCAGGCAATTCCAAGACCCTGCAGCACAAGAACTTTTCCGTACAGATGGTTTCCAACCCGGCCTGGTACGCGGTGATGGCTTTGCCCTACCTAATGGAGTTTCCCCATGAGTGTTCCGAGCAGACATTCAACCGTCTCTATGCCAATTCCCTGGCCCGCGAGATCGCCAATTCCGATCCCAAGATCCGGCGCGTATTCGACCAATGGAAGGGCACCAAGACCTTGGACAGTCCCCTGGAAAAGAACGAGGACCTGAAGTCGGTCGCTCTCATGGAGACCCCATGGGTCAGGCAGGCCAAGAACGAGAGCGAGGCCCGCCGAAACGTAGGCATCCTCTTCGACGACAACCGCCTCAACGACGAGGAGCGCCGGACCTTTGAAAAGCTCAAGCAAATGCAACTGGGCGACGGATCCTGGCCTTGGTTCCCAGGCGGACGCGGAAACGACTACATTACCCTCTACATCACAACGGGCTTCGGCCGGTTGGGGCACCTCGGGGTGGACGTAGATCCATCCCTCGCCATCAAGTCGCTCAACCGTTTGGACAATTGGATCAACAAGACCTACCGAAACATTCTCAAGCACGGAAAGGAGGAGGATAATCATATGTCCTCCACCATCGCTCTTTATCTTTACGGGCGCAGTTTCTTTCTCAAGCAGCAGAAGATCAAACCCAACGCCCAGGAGGCAGTGGACTACTACCTTGGACAAGCCAAGAAGTATTGGCTCGAGCTGGGCAACCGCCAGTCGCAGGGGCACGTGGCCCTCGCCCTGCAGCGCTTCGGCAAGGATAACGAGACCCCCAAAGCCATCATGCGATCGCTCAAGGAACGTTCGTTGAGCGACGACGAAATGGGCATGTTCTGGAGGGACGAGGAATTGTCCTGGTGGTGGCACCGCGCTCCCATCGAGACCCAGGCCGTGATGATCGAGGCTTTCGACGAGGTCATGAACGACCAGAAATCGGTCGAGGATTGCAAGGTATGGCTGCTCAAGCAGAAGCAGACCCAGGACTGGAAGACCACCAAGGCGACAGCCGATGCGGTCTATGCCTTGGTTCTGCGTGGGAGCGACCTGCTCGCTTCCGCAGAGTTGGTGAAAGTCTCTCTTGGAGACATGGCTCCAATCAAGCCAGAGGACGTGGAGGCAGGGACTGGGTTCTACGAGAAGCGCTTCGTTGGTCCCGAGATCAAGCCGGACTTCGGTCAGGTCACCGTGACCAAGGTGGACGAGGGAGTGGCCTGGGGTAGCGTTCATTGGCAGTACATGGAGGATATTTCCAAGATCACGCCGCACGAGGGGACCCCTCTCAAGCTCAAGAAGGCCCTTTACGTCAAGGAATACACCAAGAAGGGGCCCGTAATCTCACCGGTTCGCGGACCAGTCAAGGTGGGGGATGAGCTGGTGGTACGGATCGAGCTGCGGACCGATCGCGACATGGAGTACGTCCACATGAAGGACCATCGGGGAAGCGGCACCGAGCCGGTGAACGTCCTTTCCCGCTACAAGTATCAGGACGGGCTTGGGTATTACGAGTCTACCAGGGACACGGCCTCCCACTTCTACTTGGATTACCTGCCCAAGGGCGTATATGTCTTCGAATATTCCGTGCGGGTCCAGCATCGGGGTCAGTACCAGACGGGCATGACCAACGTGCAGTGCATGTACGCCCCCGAGTTCAACAGCCATTCGCAAAGCATCGGACTGAAGGTCGAGTAACCTTGCTTGTTCTTTGAAAAGGGCCTCTCCCTCTTGAGTTTTCGTTTCTTAACCTCCTATCCTCGGTCTTGTCATGAATGGAAAAACCTTTTCGACCTTACTCCTCGTCCTTTCCCTTTTCGGTTGCTCCTGGTTTGTCCATGGCAAGTCGGTGGAAGGTCCCAAGCGCGTGGCCTGCGTCGGAGACAGCATAACCTTCGGAGCCGCGATCAAGGACCGGGCCAAAAACTGCTATCCTGCTCAACTGGGCAGGATACTGGGAGAGGGTTGGGACGTAGCGAATTTCGGGGTCAACGGGGCTACGCTCTTGAAAAAGGGAGACAAGCCCTACTGGAAACAGAGATCCTTCGGGAAAGCCCATGCGTTCGAACCCGACGTGGTGATCATCAAATTGGGAACAAATGATTCGAAACCACGTAACTGGAAGCATAGGGACGATTACGTTTCGGATTACCTGTCCTTGATCGAAGGCTTTCGCAAACTGGAGAGCAAGCCCGAGGTTTTCATCTGCTACCCCGCACCTGCTTATCCTGGGCGATGGGGGATTACCGACAAGGTCATGAAGGAGGAAGTCATGCCCAGACTCAATGAGGTGTCCAAGAAGAGCGGGTGCAAGGTCATTGATCTTTACGCCGCTTTGAGCGGGAAGAAGGAAATGTTTCCGGATCTCGTGCACCCGAACGCGGAGGGGGCGACCGTCATGGCCAAGATCGTTGCCACGGCAATTGCTGGGAAGAGAAAGTAGTTTTCGGGCTTTCCCCTTCACGAGACCGACGTGGAAAAACTGTTTTCATACGGAACGCTGCAATTTGCCCAAGTCCAGAAATCACTATTCGGAAGGCTCTTGAAAGGTTCCCCCGACGAATTGCCGGGGTACTGCGTGGAGAAGCTGAAAATCAAGGACCGGGACGTGATCGAGATGAGCGGGACCGATCTTCATCCTATCCTCATGGAGACCGAAGACCTTTCCTGCTTCGTCGCGGGAACGGTTTTCGAGGTGACCGATGAAGAGCTGGCAAAGGCCGATGAGTACGAAGTGGATGATTATGGAAGGAGACCGGTCGTCATGGCTTCCGGCGTCAAGGCCTGGGCATACGCCGCTTCAAGGGATTGAGGGAGCTCCTAGTCCGGGCAATTCCTCTTTTCGGTCTCTTTTGTAATAGCCATCCATGACCGGTTGAGGTTATCCTGGCTAATTCGAAAACGCATTTTCCACTCCCATATGATTGAGATAGCAGAACTGAACGAAGCGGACGAAGATACGCTTGCCGCCATTAATCGTCTCCTTCCCCAGTTGTCCGGCTCGGCCCGGCCGATTTCCCTGGAAAGGTTGGGGGAATTGGCGGATTCCGGCGCCACTCGGATTTACCTTGCCAAGGAGGGGTCGGTCGTGCTCGGCATGCTCAGCCTGGTCGTTTTTTCGATCCCCACTGGGACAAAGGCATGGGTGGAGGACGTGGTGGTCGATGGACAAGCCCGGGGCAAGGGAGTGGGCAAGTCGCTCGTCCGTCATGCCCTCGAGGAAGCATCCCGGCTCAAGGCCAAGGCGGTCGATTTGACCTCGCGTCCATCACGGGAAGTCGCCAACCTGCTTTATCAGTCCCTCGGTTTCGAGGTTCGCCAGACCAACGTCTACCGCCACCCGGCTTGACCTTTCGACGGTTTTCCCCCTTTAGTTCTTTCCCTAATCCAATAACCCACCCAATCATGAAATCGCGCTTCCTATCCATCCTCGTTCTTTGCCTGTCGCCCCTTTGTTTTTTTTGCGGTCAGGCTTCGGCCGCGGAAGACTTTACTTTCCAAATCAATCTGTCCTCCATTCGCGAGAGCGGGTTCGTCAAGATGATGGAGAAGAAATACCCGCAATTCGCCCTGATGTTCGAACAGGCCACGGCTGATCCGGACTTTCGGGAATTCGAGGACGTCACTGGGATTAAAGTGGCGGACATTCAGAGCATCAGCGCATCCGCGGTTGGGGTCGAAAAGGTCCTTGCCGCCCAAGCTCAGGGTCGCGAGCCCAAGATGGGCTCTGAAGTCGGTTTCGTGGTCGTTGCAAAGGCAAAGGGCAAGGTAAAGGTCGATGCCGTTATGAAGCTCATGATGGAAAGCCTCGAGGAAGAGGAAGGCGTCGAGGCCAGGAAGAAGGTCGAGTCGACCCGCAAGAGCAAGGGTGCCACCACCTACCTGACCCTGCCAAAGGAGCTTTTGGATGATCCCAATATCGATTCCGACATGATGATCTCCATGACCTCCGAGGACAAGGGCTCGGTGCTTGCCTTTGGCGTTCCTTCCAAGGTCATGGAATTCAACCAGAAGGGAGAAGTCGACTCATCCTTTGCTTGCCTCAACGTCCTCGCCAAGAACAGGCAGGTTACCTTTGCCATGAACTTGCCGCCTTCGGTATGGGACCAGCCTGGTCTGGAATTCGACCAGCAGAACCCGCTCCTTGCGGGCTTAGCCAATGCAGTCAAGGGGATCCGTGAATTCGGGATGGCGGTCAGTTTCCGGGAGAAATCCATCGGCATTGAGGTCTGTGTGAACTGCGTGGACGCCCAGTCCGCCCTTGGCCTATGGACCATTGCCCAGGGCGGCCTCGGGATGGCTCAGTTGGCCGCTTCTCAGGAAGGCGCCCAAGCCCCTGCCATCCTGAATCGGATCAAGACCCAGGCTCTTGAGAAGAACGTGATCGTAAAAGTTGAGGTTCTTCCCTCAGACTTGGATCAATTCGAGGGCATGATGGGTCTTCCCGGGGCGGGAGGATCCGCTGAGGACGAACCACCCACAGCCTTATCCGTCGAGGATTCAGACTCACTGGTCGGTGCACCGGCACCTGCGGTCAAGACAAGCCTTCTCGATGGTGAGGATTTCGATCTTGCGGATCACCGGGGCAAGGTCGTTGTGCTTGATTTCTGGGCCACTTGGTGCGGGCCCTGCGTTCGGGCCCTGCCGGAATTGATGAAGGCTACCTCCGCCTTTGACGAGAAGGAGGTCGTCCTCGTTGCCGTAAACCAGGGCGAAAAGCCCAAGCAAATCAAGAAATTCCTCAAGCAGAAGAATTGGGAGAGTCTTTCCGTTGCCCTTGACCCCCAATCGGCTGCGGGCAAGAGCTTCCGGGTAGAAGGCATCCCGCAAACCGTCGTCATTGACAAGCGCGGCGTCGTTCGCCACGTTCACGTTGGTTTTTCGCCGGATATCGGGAGCCGTTTAAAAAGGGAAATTCAAGCCCTGCTTACTAAGAACTGAATATTTTGTAAATCTTTGATATATAAATACTAGTGAGGTATTTTTGGTTTTTTTTCGTCATTCCATGTCCTAAGACCTCCTTTTCGGGCTATATGTTTTGCGTATTTTGTTTTAATCCAATAACGCCCGAAAGGAGATCCCGATATGATGAAAGTCAACGACTTCCTGAGATACGAAATCAGCTTAAGCATTTCGTACGAAGACTACTTCCGCCTAATTTACGATGGCAAATACCTCATTGAGGCTAGGTTGGGGCCGGATCGTTCCTTCATAGCCAAGAAGTCCGTTTACGGGAATAGTCGCAAAAAGGCCGTGCAAAAAGCGGTCCAATGGTTCTGGAAGGATTTCAAGGGTTGCTTGGGTCCGGCCCACAAGACAATGACCGTGGACGACCCCTACGACGAGGTAGCATACGACGACGATTTTGCCTGTAATGACTTAGGCAACAAGTATTTGGATGAGCCTACCATCGAACGCTTGCTTGGAGATGCTTCCGGGGAGCTTGCCAGGGACGACAGTGAAGGTTCCGAGAACCATCCCCCAAATAGCGTCAAGAGAACCAAACGCAGGAGAAAACAGAGCGTCCAGCTCACCTCCCGTCTTTCACAGTCCCCCGGGGGAACCATTTACTATCGCATGACGGAGATGCCGCAGGGCAAAGGTGCCCGTCCGAGGACCAAAAACGTGAAACTTGCCTCCAAGAGCCTAGACAAGGCTCTCCGCGAGGTGGCCAGGCGCGGTTTGGATAAGTTCGAAAAGTTCGAAAACAATACCCCGGCGAAGAAGGCTTCCTCTCCCAAGAGCAAGCAAGCCGCCTGATCCGCTCTTATTACCTGAATGCCCAACGCCGATCCAGATCGGTCAGCCGAGCTCGTACAGTTGATGATGAGATATCAACGCAGGATCTTTGCGTACATTCATACGCTGGTTCCCTCACGCAGCGATGCCGAGGACATTCTGCAGGAGACGAGCCTGACGATCTGCGAGAAGTTCAAAGATTTCGAACTTGGCACCAATTTCTACTCCTGGTCATGCCAGATCGCCTACTGGAAAGTGCGGGCCGCCCGCAAGAAGTTTGCCACTTCCAAGGTCGTCTTCAACCAGGAGGTACTGGACGTGATTGCCCAGACACGTGGTGATATGGAGGAGGAACTCGATCATCGGCACGGAGCCCTATCCCGTTGCCTGCAAAAACTCAACGACCGTGATCGTCGCATGATTCTCACCCGCTACGAGTCGGGCAAGAACGTTTCGGCGGCGGCGCAGGCATGCGGTCGCTCCATCCAAGGCGCCTACAAGGCCCTCACCCGGATTCGCAAGGCTCTCTTTGACTGCGTCTCTTTTGAGGTTTCAACGGAGCAAGTGTGATGAGTTTGTCTGACAAAGAGACGCTGGAGCTTCACGAACTCTTGGACGGCCTGGTCGAGAACAACCTTTCGCCTTCCCACAAATCCAAGCTTGAGAAATGGTTGGCCGAGTCGGAGGAGGTCAGGCGCAGGTACGTCTACTTCATGGACATGTCCTCCAGCCTCGTTCACTACGCGGATGAGCGGTTGAGTGATGAGACGGAGGAAGAAGAGGACCTTTCTAAAGTGGAGAAAATCGTCAGGTTCATTCGTCCCATCGCCTTGGTGGCGGCTTTATTGGTCGCTGGATTCTACCTGCCCCGTTCACTAGTCGAAGATGAGGCGACGGGTTCCGCCGTCGGTTCCTCCTCTTTGGCGGAGTCCTCCCAAATTTCGGATGACGTTATCGTGGACACGGTTGCGGTCCTTACCAAAACCGTTGGGGTGGAATGGGCGGACGACGCATCCTTCCGACCCGAATCGGGAACGACGCTCGAACCATGCAAACTGCAATTGAAGAGCGGCTTGGCCCAAGTTGAGTTTCTGCAGGGGTCCACCATCGTCTTGGAAGGCCCGGTCGAGTTTGAGATCATAAATCCGAATGGCGGAGCCCTTGCAATTGGGAAGCTCAGGGCCAGCGTGCCGCAGGTGGCATCCGGTTTCAGTATCGAAATCCCCAAGGGAAAGGTCATAGACTTGGGAACCGAGTTCGGCCTGCACGTCCACGATGGCGGGTCGACCGAAGTCTTCGTTTTTCAGGGAAAAGTGCTTTATGACGGTCTTGCTGGGGATGACGAAGACGTCTTTCGGGAAGTCTCTGGTGGCGAGTCCATCTTCATTGATCCCTACGGTTATCCCAGGTGGGTCGAGATGCCTACCGAACCCTTCATGGGGAAGGCCGATTTGGCCTATAAGTCCATGGAGGAGTCGCAGCGCAGGCATGAGGCATGGGTGGAGTTGAGCAAGGAAATCGCAATAGATCCAAGCACACGCATTTACTTTACTTTCGACAACCATAGTCCTTGGTCTCGCGTGCTGCGGGACGACAAGGTCTCTGAGGAGATTTCGCACAATGGGGCCGTCATCGGCTGCAAGTGGGAGGAAGGGCGCTGGTCGGGCAAAGGAGCCCTGTCCTTCAAGCGCGACAATGACCGGGTCCGTTTGAATCTTCCCCATAACCTGACCTCGGCAACTCTCGCCGCCTGGATCAGGTTGGACTCCATACCACAGACTGCATCACCGATCATTTGTACCGAACCCGTTTCCTTGGGAGCGAGTTGCTGGTCGATCAACCGAAAGGGCCAACTTTCCCTGAGGATCAAGTCATCCAAGGACCTTACGATCTATGATTCCGCCGTTGCCTTTGGCAAGGACAGGGTAGGCAGGTGGACTCACGTAGCGACCACGCTCGACTCCAACTCGAGAATGATTCGCCATTACGTCAATGGCCGTTCCTTCAGTCACGAGAAGCTGAGTGAGTTGGTGCCTCTTAATTTCGAGAAGTCGCTGCTAGGTCACTCAAGCTCCATGGACAAGGCTTCAAAGGGAGTCCCTTTTCGCGGAAGCATAGACGAATTCGTCATTTTCGAGAAGGCTCATGACGAGGAGGCGATTCGTCGAATCTACGAAATTGGCCGGCCATACGAGCCTTCCCGTTCCCTCGGGACGGTCCTGCCCTGATCTTCTCTCAGGGCAATCCGTCCTCCCCTCCGAGAGAGGATGATTTTCTTTTCGCACAAAGGACTTGGAACTTGGATCCCATGTGCGCGGGATGGAGGATTTCCTTCAGGGTGCGCATCCTCGAGCTCGAGTATGGATGCTCGGAGAATACTTCCCTTATTTTATCCTCGGCATGGTTGACTAGGAAGGATTCCTGAACGGAAAGTCCGACCGAATCGAAACCACTCTTTTCCAGGACCTCGATCAAGGCATCCCAGCAAAGGTGGCAGGTCAGGTCCTGCTCGCCTACTCTGGACAAAAGGTCGGTGCTCATGGAATGCTTGAAATAGCCCCTAGCCGTTCCTTGAGGGCGTTCTCGAAGTAGCGTCTTCCTGTCCAGGCCATAGTCGAAGGTCAGAAAGAGCCCCTCCCAGGGTTGCTCGCATAGATCTCGGAGGGTTTGGATGGAGCCCGTCGGCCAATCCACGACGTAGGGAGATTTGTAGTCTACGGGGAAGTTCAGTCCCCGAACGCCAGGGGTTCGGGAAGCATCCAATATTTGCTCGCGAAAGGTATCTTCTTCCAAGGTTACGCCGATCTCATGCCAACAACCTTCTTCTGGAATAAAGCGAAAACGCTGGAAAGGCCGGGCGTCCAGCCATTCGTTTGAGTAGACCACGGCCGGCGAGGGAATATCGATTTCGTCACCCAGCCTGATTACCCGTGTCTTTCCGAACGGGTGCCGGACTCCATCGAGGATTGACTGGCCGGGTTCCGCTGCGATCTCGACGAACGCATAGCGCTCGATTCGTTCCGCTTCGATGATCTTTGCGCAGGCCGCTACGATGAGTTCGCCCCATAGGGAGCCGAAGGAAGTGGAGGTAAGGAAATCGGTGGTTCGATCTCTACCCACTCTCTTTCTGCCGATCGAATAGTAGCCTGTGGCTGGGTCGTAGAGAGCCATATCGACGAACTCGTCAAAGGGGATGGCGTCGCGTTTCCCAAGCCTTTCGGCAAAGGCCGAAAGGGCCGAATAACTGGGATTTAAAGTTGGCATCTCCTATAGTGTTGGATAATTCCTTATCGGTGAAAGACAAGAGAGTATTGATGGGAAATGTGGGGTGCTCGCGAATTTTGATCGTGTGGGTAGCTTGCCTGCTTGGCGCAGTCCTTTCCGCCATATGGCTTAATCCAAAGCTAAAAGTCTTCCTTGAAGGGGAATATTGGGAGGCAATGGGCAGGTTCGACGAGTCCCTCCGTTTGACCCATGCCGAGTACGTGGACGAGAATCAATCGGGCTTCAATGACCTTGTCGAACGGGCCATAGGAGGTATGGTAAGTGGTCTCGATCGTCATTCAAGTTACTATCCGCCCGTCGAGTACAAGGCCTTTCGGGACGATACCTACAACAGATATGTGGGAATCGGAGTGATGATCCGCAAGGTTGAAAAAGGCGTCTTGCTGACCAAGGTCTTCTCCCGTGGTCCGGCGGATGTGGCGGGAATCAAGCCCGGAGCTTTCATTCTTGAGGTCGGTGGCGAGACAATGGAGGGACTGGAACTCGATGAAGTCAGTTCGAGAATCAAGGGGGAAAAGGGAACGTTCGTCGACCTTCTGCTTATGTCTGCGGATGGAGAGGAGAGAAAGGCTCGCGTAAAGCGTGATGAAATCGAGGTTTCTTCCGTCGAGCAGGCAGTTGTGGATGAGAACGGTACGGCTTATCTACACTTGATCAAGTTCACGGAAAGGACTGAGGACGAAGTTCGCGAGGCTGTATCGGGCTTTTATCGGGACCACGGCCTCGAGAGAATGGTTCTGGACTTGAGGGATAATGCCGGCGGGCTTCTGACCGCGGCCATCGAGGTGGCGGATCTTTTTCTGGATAAGGATCTGCTGATCGTATCGGTGCGTGAAAGGGAGGGGCTTGGGAAACGGGATTTTCTTTCCGCGTCCTCCAGAACGGTCGACGTCCCGTTGGTGATCCTGCTTAACGAGGGTAGCGCCAGTGCATCCGAAATCGTGGCTGGGGCCCTTTCGGTACATGGCCGGGCCGAGTTGGTTGGTGAGAAATCCTTTGGCAAGGGATCGGTGCAAACGATTTTTCCTCTCGACGACGGGTCCGGTCTGCGGTTGACCACGGCGATGTATTTCCTTCCCGACGGCAGGACAATCCACGAGCAGGGCATCGAGCCCGATTTTCTCGTTGCCTGCAGCGAAGGCAATGAAACCAAGCTGCGGGTACAGAGATACGGCAGGAGGGATTTGACTGATCGACAATTCGAGGAGCTTTTCGGTTTTGCTCCGATTCCCGATCTCCAAAGGCTTCAAGCCATCAAGCTTCTACTTCAAGGCCGGGTGGAAGACGATGGAGAGGGGCAAGCCCTGGACGAGAATTCCACTTCTAAATGATACTCGGAATCGAGAGCTCTTGCGACGAGTCGGCTCTTTGCCTTTATGACCCGGCAAGAGGGGTAGTCGGCGAGTGGGTCCATAGCCAGATCGAAAGGCATGCCGACTATGGTGGGGTGGTTCCGGACTTGGCGGTGGGCGAACATTTGACCCATTTTTTCCCGCTTCTCGATCTTGCACGGGATAAAGCCGACTTGTCCCGTGAAGTGACGAGTGTAGCCGTGACTTGCGGTCCCGGTTTGGTCGGATGCCTAGGCGTAGGTCTTTCAATTGCCAAGACGCTTGGCCTGCTTTGGGAAGTTCCCGTGAAGGGGGTGAATCATTTGCGTGGCCATGCCTTTTCACCCTTCATGAACGTGCCGTTTCCTGCTCAAAAAGAATGGAGACGCTTTTTGCCTCATCTCGGCTTACTCGTATCGGGTGGCAATACGCTTCTTTTCTCCATCGATGAAGAGCGGAGAATCGAAACCCTTGCAAGTACGGTGGATGATGCGGCAGGCGAAGCCTTGGACAAGGGCGCCAAGCTTCTTGGAATTGCTTATCCCGGGGGAGCGGAACTCGAGAGGCGGGCGCGAGGAGGAAATGGAGAGGCTTTTGCATTTCCTCGAGCCTTCCCTGGGAGAAAGGACAGGAAGTTCAGCTTTTCCGGTCTCAAGACGAGCTTGCTCTATGCCATTGAAAAGATGAGCGACGAGGAGATCGAGGAGCGGTATGCCGACTTATGTGCATCCTACCAGTCAGCCGCCATGGATCAACTCGTGTCCAAGACCGGGCAATTGCTTGAAGAGGGTGACTATAAGAGCATTGGCTTATCGGGAGGGGTAGCCAATAATCTTGTTTTGCGGGCTGCCATGAAGAAGCTTTCGGATAAGCACGGGATACTTTTCCTTGCAGCCGACCCAGTTCATACGGGAGACAATGCGGCCATGATTGCCTTTGCGTCCGCGATCGATGAACGCGGCTTTCAAGTAAAACGGGAAGAAAAGCTTACCTTCCGTCCTTCCCTTTCCTTGGAGGAACCAGGCATTAATTACTCGTCTGCGTTTCCCGATTAATCAAGTGCCTACATTAGTCTTCTGTTTGACTGATTCATAATATACCATGTTATGGTTAACTTCGTGCCAGAATACCAATCTCATCCGATGCCCAGTCATGCGGGTTCAGGACCGTCAAAGGTCATTACTTTCCTTCTCAAAAAGGAGGATTTAGCACTCTTGGACGAGTTGGTTTCCTCCTTTCCCCCTGAGGTAAACCGCTCCGACGTAATCCGAGAGATGATCGTGCCCTACCTTCACGCGCTGCGCTTGGCCAAGCAAGGCAACGAGTGGGAGCATGCTCTTGAAAACGTAAAGGGTTTGGCTCACCTGCGAAGTGTGGTGAAAAGGACGAAGAATGATTCAGCCTTGGCTTTTTCATTCTCTATCTAAAAAAACAAACATGCCCAATGTCTCCCGATCCCGATAAACCCAAAAGACTCTCCAAAAACGAATCCATAAAGGAAGAAAGCGACTTTCTGCGCGGCACAATCGCGGAAAGCCTCGCTGACGACTCAACTGGAGCGATCCCCGCCAACGACGCCCAGCTGACCAAGTTCCACGGCACCTACCTGCAGGATGACCGCGACAAGAGGAAGGAACTGCTTAAGGAAAGAAAGGAAAAAGCTTTCTCCTTCATGATCCGGATCCGAGTGCCGGGAGGCGTCTGCACCCGGGCTCAATGGATCGGTATCGATGAGCTCTCTGACAAGTTCGCCGACGGCACACTCAAGCTCACGACCCGCCAAGCCTTCCAGTTGCACGGGGTTCTCAAAGGGAACCTCAAGCAGACCATGAAGGAGATCAACGATACTTTGCTGGATACCTTGGCGGCCTGCGGAGACGTCAACCGCAACGTCATGAGCCCGTCGAATCCCTTTGAGTCCGGTTTGCACGCGGAGGCGCTTTCCTTGGCCCAGAAGATTCACGATCACCTCACGCCCAGTACCTCCGCCTATGCCGAGAATTGGCTGGATGAAGAAAAAATTGCGGTGGGAGAGGAGGTTGTGGAGCCGATTTATGGAAAGACTTATCTTCCCCGGAAGTTCAAGATCGCCGCGGCTCTACCTCCGCGCAACGACGTCGATGTTTTTTCCAATTGTCTGGGCTTCGTCGGAATACCCGAAGAGGGTAGGGTGGCGGGCTACAACGTTTTGGTCGGCGGAGGCCTTGGCATGACTCATGGCAAGACCACCACCTTCCCCCGCCTGGCCGACGTGATCGGTTTCTGTTCCCCCGATCAAGCCGTGCAGGTGGCCGAGGAGGTGGTCAAGATTCAACGGGATCACGGTGACCGCAGTGACCGTAGGCATGCCCGGCTCAAGTACACCATCGAGGACCTAGGCGTTGATTGGTTCAAGCGGGAATTGAACGACCGGCTTGGATGGAGCTTGGAAGAGCCTAGGAAATTTTCGTTTGATTCCACCACCGACCGTTATGGTTGGAGCGAGGACCAAGACGGCAAATGGGCCTTCGGTCTTTTCGTTCAAGGAGGCTGCTTGCGTGACCATGAAGGCGAAAACGCGAAGAAGGCGATACGTACCGTGGCCAATGAAGTGGAGTGCGAATTCCGCCTGACTGCGAACCAAAACTTAGTCATCGCGCGGGTTTCATACGAGGACAAGGTGAAGGTGGAGACAATCTTCAAGGAAAACGGGGTGTCTTGGCCGGGAAGCCTTTCCGGGTTGCGGCTCAACTCCATTTCCTGCACCGCTCTTCCAACCTGCAGTTTGGCTATGGCTGAGAGCGAACGGTATCTCCCAAGCTTGATGGATGAGCTCGATGAAATGCTTTCAGGGCTTGGCCTCAAGGAGGAGTCGATTGCCATCCGGTCCACTGGTTGTCCCAACGGCTGTGGTCGTCCTTATCTGGGAGAAATTGGGGGTGGGAAAAGCTCCGGGCAAATACAACCTATACCTTGGGGCTGGTCTCTACGGCATGCGACTGAGCAAGCTCTACAGACAAGCCATCACCCATGATGAGATCGTGGCGGAACTCAAGCCGGTGCTCGAGGATTATGCGGGCAATCGCGCCGAGGGTGAGAGGTTTGGTGACTTTTGCATTCGCTCTGGATACGTCAAGTCAACCGGGCAAGGGTCCGATTTCCATGACTGAGCCCCTCCCCTCGGGCCCTTCTTGCATTCCTGCAGGCCATTAACCGATGGGGCGTCGCTATTCCAAGCCCTTGGGTAGAAGAACCCATTCCGATACCCAAGCCAGAATTTCCACTTTGAACGAGGAGGAGGCTTTGTCCTTTCTGGAATCCTTGGAACAGGATCCCTTCCTCCTTCTTCTGGATCAGGTTCAGGATCCTCGGAACCTAGGCGCATGCTTGCGCTCGGCGGAAGGAGCCGGGGTGGACTTGGTCGTGATTCCATCCGACCGTTCCGTCGGTTTGACTGATGTCGTTCGCCACGTAGCCGCGGGCGCGGCCGAAACCCTCACTCTTGCCCGGGTCGGAAACCTTTCCCGTTTCATGGGCAGGCTCAAGGACTTCGGCGTCAGGCTGGTCGGTACCAGCGATCAAGCCACCGGTTCGATCTTCGAAGCCGACCTCGCGGGTCCGATAGGGCTGGTTTGCGGAGCTGAAGGTTCCGGTATTCGAAGGCTGACGGCGGACAATTGCGACTTGCTCGCGAACATTCCCATGCATGGCAAGGTGGACTGTCTAAACGTTTCCGTGGCCACGGGAATTTGCCTCTTTGAGATTTGCCGCCAGAGGATGTTCTCCTCCTAGGTAGCGGGGGCTGTCCGGGCGAGGGAGCTTGTGGAAACCTTTGTCCTGATCGCGATCCACCCGAACAGCGCGGTGAAGAGGAGCGTGGCGGACATGGAGTTCCTAAGAAAGAGATAAGCGGGAGGATAACCCGCCTCACCAAGGGTGAGAGCCTGGATGAAGCCACCGATCGTCTTGGCGTAAAAGGTGTTGGTCCACCAGGCGAAGCCGCAGGTGAGGAAATGGAAGGCAAGGGCACCCATTAACCCCCCCGCAAGAAGGCGTTTAAGGCCGGATCGGGGGCCGAGCGACTTGCCGATGAAAAAGACTACGAGATAGGAAAAGGACGTGACGAGCATGAAGGGCTCGAGCAGACTGAGACCATAGGACGGGTTGATGAGGAGGTCGCTGATCAAGATGGCGCATATCGGGGTAATCCAAGAGAGATGGCCCTTGATGAAGGTCCCCGAAAGCAGAAGGATGGCAAGGGTGGGGGAGAAGTTGGCCCACTCGGGATGGGAAAGCGGAAGATGGCGGGAAACGCCGATCAAAAGGAGAAGCCCGGCGAATCGTAACTGGGCGGAGTGGACCGTAGCCGTTTGCTGACCATTTTCTTTCATGTAGGGAAGGCTAAGGGATCAACGCCCAATTTTCAATCCTTGCTTTGAGGAAGGGGAGTTTCGCTCGAAAGATTTCGAAGAAGGCGGTCCACGAAAGGGGCCTGTTCCGCCCGGAGCTTTTTACGGGCCTGTTCCGGTTCAAGCATAAGAACCTGGTCGATTTCAGGAAAGGTCCAGGTCTTGCCCGAGCCCTTGGGGAATTCCAGGGAGATTTCGTTGCATTCGGGTTTCTTCCCCTCGGGCCAATGTCCCTCGAAGGCCCATGCGAACACCCTTTTCCCGTTTTTCTGAACAATATCCCCCAAGTCGATGAAAGGCCCTTTGGGAGGCATCCCCGTTTCCTCTTCGAATTCCCGAAGGGCGGCTGCGAAAATCTCCTCGTCTTGCTCCGGTTCGCCCTTGGGAATACTCCACCATCCATCGTCCCTTTTCTTGAAGAAAGGCCCCCCGGGATGAGCCACCAGCATCCTGGGCAGGCTGCCCGCCCGGCAATTGAACAGAAGGAGACCTCCGCTGACCTTCGCTCCGGTCACCCTAGGGCCGTCTAGCGGGAAAGGCGGACAGGTTCAGGGTCATCACTACGAGGTCCCGCCACTTTTCCCCGACCTTACGGCAGGCCCTCTTGGTAAAGATACGGCGGAATCCCAGGGACTCATAGCAGGCGAGGGCGGATCCGTTGTGCCCAAAGGTATTGAGGTGAATCTTGCGGAACCTTCCCTCCTGACTTGCCCAGTTCATGAGCTCCTTGCAGAAGGCCTTGCCAAGGCCTTTGTTGCGGTGATTCGGATCGACGATGACCCGGCAAAGGATGCCCGCTCTTTCATTTGCCCGCACGATGTCCGCGTAACAGAGTGGTTTGGACCTCTTGTCCAAGTAGGCAAAGGAACGGAGATCCCTCCGATCCAGATGGCGGCGAAACCTTTTGCCGGAGAATCCCTTCGCAAAGGTGTTTCCTGACCAAAGGGCAAGATCCTCCTCCGACTTGATCCAGGAGGCGATGGCATCCGTGAAACTCTTCCTGCAGGGAACGAGAGTTGTTCTGCGGGAAAAGGTGATCATGGAATTCTCAGGGATTTGTTTTTGGCTCTGAGGATTTCAGCAGGTTCCGGACTAAGCCTGGAGACCTTGTTCTTGTTGACGGGATAGAGACCTTTCGTGGCGGAAAGAATTTTGCGAGCCTTGCCGTCCATCTTGTCTGCTTGGTCGAATTTTCCCTGGTTGAGCAGAATAACGGCCATACCTGCGTAAGCTGCTGCCACGTCCGTATGCATCCCACCCAGTTTTTCCAACCTGATCTCAAGCGCCAGCTTCATCTGCTCCATGGCTTCCTTGTGTTTTTTCTGACCCTCCAGGGCCAGGGCCAGCCCTTCCCGGCAATCCGCAATGTCCGGATGCTTGGATCCTACTACGGGGAGTTTGCCTTGGATGCAGAGCAGGAAGGCTTTTTCCGCCTTTTTGAACCGGTTCTTGGACTCATCCACGAAGGCAAGGTTAGCCTGCACGGTCAATACGTCGGGGTGCTTCGCCCCGACGGTCGGCAGAAGTGACTCAAGGGCCCTGCCGAAGGCTTCCTCTGCCTTTTGCGTTTCGCCCAGATAAAAATGGGCGACCCCGGAGTTGTTATGGGTCGCGCCGACGTCTCGATGTTTTTTTCCTTGGAATGGAAGCCGTCCCTTGAGGACCAGTTCGTAGTTCCTGATCGCTTCCTCGTATTCACCTTGCTTGGTCAAATTGTCCGCCTCCCTGTGGCGGTTGGACCAGTCTCCCAGGCTTGGCTGACCATAGGATGCCGAAGGCCATGCGATTGAAAGGATGAGGGCGATGAGGGGAAGAATTTTCATTTTTGAACCTGTTACGGATGGATCGGACCTACGACTTTAATCGAAAGGCAAATCGGGGCCATGGAAAGGAAAAAAATCACTTTGGAAACGAAATCCCTTTGCCATTTGCCCTCAACTTTTGTTGGTATTTGGTATTGTCGGGTAATTTTAACTAAATAAACAAAGGATGGAGAAAATCGAAATGAATAAAACAAAAAGATTGGTAGTGGGGGTGTTTTTCGTGCTTGCGGCCTCCCTTTTCATGGGGGCGATCTTCGAAAAATCAGAGGCCAAGCTAAAGGTGATTAAGGCGGGCGTTGACGAGAACGGTTATCCGGTTTGCGTGAACAAGAGCCAAGTTTATCTCTTCAAGAAGGACCAGGGAAAGAACAAGATCGTGTTTTTCTATCATGATGCCCAGAGTCCGGAAGCATCGGTGACCAAGTCCTTTTCGGATTCCGAAAGCTTGGATTCATACTGGGAAGATTTGCTGAAAAACTGGTAGTTCCGGATTAACCATAGTGCCTACGAAGCCTCCTCCTTGCGAGCTTCGTCGATGTGTATTGTTCTTGTCCATGACAAGAGTTTCAATGGGCAAAGAAGCACATTGTTTCCGAATTGAGAGGATTGGCATCCCATTTGCAGGGACCCATGCCAAGGATAGGGTTTCATGGGCTAGGCTCCATGTGGCGCGTGCCCCGAGCGGGTGCGCGCCTTTTTTTGAAGATGGAGTTATCCATTCATCAGGCCCCGGTTTCGTTCTTCATTTCCCAGTAGTCCTTGATTCGTACCCCACCGTTTTTGTCCATCGGAAGGATCTCGCAGATTTTGCAATGGTCGGGCCCGACCACGAATCTCTTGATCTCACCATCGGCGTCGAACTTGATCGCGAGACCCTTTCTTGGCGAAATAGCGACGCATTCAATGAAATCCTTTCCATTGTACCCCTTCTCATTTGAATCGGTATAGAGACCCTCGGGGTGAACGAAACTGACGATTTTGCCATAGCGGACGCGTCCGTGGGAAGCATGCCTGACGACGTCGCCGATACAAAAGGTCTTCCTTTCACGGTACTTGAATTCATTGAGTTTCTTGCACTGGTCTTCCCTGAGTCTAAAGAACTTCAATTGTTCGTTGTTGTGTCGGTGCATCGGCGTCAAGTCGTGCGGGCTTAACTGGAGAAGCTCGAATTTTCTCCTTTTGCCTCCAATGATGAACATGATTTCGCCAATGCGTTTTTTTTTGCCACTGGCTACCCTCTCGATGACGCGGTCACCGATTTTAAGGGGAACGGGTTTCTTGAGTTTCCTTTTGGCTATCATCTTCGGGCTTGTCACAAGATACACCCGGATAAAGCGTTTTGCACGAAATTAGTTTAAATATTCTTTTTCTTTATTTAAACTTTTGCCATGACGGAATCGGGCTAATCGGAGGTATGGCGGACGCGTCCTTTTTTCTTGATGCCCCGAGGGCAACTCCATTGGGCACGAAGGCCGGACTGGTACAGGTAATACGCGTCCGCAGGTATTAGACTAGCTATTTTTCCAGAATCCAGACGTTGCGGAACTGAAGTGGGTTACCGTGGCCCTGAAGCTTGATCGGTCCCGGTGTTCCCTCGGGATCCCGTCGCGAGCCGCCTGTTTTTCTAGGGATTTCAAAATCCTTGTGGATGGCGATACCGTTGAGACGAACCGTGATCTTGGCATTCTTGACCTTTTTGCCATCTTTGGCCCTAGCGTTGGTGAAGTCGACGTCGTAGGTTTGCCAAGAGAGTGGCGGAAAACATGCATTCAAGTCCGAGTCCTTGATGGAGTATATTCCTCCGCACTCGTTGTGCATGCCCTCCAGACCGAAGGAGTCAAGAATCTGAACCTCGAAATGGTCTATTTGGTAAAAACCGCTGTTCCCACGGCCTTGTCCGCGAGCCGCTGGGCGGTAGGGGAGAAGGAATTCAAGGTGCATGTGATAGTCGTTGAATTTTCTTTTGGTGCGGATGTCGGAGCCATCGGTGTTGAGTAGCTTGGTTTTGGCGTCCAGCCTGCCACCTAGCCACTCCTCCTTATCGGAACCATCGAAGAGAGTGATCGCTCCCTTTGGGGGGCTCTTGCCGAGGGTGGGGCTGCGACGTTCGGTCTTCTTGAGAACGGGGCCTTTATCTAGATAGATCTTACCGTCTCGGATCGTTCCGGTATGGGCTTTGTGTCCCTGGGGGGGGAATTGTCTGGTGGCGCTGAAGTCGGAGGGTGCTCCGGCAAGGTACTTGCGGCTTCCTTCGGCCGGGTTGAGGTTAACCTTCCCGCCCTTCAGGTTTCCCGTGAGAAGACTCCGGTTCTTACCATCCCAGCCAACCCCGGGAAGGCCTCCCGGGTAAAGGACTACCTGAAAGTTTCCCTTGTCGAGGGCGATAACTTGGGCCCCTATCCCTTTCCCGAGGTACTCACCTTGAACGGCGAAATCCGCAGGGATCTTGGGATCCTCGGGGTCGACGTAGGTCCCGGCGAAGTCTTTCTTGGCAGAGAGGCACAGGAAAGGGGTGATAATGGAAACGAAAAAGAAGGGTAACAGTTTCATATCCATCCCAATATTCGGCAATTCCCTTCCATTGCAAGAGGCAAGAAGTCAAGTTGTGGAATTTGTTCGGATTATTCGTCTCGAAGTATCGGTGCCTAGGATTTCTCGATCAGGTCGGCAAAGCTTCTCATGTACTCGATAACGTCTTGCTTAACGTTTCGGCGCAGGTAGCGGAAGCCGCCGTTCAAGTTCTGCAGGATTCGCTTGTCGGAGAGGTTTTCCAGTTTAACGATGTCGGAATGACTCATGCCGTGCCTCTCCATGGTCAGAAAAATCTCCTCCACCTTGCTACCGGTGCATGAGCAATAGTCGTTGGCATGCTCGGACCACTCGTCGAGCTGGTAGTCTACGGAACGCACGATCTCGTGGCTGCTCATGCCTGTTATGGTCTGTATGAGATGCCCCGCATTGCATTGCCCCATATGGCCCCACTGATATCGAGTGTCATCCTTTTCCAAGCGAGTGGAAGTATTCCGCAGGGCATCCACGAGAAATCGCTTGTTGGAAACCGAATGAGAGGCATGAGTACTTGATGTATTCATAACTTGAAAAACTATCCTAATGATCGAGAAATTTCAAACTGTTTTGCATTTTTGGGCCCCCCTCAGAAAACGACCCGCATGGAATACAAAGAATTGTCTCTCGACCAGTGATCCCTTAGCATGAAGTTCGTGATTAGACGCTCTTTCAGCCTCGCCTGCCTCTTCGCCTGCCTTTGCATGGCACGCGGTTCGGTGGACTACGCTAAAGAGCGGCTCGGGCACTGGGCATATCGTCTCCCGGCCCGTTCTCCCGCTCCCGAGACCTCGGCCAAGTGGGGAGCCAACCCGGTCGACTCGTTCGTTCTGGCCACCCTCGAGAGAAATGGCTTGTCGGCTTCCCCGTTGGCGGGCAAGCGGACCTTGATTCGGAGGGCGACCTTCGACCTGCACGGTCTGCCCCCGTCCTTTGCCGAAGTGGAGGAATTCGTAAACGATTCGTCGCCAGACGCCTACAGAAGGCTTATCGACAGACTTCTCGAATCTCCCCGCTACGGGGAGCGCTGGGGCAGGCACTGGCTCGACGTCGCCCGCTACGCCGACACTCAGGGATACAACCTGACCAGGAGCAGCAAGTACCCCTTTGCCTATACTTACAGGGATTACGTCATCCGCTCCTTCAACGAGGACAAGCCTTTCGACCGTTTCATCCTGGAGCAACTGGCCGCAGACCTGCTGGAGGATCCGGACAAGAGGAACCTTGCCGCCCTAGGCTTCCTGACCACGGGGGAGCGTTTCATCAACAAGCCTCATGAGATCGCCAACGACAGGCTGGACGTTACCACCCAAGGCTTCCTTGCCATGACCATTGGCTGCGCACGCTGCCACGATCACAAGGCCGATCCCATCCCGAGCGCCGATTATTATTCCCTGTTCGGGGTGTTCATGAGCACGCAGGAACCTAAGGCCGAGGAATTACCCGTAATCGGAAAACCTGCCAGCGATGAGGCTCACCGGAAATTTCTGGCCGAGAGGGCGAAACTGGAAAGGCGAGTTGAAGACAAGCTCAGTGAGGTCTTCCGGAAGGCCCGCAAGGAATGGCCCGGGGTCGTCGACGGCTTGGTGGATTACCTCGGCAAGAACCGCCTGAGCAAACAGGAAAACCTGCGCGATTATCGCGGGCGCCCCCTGCGCAAGGGACACGTTATTTTCCTGAAAGACTTCGTTTCCGGTCAGCAAGGACTGAAGAATCCTTTTTACCGACTTCTCCACTTGGTGTACAAAGAGGACGCCGACAAGCGCATCCCTCATCTTGTTCGGTCCTTCCGCGAGCGCCCCGACGTCCCTATCCCTCTGGCCGCCTCGCTAAAGTCTCTTGAGCCTGCGACCCGCAAGAAAGTGTATGAGGCCTACCGCGACCTTTTGAAGCGGGCTTTTGCCGCGCCCCTCGCCGCTGAATTTGCCCGAATACGTTCTCTGGTCGATGGAGTGCAGTTCGAGAAGGCCTTTGGCACAGTGGACAAGAACGGGCTTGTGGAGCGTAATGAGCGGGTCCAGTTGACTAAGATCAAGAACGGGTTCCCAAAGCTCCTGGCAACCGAGGGCGCTCCGCCACGGGCGATGGTGCTCTATGATAAAGCCAATGCCTACAGCCCCTACGTTTTCCTTCGTGGAAAGCCGGAAAACAGGGGTCCGTCCGTGGAGCGGCGTTTCCCCCAAGTTCTCTCCCTGCGGGATGAGCATCGTTCCTTCAAGCAGGGGAGCGGGCGGCTCGAGCTTGCCCGGGCTATTGCCGACTCGGGTAATCCTCTCACCGCAAGAGTCATCGTGAACCGGGTCTGGCAATGGCATTTCGGTCAAGGCATTGCTCCGACCCCGAGCGAGTTCGGGAAGATGGGGATGGCTCCGACCAACCCTGAGCTTCTGGACCATTTGGCGATCTGGTTCGTTGAGAACGGATGGTCAATCAAGAAGCTTCATAGGTACCTTATGAACTCTGCGACCTACCGACAGCAAAGCCTGGCGGTAGGTAAGTCGGTGAGTTCGGACGAGGCGAACCGTTTTTTGTGGAGAATGAACCCCCGCCGGCTCGAGTGGGAAGCCATGCGCGACTCCATCCTCCACGTCTCAGGAAGTCTCTCCCATCGCGACAAGGGAGGGCTCCCGGTGGATTTGCTCGCCCTCAAAGAGCGCAATTTTCGCTCCGTCTTCGGCTTCCTTGACAGGGAGAGGATTCCCGGCGTCCTGCGTACGTTCGATTTCCCAACGCCTCAGGTATCCTGCGAGGCCAGGGTCCGTACGGTGGTTCCCCAGCAAGGACTCTTTCTCATGAATTCCAAATTCGTGGTCGAGTCTTCCAAGCGCATGGCCGCACTCCTTCCCGAAGGTTCCCCCGAAGCTCGCGTCAGGGCGCTCTTCCGCCGAGCAATAAGTCGGGAGCCTACCTCCTCCGAATTATCTAAGTCCAAGTCCTTTATCTTGCGCTCCTCTTCATCGAGGCAGGATGGGACGTCCTTCTCCAGTTGGGATGCCTTGGCCCAAGTAATGCTCATGAGCAATGAATTCCTCTATGTCGACTAAATCATGAAGGCAGGACTCAGCCGCAGAGACTTTCTTGCTTCCACGGGGATGGGAATGAGTCTCCTCGGGCTCGGCTTGCTCGGTGTCCGAGATGGAATGGCCAATCCCTTTCAGCCCCGCCCCTCCCATTTTCATGCCAAGGCCAAGCACGTCATTCACGTCTTTTGCAACGGTGGAGCCTCTCAGATCGATACTTTTGACCCCAAGCCCGTCCTAAGGAAATATGCGGGCAAGAGAATTCCCATCCACCTCAAGACCGAACGCGAGACCGGTGGGGCCTTCCCCTCGCCCTTCACCTTCAAGCAGTACGGGCAAAGCGGGATCCCCATCAGCGAGATCTTTCATCATCTTGGGGAACATGCGGACGACCTTTGCGTCATCCGTTCCATGCATACCAACGTGCCCAACCACGAGCCTTCCCTCATGATGCTCAACTGCGGGGATTCCATCCTTCCTCGTCCATCCATGGGGTCCTGGATCAATTACGGCCTTGGCTCGGTCAACGACAACCTTCCGGGATTTATCGCCATGTGCCCCGGTGGCGTTCCCATTAAGGGAGGAGCCAACTGGAGATCCTCCTTTCTTCCCGGGATCTACCAAGGCACTCATATAGATACCAAGCACAAGGACCTGGAGAAGCTCATCGAGAACGTCCGCAACCGTCATCAAACCGATGCCTCCCAGCGCTCACAGATGGACCTGCTGGGAGAATTCAATCGGTTACATCTCCGTAAGCGCCCGGGGGATGCGGAGCTGCAGTCGCGCATCCACAACTACGAACTGGCCTATCGCATGCAGATGGAGGCGAGCGATGCCTTTGACCTTTCGCGGGAGCCGGAAAGTGTCCGGGAGGCCTACGGCAAATCGGTTCAAGGCCGCCAACTTCTTTTGGCCCGCAGGCTCGTCGAGCGGGGAGTCCGCTTCGTACAGCTCTACCATGGGGCGGGGCAGCCATGGGACGACCATGATGAAATTGAGAAGGGGCACCGAAAGCTTGCCGGGGAAAGCTCGCAGGGTCTGGCCGCCCTCATCGGAGATCTTAAGCAAAGGGGTCTCCTGGACGAGACCCTCGTGGTGTGGGGAGGCGAATTCGGCAGAACCCCCACGGTCGAACTGCCAAAGCCCGGAGCCAACCAGGGCAAGGTCAACGGTCGCGACCACAACAACCACGGCTTCACCATGTTCCTTTGCGGGGGCGGGGCCAAGGGAGGTACGATTTACGGGGCGACGGACGAATTCGGCTTCGCGGCGGTCGAGGACAAGGTTCACGTGCATGACCTGCAGGCGACCATTCTTCACCTGCTGGGCCTCGACCACGAGCGGCTTACCTACCGATACTCGGGCCGGGATTTTCGCCTTACCGACGTCCACGGAAAGGTGGTTCCGGGCTTATTGGACTGAAAACCCCGAAGGTCGCTTATAAAATCCGTCCAAGTTTGTAATTCCAATTTCCGACCTCGCGCCTTAGCCTTTAGCCTTCTCCGCCTTTGCCTTGAGGTCCGTGGCTTCCCCTCGGCTTCCTACCGCCTTAATCCTAATTTCCGTTCAACCCGCTGAAAATAAAGTATAAGACCCTTTTGAACAAGATAGCGTCCATGCATGAAAATCTATCTTCACAAGGATGATTCGGGCCACGGACCCTTTACGATCGGGGAACTGAACGAGAGGGTCGAAACTGGGGAATTCTCCCCCGGCGACTTCGCCTGCCATGACGGCAAGAACTGGGTTCGGGTTGATGAAGTTCCGGGGTTTTCCCCTGTCGAAGGAACCAAGGCCCGGCCCGGCGAAGAATCATCCGTCCCTTCGTCTTTGAGCCACCTCGGCAGGAAGGAACCGAAGGCGCATCAGCTTGTCTTTCTTGGTACGGGTTCCGAATTTTTTGGTGTCTGGATAACCAACACTTTTCTGACCCTGTGTACCCTCGGCATTTATTCCGCCTGGGCCAAGGTGCGGCAGATCAATTACTTTTACGGAAATACTCTCCTGGACGGTTCATCCTTCTCCTTCGTTGCCAACCCCATATCCATCCTCAAGGGGCGTCTGATCGCCCTGGTATTCTTTGGGGCCTACCTCTACTTCCAGACGGTGGACCCCCTGATTTCGATATGGATCATGCTCGCCGTCTTGCCGTTCGTACCCCTACTAGTGGTCCGTTCCATGCGTTTTCGGATGCAGAATACCGAGTTTCGCGGCCTCCGTTTTAATTTTTCCGGGAGCGTGAGAAAGTCCTATGGGGTCTATCTGGGTGGCTTGATCCTTTCTTACATTACGGCCGGCATCCTTTTCCCATGGTGGGAGTGCCAGAAAAAACAGTTCCTGCTCGGCAACCTCAAATACGGTTCGGCCAACTTCCGGAGCTTACCTCAAGTCGGAGCCTTCTACAAGTGCGCTGGAATTTGCCTGCTTGCCTCCATCGGTGGCTTTGTCCTGCTCATGGTGGTTGCTATGGGAGTGGGTGCAATTTTTCCCATGGGCTCAGGTTCTGGCTCAGATATCATTCCCTTGGTCCTCGGACTGCTTTTTTATCTTTTTATAGGGGTCATGGCGGCCTACTGGTATACCTTTACTACCAATCACGTGGTCGAGGTTACCAGTCTGCCTTCCGTAGCCTTCCAGAGTCGCATGCTCACGGGTGAAGTCCTTGGTCTATGGATCACCAACATCCTCCTGCTTGCCGTTACGATCGGCTTGGCTACGCCCTGGGTCATGGTCCGCAACGCACGCTACCGGATCAGTCGCACGACCGTTTTGGCCGAGGACCTTGACTCTTTTGTCGCCGGGCAGGTCGAGAGAACTTCCGCCCTTGGGGAGGAGCTGGGGGAGACGATCGACCTGGACATAGGCATATGAAGAGCGAGATAGGCGGCAAATATCATTATTCCGGTTCATCTCGGTCATCGGAGGCCAAAATGATTTGCACGCAAGGCGAGTTCCGTGTGCTCGACGAAGAGGGTAAGCAGCTTGCCGGCGCAAGGAGCAGGGAAGTGAAGGTTTCCTCCCGCTTGGGGAGCGTTCCCCGCATGGTCCGGTTTCCCGACCGCTCCTGTTTCGAAACCCCGGACAACGATGGCCTGGACGAGTGGCTGAAGGCTTCTGGCAGAGGAAGTGGCATCCTCTCGGTCCTTGAAGGAAAGTTGAGGTACGTCCTTTTACTGGGGCTGGCCACCATATTGCTGCTCTGGGCCTTCGTCGCCTATGGGATTCCTTCCTTGGCAAAAGTCGCCGCCCACCAGCTCCCGAGAGATTTTCTCGACGAGGCCTCGGATTTTACCCTCGAGACCCTGGACGACCTGGTCCTTGAACCGAGTGAGCTGGAAGAGGACCGAAGAAAGGAAATCAGGAGCCTGGTCGATGCCACCTTCCCCTGGAAGGCGGAGACCGACTACCAACTGCTTTTCCGGAGGGGAGGGGAAGACCTTGGAGCCAACGCCTTCGCTTTGCCCAATGGCGTCATCGTCTTCACCGACGAGCTTGTTGGGCTACTTGAATCGGATGAGGAGATCCTGGCCGTTTTCGCCCATGAGTATGGGCACGTGGTGGAGCGACATTCCCTGCGCCAGTTCCTTCAGGATTCAGCCGTTACCGTGCTCTCATTTCTCATTATAGGAGAGGCTACGGATACCCTGCAGGAGGCTCTAAACGCTCTTCCCGCAATCTTTCTCCACGGTGCGTACTCGCGGGAATTCGAGACCCATGCCGACGATTACGCCTTCCGCATGCTGTCGGAGGCGGGCCTTTCGCCCAAATCCCTCGGGGATGCTCTCCGGCGACTCGAGGAGGAGCACGGGATGGGCGACGACATGCAGTATTTCTCCACTCATCCGCCTACCGAGGAAAGGATTCGGCGCGCCAATGAGGCCGAATGGCTGCCTTAACGCTTAAGCTTTGCCCTGGAATCCGTGAAGACCGGCTCAGTCCAGGCGTAGTACTCGCCCAAGGAACCGTCCCCCCCTTTTTCGCGGCGGGTAACCTCGCACCGCAGGTAGGGCAGGTTGAACGGGCGGGACGCCCTTTGTCTCCGAGCTCGTCTGGATGACCTTCCCTCCAGGGCCAAAGAACTTGACCCAATAGCCGGTTTTGCCTTCCTTCAACTTACCTCCCGCAAGGATACGGGAGTACAATTCCTTGTTCGTGGCACTTTAGTCTTCCTCGATGGCATTTTTTGCAGGTTGCCGAACTACCTCCTTCAGTACGACCCCGGACGAGGAATAGAAGTCGCCTTTGGTCATCGCATGCGTGAGCGCCGGGAAGGACGGTTCCTCCGCCTGAACCATGACCCACCCATGGCCCGGGTTAGACTTCTTGGCAGACCAATCGATAAAGTGATGAGCATCGTCGGAGCCCACTCCGAAAATGGTGATCCCTTGGGTCAGGAGGTCGTCCCATAGTTGCTCCGTCGAGGGATGCCAGGGGGCCCCGAAATTATGAACCGAGGGATGAACGTTGTAGAGCTCGAAGAGGTAAAGCTTCTCGACCGGCATCTTATCCCTGGCTTCTCCCATGTTTTAAAGCCATTCCGTCAATTCGGATTGATCGACCGCTCTGCACGCCTATGATGCGGGTGAAGATGGCCAACTCCTCCGCCTCCCCCTTTCCCGTCACTTCTTGACCCATTGCCGCCCAAGCGCCAGTTTAACGTGAATTTTTGCTCCTTATTATTCCTTCTTGTCTCCCCTTTGGTTTCCCTTGCGGACGAGGAGGAACCGGTCGGAAACGATGAAGTCCGATGGCGCCAGATCGGCGATGCCAGCCTGGTCTACGTCAAGGACACCGAGGACTTGTTTACCGGAAGGGTTATGGCATTCTGGCCCGATGGCTCGGCCCAAAAGCTCTACGGTATCAAGAATGGGGAAAGGGAAGGCTTGTGGACGGAGTGGTACGAGGATGGTCAGAAGTTCAAGGAAGTTCACTGGAGGCAGGGAAAGAGGTACGGCAGGTCTAGCTGGTGGTATGAGAATGGCCGCAAATGGAAGGAGAACCACTTCGATGATGCAGGCAAGAGCCTCAGCATCGAGTTTTACGACAGTGGACCCAAGCTCAAGGAAATGCCTTGGAAGGACGGCAAACTCCACGGGAAGGGCAGGTACTTCTACGAGAACGGTCAACCCCTGCGTGAGGTTACCTTCGATGGGGGCAAAAGGACGGGTCCCGTGGTTTATTGGCATCAGAATGGCCGCAAGTGGAAGGAATTCGCTCTTCTAAAGGGCAAAATGAACGGGGTTTATTCGCTTTGGCGGGAAAACGGCCAGCTTTGGAAGGAGTATGGCGTCAAGAACGACAAGTTGCATGGACGAAACACGATCTGGCAAACCAACGGAAGCAAGCTGAAGGAGGTTTTCTACGATGAAGGGCTACTGAGCGGTCCCTTGACGACTTGGTGGATAAACGGAGCCATTCAGGAAAAGGGTTTTTTCAAGGAAGACCGCAAGGATGGGCTCTTTATGGGCTTTCATGAAAACGGAGCCAAGGCCTACGAGGCCCGCTTTCGAAACGGATCGAGGCTTTCCTTGGAAACGTGGTATCCGAGTGGGGAAAAGATCGGTGAGGAGGAGGTAGCTCCCGGTGAGGCTCCCCGGCTTGAGGATTAGGTTCGCCGTCTTTGCTTGTGGTTGCTTGACGATAAGCCGGGTACTTGATTTCGTTCTCTCATGAAAGCTTTCCCTCTTCTTTTTCTTCCGCTTCTTTGCATAAACGGCGTGGAGCCGAAGAAAGACGTCTCCACTGATTTGCGGGTCATGAGCTTCAACGTCCGTCTCGGCGTGGCCAAGGACGGTCCCAATGCCTGGGACCTGCGCAAGGACCTCGTGGTAGAGACCGTCAAGCGTTTCGATCCAGACCTCCTGGGCACGCAGGAGACCTGGCCTTTTCAAGCCGCCTTCCTCAAGAAAGGCCTGCCGGGACATGCCTACTATGGTGTTGGCAGACAGGTCGATCCGACGACGGGGGAGCAGTGTGGTCTGATGTACCGCAAGGACCGGTTCGAGCAACTCGAAAAAGGGACCTTCTGGCTTTCCAAGACGCCGTCCAAGCCGGGGAGCAAGAGCTGGGATTCTTCCCTCCCGCGTATCGCAAGCTGGGTTAGGTTGACGGATAAGCGAGACCGCGGACGGGAGCTGGTTTTCATCAACACGCACTTCGATCACCGTGGAAGGCAGGCCCGGGAGGAAGCGGCCAAGATCATTCGCCGGCGCGTGACCGAGCTGGGGTCCGAGGCCCGGGTCGTGGTTACGGGGGATTTCAATGCGGCCGAGGGAAGCGCTCCCTACCGTGCCCTGCTTGCCCCGGACGGCTCCGCCCCCGTCCTGCTCGATAGCTACCGAACGGCCCACCCCAAGCGCAGGGAGGGAGAAGGCACTTTCAGCGCCTGGAACGGGAGGCGCTCCGGAGGTCGGATCGACTGGGTTCTCCATACTTCCCATTACCGGACCACCTCCGCCTCTATAGACCGCAGTAACGACTCGGGCAGGTATCCTTCCGACCATTATCCGGTTACCGCCGTCCTGAAGCCCCGCTAAAGGGCTTCCTGCACTCGAACTCCCCAGACCACGCACGCTTCGGCCAGTGAATCAATTTCCTTCTTGAGAAATCCAGGCACGGAAAAAATCGTTCTACAGGCCAGTGGGCAAGGCAAAACCTGGCTGGGTTGCTCCTCGCTTGTGATTTTCGTCTTAGGAGTCGGGCTGACCATGGTCTACGGCATAGGATCGGGAGCCTATTGCTTCCTTCTACTGATTGTCGTTGTCGTTTTTGGGCTGATGAATAACTCCAAGGAGAGTAACATAGTTCTGACTTACAGCTACGTTTCCGGTGGAACCGTCTTCCGCAAGGTCACCCAATGGGACAGGCTGGGCAGTGTTTGGATGGGTCAGTACGATCTTCTTTGGAAGGGAAGAAACGCAAAGGGAGGAAAGCCGTATACCTGCAAGACTGCCTACGGGCCCTTCGGACGGGAATGCCAGCATAACCAAAGGCACGTTTCCATCGATCTCGCCATAGAGTGGATTGAGGCCCTCAGGGATGCTTCTTCCGAGACGGAGCGCCGGGAATTGATCCGCAAGTTCAGAGGCTCGGCTCCACGGAGCTTGAGCGCCATCGCCAGCCTTTCCCCTGAAGAGCAAGCCAAGGCCAACAAGCTGCTCAAGGAACTGAATAGCTTCAGCATCGGCTCGAGATACAGGAAGGAAAGAAAAATGGAGATCAGGCAATACTTCGCCAACAAGGGATGGGAGATTCCTCCAGCAACACCTCCCGCTTTGATGGAAGTGTTTTTCTATTTCTACGTCTTCATCCTTATTCCGGGTTGTTTGTTCGTTATCTTCTATATCCTTTTCAAGTACTGTCTTGCGTAGTCCTTAGGGCCCGGACTCACTTGGACGAAGCCTATCCTTTCCAAACCCCTTTATCTCCTCCTTCCTTATGAGAAAGCCTGATCCGGAACAAATCGTCCTTCAAGCCAGTGGATCAAAAAAAATCTGGCTGGTTTGTGCCTCCGTATTGATTTTAGTCCTGGGAGTTTTGCTGACCTTGGCCAACGGAATACAATCGGGCGCCTATTGTTTCTTCACGTTGATTTTCGTTATCATTGGCGGACTAGTCGACACCTCCAAAGGGTCCAACATAGTGCTGACCGGCAAAAGCATTTGCGGTGGTAAGATTTTTCGTAAAAGCACGGATTGGGACAGGCTGGGTAAGGTCTGGATGGCCCGGTACGACCTGGTTTGGAAGGGAAGGAATGCAAAGGGAGGAAAGCCGTATACCTGCAAGACGGCCTACGGCCAGTTTGGGCGGGAATGCAGGCACAACAACAGGCACGTTTCCATTGATCTTGCCCTCGAGTGGATCGAGGCTCTACGGGATGCCGGCTCCGAGGGCGAACGCCGCGAATTGATCCGCAAGTTCATGGAGGCCACTCCACGGACTGTGCGCTCAATTGCCAGCCTTGCCCCGGATGAGCGAGCCAAGGCCGACAAGCTGCTCAAGGAGCTCCATGGCGGGAGTTCGCAAAATTGGAGGGAAAGAAAAATGGAGATCAGGCAATACTTTGCCAGCAAGGGATGGGCAATTCCTCAGAATGAGCCTTCCCCGGCGAAGCGTGTCTTTGGCTGCGTCATACTCATAGGAGTCTTGGTCTTCTGGGTTTTCTTTTTCGCTCTTATGTGTAGCCGAATGTAGGCTTTACCCCAAGTGCCAACGGTCGAAGATGGTGCGGGCACCCGGGATCGAACCGGGGACACCAGCTTGGAAGGCTGGGGTTTTACCGCTAAACTATGCCCGCGACAATGAAGCTCTGACCTTTTAATGGGTTGACTGAGTTGGTCAAGTTGTAATTGCTTGCAGAAAAGACAAATCGAACGTTTTGGCTAAGTTGGCAGTCATAAGGTTTACCGCTTGTGAAAGGGATGGGAATCCTGATCTTTGCGGATTGAAGTCTAACAATCAGGAAAAGGGAATCTATGAAGAAGAGCAGTGTGTGGATGTTGGTAGCAGCCGGGTTTGCGTTGAATGCAGCCGGTTTGTTGTGGATCAGGAGTGAGGTCGGACAAGCCGGGAAAAAGAATTTCTTGCGGGAAGACCTCTCCTTGCAGGTCGTTTCCTTCGAGCCGGCCGAGCAAGCCGAAAAGACCGATCTTTTGCAAGTTTTCCTAAGCCGCGACCTGGCATCCGCGGAAGAGGTCGGGAGGCCCCTCGGATGGACTCCATTTACTTTCGAGCCTGCAGTCGAGGGCAACTGGATTTGGAGCCGCGGCGATGCGATGGGACTAAAGCTTTCCGAGCCGCTTCCAAAGGGAACTCAATTCTCCGTTCAGGCGACCGATCAAATTAGCGGAAAGCTGGGCTTGCCCTTGTCGGGAGCAACTAAGCTTTCCTTCCGTACCTCGCCCTTGCGCGTGGAGCGGTGCGAAGAGCTTGGCAAGAAGGGAGACCGTTTCGAGGTCGAGGTTCGCTTTAACCAGGAAGTCGAGCCCGGTACCTTGAGCGAATACCTAGAGGCCATCGACTCGGATGGCGAAAAGCTTGACAGGGTGATCATGGGGACGGGACGGAAGAGGGTCATGAGGGTTGCGGTCGAGGAGCCCAAGGACAGGATTTTTGAGATTAAGGTGAAGAGGGGAATGCCCGGCGTCGAGGGGCCCTTGGGTCTGGAGAGGGATTTCTTTTCCCAAATGTCGCTGGGTCCGTCCTTTGCCGTTCTTAATGCCCGTCCACCCTGGAGGCGTGGTGCGGACGAGAAATGCGCGGTCGAACTCCGCTTCAACAAGCGGGTCGACGTTCTGCGGGAAAGACCAAGGGTCAAACTGGACCCCGAGGTTCCCGGGCTTGTCGTGAGCTGGACCGGGCAGGGTGTTCGTCTCTATGGGGCATTCGAATCACCGGACCGCCACTTCGTGGCTACCGTTGAAGACGACGTGGTTTCCTCAGACGGTGAGGTTTTGCCCGCCGGGGCGCGGTTTTCCTTCGTTATGCCGAAGCGTTCCCCGACGATCTCCTTCGTCCGTCATCAGGGCGTGCTCAGCCCGAAGGGAAACCTCGAGGTAGAGCTTAGGACCTGCGCCGTCCGTAACCTCAGGCTGAGCGCAACGAAGATCTACCCGAATAACCTAGCTTCCCATTTGCGCGGAGATTCCCGGTACCAGCCGGATCGAATCGGTCGGGAATTGTTTTCCGTCGTAAAGCCCCTCAAGGTCGGGGCGAATGCCGTTTCCTTAAACGTGGTCAACCTGAAGGACTGGATTGAAGAACCCCTCGGGTTGTATTACCTGGAGGCGAGCAACGAGGATGGCGGTTGGCAGGACGATCAGGCCGTGGTTGCGGTTACCGACCTCATGATCACCACCAAGAGGCATCCGAGGGGAGTGCTTGCATGGGTGACTTCCCTGAGCGGAGGGTTTCCCGTCTCTGGCGTCGAGGTCTCTGTGGTCTCGACCTCCAACCAGCGGTTGGCCAAGGGTTTGACCGGCGAGAACGGCCTGGTCGAGCTTGATGCTCCAAAGGATCATCCGGACGGCGCTCCATGGGTCGTCTTGGCCCGCAAAGGGGAGGATCTTAGCTTCCGCCGTCTTGATCAAAGAAAATGGGACTTGCCGAAGGTGGCCAAGGATGGGCGGACTCCGGTTTCCGGCCTGGATGCTTGCCTTTATGCGGAGAGGGGGGTACGCCGACCCGGCGAACTCGTTCGCCTGACCGGTGTAGTGCGTGATGAAACCGGGAATGCGCCCGATGAAAAGACTCCCCTTGAGCTTCGAGTCTTCCGCCCCGACGGCAAGCTTGTGCAGTCCACTCCCCTCAAGCTCGGCAAAGGAGGAATCCTGCACCATGAATACCAAACTCACGTGGAGGCATGGACGGGAGGGTGGAGGTTTGGTCTTTTCCTCCCCGGATCGGATCGGGAGATCGGCTCTCTGCAGACTGGGGTTGAAGCCTTTGCCCCCGTCAGGCTGGAAGTAGGGAGCGAAGCAGTCCGATCTTGGTTCGGCCAAGTCGAGGCACCCGAGGTCAAGGTTGCCGGCCGTTATCTTTTCGGGGTGCCTGCCTCCGATATGTCCTTCCAAGTGCGTGGAGACTGGAAACGGGCGTCATTTGAGGCAATCGGTTGGGAGGATTTTTCGTTTGGCGACCCGTCGGCAACCGAAAAGGTTGCCTTTGAACCGATCAGCGGACGGACGGACGCAGATGGAGAAGCCATGATTTTCCCCGCAACCGACCGCCTGACGCCCGGCCTCTGGAAGGGCACGGGCTACGTCTCCGTGACGACACCGGGTGGCGCCACGGTGACCGATTCCTTTGAATTGAACAAGCTTCAGGCCCCTAGAATGATCGGGGCGCGCTTGGCAGGAGGAGCCAAGGTGGTGGCCGGGAGCCCCTTTCCCGTTGAACTAGTCGCTTGCCAGCCCCTAGCCGATGAGGTTCCGGTTGGTGACGTGGAGCTTGTCCTGCTGAAGATCGAGTCGGACTGGATCCACAAGCGAGTGAACGGAAAGTGGATTTGGTCTAAACGGGAACAGGCGATCGAGCAGTCGAAAGCGCTGGTTGGGCAAGTTGCCGGTGGAGAGAAGCCATCGAAAGTGGAGATGGTCTGCCCGGAGCCCGGTTTATGGAGCTTGGTGGCCCGTGATTTGTTGAGCGGAGCCTTGACCAGGATCAACTTCGAAGTAGCCTCGGACAATTCTCCCGTTGCGCTCTCCCGCTCGCCTCACCGGGTCGACTTGAGCTTGGACCGGGCATCCTACAAGCCGGGAGAAACCGCCAAGGTTACGGTGGACGCTCCTTTTGAGGGACACTTGCTCCTGACCTTGGAGACGGATCGGGTCGTCTGGTCCAAAAGCATATGCATGGAGAAGCAAAGAGCCCAAATGGAGGTTCCTCTTCCGAGCAGCCTGCCGGGCGGCGCTTTCGTAACGGCCTCCGTGATTCGTCCATTGGATGCCGGATCTACGGATTGGAAGCCTCACCGGGCTTTTGGCATGGTCCGCTTGGCGACTGATTTCTCCGAAAGAAAGCTCGAATTGGACCTCGATTTGCCCAAGGAAGCCATACCGGGAACCCAAGTAGAAGTCAAGGTGAGCGCGAATCTTTCCGCGAACGCGCTCATTCATCTTTGGGCGGTTGACGAAGGGGTTCTTTCCGTTACCGACTTCGAGACTCCAGACCCGGCCAATTCGTTTTTCGCTCCTTGGCGAGCGGTGGTCGATAGCGGGGATCTTTATCTTGAGCTATTTCCCGACCATAAGGGCTTGAGTACGATGGAAAGGTTTGGAGCGGGAGGCGGGGTTTCGCGTCGTTCGCTTGTTCGCGCCAAGCCACCCAAGAGCGTCATCCTGTGGAATGAGTTCGTCCCGGTCGGCGAAGATGGATCGTTGAAGAAGAAATTCCTCCTGCCCGAGGACTTTACGGGCGAATTGCGTTTCATGGCAGTGGCCGTAGCGGGTAATTCATTCGGCTCGGCGGAAAGTTCGCTGACCGTAACGACGCCCCTCCTGACGGAGGTTTCCCTTCCCCGTTTCGTGGCCCCGAAAGACAAGTTCCTTTGCCCCGTGACCCTTTTCAACACGACTGCTGAAGAATTGGCCGTGGAAGCGAATTTCAAGCTTTCCGGGCCTGCCCGCCTGCTGGATGGCTCTTCCCGTAGGCTTGTACTTTCAGCCGGAGAATCGACCACAACTTGGTTCGAACTAAAGGCGGATCGCGCCATGGGGCAAGTATTCGTCTCGGTCCAGGCATCTGGCGGAGGAGAATCATCGTTGGCCAAGGGATCTTTCCCAGTTCGGCCGGCCGCCACCCTGGACGCGGAATACCGGACCTTTGCCATTGAGGCTAAAGAGGAACGGCTGATTGGAGTGCCGGAGCGTTTTCTCGAGTCCGGCTTGAAGAGAACGATCACGATTTCCTCTTCCCCGGTAACCAATCTCGTTCCTGCTCTCAGCGAGCTTCTCGGGTTCCCCTATGGGTGCGTCGAGCAGACTACCAGCAAGGCCATGCCCATGATCTATGCCTCCGCCTTGCTTGACGGGAGAAAGGCCGAATATGCCAAGGATGCCGTTTCTGCGGGAATCGAGCGCCTCAAGCTCATGCAGACCGGTTCAGGAGGTTTGGGCTACTGGCCGGGGGACGCGGACCCCTATCTTTGGGGAACTTGTTACGCAACCGCTTTCCTCATGGAGGCAAATAGGGCGGGGTTTAATTTGGATGAGACTTTCATCAGTAGCTTGGCTTCGTACTTGGACATGGCTCTACGCTCTGGAGAACACGATTTGAACGAACAAGCTTTTGTTTGTCAGGCCTTGGCCGTTTTTGGCAAACCGCAGAAATCCAGGCAACGCTACCTGCTCGACAAGTCGGAGTCCCTAGACCTTGCCGGACTTGCCCGCCTGGCGGGAGCGTGGCATGCGAGTGGTCGTCCGGACCTTGCCCGTCAATGCCTTCGGGAGGATGCCCTGGAAAAGGAAGTCGCCCGAACCTTCAAGGGGCGGCTTACTTCGGACGCGGCCGCATCCGCAACGATGTTGACGGTTCTGTTGGACGTGGAACCGAAGCATCCTTGGGTAGAAATTCTTACGAAACGGATTCTGAGGGCGAAAAGCAACCATCACTGGTCCAGCACTCTGGAGAACGGCCTTGCCCTAGTCTCGCTTTGCAAACTACATGCCTTGACGGCAAGCGAGTTAAGCAATTACGCAGGGACCCTCTCGGGAAGCGGGCTCAAGGAATCGGTTTTTTCCTCCAAGAGCACTTTCGGACAGTCCTTTGCGGGCACTGGGGAAATCCGGCTTGCCTCGTCGGGGATAGGCAAGCTTTTCGTCTCGGTTCAAACGGAGGGACTCGTTCCACCGGAATCGCTGAAGCCAACCGACCGCGAGATCAAGGTTCGTCGACGCTGGTTGAATTCGGAAGGAAAGGTCCTGAGGGATTGGCATGGCGAGAAGGAGGGATCGCTTGAAGTGTCAGTGGGTGATCTGGTCTGGGTAGAGGTGATGCTCCAGACAAGGCAGGCCAACTTGGACAATATAGCCGTGGTCGACGCCTTGCCGGGTGGATTTACGGTCGAGAACCCAAGGCTTGCCACCTCTGCGGTACGTTTGTCGGGAGGAGAAGTCCTTGCGAAGGCCGCTCGGGCCGACCGGACCGAGTTCCTCGATGATAGGGTGGTTCTCTTCGCTTCGGCAAAACCGGTCCCACGAGTTTTCCGGTATGCCATCCGGGCCGTGGCGGGAGGTGAGTTTCTGGTTCCGGGCATTCAGGCTTCCTGTATGTACGACGAGACTCTAAGCTCGCTCGACCAAAGTGACGTCGTCAAGGTCATCGTTCAATGAACCTGGTCTGCAGGATCGGAAGATTGCTTAGCAGGCGCCGGCGAGCCCTTGGGTTGCTCGTCGCTATCTCAGCGGGATTCGGGGCTGGTGCGAAATGGATGTTGAATTCGAATCCCTTCCCTCTGGAAAAGCTTCGAGCCTTGCCGCAAAGCGCTGTCTTGTACGATCACGCGGGACGCGTGCTTTCCCGGTCCCTGAGTATCGATGAACAATGGCGTATTCCCATCTCTTCCCAAGATATGTCCCCTTGGCTTGCCCAGGCTACCGTGGCGGTTGAGGATGAGCGTTTCGAGAGTCATCCCGGGGTTGATCTCCTAGCCGTGGGAAGAGCCTCCCTGCAAAATGTTTTTGCGGGTCGGGTGGTCTCCGGGGCAAGCACCTTGGATATGCAGCTTTGCCGCATGCTCGACCCGCGTCCGCGAACCCTTTGGGTGAAGCTTTCGGAGTCCGCGCGCGCTTGGCAGGCGGACCATTCCCTCTCTAAGGACGAAGTGTTGCGGGCCTACCTTAACCTCGCCCCTTACGGTGGCAACCTGCAAGGCGTAGAGGCTGCGTCGATCAGGTATTTCGGCAAGCCGGCAGCCGAGCTCACTCTCCCTGAATCCGCTTTGCTTGCGGGTATTCCGCAATCCCCCTCTCGATTGCGTCCGGATAGGTTTCCCAAGGCGGCTAAAAAGCGACGCGATAAGGTTCTGCTCAGGATGCTGGCTGAGGGGATGATCGAGTACGGAACGGCCTTGGATGCCATGGCCGAGCCCATTCGGCTAGAGCCTTCCGGGCTGTCGGGTTCCTCTGCCCGTCATTTCGTGATCGATGCTCTCGGCCTTCGACCAAGTGGAGGACGAACCTTCCTGAATTTGAGCCTTCAGCATGAAGTCGAGAGGCTGGCCAAGGAACAGGTAGATGGGCTTCCTTTCGGAACGGATGCCGCGGTCGTGGTCATTGATATCGAGACCGGCGGTTTGGTCGCAATGGTTGGCGGTACGGATTTCCGAGACCCATCCGGAGGACAGGTGAATGCCGCCAAGGCTTGGCGTTCTCCTGGCTCGACCTTGAAGACTTTCGTCTATGCCACGGCCGCAACCGAACGGCGGTTGGATGAAAATACGATCCTGTTGGATCAGGCCGAGAGTTTTGCCGGGTGGATCCCTGCAAATTTCGAAGGAACCTTCTCGGGTGAGGTAACGGCCGGCGATGCATTGCGAAGCTCTCTGAACTTGCCTGCAATTCAGGTTTGCAGAGAAGTCGGGGCCGCGAAGTCAGCAGGAATCGCGGAAGCTTGCGGAGTGCGCTTCCGCTGGGACCCCGTCGGCCAGGGTGGCCTCGCCTTCGTTCTTGGCACTGTGGAGACGAACTTGATCGACCTTACCAACGCCTATGCGACCTTAGGCAGGAAGGGCGTCCGAAGAACCCTCCGCTATTTCATCGATGATCCCATCCGCGAAGCATCTGTTCTAGACGTCCGGGTCTGTACATGGCTGGATGGGGAATTGTCTTCCCGTCGCCTGCCTTCGTTGGCTTTCCGGAACCTGTCCGAAGAATCGATTCCTTGGTTCATGCGAAAGACCGGTACTTCTTCAGGAAGAAGGGATGCCTTGGCCATCGGGCATAACGGCAGGTTCGCGGTCGGAGTATGGGTTGGTCGGCTTTCCGGAATGGGGGACCAGGCTTACGTCGGTTCTCGGTCTGCCGAGCCTTTGCTCGCGAGGATATTCGATTTGGCCCATATTAGGAGGATGGACGCGCCGAGGGATCCTCTCCCATGGGTCGTCGAAAAACGCATCCCTTTGCCAAGGAAAGACCGGCTTTCAATCGAGCGACCGGAGAGTGGATCCGTCTTCAGGAGAGTCGGGGTTGGTTTCGAAATCCGTCCGAAGGCAAACAGAACCGGTGAACTGTTCTGGTTTCTTGATGGACGAGCCTTGGATTCCGAAGAGTCAAGGCGAACGATGGTCGGGTCCGGGCATCACGAGTTGCTTTGCCTTACGGCTACGGGAGAATTCGCCCTTTCGCGCTTCCGGGTCCACTAAGTGTCCGTAAGGCCGAGGGCCCTCGAGGTTTCTTCCATAAAGATTTTCGACCCGACCCGAAAGGGGAAGGAAGGCATGGAGGGGCTGAAGGAGGTCATAGGGAAACAGGCTTCCCTGACGAAGCCGAAAGTGGCTCCGGCCCCTTCGCAAATGGGGTATCCGGCGGCACAGTCCCAAGGCTTGGGGCGGAATTCAAGGCAACCGTCCAGTCGACTCGTGGCTACGTTGGCCATGCCCATGGCGGCTGATCCCGGACAACGGATACGCCACTCGTTGAGCTTGGGACGAAGTACTTCCAAGTCGGTGGATGGGATGGGGAAATGCATGCAAAAGGTGAGTTTTTCGTTCACTAACTCGGTTGCTGCTCGAACAGGTTGAGTACCCTCGATGGATCCGAATAGCGGCCCTCCCTGGAGGAGTTTGTCGCGACTGTAGTCGTAGATGAAGCCATAGATTGGTGTGCCGTGGCGAAGCAAGCCAAGCGATATGCCGCACTCGGTCACGCCGACGGCATAGTTGTTTGTTCCATCGACTGGATCGAGCAACCAGCAAAACTCCGCCCGAAGGGGTATAGCGTCAGGTGTTTCGGCAGATTCCTCGGAGAAGAAGTCATCGTAGGGAAAGGCCTTTTGCAAGGGAATGAAAAGTTCTCTGGAAATATTCTCATCGACCTCCGTGACCCGGGTACCGTCCTTTTTCCATTTGCTCTCGGCAAGGCCGAAATTGGCCCGGAAGTACTCCACTTGAGAAAGCACGGCCGAATGTCCGGCGAGAATTCTATCCTGAAGAGCGGATTCGGCCTTGGATAGGTCGGGCGTATGGTTGTTCAACGATCGATCCATTTTCCCTCTTGCTTAATAAGATCGACGAGGCGGTCAACCGCTTCGTCTTCGTCGATGGAATTCGTCACCCGATCCTTGCCGACGTAGAGGTCGATTTTTCCGGGACCGGAACCGACGTATCCAAAATCGGCGTCCGCCATTTCACCAGGCCCGTTGACGATGCAGCCCATGACCGCTATGGTCACACCCTTGAGATGATCGGTCGCCTGCTTGACCTTCTTGGTTGTGCTTTGCAGGTCGAAGAGCGTACGTCCGCAACTCGGGCAGGCCACGAACTCGGTCTTGGATATCCTGGCCCGTGCTCCCTGAAGGATGTTGTAGGCCAAGCCGCGGTTGCGGTCGAGGTCGCCTGCATCCTCGATCGAAAGGAGGTCGCCAATCCCATCGCAAAGCAAAGACCCGGACAAAATGGAGGAATCCAGCAAGCGCGAGGAAAAGGTCTCGTCTTCGGAGAACAGCCTGTCCCTGTCGAAGTTCCTGATCCAAAGGGAAAGATTCAGACCGCTTTGACCAAGAAGGGCCGCCAAGGCCCGATAGCCTGCCACTGGGTTGAGTCCTCGCTTATCCGCAAGGGTTATGATGGGTGGGCTTGAAGTACGGGAAAGAACTTCGATGATTTCAGGTGAGAGATCCGACACGGACAGGGAAAGCGCGGGTTTGGCACCAGCCGTTTCACAGGAGTGGAGAAAAGACGCAAGGGAAGCAGGGCCCCGATGGGCCGTCGACGATAGCCAGATGAGATCGAGGGAGCCCTCGTCCGCTTCGAGGACGTTGGGCCCGGAGGATGAATCCTCCACGAAGATGCTTGCAACCGCCCCAGTGAGCGAGCCCATGAGAACCTGCAAGTGGGGAAGCTGACTGGAGTCCTCCAAGCGCACGACCAATCCCTCGATGGGGGCATCCTTGTTGGCGCTCTGGGCTCGGGCGAACTCGGATATGATCTTATCGGTCTGCTCAAGGGGATGCTGCGCATGGACGAGTACTACGGGGGGATGCCTTTCTCCGATACGGACTTTTCCGGATAGGGAGATTTCCCCGCATGGGCGTCGGGAAAAGGAAAAGGGGTCTATTAGCTCTTCCGGTCCCGGCTTTTCAGTGCCGGGTTCGTTCCACCAGGCCTCTGCCCTGCGGACGAGATCACGAGCCACGGGGATTTCGGCTACCGGATCCTCGGTTAGGGATACCCGGATCGTGTCCCCCAAGCCGTCGAGCAGGAGAGATCCGATCCCGATGGCGCTCTTGATGCGGGCATCCTCTCCGTCTCCTGCCTCGGTCACGCCGAGGTGGAGGGGATAGTTCATGCCTTCCGCGTTCATGAGTGAAACCACGAGACGATAGGCCTCGATCATGACCTTAGGGTTACTTGCCTTCATGGAGAGGATCATCTCCTCGAAACCGTGAGACCGGGCTATGCGAACGAACTCGAGGGCCGATTCCGCCATTCCGCGGGGCGTGTCCCCGAAGCGGTTCAGAATCCTGTCGGAAAGAGAACCATGGTTGGTTCCAATGCGCATGGACCGTCCAAGTTCACTGCACCGAAGCACGAGGGGCGAAAAAGCCTCATGGAGCCGTTCCAGTTCCTGCTCGTATTGAGAGTCGGTATAATCTCGGACTTGGAACTTCTTGCGGTCCGCGTAGTTTCCCGGGTTAACCCGGATCTTATCAACGTACTTGGCGGCTTCCATGGCGGCCCGGGGCGAAAAATGAATGTCCGCGACGAGGGGGGTTTGGTAACCGGCGGCACGCACTTCTCTTACAATAGGTCCAAGGGCCTCGGCCGCCGGGACGCCAGGGGCCGTTATGCGGACGATCTCGCAACCTGCCTCGGCTAGCTCCAGGGTTTGCCTGACGGTTGCCTCGACGTCCAAGGTGTCGGTGGTCGTCATGGACTGGACGCGGATGGGGTTCTTTCCTCCAACGGACAACTCTCCGACCCTTACCGCATGGGATTGCCGGCGGATGGAATGATAACGCGAGGCGCAGTAGGGGGACGCCGTTCCCATTTTTATAGCCTAAGGAAAGATTCGCCGTACGTCGAAGAAGGTGACGTAGAGCATGAAAGAGAAGAGCAGGATGACGAAAAGGACCTGAGCCCTCTCGAGAAAGGCAAGGGGCAAGGGTTTTCCGCGCAGTTTCTCCACGGTGGCGAACAGCATGTGTCCACCATCGAGGACTGGTATGGGAAGGAGGTTGAGAATGGCTAGGTTGACGTTGATGAAGACCACGAACCAAAGCAGCTTCTTGAAGCCGATTTTAGCGAAGATACTCAAGTGGTTCACGATTCCGACGGGACCACTCATGTTGCGCAGCTTGACGTCCGACTTGGGACTCACGAGGCCGGAAAGCGTCAGGTACATGTCCTTGACCCTCCTTACGATGAGGACGAAGGGGTTGGGGTATGTAGTGATGACTTTGAATTCGGGACTGAATCCGATCAGTTTGCGTCGGGTGGTACCTTCGCCAAGGGGTAGATCCTTCTCCACGGGGATCATGGAGTAAGTCTCGAGGGGGCCGTCTTCCCCTCCCTTGCTTACCGTGAGCGAAATCGGCGTGCCGGATTCCGAGTTCTGGATAACTTCCTGGAGTTGTCGGAAACTGTGAATTTGGCTTCCATTGATGGAAATCGGTTGGTCGCCCTTTTCCAGTCCGGCCTGGGCGGCAGGCATGCTCTGGTTCAGGTCGTCGATGAAGAAAGCCCCGGCCGGTCCGATCCCGATGATACGGATTTCCTCGTTGCCGAAAACCGCCGGATGGACTTCTGTCTCCATCCGCTGATTTTCACGAAGAATGGTGAGCGATACCAGTCTCTTTCCCGTATCCGTTCGCCCCGTGCCGGTCACGATGCGGTTCTGGATATCCATGAAGTTCACGACCTCATTCCCATCCACGGCCAGAACTTGGTCTCCGGGCAGAATACCCGCGGCCTTGGCCGGGCTTGTTATTTGCTCGTTTTCCTCAAAGAGCGGGTCCCACCGCTCTACGGTATCCGCGACGTACCCGATCCTGGTGGTCAATTCGGAATCGTAGCGGTCGTATCCGAATAGCCCGAGGATGCAGGCAAGTGCGAAAGCCAGCAGGACGTTGAAGACCGCTCCCATGACCGAGACGATCATCTTGTCGGCATAGCTGATCTTGGGCAAGGACTCCGACGACTTGGAATTCGCTTCCTGTTCCTCCCCATCGTCTTGTTTGTGTTCGGTGTCGTTTGCCTCGTTTGCTTCCCCGCCTTCAATTCGACCCATATCAACCAACTGTGGTAGAGCGACATAGCCCCCGAAGGGAATGGCGGAAAGGCGGTATTCAATCCCGTTTCTGGTCCAGCCGAAAATCCTGGGTCCGAATCCAATGGAAAAGCGCCGGATGACCAATCCGCGTCGTCGGGCCGCCAGAAAGTGACCCAGTTCGTGGATGAAGATCGTGAAGCCGAGAGCGAAAAGGGCTACGAGGATAAAGGCAACGTCGTAGATGTATGACATGGGGCGACTAGTCCAATTGATCGATTCGGGTGGAAGCGTATCGACGCACCTCGAGGTCAAGCTCCAGTAGAGCATCGAGGGAATCGGCCGATTGGTTGACAATAGTGTTCAAGGAGTCGTCGATGATATCCGAAATTTGCAGAAAGCCAATTCGATTCAGCAGGAAGGCATCGACTGCGACCTCGTTGGCCGCATTGAAGACGAGCGGGGCGTTTCCTTCATGAGAAAGGGCTTCCTTGGCTAGGCGCAGGCAGGGGAAGCGGCTACAGTCGGGGGGAAAGAAAGACAGGTCCAAGGGGCTCGAGAAATCGATCGAGGGGTCAACCCCGGGAGCCCTCTCGGGGTAGAGCATGGCATTCTGGAGGGCAAAGGTCATGGAAGGAGGGGTGAGCTGGGCAAGGCAACATCCGTCGATCAGGCGTACGAAGGCGTGGACGAGGCTGGGGGGATGAATCACGACCTCGAGCTTTTCGGAGGGTAGGTTGAAGAGCCAGCGGGCCTCGATTAGCTCAAGGCCCTTGTTGGCCATGGTGGCCGAGTCGATGGTGATCTTTTTGCCCATCGACCAGTTGGGATGCCGGAGGGCTTCCACGGGCGTGACTCTTGCAAGTTCTTCCGCAGGAGTGTCTCTGAATGGTCCTCCCGATGCAGTCAGAATGATGGAATCCAGAGAATCCTCCGGTTGCCCCATCAGGCATTGAAAGACGGCGTTGTGTTCACTGTCCGCGGGAATAATGCGAGCCCCGTTTTCTTCAGCCGTTCGGGTTACGATTTCTCCGCCGACCACCAAGGCCTCTTTGTTGGCCAGAACCACGTCCTTGCCGGCCTCGAGGGCGGCGAGGGTAGGGCGCAGGCCGGCCGCTCCAACCACTGCCACGACGACGAAATCGGCATCGGGAAGGGCGGCAAGCGACTCGATGCCTGCGTCGCCTTCAAGCAAGCTGGTTCCATCGGGAAAGGAGAGCCCTTCCGGCGGGGCGCTTTGCAGACAAGCGTAGGGTACGGAAAACTCACGGGCAATGGAGGCAAGCTTGTCCGCCTGGCTTTTGGCGGAAATACCGACCAGTTCCAGTTTGTCGGGATACTTGCGGAGAACCCGAAGTGTGTTTTCCCCGATGGATCCTGTCGCTCCCAGCAGAACGAACTTCCTAGCGGTGCTCACGGGTGGAGGTAAAGCAGGACGAAGTAGCCCGTCGGTGCGGCCAAAATCAAGCTGTCGGTTAGATCGAGCAGACCGCCGATGCCCGGAATGGCTTCTCCGGAATCCTTCATTCCGGCCAATCTCTTGAGGACGGAGGCGATCAAGTCCCCAATAACTGCGCTGAGGGCGACCAGACTTCCCCAGATCGCTCCCTGCGTGGGGCTGAAGGCCCAGTCGCCGAAAGAGGAGACCTCCGGGAATTGAACCGCTACAAGCCAGGGAAGCAAGGCCCCTATGCCCGCAGAGGCCCCCAATCCGCCGACCAGTCCCTCTATGGTCTTGCCGGGACTGATGGAGGGAGCCATTTTCGTTCGTCCTATCGCTTTGCCGACCAGAAGAGCCCCGATGTCGCTGAATTTGGCCACGATCACCACCCAAAGGCAAAAGAAAAGACCGAAGCCCAGGGTGCCTTCCTCGCTCGGGGTATCCGCAAGCTGAATGATTCGGACGAAGTAATGCAGAAGGAAGGTAACGAAGAGGAGCCCGAAGAAGGTGGGCATCAGGCGCTTTACGTACATGGCCCGCTGGGCTTGGGGGAACAGAACGCAGGCGGCGGATGTAAGAAGAGCCCCGACGGCCAGGACGTCTATGCCCGATCCCGGGAAGTAGTAGGAAATGGGAATCATACAGCAACCTGTGGTCAGCCCCGACATGCGGTTTGCGGCATATCCCAGCCTGCCCAGGATCGTGTAAATCTCGAAAAGCGTGAGGGTGGCGCAGAGGTTCAGGATCCACATAGCCCCTACTTCCTTCATCCCATAGACGACACCGCCTACGATGGACCACAACAAAACGGTAGAAAGGGTGCGCAGGATCATCAGCTTGCCGTCACGGGGTTCTGGGAAGTTTCTGCGACCTGGTCGCCCGTTTTGCCGAATCTTCTTTCCCTTCGGACGTAGTCCTTGAGGGCGTCGAAGAAGGCATCCCTGCCAAACTCCGGCCAATGAAGAGGAGAGACGAAGATTTCCGCATAGGCGGCCTGGAGGAGGAGGAAGTTACTAAGGCGAAATTCGCCCGAAGTCCGGATGATGAGGTCTGGGTCGGGCAAATCCCTGGTCTGAAGGTAGCTTGAGAAAGTATTCCAGTCCGGAGCGCCGTCCGCACCCTCATTCCTGGCATATGAATGCACCGCCTCAAGGACTTCCTGCCTGCTTCCATAGTTGAGGGCAAGGGTGAGGTTCCAGTCGGTGTTTGCCCTTGTTTGCTCCATCGTTTGCTCGACCGCCTTGCGGGCGAAACCGGGAAGGCCGGAGAGGTCCCCGATAGCTCGCAAGCGGATACCATCCCCCATCATGGTCTTCAGTTCCCTCTTAAGGAATTCCTCCAGCAGGCGCATGAGTCCGGACTTCTCTTCGCCGGGCCTGTTCTGGTTCTCGGTGCTGAAGGCATAGAGGGTTACGTAGGGAACCCCGATCTTGAAGGCCGCATTGACGACGCTCTTGACGTTCTCAACCCCGTTCCGGTGGCCAAAAAGGCGGGGCTTGCCCAGCGAACGGGCCCACCGCCCGTTCCCATCCATGATGATGGCAACGTGACGAGGGAGTCTCTCCAAGTCCTCGGGTGTAAGGTCGTGCATATCGGCTGTGAACATATCAACCAGTTAGCGACCCGATTGACAACGAGGAAAGTGCGAGCTACCTTGCGGAATATGGAAAGACCGATCGCAGAGAAGGAGATTGAGGAGAGGCTTGCCGGACTTGAGGGCTGGAGCTGGGAGTCGGACAAGCTGGTCAAGACATACCGTTTTCAAGGATTCAGGGAAGCCATGGGCTTCCTCCTGCGGGTATCCTACGAGGCCGAGCAAAGGGATCATCACCCGGAGATCTACAACTGCTACGACCGGGTAACGCTTTCGCTCAACACCCACGATGCCGGGGGCAAGGTGACGGCCAAGGACTTCGACCTTGCCCGGGCTATAGAGGCGTTCGCTTGAAGCAGGTCCGCAGCCCTTACTTCTTTGGCTTTCTCGGTTTCTTTTTGCGTTCCACCGGCCGAGTGTCCTCGGGCACCTTGTAAAGCTTGCGAAGGCGGTCCAGCTCGCTCTTGAGCTCCTTGGTCAGGGAGGCGTACTCGGGTTTGCCGTAGACGGAGTTGAGTTCATTGGGGTCCTTTTCGAGGTCGTACATCTCCCACCCGTCCAGGTTGTAGAAGTAGATCAGCTTGTGCTTCTCGGTCCGGACGCCGTAGTGGCGCCGAACGCTGTGGGCGCCGGGAAACTCGTAGTAGTGGTAGTAAAGGGATTTTCTCCAGTCCCCGGGCTTTTTGCCCTTCAGCAAGGGAACGATCGATTCCCCCTGCATGTCCTTGGGCCTATCGACACCGCATAGCTCGAGGAAAGTCTCGGCGTAGTCGAGGTTCTGCACGAGGTCGTGGTTCTCGCTTCCCGGCTTGGTCACGCCGGGCCAGCGGACCAGCAAAGGGGTACGAAAGGATTCCTCGTACATCCAGCGCTTATCGTACCAGCCGTGTTCCCCGAGATACCAGCCTTGATCGGATGAGTAAATCACGACTGTATTCTCGGCCAGTCCGCTCTTGTCCAGGTAATCAAGGAGGCGCCCGATGTTCTCGTCCACGGAGTCGATGCAGCGCAGGTAATCCTTCACGTAGCGCTGGTACTTCCACTTGAGAAGTTCGTCGCCTTCCAGTTTGGCTTCCTCGAAGGCCTTGTTCTTGGGGTTGTAGGCGGCCTCCCACTTTGCCCGTTGCTCGGGGGTGAGGTTGCCTGGGGCGCGAAGCTTCAGGTCGCTGGCGGAGAGGTGCCCGGAGATGGTCATGGCCTGGGTGGATGCAGGGGAGAGCCGGTTCTTGTAGTCGTCGCGAAGGGTCTCGGGCTCGGGAAGGTCGATCCCGTCGTACTTGTTGAGGTGCTTTGGGCCTGGTTGCCAGTTTCGATGAGGGGCCTTATGCTGGCTCATGACGAAGAAAGGCTTGTCCTTGTCCCTCCCGTTCTTGAGCCAGTCGAGAGTGACGTCGGTAATGACGTCGGTGGTATATCCGGTAATGCGCTTTACTCCGTCCGGTGTGTTCATGGGGGGGTTGTAATAAGGTCCCTGACCTTGCAGGACCTGCCAGAAGTCAAAACCCGTCGGGTCGCTCTTGAGGTGCCACTTTCCGATCATGGCGGTCTGGTAGCCGGTTTTGCGCAAAAGCTTGGGGAAGGTTTGCTGGGCGCCGTCGAAACGAATGCCGTTGGTCAGTTGGCCATTCAGGTGGCTGTGCTTGCCGGTGAGGATCACGGCCCGGCTGGGGGCACAGATCGAGTTGGTCACGAAGGCCCGGTGGAAAATCATTCCCTCCTTCGCCAAACGATCGATGTTGGGGGTCTTGTTCCGGTTCGAGCCATAGGCGGATATGGCTTGGTAGGCATGGTCATCGGAAAAGATGAAAAGAACGTTAAGGGGTTTTGCGTTAGGGAAAGCCTGACACGCAAAGGCAAGGGCCAGAATGGAGTATGTGAATGGTTTCATGGACGATCATGGAGACAAGCGCCTTTTGTCTTGGCAATTGAAAAATTGAGGTTGTTATCGTTTTTCAGATGCACCACCACTTAACTGCAACCGAATGAGTACGGATCCAGTCAAGAGACCCTTTTATACGGTCATCCCGCTCCTTTTTTCCCAAACCGTCGGGGCTTTCAACGATAATGCCATGAAGGCGATCCTGCCCGTCATGGCCGCCTATCAGTTCGGCAAGGCGAGCATGGACGAGGTCAATCAACAGGTATCCATCGTCCTCATTTTGCCTTTCGTCATCTTTGCCCCGCTTGCGGGTTGGGTATCGGATCGGTTTTCCAAGAAAAAGGTCGTCAGCATGACTTTGCTGGCCCAGTTGCTCGGCTTGGGCTTGCTTTCCTACGGACTGGTTCGGAAAGACCTTCTTCTTTCGCTCATCGGCTTTTTCCTCCTCTCGACCCAGTCGGCCTTTTTGTCTCCTGCCAAGAAGGGCATTCTCAAGGAAATGATCGGCTCCGGCCGGCTTGCCATGGCGGTGGGCTGGATGGAAATGCTCGCCATGGTTGGAATCTTGGGCGGTATTTGGGCTGGCGGTAGATGCTTTGACGCCCTGGTTGAGGAAAACGGCGGCTGGAAGGCCGCCTTGATCCTAGCCCTCGCAACCATGGCCCTGGCTTTCATCTCCTGGCTTGCCTTTCTTCCCACTCCCTCTACCGAGGCCCCCAAGGCCCAGCCGTTCAAGGCGAGGGTCCTTTGGAGTCATTTTGGTGACTTGCGCGACTTGTTGAGGGACCGAACCCTGAGGGGGCCGGCCCTCGGGGACGCCTGGTTCTGGTCGTTGGGAGGTTTTTTCTACCTCGTTCTGGTCAAGCTTGCCGGGGAAGTGGTCGTCGGGAAAGTCGGCATCGGAGAAATCTATGGGGATTGGTTCCTTCTTCTTGGATTGGGAATCATGGCCGGAAGTATCTTCGTGGCCTACCTCAACCGGGGCCGAATCGAGCTTGGGCTGACCGCCATCGGTGGGTTGATCATGCCGGCTTCCCTCATCCTGCTGTATTTCAGCGATCCGGGAGGGGGGTTCTTCACCATCGGTTGTCTTGCCCTCGGTTTCTCAGGGGCTCTCTTTTTCGTCCCATTGAATGGCTTCCTGCAGGACCAGGCTGAAGAGGACCGACGGGGCAGGGTGCTGGCGGCGGCCAATTTGCTGACCCAGTTGAGCGGGATCTTGTTCATCTTGTTTCACGCCTTTTTTTCCAGCTATATGGGCTTGAGCGCCAAACAGGAATTGCTCGTCATTCTCGTCCCTTCGCTCTTGGTCGGTTTTTTCACCTTGCGCGCTTTGCTGGAGGATTTCTTCCGCGCCTGGTTTCATATATTCCTGCGGATCTTCTACCGCATCCGGGCCATAGGAATGGAAAACCTTCCGGCCAAGGAGGGTGCCCTCATCGTCAGCAATCATATCTCTTATGCCGATCCAGTATTCATTGGCGCGGCTTGTCCGAGGAAGGTTCGCTACCTGGCCTTCGAGGGCTTGAGCCGCTCGGCCGCGTTAAGGTTCGTCTTCCGGTTGACGGAAACCCTTACGGTTTCCTCCGAGAAGTCACTCGACTCCCTCAGGCGATCCTCCGTCAGGCTAAAGGAAGGCATGGCCCTTTGCATGTTTGCAGAGGGTGGTATTTCCCGCCTCGGTCCGACACTTCCCTTTATGCGCGGACCCGGCCTGCTGGCAAGGAAGGCCAAGGTTCCTTTGTTTCCCCTCCACCTGGACGGCGTATGGGGCTCGGTCTTCAGTGGCGAGAGGGGGAAGTTCTTCTGGAAGCGCCCACTCCGTTTTCCTTATCCGGTGACGGTGCGGATGGGCGAACCGATGGATCCGACCGAAGGGAATGCCGAGGACTTGCGCAGAAGGGTTCTGGAATTGGGCCGATTATCCTTTTCCGAGCGAATGCCCCATGCCGCAGCTGCCCGATCTCGAGTGCTTTCGCTCGCCCGAAAAGCCGGCCGTTCCCCCCTCATCGAATGGGCCGACGGGTCGACTCTCACCCGAAGGGAATTCTGGAACTGCGTAGAGGGAAGAGGGGGAAAAGTTCCCCCTGAAATTGCTTTCTGGGTCGAACACGCCAGGGTCGTGCTGGAGGGAGACGAGCGGATTGCGGAAAGGGCCTATGCGAGCTTTACCCGCGCCAAGGAGACCAACCTCTGGTATCAGGAAGGCTTTGCCGTGGGTGAGGGGCGTGGACCCTGGGAGGACTCCTGGTTCCCATGGATTCCTCTACTCGGCCAAAGAGTCGCGTTCTTTGGAGGTAAGAAGATTCTCGTCGTCAAGCCGGGTTCCTCTTGTCGTGACCCTTTCACGGTGGACGGGCTGGCAAGCGAGCTGAATGGCCTCGTGTCGATGAACCTGCCCCCTCTTGGAGGGGACTCGAACCTGTTTGCATCCAGCACCGCCGATGACGTGGAGAAAGGATCCAAACGGGGTAGCCTCGGCCGGTTGCTTTGCGGGTTTTCCTATCACCATAGCCCTGCGGATGGATTCTCGATCAAAGGAATCCGGGACGAACCCGAGCTGATTCGGGAGACGGGAGGTGTGGACGAGGAGGGCTTCCTTCTTCCCACCTGAGGCTTTCGAGGCTTTTCCTGCAGCGTCCTTTCTGGTAGGGTACTTACTTGTCGTATCATGCCACTGTTTCTCCAAGAATCATCCTTGTTTGCAAGTGCCCTCGACCAGATGAAGGGGAAGCGCGTCGTGGTTTTGGGCCATCGGCGGCCGGATGGCGACTGCGTGGGCTCCCAGGTTGCCTTGACCCGGGTCCTGCGGGCCCATGGAATCGATGCCCGGGCGGTCAATGAAGACCCCGTTCCGAGAACCCTCCGATCCTTCGTCGGCGATACGCCTTTTCTTGCGCCGGCCGATCTTTCGGGGGATGACTTCGTTGCCGTCACGGTGGACTGCGCGGACCATAGGCGAGTGGGCGAAAGCCTTTGTGGAAGGTTCCCCGACGTTTTTCTCAACGTCGATCACCACGTGTCCAATGACCGTTACGCCGAGCTCAACCTCGTTCTTGCGGAAGCGGCGGCCACTGGCGAGATCTTGGCCAAGTTTTTTCTCGACTCCGGCTATGGTCTGGACTCGGTTACGGCCGAGGCCCTTTACCTGGGCATCTGTACGGACACGGGACAGTTTTGCTACTCGGGTACCGATGCCTCCGTGTTCGAGGTTTGCAGGAGGCTTTGCGAGGCAGGCGCCAGCCCTTCCAAGGTCGCCCATGAGCTCTATGAGCGGGAGAAACCGGGTCGCATTCAGCTCCTTCAAAAATTCCTCTCGACCTTCCGTATGGAGCATGATGACCGGGTTTGCATCGGTATGATCAGGGATTCCTTTTACCGAGAAACGGGCACCAAGCCCGAGGATACGGAGAATTTCGTGGATTATTCCCGTTCTCTGGATGGGGTAGAAGTGGGAAGCCTGGTGGAGGATCGTGGCGGCCAACTCAAGGGCAGCCTGAGGGCCAAGAATTCCAGGTTTCGGGTCGATCTCCTGGCCAAGAGGTTCTCCGGTGGCGGGCATGCCTGCGCCGCCGGATTCAATTTGAAAAGGGATCTCGACGACTTTTACCCGGAATTCGTCTCGGCAATCGGCGAACATCTCGAGCTAGTGGATTCAGGAGATCTCTCTTCATGAACCCTAGGAAAGGAGATTTCGAGGGTATCTTGCTGGTCGACAAACCCCAAGGGATTACCTCGCACGACGTGGTCAATCGTCTCCGTCGCAAGCTTAACATGAAAAAGATCGGGCATGCCGGCACCCTCGATCCCATGGCTACGGGACTGCTCGTCATGCTTATCGGCAAGGCGACCAAGGTTTCCCAGTACCTGATCAGCCTGGACAAGACCTATGAGGGAACCATCCTTCTCGGAGTCGAGACCGACAGCCAGGATGCTGATGGCGAGGTGGTGGCCGAGAACCCCGTTCCAGCCGATCTCTCGGAAGAATCAATCACCAAGGAAATGGTGGGGTTTATCGGTGACCAGTACCAGATCCCTCCGATGTTCTCCGCCAAGAAGATCGACGGGGTTCCCCTCTATAAGATGGCCCGCAAAGGGAAGACCGTGGAGCGCGAACCGCGCTTCATTCGGATCAATGCCTTCGAAAGCCTCCGCATCGAATTGCCCGAGATCGAGTTCAGGTTGGCCAGCAGCAAGGGCACTTACGTCCGGACCGTTGCCCATGACCTCGGGCAGAGGCTCGGTTGCGGAGCCCATTTGACGGCCCTTAGGCGGACCTTGATCGACCAGTTCGACTTGGCCGACGCCCATACCCTCGACTCCATCGAGGAAGGTCCCCTGACGGAACTAGAGGACAAGCTGATCCCCGTTCATCAGGCGGTCCCTTCCCACGCATTGTGAATGCGTCCACCGTCTTTTCTTCCCTGGCCGAGCTCGGCAAACGGGAACCTGGACCGGTTTTGCTCGCCATCGGGATGTTCGACGGCGTGCACCGGGGGCATAGGGCGGTCCTCGATTTGGCGGTCAATGAGGGCAAGGCCCATGACGGTCTGGTGGCGGCCCTTACTTTTCCCGAGCATCCCGCCAAGTCTCTGCGACCCGGCAAGGAACCTCCCTTGCTGATGGATCCAAGCACCAAGAGCGAAGCTCTCCTTGCCTGCGGTGTGGATTGCGTGGTCATGAAACCCTTTGACGAATCCCTGTCGGAGGTTCCGCCGGGGGAATTCCCAAGTTATCTCAAGAAAAAGATCCCGGGCATGGTGGGGATTTGCGTGGGCGAGAATTTTCATTTTGGGAAGGATCGAGAGGGGGATGCAGATTTTTTGAAGGAGATCGGATCCGAGAAGGGGCTCGGCATATGCGTTGCCGATGGAGTACTGGAAGGGGGAAAACCGGTCAGCAGTTCCCGAATCAGGGAAGCCCTGGCGGGGGGAGAGATTAAATCCGTCAACCGGATGCTGGGCTTTTCCTACCGTGGGGATGGTCTGGTGGTTTCGGGCAACCGGTTGGGGCGGGAGATTGGTTTCCCTACCCTAAACCTTCCCTGGTCGCCCGAGGCCCGGCCGGCTTTCGGAGTCTACCTAGTGAAGGCATCCTTCCCGGACGGGAAAACGGTCCATGGAGTGGCCAACTACGGGGTGCGACCAACGGTTGAGGACGATGGGGTCGAACCCCTCTTCGAGGTTCATCTCTTAGGGCAAGAGGATTACTCGGCCCGTCAGCCGGGTGATCGATTGTACCTCGACCTGCTCAGTTTCCTCAGGCCCGAGAAAAAGTTCGAGTCGCTCGACGCCTTGAAAAGTCAAATTGCGCGCGACAAAGCCGAGGCCGTGCGGTTGGCGCCCGGCATCTAGTACAAGGGGCTGGTTATTGCTTCGGTGGAGTGGCCTCGCGGATCATGGCTCCCGCATCGTCGTCCAGTACTAGCACCGCGAAACGGTCCACCTCGTCGAGTTGGCCGGTGTTGAGCGAGACGTAGTCGAATTTGCCCCGGAAGTCGGTGTAACCGTCCTTGTAGAAGCGAACGCGGCCGTCGGTCATTCGGGCATAGACTTTTACGTAGGCCGACGAAAGGGGCTTGCCGGTACCGGAGTGGGCCACCTGCACGCGCCCGTAGTTCTCCGCCATCTGGACCTTGAGGTCGTTTGCATAATAAGCCTTGGCCTCGCGGAGGCCTGCGGCGACCACTTCCACCATCACGTTGCGGTCGGCGAATTCCTCCGGGATGGGGAAGACGTGAACGTCCTTGCCGGCTGGAAGAGCCACTACCCGGCTGAGGTTGGCGACGATGCTGGTGAAGTGATCCGTGTCGTCCTTAACGAAGGGCTTGCGCGAAAAGAGCAGCTCGACGTCCATGGGGTAGTAGTTGACGGTGCAGTTTTCGAGGTTTCGGGCCGCGATGGTGATCTCGCCCTTGCCGATATCAAGCCCGAGGCTCGGCTCGCTCGATGCGAGGACGTCCTGGGCCTGCTCGCGGTTTTCCTCATCCGCCGGCTTGACGCCCTTGCCGTCAATCTCGTCAAGCTGACCGAGGGCATCGAGAAAGAGGTTTCTCCAGCGGTCCACGGGGTAGTCGGCGTATCGTTGGGCCCGTTGCCGGGCAGAGGCGAGCTCTCCCTTGCAGAAGTCGAGGTAGGTCGAAAGATAGGCATGTTGGAGCTTTTCGTCGATCGATTGAGGATCGACCTTGTCGAAGAACCGCAAACCTTCTTCCACACGGTCCTGCAGAAAGAGGTAGTAGCTGGTGGCAAGGAGATCGTCCTGGCCGAACGAGCTCTTGTACTTGAGAACCTCCATCAAGCCCCTGTACTGAGCGAGGAATCGGTTGTTGAGAATCTCTCGCCCTTTGCCCAGTTGGTGGGCGCGGGCGTTGACCAGGGGCTTGTATTCGAGGTGCTGATGAAATCCGCGCTCGACTGGGTCGATGGACAGGAGGGGGGTGTCCAGGTAAAGCCCGCATCGACCGGTTAAGGGGGAGCGGGAAAGGTATTCCCGCAGCCGGTCGACGTCCTTGTGATAGAGTGCGTAGGACCAGAGCGTGGGATCGTAGGCAAAGCGGGCGGAAAGAAGCTGAAGCGTCTTGGCGAAGAAGGCCTTGCCGTCCCCCCCTTCGTTTTCGTTCCTCATCCTGAAGGCGATCTTATCAAGGGCAATCCGGTTGAGGTTATGGTCGCGGAGGTACTGCAGGACTTCCTTGGCGGTACCGTTTTGCGAGACCCATACCCAAGAGCTTTCATCCCTCTCTGAGAGCTTGTCCACAACCTTGAAGGTGAAGGCTTGGGCCCCTGCGAGGTGTCCCTTTTCGCTCGCCACCTGGATGGGGTAGACGGGGAACTTTCCGGTCTCCGGGAAGTAGAAGTAGAACTCGATGGTGCGGGTGGAATAGGGCTCTAGGCGAAAGGGCCGGCCTTCCGAGTAGAACCCTTTTTGCAAAGGCACGGCTCCGGTCGGGATTTGGGCCAGATACTGGAGCTTGCGGACGGATGAGGTCGGGTTGGTGATGACAACCTGGCACCCGTAGGCGATTTGCTTGAGGAACTCGTCCTTGACGAAGTTGTCGAGGCGCTCGCCTCCCTCATTGATGTAGCGTGAGTCCGCCCGGTAGAAATTCTGGCTCAGGAGGATGTCTCGGGCATTGGGAGCCTTTTGCGCTTCCCGGACCTCCTGATGAAAAAGAAGAAGAGGCTTGCCCGACCTGAGGGAGAAGGCAACGCCTTCGTTCTCGACCTGATGGTCCTCGGCCTCGAAGGGAAGATCCAGGACGGAAAGAACGAACATCATCTCGGCAAAGCTACCCGTCGAATATATGAAGTTGCCCGAAAGGAAGGGCTTGCCATTGGGATGGGCGGCGAAGTCGTTCCAAAAGGGGTTGACCTTGATTAGATCGGCCTTTTGCCGGTCCAAGGGCAAACGGTAGTAATTGTTCTCGGCCCATTCTTCGGTCGGAGGCAATTTTCGGTAAAACTGTCGGCCCGCTTCCCGGCCTTTTAGGCTGGCGTCGAGGTAACCGATTTTGTCCCGGGCTCTCTTGGCCGCTCGGGTGGATTTGGCGTCAAAATCGAAAGCCAAGTTCAATCCCTTGACGCTCGTGTCTTCGAAGTCGGGAAGCGCGATCTCCGACTCGATCGTTGCTCCGAAAGTTTTCGCTTCCGCTTGGGCTTTGGCAGCGGATTTGGTGAGTGCAGGTGGCGGAGCGGGAGCGGCATAGAAATGATCAGCCTGTTCGGTTTCCGCCTTTTCCTCAGACATCTTCAGGAAGGCAGAATTTCTTACATCCCTAGCAACAGATCCTCCGGTGCCATATCCCCCGGTGCCAAGTGTCGATGAGTACCCGGCAAGGAAACGTTGTTTGTTTTGGGCTTTCATTAAATCGCTCCGTTTATCGAATCCAAGGGAGTCGTCCGATTGAGAATCGAGGGCCGAGTTGCCGATTGCAGAGTCAAAAAGCCGGTTGAACTTCTCTGGGTCGGCCGGGATCATTTCGCTTAATTCACCGATATGGCGGGCCATGGCCTTGCCTTCGTTGCCCAGTTTGCGGGCCATGAGGATCTTCTCCACTGCGTTTAGGCAAGAAAAGCGGAAGGGTTCGAGGTAGCCCGACAGGTCGTCCCCAAGCAGCCAGTGATCGAGAAAGGTCTTGTCCTTTTTGTTGGCCAGGTAGGGGCGAACGACCTTGGCGAAGAAGGCGGGGTCCTTCTGATGAAGAAAGAAATGAAGCTCGTGACAAGCGAATTCAGAGTACTTGGCCCGCTTTTCCTCTTCCTTGAGTCCGGGCCATTGGAGGATGAAACCGAATTTAGTCAGGTCCGAGTTTCCGCTTAAGGTGGAGAGCAAGGAGTATGCCTTGGCCAAGGAGTCGTAGCTGGTCACCTTGGAGGTGGTGACGTCCTCGATCTTGAACTCCTCGCCCTCGGCAAGCGAGGTGAAGAGTTTCTGCTCGGAAAATGATTTTTTTGGTTCCAAAGCCCTTGCCATGCGCAATTCGCGAAGGGGTAGATCGCTGGAGGCGAGCGCGATGGGGCGATAGGCGACGTTCCATGCGTCGACTGCATAGACGTGCAGGCGTTGTTGTCCGGAGATTCCCTTCAGGTCGACGGTTGCGATTCCATCTTCTCCAGGTTTGACGTTGGCCCAGAGAAGAGCGTTTCTGCCTAGGAAGTCAAGGTTCGGGTAATCCCTTTCCGCACGGATGTTTAGGCGCTTTCTTTCCTCTTGCTCCTTGCCGAATTTAGCCAAGTCGGAAAGCTCTTCGTAGGCTTCCCCGCTTTGCGCATTCTTGATTCCCGTTTCGGTCTTTCGCAGGGACCAGGGGTTGAGGATCAGTCCGGGGCGGGCAAGCATGTTGCCTGGGTATTTTCTCGCGTATCTGCGGTCAAGGACGTAGCGGTATTCTTCGCCGATGACCCTCTCCTCTACGTAAAGGGAACGTTTTCTGGACAAGCCCATGGAGTAAGACGAAGGTGGACCGCCGACGTCGAAGGCGGAAAAATTATCCCAATTGGAGAGATAGCGGGTGGCGTAAACATGGACCCGGGTGAGCTTGCCCGCATTGCCGATCAGGATCTTGGCCTTTCCATCCTCGATGGCAATGGCTTGAACCTGAACGGGGTTGAGCCGGTTGTCCTCGAGCGCCCGGTTGTCCGAAAGGACGAATCCGCCCATCCTTTTCCCATCCGTGACCCGAAGTACGATCTTACGCCTTGCGTGCTTGAGGAAGAGCTCGTAGTCACCGGGGGCCAAACCGGCAATCAGGAGGTATCCTCCTCTGAGGGTGACGGCAGCCGAATGATCGGAGGCATAGAAAGACTTTTTCTTGGAAAAAAGAGAGAAGACGGACGCTTTGTCCTGCCCGCCCGCTTGCCAGGGAACGGCTACCTCGATCACCTCGTCCGCGGAGGCGTGGATGACCGAGGGCTGAACGTTGCGTCCCGATCGATCGCGATCAATGGGCCACTGGTAGCTCGACCCGTCGGGGTGGCTTACCCTTATCCACTCGATTCCGGGCATGGCCCCCAGAGCGATGCGCCCATCCCGGTCGGTTTTTAAGCCAAGGGTGCGGGTGGTTTGGAAATCAAGGTGCTTGGCCACAAGGACGACGGCCCTGTCGGGAACCGCTTCCCCATTGCGGCCGAGGGCTTCGATGAAATACCCCCGCCCGGTCTGGGAAAGAAAGAGGGCATCCGTGTTGAGGGTCTTGTCCGACTCGTTGATGGTGAAGTAGCGGTCGGTTGCGAGAACGTCCCTGGACGCCCGGCTCAGGTTCTTGACCTTGGCCGAAAAACTGAACGCTAAGCTTGCGAGGCGTTCGGGAACGGGGAATTCATGAACGTAGTCACGGCCCTGTTCGAATTTGGGAAGATCGATCTTGGTGTTGTTAGGGATGCCGTCGAGGTCGACCGAACTGATCACAAGCTCGGTATCTTCCAGAAGATTGGTTGAGACGGGATACCCGTTGAGGCGCAGTAGAGGACGGAGAATGACCTTGGCGGTGGCTCCCTTGACGAGAGCCTCGCGGTCGATATGAAAGGCGGAGTCGAGCTCGTAGCTCTCTGCGAGGTGATCGAACTGGGAGAGGGCGCAGAACGAGCCGTCCCGGAGGACGAGGTCTCTTTTTCCGGGCCGGTTGGTGAAAGGGATGCGGATGACACCTTGCTTGTCGGGGGAATATTCGGTTCCCTCCAGCCAGATACTTGCTTGGGGCCGCTTCTTGTTCTTCTCGTCGGTGATCCTGAATTCGTGTCCGGCCGGGCCGACCTTCTCGAGTATTCTAAGGTCTCCCTTGGTCACGAGGGCCCGGCTGCTTTTGCCGTTTCCGATGAACTCGACGACGTAGACTCCGGGCTTGTTCAATTCGGGAAAATCGAAGGTGCGTACCGATCTGAGCATGGGGGCGTCCTTGTACTTGAGTACCCGCTCCCAGGTTGCGCTCAAGCCGTCGAGGTTGATGGCCGTGTCGACGGGTTCCAGGTTTCGCGAGTAGTGGTTGAAGGTGTTGATCTCGAATGCCTTGACGAGAAGAGTCTGAACGTTCTTGACGGCGAGCTTGAGACCGACCGCCTCATCGGCGGAAAAGAATTCCTTGTTGTCGGGGGAAAAGTCCAGGTCGACCCGGTCGCGAAGGGCATTAACCGCTCCTCCATCCAGCATGGAAAACCATTTTTCAAGGTTCCCGGACCCGGACGTGAGCTTGGCTTCCGCGAAAAGGGGCTTGAGGTAGTCTTCGCGTACGAGCTGGGAAAAGGGAAGGTAGTCGGGATCCTTGAGGAAGAACCGGAGGAGGAAGGATCGAACGAGGGGCTCGTCGTTTCGTATCCGATCGAGCCCAGTGAAGGGACGGTAGTCGGCATTCAGGTTGACCTCGATTCGTCGGTCCTTGCGGAGGGCTTCCTCCCATCTCTTGGGGTTGACGTAGTTTCCCCGGCGGGGAAGCGAAAGGTACTTCATGAAGAGTTCGCGGTTCCATTCTCCGCGGGAGCGCTGGAGTTTGAGGATGTGATAAATTACGTTGGCCTTGAGAGAATTATGGGCAGGGGCAAGCCTCTGGGCGAAGAGATGGATGCGGTTGAGGTACCTTTCCTTTTCCTTGAGATCATAGGCAAGGTTCAGGTCGTCGGAGGGAGCGAGCTTGGTCAGGTAGACGTTGATGAAATTCGAGTTTGCGAGAAGATTGGGGCCGAGCTGGAGAAGCTCGTCCAGCTGGTCTTTGGTCATGTTTCGGTGGATTGCGTGGGAGCCGAACCCCCGGGTGTGCTTGGCCCGGAGGTCTTTGTCTACGAGGTTTGCGAGATCGGGAAGGTCGGGCCTTTGCAGGCGGCTTAGGAAGTGTCTGAGCCTGTCCGGATTAAGCTCCTTTGTCTCGAGGTTTTCGAGCCCCCTGTCCGATACGCCCTGAACGTTCCTGTATTGGCGAAAGGCTTGATCGAGGAAGGTCTTGTAGCTGATTGCATCGGGATCGAGCTTGGTGGGGTGAGACGGTTTCCTTCCCTCGATGAGACGGCTGTGGTTAAAGTTGGGCTGGAGTTCCGCCCTGAGGTGGCTGAAAGTCTCGTCGGGGTTTTTCTCAAAACTCAGCAGGGCTTGGCGGTTGCGGATCTCCTTGACCCGCCCGGAGTGACCGTAGCGCTTGATCCAAAGCCCGAGGACCCGCTCGAGTTCCTGTTCGTCCCCGCGGTTCTGAGCGTGCAGGGCATGAAAGTAATAGTAGTCCCGGGTTCCGGGGATCAGTTCCTTGAGGGCCTCTTCGCGGTTTTCGGCTATGGCGAACTTCTCGATAAAGCCGACTGGGGCACCTGTGGAGGCTGGCCGAAATCCGCAAGAAAGGAGGAGAACCGAGGTGATGATGCTGCTAGTTTTCATGGTAAAAAGTTCTTTTTTCAGAGTCAGGGGAGGCAGGGGATCCTACCTTTAAATCGAAGAGAAGGGTTTCTTGTCAAACAAAGCGACGCGCGAGGGGCCCGAATCTTAGAAGATTTTAGGATTTTTTGAGGCGTTGCCTGGAAGGGCACCAGCAGGTGGTGCGTCCGGCCACCGTCTCGCGCAGGAGGGCTGTCCCCGACAGGGGGCACTTGCCTCCGTTCTTCCATCGGACGTGAAACAGCCACTTGCGGGGAGGATCGCCTCCACGTTTGCCCACCGTGGAAAGGGCTCCCTTGGCCACGAACTTGGTTTCTTTCCAAAGAGCCCTTTGTTTGGCTGGGGAGAGGTCGCCCGCCCTCTCGGCCGGGTGTATGCGGGCCCGCCACAGAATCTCGTCCACCATCCAGTTCCCGATGCCGGGAAAGAATTCCTGCATGAGTAGAACCGCCTTGACGAGGGCCCGCTTCCTGCGATGGAGGACGCTTCGAACCAGTTGGAGAGTGAATTCCCGGGAATGAACCTCGGGCGGGAGGTCGATCCACCACGGCGGTGGTTCCTTGTCACGATGGTAGAGGACCCGGCCGAATTGCCGGGGATCACGAAAGACGAGGGCTTGCTCGTCCTGTCGCAAAATGAGGGCATCGTGCTTGCCGGTCGGGTGTTCGGCATCCTCTCTATGAAGCCAGCCCGTCATTCCCAGGTGAAGACCGAGCCACCTGTTTCCGGAGAATCGGAAGAGCATCTTTTTCCCGTGGGTTTTGGATTCCAGCAGATCACTTCCCCGTAGGCCGCGCTTGAGGAGGCCGGGGTCAATGTCCCGAAAGACCCTTGAGGCGTTGAGGGTCTCGACCTGCAGCACCTTGTGCCCCATCCCGTTTGCCCAGGACTTGGAGGCGAATGCGACTTCGGCGAGTTCGGGCATGTTTCTAGGCTCCGGGACCGAGTCCAAGAAGTTCACGCCGAATGGTTCGGTCTCTTTTTCGGTCGGTCTTGATCTCGATGACGCGGATGCCGGCTGGCGAAGACTCAGCAATCAAAGCAACGAGGGCAGGCCAGTCGGCTGGTGTGATGAAATCGATTTGATGGGCTTCACAGAGCATCCTGAGGTTACACTGCTGGGGCGTGGCGAAACATTTCTCGAAGGCGGGCAAACCCGCGACGGGGAGATTCTCGAAAATGCCTCCTCCTTGGTTGTCGACTAGGAAAACGGTCAAGCTGCCATGGAGCTTCGGGGCGACGAGGAGGGCATTGGAGTCGTGCAGGAAAGCGAGCTCGCCAGTAAGGAGAAAGGTTGGCTTGGAAGAGTCGTGGGCCAACCCGACGGCCGTACCTAGGGTGCCGTCGATTCCATTAACCCCGCGGTTGCCGAAGAGGGACCGTCCATGATCGCTGCCCTTCCAGAACCATTCCACGTCACGGATGGGCATGCTGTTGGCCACTTGAAGTTGAGATCCGGCCGGTAAGTGGAGGGAGAGCAGATGGGCGATCTTACCCTCGAACCAGCCGTTCTCCCTTTCGAAGAAATCGTCCAGCTTGGAGTCGACCTGGCTTTCGGCTTCCATCCAGAGGCTGGTCCATCCCGAGTCACAAGGAGGTAGGTCGAGGGACGAGAGAGATGGGTAATCGACCTCGAAGGAGGAGCTTGGGCTCTGCAAGGGATCCACTTTCCTGTCCCTTGGTTCGATCACGGCCCGGGGGACCTCCAGTTCCTCGAGCCAGGCCCTGAGGGTCTTGGACGTAGGGAGGGGGCCCAACTGGATAATTGCGTCGGGTTGAGCAAGGGCACGGAAACCATCGTCGCGGAGCAAATTCTCGAAGCGAAGGATTCGGTTTGGGCAGGTGTAATCACGAAGAGGAGAGAGTGCATCACAAAGGATAGGCGGGCCGTTTTCCCCACTCCATTTATCGAAGGTTCCGGCGGGTGCGCGCTCGCCGGCTACCACAAGCAGGCGACGGCAAGCGCCCAAGTGCTCCAGCAATTCGCAAGTATCCGCGTCCGGGCTAAACCCAAAGTCGGTGAGATTAGCTGAGAGGGGTGGCGGCCCAATCGTCGGGAGGTCGTCCTCTTGCGAGAGCAGAGGCTCGCGAAAAGGGAAATTAAGGTGAACCGGCCCGGGGTCCTTGCCCAAGGCGGCCCGGTAGGCCTCCACGAGCATTTTGCGTAGGATAGGGAGAGCTTCTTTGTCCTGATCGGGGAGAGGGGCCTGGAAGAAGGCCCGGCCGAAGCGACCGAAAAGATCGACCTGGTTGATGGTCTGCCCGGCTGCGCAGTCTTGAAGCTCGGGTGGGCGATCGGCGGAAAGCAAAAGAAGAGGTGTGGATGAATGGTCGGCCTCGACCACGGCGGGAAACCAGTGGGTGACGGCCGACCCGGAGGTGCAGACCAAAGCGGTGGGGAGTCGGCGGCGCTTGCTCAGACCAAGGGCCACGAAACCGGCGGTCCGTTCATCGAGGACTGGTATCGTCTGCAGTCGAGGTTCTTCCTCGCAGGCTAGGATTAGAGGCGTGGAGCGGGATCCGGGGGAGAAGACGACGTGTTGCACCCCCAAGTCTGCCAAGTCCCGGGCCACGGCTCGTCCGAAGGCCGTGTTGGCCCCGCCGGTCGATGGAGAAGGGGTGGTCATTCGCCGGGAAGGGTAGTCTTCCCGGTAATAACCTCAAGCATGGCTTGCAGCTTCCAGTCCGTCTCGGTTTTTTCCTGAAGGGGTACCGAGCCCTCAACCAGTCCGGCTCCGGCATAGAGCGTGAGGGAGTCAGGGAGAATCTTCCCGCAACGTATGGGAACGATGAACTCACCGCGTCCCTTGGAGTCAAGCCAGCCCGCGACCCCGGAGTACAAGCCCCTGGGTGACCCTTCCAGTTCACGAACCAGGGAAAGAGCGGATTCGCGCGGGGTACCCCCCATGGCCGGGGTGGGGTGAAGGGCGCAAAGAGCCTCAAATGGGTGGATTCCCGATGGGATGATTGCCCTCAGAGGGGTGCGGACGTGCTGGAGGTTGGCGAGCCTGAGCAGTCGGGAGCGTCCCTCTTTGCAATCGCTCAAGCCAATGGAGTCGAGCCTCCTCTTGATGCTTTCTAAGACCAGGCGGTGCTCGAGCACTTCTTTCTCCCGGCCCAGCAGGGTTTTCCCCAGATGAGCGTCTTTGCCGGCTGATGGCCCGCGTGGGGCCGATCCAGCCAGGGCTTCCGTTTCGAGGGACCTTCCCGATACGCGAGCCAGAGTCTCAGGCGTCGCTCCGACCATGATTCCCTGATCGGGTGTAGCCAGGCAAAAGGTAAAACATTCCGGGAAGCGTTCCCGAAGGGCATGGGCGATGGAAAAAGGGCGCAGGGGCCGGGAGGTTTCAAAGGTCAGTTTGCGGGCAAGGACGACCTTGGAAATATCCCCGGCATGGATGCGTCCAAGGGCTTTCTCGACGGCTCGTTCGTAATCAAATTCCTCGCGAGGCGGGCCGAGTTGGACGGAGCTTTGTATGACAGTCCCGGCCAAGCCGTGGTTCATGCCCCGGATGCGGTCGACGGAATGCCTGAAGGTGGCGACCAATCTCTCGGGGTCGACCTTCCCGTCGATGGACTGGTTGATGATCACGAAATGGGAACCTCCCTTTCGCAGGACTTGCCAATGGGGTAGGAAAACTTGGAGGGCGGGTGGAGCGCCGCGATCTTCCGTCTCGTCCTCGAAGGTGGCGGAAAGGAAGAGGGTGGGGCCGGTCCCGGGGCTGTGGTGATCCCCAGCAATAAGGATGCGACTGAAGGTCGAATCCGCCCATTTCCTGGCTTTTGTGAAACGGTCCGCTCCCCCGAAGGAGGACTGGGCGATGTATTCCCCGCAGGCGATGGAGAATTCACCGGAGGGTCGTTCCAGGTAACAGATGGGATCGTCTGGACGGTGAAGTTCTTCAAGGATGGCCAAGGGGTCGGAGTAGGTAGTCTCAACAGTGATGGAGGCGATCAGGGGATCGGGGGAAACGGATGCCTGGGCGAAGGCCTGCCTGAAAAAGGGGAGCAGGTCGGTCGAGTCGTCGCAGTGGTAGGGGGCTGGTCTATTGACTTCCGTTTTCATGAGGTCCCTTCCCAGTGACGGATGGGGTGACGGGATCGTAGCCTCCGGCATGGAGGGGGTTACATCTTCCGATGCGGTTAAAGCTCATCCAGGATGCCTTGATGGGGTTGAAGCGCTGGAAGCACTCGAGTGCATATTCCGAGCAGGTGGGGTGAAACCTGCATCTTGCGTAAGGGCCGAGAATCAATTGCTTGAGAGGGGAAACCAGCCGGTAGGCTCGAATGAGCAACAGGAAAGGTAGCGCGAGCACCCTCATGAACGGACTGCGTTGGGGATTGGTTTCCATGGGATACAGAATACCAAGAGAGAGCCTGGGGGCAAGAATGGATGAATGACTTTGGAGCGGTTTCCCGGTCCGAGGAAGCTCCGTCAGGAAGACTCCCTCTGCTTGGGCAGGGCCTTGGAGGAAATTTCATTCTCGATCCGGGCAATGAACTCATCGAGGGGCAGAGATCCGTCCCATTCGGGGTTGTTCCTGGAGCGTAGGGAGACCTTACCGTCCTCAACCTCACGCTGGCCGAGGATGACCATATGGGGAATCTTGTCGGTTTCCCCTTTACGGATCTTGGCCCCTAGTTTTCCGGACTGACGATCCACGGATGCCCGGATTTGCCTTTGTTTGAGTTCATTAAGCAATTCCTCCGCATTGTCCAGAAGATCGTCGTTCATCGGCAGAATCCTGACTTGTTCGGGAGCCAGCCAGGTTGGAAAGGCCCCCCCAAAGTGCTCGATGAGGACTCCGCAGAAGCGTTCCATGGAACCGAAGGGAGCCCGGTGGATCATGACCGGGCGGTGATCCTGATTGTCGGAACCGACGTAGGAAAGGTCGAACCGCTCGGGCAGGTTGTAGTCGACCTGGACGGTTCCCAGTTGCCATTCGCGGCCAATGACGTCCCTCACCACAAAGTCGATCTTGGGCCCATAGAAAGCGGCTTCGCCTATCTCTTCCTCGTACTCCACGTCCAAGGTCTTGACGGCTTGCCGGAGAGCTTCCTCCGCCTTGTCCCATGCAGCCGCTTCGCCGACGTACTTGTCGGAGTCCGGGTCGCGCAGGCTGACGCGGACCCGGTAATCGCTCATTCCGAGGACCGAGAAGACGAGCTTCACCAGACCCAGGCAGCCTTGTATTTCGTCCTGAAGCTGCTCTTCGCGGAGAAAGAGATGTGCGTCGTCTTGGGTGAAGCCCCGTACGCGGGTCATCCCGTTGAGTTCGCCGGATTGTTCCCAGCGATAGACGGTCCCGAACTCGGCCAGTCTTATGGGAAGGTCGCGGTAGGAGCGCTGCTCGGACTTGAAGATGCGTATGTGCATCGGGCAATTCATTGGCTTGAGCAGGTAGCCGTCGATTTCTCCTTCGTCCAGCTTGTTGGAAAGATCGGAGCATGAGCAGCCTTCCTTGGCCAACTCGGAGAGACAGTCGCGATGTATAATGGGAGGATACTGGGAATCCTGGTAGTAGGGGAAGTGCCCCGATGCGCGGAAGAGATCGAGCTTCCCGACATGAGGCGAGTAGACCTGCGAGTAGCCCTGCTTGTTAAGCTCGGAAGAGATGAAGGCTTCCAGTTCCTGACGGATGATGGCCCCGTTTGGTTTCCATAGCACGAGGCCCTGTCCGACCATCTCGTCGATGTGGAAGAGCCCAAGCTCACGGCCAACGTTGCGGTGGTCCCTCTTTTTGGCCTCCTCCAGGCGCTCGAGGTGTTCAGCGAGCTCGTCCTTGGTGGCAAAGGCGGTTCCGTAGATCCGCTGAAGTTGCTTGTTGGAGGCATCTCCCCGGTGATAGGAGCCCGCTACCTGCAGAAGCTTGAAGGCTTTGATCTTTTTGGTGTAAGAAACATGGGTGCCCGCGCACAGATCGGAGAACTCCCCGTTGCGGTAGAACGAGATCGCCTCTCCCTCGGGAATGTCGTCCAGCCTGCCAAGCTTGTACCTTTCCTGCCCCATTTCCTTGATGATCTTGATTGCCTCCTCACGGGAAACTTCGATCCGCTCGAACCTCTGGTTTTCCTTGATCACTTTCTTCATCTCCGCCTCGATGGCCTCGAGGACTTCGGGCGTGAAGGGAGTTTCCAAGTCGAAGTCGTAATAGAAGCCGGATTCCGTCGGCGGCCCGATGTCGAGCTGGGTATCCGGGAACAGGCGCAGAACAGCAGTGGCGAGGACATGGGCGGTTGAGTGCCGAATTTCTTCCAACGGAGTCATTTCCTTCATGATCACAAGTCTACTACTTCGGCAGCCTGTTTCCTGCAATGCCAAAGGATGGGGGGCTAGTCTTCAAAGTCTAGGTTGGGACGGAGCCACTTCATTGCCTTCGCCAAGGGCCAACCCTTGCGCCGGGCATAATCCTCAACCTGGTCGCGTCCGAGGGATCCGACGTTGAAGTAACGGGAATCGGGATGCGAAAAGTAGAGTCCGGAGACCGAGCAACCCGGGTTCATGGCCCGTGATTCGGTGAGCTCGAGGCCGATGTTCTCCTTTACCGAAAGAAGCTTCCAGATCATGTCCTTTTCGGTGTGATCCGGTTGGCATGGGTAGCCCGAGGCGGGTCTTATGCCTCTGTATTCCTCACGGATAAGGGCCTCGTTTTCAAGGTTTTCATCAAGGCCGAAGCCCCACCACTCCCTAAGTCTCTTGTGCGTTAACTCGGCCATGGCCTCGGCGAAACGGTCTCCCAGGGCTTTGGTCATGATCGAGTTGTAGTCGTCGTTTTCAGCCTCGAACCGGAGTGCGAGTTCATCCACGCCTTCCCCTGCGCTTACGGCGAAAGCTCCCAGGTAGTCGGTTCTCTCGGAGTCGAATGGCGCGATGAAGTCGGATAGGCAAAGTTGGGGCTGTTCGCCGACCGACTGCTGGCGCCGGAGAAAACGGAAGGCGCCAATTTCGTCCTTTTTTTGCTCGTCCTTGAAAACCAACACGTCGTCTTCCAAGGAGCCAGCGGGCCATAGTCCCACCACCGCACGGCAGGAAAATAATTTCTCCTCCATGATTCTTGAGAGCAGAGCTTGGGCATGCTCGTAAAGTTTCTTGGCTTCCTCTCCCGCTTTACCCCGCTCGAGAAGATCCGGGTATCTTCCCTTGAGTTGCCAGGTCCAGAAGAACGGAGACCAGTCGAAAAAGGACAGCACTTCATCCAGTGGGGCCTCGATCCTGGATACGCCGAGGCGTTCTGGAGAGGGGGTGGCTATTTCCTGTTCCTGCCAGTCGAACGACATACCTTTTTCCCGAGCTTCGTCGAGGGTTAGGAGTTTGCGTTCATCCCGCTTTTCATGCCTGTTGCGTGCTTTTTCCTGTTTGACCTTGAGTTCACATATGAATTCTTCCCGCTTGTCCGGGTGGGTCAGGTCGTTGCAAACGTTGACCACGAGCGACGCGTCCGGAACTTGTACCACGGGCTGTTCGTAGTGCGGAGCGATCTTGATTGCGGTGTGGGCCCGGCTGGTCGTTGCCCCGCCGATGAGAAGAGGAATCTTCATCCCCAGTTTCTGCATCTCTTCGGCGTTGTGCATCATCTCGTCCAAGGAAGGGGTTATGAGACCGCTTAGGCCGAGAACGTCGGCGTTATGAGCCCGTACCGCCTCGAGGATCTTATCGCAGGAGACCATGACCCCGAGATCGATGACTTCCCAGTTGTTGCATGCCAGCACGACGCCCACGATGTTCTTACCGATGTCGTGAACGTCGCCTTTCACGGTGGCGATTACCATGGTTCCGCGCTTGCCCGATCCCGATCCCTCCTTTTCCGCTTCCATGAAGGGCTCGAGGTAGGCCACGGCTTTTTTCATGACCCGGGCGCTCTTGACCACTTGGGGAAGGAACATCTTTCCTTCCCCGAACAGGTCGCCCACCACCTTCATTCCGTCCATCAAGGGGCCTTCTATCACTTCAAGCGGCCTTCCCAGAATTTGTCTCGCTTCCTCGGCGTCCTCCTCGGCAAAGTCGCCGATTCCCTTGACTAGGGAGTGAGTCAGCCTTTCCCCGACGGGTTTTTCGCGCCAGGAAAGGTCGGCGCCTTGAGATTTTCTATTCGAATTGAGGTCCTTGATCTCCTCCGCAAACTCGAGAAGTCGGTCCCCGGCCTCCGAATCCTTGTCGAGGATCACCTCTTCTACCCGTTTTCGCAGCTCGGGATCGATTTCATCGTAGACCCCGAGCATGCCCGCGTTCACTATCCCCATGTCCAGTCCGGCTCGACACGCATGATAAAGGAAGCACGCGTGCATGGCTTCCCGCACGAGGTTGTTGCCGCGGAAAGAGAAGGACACGTTGCTTATGCCGCCACTGGTCCGAGCGTGGGGGCATTTGGCTTTTATTTCTCGCACTGCCTCAATGAAGGCGATTCCGTAGGCGTTGTGCTCCGACATGCCGGTGGCAAGGGTGAGCACGTTCGGGTCGAAGATGACGTCCTCGGGCGGGAAGCCTACTTGATCAACGAGGATGCCATAGGCCCGCTCGCAAATCCTGACCTTGTCTTCCAAGGTCGCGGCCTGACCATCCTCGTCGAAAGCCATTACCACGACCGCAGCTCCGTAGCGGAGGGCCAGGCGGGCCTGATGCTTGAAGGCATCCTCACCTTCCTTGAGGCTGATGGAGTTGATGATGCACTTGCCCTGAATGACCTTGAGACCAGCCTCGATGACGGACCACTTCGAGCTGTCGATCATAATGGGAACCCTCGATATGTCCGGCTCGGAAGCGACCAGGTTGAGGAAGCGAGTCATGCAGGCCTCTCCGTCAAGGAGGGCGGCATCGAAATTGACGTCGATGACGTTGGCTCCGTTCTCCACCTGCTGTTTGGCGATCTTAAGGGCGGACTCGTAATCCTCCCGTTCGATCAGCTTGCGAAAGCGTGGGGACCCCGTCACATTGGTCCGCTCCCCTACCATGATGAGCGAGGATTGTTTGCCTTTCATCTCGAATGGCTCCAAGCCGCTCAGGCGCAAGGCGGGGTCGATGACGGGCCTTTCCCTCGGCCCATGGCTGGACATTTTTTCCGCTATGGCGTTGACGTGCTCTGGGGTGGTTCCACAACATCCGCCGGCCATGTTGAGGAGTCCTTCCTCTGCGAAGACCGACATCGAGGATGCCGTGTCGGCCGGTGATTCGTCATAGCCAGTGTCGGAGAGTGGGTTGGGAAGGCCTGCGTTCGGGTAGCAGTGGATAAAGCAGTCGGAATTTCTCGACAAGGCCTGCAGGTAGGGACGCATAGCATCTGCGCCGAGGGCGCAGTTCAGGCCCACGCCGAGCGGTTTTGCATGGGCAATGGAATTCCAACATGCTTCTGTGGTTTGCCCGGAGAGCGTTCGGCCGGATGCATCGGTGATGGTGATGGATAAAATGACGGGCAGGCGTCGTCCGATATCATCGAACAAGTTCTCGATGGCGAAGATGGCGGCCTTGAGGTTGAGCGTGTCGAAAGTGGTTTCAGGCAAAAGAAGGTCCGCTCCACCTTCCACAAGGGCCTTCGCTTGCGAGTAGTAAGCCTCTACCAGCTCGTCGTAATTTACGTTTCGGAGGGAAGGGTCGTTGACGTCGGGTGAGAGGGAAGCGGTGCGGTTGGTGGGCCCGATTGCCCCTGCCACGAAGCGGGGACGCGAGGGATCCTTGGCCATGGCCTCGTCGGCAGCTTCCCGTGCAAGCTTAGCCGCGGCCAAGTTCAGTTCGGGAACGATCTCCTGTAGGTTGTAGTCTGCCATCGCGATGCTGGTCGCGCTGAAGGTGTTGGTCTCGACCATATCGCTACCGGCCTCGAAATAATTGCGGTGAATGCGACGGATCAGGTCGGGTCGAGTGAGGCAAAGAAGGTCGTTGTTACCTTTTAATTCCGTAGGGTGGTTTGCAAAGACTTCGCCCCGAAAGTCGTCTTCCCCCAGTTTTTCCTGCTGAATCATGGTGCCCATAGCGCCATCCATGATCAGAATCCGCTCCTTGAGGAGAGCCTCCAGATCATGGGAGTCCGGTTTTTGGATGGAGAAGTCTTTCATTTACGTATCAACGCATCATGATATGTTGATGCGTTTTTTGCAAACCGAAAGAGCGTAAACAATCCATTTCATCGTCGAGTGGCTTGAATTGCTTTGCTTCTTCCATGAGAATTCTTTATGGTGCCATATTTTTACGGGACGTAGCGTAGTCTGGTTAGCGCGCCTGCTTTGGGAGCAGGAGGCCGTGAGTTCGAATCTCACCGTCCCGACCATTTTTCTCCATACCCATCGGACTCTAGACCTCAATCGGATATGCCCACCGCAGACTACCTGATCGAGGCACTTCGTCTCTCTCCGCATGAGGAAGGTGGCTGGTTCCGCAGGACTTATGAATCGGAAAAGTCCTTGCAGGTGGACGAAGGGAGTCGTTCCCTCGGCACTTCCATCCTCTACCTCCTAGAGAGCCGAGAGGTATCGCGCCTCCATTCCCTCAGATCGGATGAGACCTGGTATTTTCACCAAGGCAACCCGGTACGAATTCATTCCTTCAGGGAAGGGCAGCACCGTTTGGACCTGCTGGGGAACTCATTGGCAAATTCGGAGATGCCCCAGCGTACCCTTTGCTCCGGTACGATTTTCGGAGCCATTTCCTCGGGCGATTCGGCCTTTTCCCTCGTAAGTTGTTCGGTTACGCCCGGTTTCGACTATGCCGACTTCTCGTTGCCGGACTTAGACCAAATGCTGGCGGAGTATCCTCTCCAGGAAGACCTCATTCGCATGCTTGCCCCGCCTTCGCGATGAGGACTCACTGCTTTGGTGGAAAAAATATCATAGAAGCCCATGTTCCCGGTTGGGAAGAATGGGTCCCCCGTTTGCTTGAAGAACTTGAGGCGAGTCGATCAAGAATCGCGACATCTCACCGGATCGGGGGCCGCTGGGAAAACTCCTACCTGCCAATAGGTTTGGTACCGTCCGTCCGATGTCCGATGCGTTTCGCCAGAGACTTGGGCAAGGGCGAATTAAACCTTTCCCCTGTGATTCTCTACAAGCCACCTCCCTTGTCGGCCAATGCTCATCCCCCTTTCTGGTTCAACCTTTCCTTCCCCGGGGAGGAGACGGGTCTGCACGACCATGCGAGGGACTCTTTGCTTTCCGCTGTCGCATATCTCGCCTGCGCAGAGGATTCCGGAAACCTCTTTTTTCGTACTCATGGAGAAAGTGACCTAGAGGTTGTTCCCGAAGCTGGAAAGATCGTGCTTTTCGATCCTGCGATCAAGCATGGCGTCCGACGGAACGAATCCTCTACGGAGAGGATTTCGCTCGCTTTCAACCTCTTTCCATTTCCCTTGCCAACGGACGGCCTATGATGCAAAGAGATTTTCGCTCAAAATAGCCCTCTTCTTTTCTTTGCAACACTTCGGAATTTCGTTGTTATTCGCGTCAATACGTAACAGATTGGTATCTGCGTTTCCCATCACCAAATTTTCCAATGACCCAACCAGCCGATTCCTTCGAGGAAATTGATTCAGCCGTGGTCCGTTTTGCGGGTGACTCGGGTGATGGAATGCAAACGGTCGGGGAGCGATTCACCGACTCAAGCGCTTTTTTCGGCAACGATATCGCCACCCTCCCCGACTTCCCTGCCGAAATAAGGGCTCCGGCCGGAACTTTGGCTGGTGTTTCGGGGTTTCAACTGCAGTTTGGAGGTAGCGAAATCCTTACCCCCGGCGACGCCCCCGATGCACTCGTTGCTATGAATCCCGCCGCCCTCAAGGCAAACGTGGATGACCTTCCCGAGGGTGGCATGCTCGTCGTCAACGTGGATTCCTTCAACAAGATGAACCTGACCAAGGCGGGGTATGAGGAAAACCCGCTTGAGGACGAGGATTTCCGTTTGAAATACCGCCTTATTGAGTTGGACTTGACCAACCTGACCAAGGAAGCTTTGTCGGAGAGCCCGCTCAAGCCCCCCGAAAAGGTCCGCTGCAAGAATTTCTTTGCCCTCGGTTTTACGTATTACGTTTATGGCCGACCCTTGGAGCCGACCCTTGAGTTTTTTGACCAGAAATGGGGTAAAAGGCTGCCCGACGTTGCGGAGGCCAATTCCCTCGCCCTCAAGGCGGGCTACAACTTGGGCGATACCATGGAAACGGCTCGGAACCGCTACCAGGTCTCGAAGGCCGCCGTTCATCCAGGGGTGTACCGGAAGATTTCCGGGAACGAAGCCTTGGTCTACGGACTCGTCGTTGCTGCGGGCAAGGCGAATCGAGAATTGCTTTACTCGGGTTATCCGATCACGCCGGCATCCCCCGTCCTCGAGGGGTTGTCGCAACTCAAGAACTACGGGGTCAAATGCGTTCAGGCGGAAGACGAGATTGCGGCCATGGGCGTTGCCTTGGGGGCAAGTTTCGCAGGCGACCTCACCGTTTGCGCCACCAGTGGTCCCGGGATGTGCCTCAAGAGCGAGTTCATCGGCTTGGCTTCCATCACCGAGTTGCCGCTCATCATCTGCAACGTCCAGCGGGGTGGTCCGAGTACCGGTTTGCCCACCAAGACGGAGCAAAGTGACCTTTTGCAGGCCCTTTTCTCTCGGCATGGTGATTGTCCGTTGCCCGTGGTCGCCGCTCATTCGCCTTCAGACTGCTTCGATTGCGCCTTGGAGGCCGCTCGCATTGCCCTGACCTACATGACGCCGGTCATTCTCCTAAGCGACCTTTACGTTGCCAATGGCGCCGAGCCGTGGCTCGTGCCTAATTTGAGCGAGATCCCGGAAATCAAGAATGAGCTTGCCGAGCCTGACAAGGAATACGTCATTTATCGGCGGGACCCTGAGACTCTTGCCAGAACCCAGGCAATTCCAGGCCAATTCGGTCTTGAGCACAGGATCGGTGGATTGGAGAAAGGGGAGGACGGTGGGGTCAGTTACGATCCTGAAAACCACGAGGAAATGACCCACCTGCGGGCACAAAAGATAGCTGGTATTTGCAAGTCTCTGGACGCGACCGAGGTTCAAGGCGAGGCTGAAGGAGACCTTCTCGTGATAGGGTGGGGTGGAACCTATGGGGCGATTTCCTCGGCAGTCCGTCTTCTTCACGACGAGGGTTATGCGGTCAGCAGCATCCACCTGAGGCACTTGAATCCGTTGCCTGCCGATTTGTCTGATATTCTTGGACGCTTCAAAAAAGTGATCGTGCCCGAGCTCAACCTCGGACAGCTGAGCCTTATCTTGAGGGCCAAGTACCTTGTGGATATTATCCCTCACACCAAGATCCAAGGGAAACCCTTCAAGGTTTCAGAATTGCAGCAGAAATTTCTCGAGTATCTAATTTGAGGCAAAGTCCCGTAATCAATGAGCACTACAAGTACTGATGAGGCTGGCCTGACCAAGAAGGACTTCGTGACGCCCAACGACGTTCGCTGGTGCCCGGGTTGTGGAGACTATGCGATTCTTAATGCAGTACAGCGGACCTTGCCCGAGCTTGGCATTCCCCGTGAGCAGTTCGTGGTCGTGAGCGGGATCGGGTGCAGCAGCCGTTTTCCCTACTACATGAACACCTACGGTTTCCATACCATTCATGGTCGAGCTCCCACCGTCGCGACGGGCGTGAAGGTGGCAAACCCGGAATTGTCCGTATGGATGATCACGGGTGACGGGGACGGACTTTCCATCGGAGCCAATCATCTTCTTCACTTGCTCAGGCGCAACCTGGACATAAACGTTCTTCTCTTCAACAACCGTATCTATGGCCTGACCAAAGGACAGTACAGCCCCACTTCGGAAGTTGGGAAGAAAACCAAGAGCACTCCGCTGGGGTCCGTAGACCACCCCATAAATCCTCTTCTCTTCGCTCTCGGTTCCGAGGCCACTTTTGTGGCCCGCACCCTGGACACTGACATGAAGCACATGATTCACACCTTCAAGGCGGCCCAAGCACATAAGGGTACTTCCTTCATCGAGGTCTTTCAGAACTGCGTGATTTTTAACGACAAGACCTTTGATTCCGTCACTGCCCGCACCGTAAAGGGAGATCAGCTTCTCGTCCTTGAGGAAGGACGACCATTGATCTTTGGTTCGGACCGCGACAAGGGGATCAGGTTGAATGGTTTGGATCCAGAGATCGTTACCCTGGGTGACGACGTCAAGGAGGAGGAATTGCTCGTCCATAGACCGAGCAGCCCTAATTCGGTCTATGCCGGCATCCTCGCCCAGATGACCTATCCCACCTTTCCCACGCCTGTGGGGATTCTCAGGCAACTCAATGGACGCGAGACCTACGAAGATGCTCTTTGTCAACAAATCGAGATGGCTCGGTCAAA
>DLRY01000017.1:104977-115008 GCA_002500665.1 Opitutia bacterium UBA7876
GGATCACTTCCTTCCTTATTGACTTAGCCACCGAATTAGCAGAGAAAAAATTATATGGAATTTATCGACAACCCAAGTTTCGGACACAAGAAGTTCAAGCTTCCGGTTGTTTTGGTTCCGGTGGTCATGTTCCTAGTCCTTTTACTTGGAATCTGGGTTTCAAAGATATATGTGGACAGTGTTCTGTATTCGGATCATAGCGAAAGTCACTGATCCGAAGGTTCCTTGTCTCTACTGCCCTTTTGACTCCGGTCCTCGCACGGGGTTTCCCTTTTGCCAAAGACCTTGGTAGGTAATGATGCCCATCGGGGAAAACAAGGTGCCAAAGCCCTCTTCCAGCCCATTTTGAAAGGATCCCTGATAGATGTGACCGTCCGGTGACTTTCTTTCGCCAAATCCGTGGGGAATGCCGTTCTCAACTTGTCCACGGTAAGAATCGCCGTTGGAAAGCTTGAGGGTGTTCTTTTTCCTTAAGGATCGAGGGGGAGGAGGTGAGGTAGGGGTTTCACGGATGGTCTTTCGAAGATCGGCGGCCATTTGCTCTGCCAGTTCCCTTTCAGCAGCACTGAGTTTAGGCCAAGCGCTCTCGAGACGGTTCTTGGCCAACGATTCGGACTTTTCCCGAGCCAAGAGCAGCCAACCGATGCGTTCGATCTTTTCTTCCTTTGCAAGCAGACAATCGGAGAGACCGATCATGGAGAGACTGTCTCCCATTCTTGATCCTTCGACAAACCATTTACGCGCCAGGATTTTGCTTTTGGCCGTGCCTTTCCCTTCCAGATGGGCATAACCTACGAAGCGGGTGGCTATCGGGACCCCTTGGCCCGCTGCCATGCTCATCCAGTAAAAGGCTTCCTCTTCGTCTTTGATTGGGTCTCTGGAGTACGCGAATCCAAGCCTGACTTGGGCATGGGGAACCCCCTCGAGAGCTGATAGTTTCAATTGCGTTAGGGCATCCCCGTAAAGCCCCAAGCACTGCCCAGCGAGGAAAAACCAGACGATGCATACAAGTGTATTTGGGAGAAATCTAATCAAGGTCTCGGTTCCTTCTCAGGTTCGTGGGGTGGTGCCGAGGGCGAGACTCGAACTCGCACGTCCTTGCGGACACTAGAACCTGAATCTAGCGCGTCTACCAATTCCGCCACCCCGGCTGAGGGTAAGGAGCAAAAAAACGCGAAACAGGGCATCGGGTCGAGAAAAATCTTATCGAGAGGCGAAAGGACGAGGGATGGGCCTCTGCCTTTTCCCATTGGGCTGACGAGCAAGATAAGTATCGTTTTGAGGGGAGTCTTCCGGCTCAAGCAGGTCCTGGGGATCAAAGGCGTGGGAAATGCGCCGAGCGGAGGGGAAAAGAATTCTCTCCAGTGGAGGGGCCTTCTTTTTGCCCAGTACGTAGGTTTCGAGCGGATAACGCATGGATTCAAAGCGTTCCTTGCATTTGGCGATCTCGGACGCGTTGTCGTTTTCCCTGTGGGTGAAGCAAAGAGCGTCCGCAAAATGAACCGCTCCGTCGATCCATTCCGTGATGGAGGAGTCGGCCTGGACGAGCAGCCTGGAATTTAGAAAGACGATGATCCTGCCCAGTTCGAGCTCCGTTTCGCTTGAAAGGAGGGACAGGGAGGCTTCGAACTGGTCGGCGAGATCGAAGTTGTTGGAAAAAAAAAGGAAGAACTCGGCAGGCGAAGCCGGTTCACTGCCTGAAAACCGGAACTCTTCTTCCTCCCAGCGCCAGCAAGAGTGGGGTATAGTCTGGTCCTTGAGTTCCTCGGGCAGCAGGAAATGGGATCCCGCTTGCGGGCTCTCGGGGGTGTTGGCATGGGAGAGAATCGATCTTCTCCCGGAATCAGGAGTTCCGAGGATTAGGTGCAGGGTACCCTTCATCTATTGCTGAAAGGGAAAGGACCTGCACTGGGCATGATGCCTCATGCGGTGTTCGAGCAAGACGAGAGCGGCCATTGCCTCGACGATTGGAACCGCCCGGGGCAGTACGCAGGGATCATGACGGCCCCGCCCGATCAACTCGGCGTCTTGTCCTTGCTCGTCGACGGTATCCTGGGGTTTGAGAATGGTTGCAGTGGGCTTGAACCCGACCCTAAAGTAGAGTTCCTCGCCATTCGAAATGCCGCCTTGGACGCCTCCGGACAGATTGGATTTGGTACGGACTTGCCCATCCCTGTTCTCAAACGGGTCGTTATGCTCCGAACCCTTGAGGAAAGTACCCTCGAAGCCACTGCCTACCTCGAAGCCCTTGGTTGCCGGAAGGGAGAGCATGGCTTTGGCCAAGTCCGCTTCCAATCTATCGAAAACGGGTGATCCCCAGCCGATGGGCAAACCGTTGACTCGGCAGAGAATCGCTCCGCCTACGGAGTCTCCGCTGTTCCTGGCTTCCAGGACCAGTGCTTCCATCTTGGCGGCGGTTTCGGGATGCGGGCACCGGGTAGGGGATGACTCGATGGCATCCAAGCTGGGGATTTCCTCGAGCAGGGGGGCGCGGAGGTCATGGATTCTATCCACGTAGGTAGTAATCGTCACTTTGTCGAAGGAGAGGATTTTCTGGGCGATGGCGGCGGCGGCAACCCTTGCGATCGTCTCGCGGGCGGAAGAACGCCCGCCTCCCTCATGGTTCCTGTGCCCATATTTGGTCTGGTAGGTGAAGTCGGCGTGGGAGGGGCGAAACTTCGTTTTCATATCATCATAGGCCTCGGGCCGGGCATCCTTGTTGCGGACCAGCATGGCGATCGGGGTTCCCAGGGTCAGTCCCTCGAAGACTCCCGAGAGAATTTCAATTTGGTCCTCCTCGTCCCGAGGCGTCGTGATCTTGCTCTGGCCTGGCCTTCTTCTGTCGAGGAAAGGTTGGATATCCCCCACGTCGAGGGGCAAGCGGGGGGGGCATCCGTCAATCACGACGCCAATCCCCCCGCCATGGCTTTCCCCCCATGACGAGATTCTAAAAAGATTGCCGAATGAATTACCCATCCGTTTCAGTCAATTTAACGAGGCCGAAAACGCAAAACTAAAAGAAACGCCGTGTTCCGGAAACTACCGGGCCAATCGAAAAAGGTTGCCCCTTGATGAAGTATTGGAGATCATATGGGCTTAAGGTCGGGTCCCATGCGACGACGATTGGATGAACCCCGTCAGGTCCGGAAGGAAGCAGCGGTAATCGCAATAATCGTGTGCTGTGGGGTGCCTGGCCTTTTTTTGTGGGGAATTTGCACGAGATCTTTTCTTTCGCTTGCCTGAACCGAGGAAGAAGATCAATAAGGAAGGATGTCCGATCAAACCTATCAGGTGATTGCCCGTCGCTGGAGGCCCAAGCAATTCTCCGAGTTAGTCGGCCAGGATCACGTCGTCCGGACGTTGGGGAATGCCATCGAGATGAACAGGATTGCCCACGCTTACCTTTTCGTCGGTCCCCGGGGCACGGGCAAGACGACTTCGGCACGCCTTTTCGCCAAGTCCCTGAACTGGGAGGAGGGCCCTTCCCTCGAGGTTCCTCCCGATTCCGAGATTGGGAACGCGATCATGGAGGGCAGGTGCCTGGACGTCATCGAGATAGACGGGGCCTCCAACAACTCGGTCGAGCAGGTGAGGGACTTGAGGGACGAATGCCAGTACGCACCTGCCCAGTGCCGTTACAAGATCTATGTTATCGATGAGGTTCACATGCTTAGCCAGCAGGCGTTCAATGCGCTCCTCAAAACCTTGGAGGAACCTCCTCCCCACGTTAAGTTCGTCTTTGCCACGACCGAATCGCACAAAGTTTTGCCCACCATTGTCTCGAGGTGCCAAAGGTTCGAGTTTCGCTCCATCGCGACTCCCTTGATCGTGGATAAGCTGAAGGAAATTTGTCAGGCCGAGAAGATTGAGGCAGAGGAAGAGGCCCTGGAGGTCGTCGGTCGCATGGCCATGGGCGGCATGCGGGATGCCCAGAGCATTCTCGACCAAATGATCTCCTTTTGTGGCAAGTCCATAGGGCAGGCCGACGTTCTGGAGGTCTACGGTTTGGCCTCGAGGCAAAAAATCGAGTTCTTGGCCCAATTGGTGGCGGGTGCGGACTTCGATGGAATCATCGGGACGACGGACGAATTTTCCAAGCATGGGATTGACTTCTACCGGGCCTTGGTTGATTTGTCCGAAGTTTTTCGTGAACTCCTTCTCAAGGCCTTGGGTTCCAAGGATGAGGCCGCTCTTAGCCCCGAGCAATGCGTTCGGGTAATGGATGCCCTCAGGGATGGAGAAGATATGGTCAAGATGGGGCTATCGGAAAAGACGAATTTCGAGGTAACCCTTTTTCGCGCAGTCGAGGCGGGGCGGACGCGTTCCATCGACCAAGTGATCAGGCGCATCTCGGGCATGATCCCGGGAGAGGTTAAAAAAAAAAGAGCTGAGCCGCTCCCATCCTCCAGGGCCCAAGAACTAGGAAATTCCAGTAGCGTCGCATCGGTTCCACCTTGCGAACCCGAAGATGTTGTCTTGGAGGAGCCTCTCGATGAGGTCGAAAACGTTCCCCTGCCCGAAAACTCCGAGTCCGATCTTCAGCCGGAAGAAACAGAGGAAGAAGCGGTGAAAACGGACGATGATAAGCCCGACTCTCAGCCCGCTCATGCCCCGGAGGTTCGTCAAATCAAGGACGAAGAACTTATCAAGCAAAGAATCTCCGAGCTCCCTTCTGGGATAAGGGGCATCATGGAAGAGAAATTCAAGGGAGATTTCGTCTCCATAGAGAAAATCGACGAGACTAAGTTGCTTTGAGGGCAATGGGTTTTCCCAAGCGCCTTACTCTTTTCCCGTCTCGAGTATTCTTCCCACTTCGTTCGCACGGATCCAGCCGCGCTTTCTGCCGTTCGAGCTGCGCGCGAGATACCACTTCCGCCCGTCGGGGCTTAGGTGAGCTCTCGCCGTTCCCTTATCATCCAGGTCGAGGAAAAGGCTTTCGCCGGGAATGACGGAGGTGTTGGCCGAGCTCGTGCTTCCGGCAAACCTCCTAAGGCTGATTGCCTTGCTCCTGTTTGCATCCGATGGGCCGGGGATACGTCCCAAGACGATGACTTCCCTACCTACCAAATCATGTTTTTCCTTGGCCTTGATGACTCCCAAGGAACAAAACCCGAGAATCCCCAGCCAAAGGCAAAGAAAAATGGACGTTCGAACTTTGTCCATGCGGAAAAAGAAAAAGGCGCTCAACAGAAGCAGACCCGACCAAAAGCAAACACCGAGGGCAGCGGTCCAGAGGTCGAGGGTTGAGGCCTTGAAAGAGACGAAAGGCTTGTCCGTATCGCCGGACCGGACCTGGGCAATTTCGAGGGCGAAGGACAAGTTTGCGGAAAAATCGTCATGATCAGGATCAAGGATCAGGGCCTTGCGGTAGTTAAGAATCGACCGACCGAATTGTTCCTTCTTGAAATAGAGGTTGGCCAAGTTTCCGTGCAGGTTGGCCGAATGAGCGACTTGAGCGGAACCCTCGTAGGCTTCAATGGCCGAGTCGAGATCCCCCGAAGCCTCGGCTCTAACGGCATCATAGAAAAGGCGATTTTGGGAATCAGCGAAGAGCGCGCACGCGTTCGCGCCGAAGGCGTAAAGGAGAATGCCGAAGGCGAAGGACCTCATCACTTGAGTTTCTTGAGCAAGCCGTGGCTTGTCCGGTAGAGGGATTCGAGGGGTTGCCTGGCGAGCTCGTTGCCCGCGAATTCCTGATCGTCACAGCTTCTCAGGAGCTCCCGGGCTTCCTGGATGATTTCCTCGGGGTTGTTTCCGAGCCGCAAGAGAGAAAGGATTTCCTCACTGGAAAGCGAGGAAGGGTTGGGGTGTTTTCTGAGGCTGGCGATGCGCAGGCGGAGAAGATCGCGAAAAGCCCGCAGGAGGGCGGGAGCGTCCTTGAACCCGACCGAATCCTTCATTTGCCGCAGGAGAGCGTTTTCCTTCTGCCGTTGTTTTTCGATCCCTGCGGTCTTGCGCCTGAAACCGAGCAACGACAAGGAGCAGAAGCCAACCAAGGGAATGAGCTGAAGAAGCCAAAAGTTGGTGTTCTCGAGCAGGGTCTTGCGTTGAAGGGCGGGAAACCATTCACCCGGGTCGCTTTCGGTCTGGAAGAGATCAACCGTAGGTACGGCGTCTTCATTGCTCACCTCGCCTTCGACGACCGGCTGGGGGTTGGCCGAGTTCCAGTTTTCCCCGGGGTCCACGCGCAGAGGGTGGGCGGAGGTCCTGGTGGAAAGAAACCTTTCCTCCAGGGGATCGAAATAGGAGAACTTAATGGCGGGAATTTCGACCAATCCGGCGCTGAGGGGAGTAAGAATATACTCGAAACTCTGCTTGCCCTCATGCTTGGTAAGCTGATTGCCTTCGAAGGAGAAGGCAGGCGGGCCGACTTTTAATTGTTTGTCGGAGCTTATCTGCGGCGCGGGAATGGCGGAGAAGTTTCCCGTGCCGGAAAGCTCGAAGGTGAGCCGCACCGGATCACCGAGGGAGACCCGATCAACGTCTATGCTGGAAAGGGAGGTGAAGGACCCAATCGCTCCCTGGAAGCCCGCGGGCCTTCCCTTCATGGGCAGTGCTCGGACCTCAATGGTTTGTTTTGGGCCCAATATTTCGAGAGACTCTTCCCGCCCGAAGCCAAAGAAGGGATCGTTGAAGAAAGGGCTGTTGAACGGTGAATTCCTCGGGTTGTTTGCCCGGATCCGAATGGAGGTCTTGAAAGTCAAATCGTGATCACCGGCCATGGCCGCGGTCAGGCCGATGGGCCATGAGAATACGGTGTAGGACTTGCCGTTCCTGCGGACGTTCCTTTTCTCATTGGGTTGTCGCAGTTCGGTCATTGAGAAGGAGTCCCCAATTTTTACCGGGGCTTGCTCGATGCGGGTGACGGGAAGGCGGTCCCAGAGAAAGAGACTGATGGTCGCGAGGATGGTTTCTCCTTCGAAAAGGAAGGGTCTCGGGGCGTCGAACTCGATAAAAGCGGCCTGCTTGAGATCTTCGCGCTGCTGTTTTTCCCTTTCCAGGCGGATCAAGTCCTGCTGGCTAGGGGCAAGGACCTGCAGGGATGCCTCCGGAACCCGGAGGGTTTTCGAGCCGACCTTAAGATCCCAGGAGGGGAGAATGAAAGTTCCCTGCTTGAGCGGCTTGACCTGAAAACTCATCTCCATTTTCACGGATGGAGTGCCATTCCTGAAACTGGCCGTGCGAAACACCTGGGGGTTGTTCGATATGGTAAGTCCGGGAATCGAGGGAATGGCTCCCTGAGGGGTTTCCTGAGTTCCGAACAACACGACTTTGTAGGTGGTGCCGTTGCTTACGGTGATGCTTGGTGGAGAGAAAGACGCTTCGGCTCGCATGGCTTGATTCTGGGCCATGAGCCCGGAGTGGAGGGAAAGGGCAAGGGAAGTCCACGCCGTAAGAAACAGACAGGCTCTAACGGTTAGCGGGAAGGGCAGGCTTGATCGGAGAGGTTTCTTGAACATTTTAGTAGTCCCTTCCAGCCGGTCTGGAACCGATCATGCGGATCTCTTGTTCGAGGGGTTCGCTCTTTGATTCCATTTCCTGTAACAACCTCTCGTAAAGAGCGTTGACTTCCTGAGGCAGGGGTTCGGCTCCATCGCCTTCTTCTTTTGAATCCTCGTTCTTAGAGGAAGGGTCGTTGGTTTGGCTCTGCTCTTCCTGTGGCTCGGGCGAGCCATCCTGTTGCTGTTCCGGTTCCTTGAGCCCGAAATCGAGGTTCTCGGAAGAGGATTCGAAGTCAACCCAAGCCAAGTAGGCCTTCCGTTGCTCGATGGGAAAGGTCACGTTGGCGTCGGGGTTGTCCGGCTTGACGGAGAGGGAATATTGTCCCGGTGCAACGACGTGGGCAAAAGAGCCGTCTTGCCGTGGCTTGAAGGAAGTCTCGTTTTCGTCGAATTGAAAATTCCCGTTTTGATCGAGGAAAAGCATGGCCTGGGAAGATCCCTTCTCAGATTCTTGGCGGGCTCCATCGGCGTTGGCGTCGTTCCATACGCTGCCTCGCAGCACCGGGGCGGCCCTGTAGGGGAGCGGAAGGTCGATCTTTCCTGCCCGCTCCACCATAAGGTAATGATTTTTGACCAGAGACGGGTTTTCGGGAGGGGGCGGTGGAGCGAAAATTGGCATCATCGCCTCTCCGCGACTTTGGTTGGAGTCAATAAGCTTTGATCCGAGACGAATTTCGACGGGGTATTCCCGGGAAATCCACTCAAAGGCGAAACGTCCTTTCTCGTCGGTTTTGACCATAGGCTCCGAAGTCTCGTTTCGTTCGCCGTTTCCGTCTCGGTCCCAGTAAACGAATCCCGGTAGACCGGGCTCGCCCTTCTGGATTGTTCCGTCCCCGTTCCTGTCTCGCCAAATTCTGCCGGAGATGAGGCAAAGCATGGCTTTGATCCTTTCCTCCAGTTGATTCTTGAGAGATTCAAGATTCCGGCCCGCCTTGGCGTTCCCGTCAAGAAGGGCCGCAGACTCATAGCTTTGCAGGGCCAACTCCCATGCCTTTCTGGCCTCGACGACGTTCCTCTGATCTAGCCATTGGTTGGCCCGTAGATAGGATATGTTCCCAAGAGCGTTCAGGCAGGTGGACTGGAGCTTTGGGTTGTCGATGGAGGCGTCCAGGGCCTGATTGAGCGTGGCAGCGGCTTTATCGAGGGCACCTGCCTCGAGATGGGCGATACCTGCGTTCAAGAGCAACCTGGGGTCCGGGTCAGTCTCGCCGGAAGCATTGATTTCCGCCATATAGAGCCTAGCGGCGCTTTCGGGGTCTCCCGATTCCATCGCCTCTTCCGCTCGCTTGACGTTGTCTTGCTTGAGGCAGCCGGAGAAAAAGAGGACGAGGAGGACGATGCTTGTCCGTCCGGCATTTGCCAAGGTTCTTTTTCCCGAAGAGGTAAGCATTTCGACGAGTAGAAAAATAAGGGCTATTATGACGAAAGGCTGGTAGCGATCAATGGGTAACTCGGTCGACCACTGCTCACGCTTTTTTTGGTGTCCGACGGCCTGGAGATGTTCCAGGACTCTTGCCAGTCCTTCACCCGTTGGACCCAAGGAATAATAACGTCCACCCGTGGTCTCGGCAATGTCGCGCAGAGATTTTTCATCCATCTGGCTGATGACGGTCTTTCCTTCGGGGTTTTTGAGGAAGTTTTGGGCGGGTTGTCCAAGCGGATCCATCGGAATTCTGGCTCCGTCGGGAGACCCGATGCCGATTGTAAAGATGCGGATGCCCTCCTCTTTGGCCTGCTTTGCCCGCTTAAGGCCTTGCCCCTCCAGGTCCTCTCCGTCGGAGAGGAGGATCAGGAAACGGTCCCGGTCTTGGCTGGAGAAGGATCGAGAGGCTTCCTCGATGGGGGCGGCGAGATTGGTTCCCTGAGCCTTGATAATCCCCACCTCAAGGTCCTTCAGGGTTTTCGAGAATGCCTGATGGTCGAGGGTAAGGGGGCATTGCAGGAAGGCGGTCCCTGAGAATGCAACCAGGCCAAGTCGGTCGCCCCGCACGCGGTCAAGGAGGTTGTTGATGCCGAGCTTTACCCTCTCCAGCCTGTTGGGGCGGACGTCCCTGGCGAGCATGCTCTTGGATACGTCAAGGGCAATGAGGACGTCGATCCCCGTCGGATTCATCTTTTTTTGGAGGGTTCCCCACTGAGGCCGAGCCAAGGCGGCGAAGAGAAGAAGCACGGAAATTACGATCAAGCCGGCCTTGAAATACTGCAGGCCGGGTGACCAGGAAGGAATGAGCTTTGAAATGAGTTTCCTGGATATAAGGGTACGGATTCTTCTTGAGCGAACCTTCTGGGATTGCCAGTACAAAACAATCAAGCCGAAGGCTGTTGCGAGCCCTGCATAGAGAATCATGGGATCAACGAAGAACTTCACGGAATTTTAAGGTAAAGGGTTCTGGAAAGGATGACCTGAAGGAGGAGAAAACCGATTCCCAAGGCGAGGGGGAATGGGAACAACTCCTCGAATACCGCGTTCACACTGAGTTCGATCTCGGATTTCTCCAACCTGTCTATTTCCTCGTAAATCGAGGAAAG
>DLRY01000081.1:0-4042 GCA_002500665.1 Opitutia bacterium UBA7876
TTGTCCGGCAGGGAGAAGGCAAAGGGTTTATTGGGCTGGGGAAGAGCTTTGCCCGACCCAGTCCTCCCAGGCTTTCTCGATCATCTTGAGGTCGGGCTTGCCGTCGAAGGTGAGGTAGCGGAACTTCGAGACGTAGGGCTTTCCCGGTTCTATGGAGAAGGGTTCCTTGACCATTGGGGCGTAGACGAAGTAGGGCATGGAGGGGTGTAGCCTGACCCACTGGGGATAGCGGAAGTTGTCGGGATGATTCATCACCACGACACCGCATTCCTGGCCGTCGACCGGACCGTGCATCGCCACCCAGCGGGGGCGGGAGTGGTTGCCGTTCTTGCGGGCCTTCCCCTCCGAGGTGAGCATGCTTCCCTTGGGATTTCCCTCTGCGTCCTTCGCCATCCACTGGGAGTTCCCCCGGATGGCCATTCCGCCGTAATGATACTTCTGGATGAGCAGGGGATCCTTGGTGGCGCAGGTCTGGGTGGAAACGAGGTCGAACTGGTGGTGGGGCATTGTCTTGCCCGGGACGTCGATCCGCCAGGTCTCCTTGAGGATGGGTTTGTCGGAATCCTTGCCGCTGGTGAAGATTTGCTCGAAGAGAAAGGAGCAAGAGGTGTCCCGCCGTTCCTCTCCCAAGTACCGGTGAAAGCGTACGTCGCCCAGTTTTCTGGCCTGGTTCCAAAACTCGGTGGGTTTGCCCCGGAAAGTTGACTTGGTCCAGGCAAAGAAGATTCCGTGCTGATGGGGGTGGTCGGAGGCATAGTCCCCCGTCACGATCCTGCCCGAAGGGGAAAAGAGCGGATGCAGGTATCCGCTTCTCGAGTAATGAGGAGCATGTTTTGCGGACTCGGCGGAGGGCTTGGCCAAGTAGCGCAGGATAGGCTTTCCTGCCTTGCTCAACCGGAACCCCTTGCCCGAAGAATCAAGCTTGAGGGAATGAGAAGCCGGTTTTGGATCGGTTTTGCCGAGGGAGGGAATGAGGGCGAGCGAGCATGTAGCAAGGGCCGGCAGGGCGTATCGTGGAATTCTCATGGGATTTGCATTCGGTTTATTACGGATTGATGTTACTCGTTATCCCCGTAATGAGATCAAGGAGCAAGCGAATCATCCTGGGAACGGTCCTTTTGGTTCCGGTTGCCTTGGCCGCGCTTTGGTCGTTGTGGCCGAGCGATGAGGATCGGATTCGCGTGCGCTTCGAGGAATTGTCTGCCTTAGTCTCGAAGACCGAGGATGCCTCCCCGCTCTCGGATGCCCTCGTCATGAATGAATTCCCAGAGTTGTTTTGCGAGGAGGTCGTCCTTGGAACGGGAAGCGCCAAAAGACTCTCCGGCAAATACACGGGACAAGAACTGGCCCGCAGATATGGCCGGATAAGGATTCTTGCCAAGCGCTTGGAGTTGCGCTTCGAAGACCTGGAGTTTCTCTCGGTGGATAAGGATGAGGCCCGGGTTAAGGCCAAGGTCATCGTGTCGGGGACGGACAAGAAGGGCAATACCCGTGGTGAGGCCTTCTCAGCAGAGGTTCTCTTGCGAAAACCGCAAGGGGAGTGGAGGTTTGGTCGTTTCACCTACCTCGCGCCTCCGGCCTAATTTTATTATTGCAATCAACTTGCGATAACAACATTTTGTCCGTTCCAAATCCCTCATCATCATCAGAGAGTTGGTTCCGCCAGAGGCATTACCCGCCGAAAGCACTGCCTCGTTCTCGATGCTCTGGCCCAACCCAATCAGCAAATATGAAACTTCAATTGACGGCTTTCTTCTTGTCTACTTCCCTGCTCTTCGGACAGGAGGAGGCGCAAACCAAAAACGTTGAGGAACTCGATCCGATCGTAGTCGAGTCTTCCCCGCTTTCTCCCTCCGTGTCCGAATCCACTCAGGCTTGGAGCGTTCTGTCCGGCGAGGATCTCGAAAAAGCCAAACGGGCGACCATCGCCGAAACTCTATCCGAGACTCCTGGTGTAAGCCAAACTGGCTTTGGTCCGGCAGCGAACCGCCCGATCATTCGAGGCTTGGACAAATATCGGGTGCGCATTCTCCAAAACGGCACCGATACTTTCGACGTTTCCGCGCAATCCGAGGACCACGCCTTACCGATTGATCCCTTGTTGGTCGACCGCATCGAGGTCTTGCGCGGAGCTTCCGCGCTCTTGTACGGCGGCAACGCCATTGGGGGCGTGGTCAACGTGATCGACCGGAAAATTCCCACTAGCCAGCATGGCGCTCCCGGAGCATCCTTGCTTTCCAGTTACAGCAGCGTCAATGAGGGTTGGAATTACGGAGCGACGGCTTTTGGAAGTTCCGGTAAGCTCAATTTTCAAATTAACGGATCCAAGCGGGACTACAATGATTATGATGCTCCTTCCTTCTACACGGAGGATCACCATTCCGGCGCTATTAGCGGACCATTCAATACGGTTGCCAATAGTTACGGTGAAAGTAGCTCGGTTGGATTCGGAGGATCCTACATGATGGATGCGGGCTACGCGGGACTCAGTTTCTCAAGGTATGAAAACACCTATGGCATACCGGGTGAACATGCGGATAATCTTACTTATATTGAAATGGAAAGCGACCGCTTTGAATTCCGGTCGGAGATCGAGGTGTCAGGTTCCGAATGGTTGAACGGCATCGAATTGAACTTTGGCTACAGTGACTACAAACACAGTGAGATTGGCTACGAAAATGGCGCCCCGCCTTTCGAAACTCACTCCACCTTCTTGAGAAAGGGATATGAAGGCCGGATTTCCTTCGATCATGACGTTGGCGAATTGCGAGGAGTATTTGGCCTGCACGGTCTTTTTGACGAGTTCAAGATCGAAGGTCACGAAAGCATCCTTTCCGGGCTCACTAAAACCTGGTCTGATGCAACCGCAGCAGCCACGGCAACGGCTACACCAAGCAATCCGGATATCGAAGGGGTGGACTCCAGCACGATTGCCCTCTTTTTGATGGAAGAATATGACTTGGATGACGTAACTACCCTGAACGCAGGAATTCGTTGGGAAAACCAAGACCGGGATTATCAGGGAACCGCGGATCGGGATGATTCGACCTTCAGCGCCAGCGGAGGTGTTTCCCGTGATCTTAATGAACTTTGGAACGTCAGCGGCAACCTGAGTTATTCCGAACGGACCCCCGATACCGCCGAGCTATATTCGGACGGCCCGCACCACGCAACGGAATCGTATGAAATTGGCAACCCGAACCTCGATACGGAAACCGCCGTTGGAGTGGAGATTATCGTCCGCAAGACCGTGGGCAAGGTAACCGGCCAGTTTTCCGCTTTCCACACGAAATTCAACAACTACGTCTTCCTGGAAGAAGTTTCGCCGGAACAAGAACGTGATGGGGAAGGCAACCTTAAGAACGATGTGAAATATCCCGCTCCCCTGGAGGGTTTTCCTGCAGGAACGGAAGGTCTTCCCGTGAAGGAATATGAATCGATCAAAGCCGAATATCAAGGGTTGGAAGTTGAGGTCGATTGGTTGGCAATGGAAAACCCGGGATGGGATCTGCTCTTGTCCGCCTATGGTGATTTGCTGCGCGGAAAGAATAAAACCGAAGGCGGCAACCTGTCTCGGATTCCAGCTACGAGGTTGGGGCTTGGTTTTGAAATTCAACAAGAAAAATTGGATTTCGGAGCGAAGCTTACCCGTTCTTTCAAGCAGGATAAATTAGGGCACCACGAAGAGACGACTCCTGCCTTTTCTTTACTTAATGCCTATGCATCCTACGACGTTAGCGTAGGAGATTCAGCTGGTGTGGTTTTCCTTCGCGGATACAACCTTACCGACGAACTAGCCTATAACCATGCTTCCTTGCTGAAGCAATTCGCGCCTCTTCCCGGAAGAAGTATTGAAATTGGCCTGAAGTTCGATTTCTAGCTCGGTTCTCCCGTTTTGCCCAAATGCAAATTCGGAATAGCTGATTATCATTCGATTTGAGTCCTCTCAAGTGAAGTACCTCTCCACAGGCATTGTATCGGCTCTAGTCAGCCTACTTGGGTTGCACACGGTCCTTGGCGTAAGCCCGGGTTTGCATTCGTC
>DLRY01000081.1:4221-7048 GCA_002500665.1 Opitutia bacterium UBA7876
TTTGCCCAAATGCAAATTCGGAATGACTGATTATCATTCGATTTGAGTCCTCTCAAGTGAAGTATCTCACAACAGTTATCGTAACGGCTCTGACCTCCCTAATTGGGGTGCATGCGGTCCTTACCGTAAGCCCGGGTTTGCATTCGTCATTATTTTATGGAGAAGAAGGTTGTCCTTATTCGTCCTGTAATCAACCTTGTGGCTCTGATGGGAAGAAGAAAGGTGGTGAAGATGAAATCCCTTGTCCGGCCCTCCTTTTCGGACAGAGTTTCTTGGGTCAGGACTTTCTTGTTCACTCATCGTTCACCAAATGTTTGGTTTTCGAGTTCGGCTTCTCCTTTTTTCAGCCGCCTTGGACCTCTTTTAAGGAAGAACCCTTCGGGGCCCGCGATCCTCCGGTCTTCGCGTAGATTGCGAACGATCAGTTTGACTCGGGCTTTTTAAACGAGCCAAACTTGGACCTTTTTCAAATGGGCTCGGCCCTGCCCGGAAAGATTTCTTGCCGAACCCTTGTGACTTTTTCCCAGTCCGGGCTTTATGCAACCAAAAATATGAAATTTAAAAGTATTACGCTATTACTATCTTCTTCGCTGGCCTTTGGTCAGAATGAAGCTCAACCAAATAACGTCGAGGAACTCAAACCCATTGTGGTCGAGTCTTCCCCGCTCGCTCCGAGCGTCTCCGATTCAACCCAAGCCTGGAGTGTTCTATCAGGCGATGATCTTAAAAAATCGAAAGGAGCTACCATCGCCGAAACCCTATCCTCAACACCTGGCGTGAGCCAAACCGGATTTGGCCCATCGGCAAACCGTCCGATCATTCGAGGGTTGGATAAGTTCCGCGTGCGTGTGCTGCAAAACGGAACCGACACCTTTGACGTCTCCGCGCAATCCGAGGACCATGCCGTACCGATCGATCCTTTGATGGTCGACCGCATCGAGGTCTTGCGCGGAGCTTCCGCCCTCCTGTACGGAGGCAGTGCCATTGGAGGCGTGGTCAATGTGATCGACCGTAGCATTCCCAGTAGTCCCTATGGTGATCCTGGAGCATCCCTGCTTTCCAGCTATAACAGCGTCAACGATGGCTGGAATTACGGAGCAACTGCTTTTGGGAGTTCCGGTAAACTTAATTTTCAAATTAACGGATCCAAGCGGGACTACAATGATTATGATGCCCCTTCCTTCTTCACAGAGGATCATCACACGGGTGCCGTTAGCGGACCATTCGATTCGGTCAAAAATAGTCATGGAGTCAGTTCGTCGATTGGGTTCGGGGGATCTTATATGCTCGATTCCGGTTACGCCGGGCTGAGTTTCACCAGGCACGTAAATGATTATGGCGTGCCAGGAGAGCATGCGGAAAGCGACACTCTCATTGAGATGGAAAGCGATCGTTTCGAGTTTCGTACGGAATTCGACGTGGCCGGCTCCGACTGGTTGAACGGGGTTACGTTGAATTTCGGCTATGGGGACTACAAGCATAGCGAAAGCGGTTACGAAACGGAGAATAACGTTACGGAATGGCATACCCACGCTACGTATTTGAGAGAAGGCTTTGAAGGAACGATTGTCTTGAGCCATGAAATCGGTGAACTCAATGGCGTCATTGGCTTTCACGGGCTTATTGATGAGTTCAAAATCGTTGGCGAGGAGTCTATTTTTGGGGGAGCGTCCAACACAAACCCAGCCATTTCCTCTGAAGATAGAACGAAGCTGGGTGTCTTCATCATCGAGGAATACCAACTGGACGAAAAAACCAAAGTAAACGGGGGCGTTCGCTTGGATCATATCGACAAGGATTTCGAAGGAGTCCCGGATCGTGATGATTCTGCGTTTAGCGCCAGCCTCGGATTCAATCGAATCCTCAGCGAATTATGGAGCTTCGGAGGGAACCTTAATTATACCGAAAGAGTTCCCGATTCAGCTGAACTATTCAGTGATGGAGCCCACCATGCTACCGAGAGTTTTGAAATCGGAAATTCAGCTCTGGGCAAGGAAACCGCGCGCGGGGTCGAGGTATTGGTGCGTCGTACCTCAGGCAAGGTGACCGGCCAGCTTACGGGTTTTTATACCAAGTTTAATAATTATATTTTCTTGGAAGAAACCGGTGTTGAAAGAGATCCTGACGGAAATACCCCTCCAGCGGCAGGTGCCGAAGAGTTGCCTGAGAAGATATACGAGGCGGCTAAGGCCAAGTTTTATGGCTTGGAAATAGAAGTTGATTGGCTCGCCATCGAAAACCCGGGCTGGTCGATGCTTCTTTCCGCTTATGGCGATGCCCTGCGGGCAACCAATGAGTCCGAGGGAACGAACCTGCCAAGAATTGCCCCAGCCAGATTGGGTCTGGGTTTTGAAGTCCGACAAGGCAAACTGGATTACGGCATGCGGCTCACCCGCTCCATGAAACAGGATAAAGTTGCCGTTCATGGCGCTCATAGCGAGGAGCCGACCGCTGCCTATTCTTTGCTCAATGCCTTTGCTTCCTACGACGTGGATTTCGGAGGTTCCTTGGGCGAATTGTTCGTTAGGGGGTACAACCTTACCGATGAGCTTGCCTACAACCATGCGTCCGTGCTGAAACAGTATGCTCCTTTGCCGGGCAGAAGCGTTGAGGTCGGGTTTAAGTTCGATTTCTAGTCCAGTTGTTTAAGGTGTCCGGGGCCGGGGCAAGAACGGTTGTTTCACCGTTCTTGCCGGTCCCGGAACCATTCCTTCAGCTTTCCTCTCAGCCTTGCAAGAGTCGCTTTATGGGCTGAGTCTTCACTCAAGTCCTTAAGCTCCTTGGGGTCTTCCGAAAGGTCGAAAAGCTGGTAGCGTTCCAAGTGAGG
>DLRY01000091.1 GCA_002500665.1 Opitutia bacterium UBA7876
AAGCTGTCCAAGTCCGAGAGGAACCTACCGAGGCTTTTTCCCGAGCCTTGAATATTCCCGGGCCTTGACGACCGAGAGGAACTCGTACTGTCCATGGAGGCGGGCGAAGACGTATCCGGGCCAACCGTCGAGGAATCCTTTTTGCCATAAGTAGACATAGAGGAAGCGGAGAGCGGGTCTGAAGGGAAGCCTTCTGAAAATCCGTCTCAAGAGCCTTTTTCCCCTTACTCCCTTATGCTGAAGATGACTTGGCTCGTCCCTGCTCAAATTTTCAACGACGGCTTCCCAGTTGGAGTAGCGGTTGTGTTTCTCGACGAAGCTCTCGATGGTGGGAAAGGCGTGGTGGTCCATGATTGTCTTAAGCTTGCCGGTGGTTCCCGAAACCTCGACGTGCTCGTGAATTTCATGATCGCCACTGGCTGTTTCACTCTGGGTAATCTTTTCATACCTGCCTAGCTTATGCTTGAAGAGTCGAAGGTTCCAGTTCGGGAAATAAGCATGCCTGAGGGGTTTTCCCATGAAAAAGTAGCGTCGGTTGATCCAGTAGCCGGCATTCGGCTCGTCCGGGTTTTCAACGATCTTACGAACTTCGTCCTCGGCTTCCGGGGGCAGGCGCTCGTCCGCATCGAGAATAAGAACCCACTCGTGTTCGAAGGGGAGGTTTTCCAGGGCCCAGTTCTTTTTCTTGGGCCAACCGCCTTGGTATTCGAACTGGATCACTTGGGCTCCCAATCCCTCGGCGATTTCGACGGTTCGGTCGGAGCTTTGAGAATCAACCACATAAGCGTCCTCGATCCAGTCCACGGAGCGGAGGCATTGCTCGATGTTCGCTTCCTCGTTCTTGCACGGAACCAACAGGGAAACCGGTAATGAAGGCTTTTTGTTCACGTTGCGGTCAGTGAGATTTCGTCTGTTGCAAGAGGACCTCTCGGGTGCCACGCGAAAAGGTTGGTGGTGCCGGGACCGATGGGATCGAGACTTTCCGCGTCCAGAATCCGGTATCCATTTTGGCTCAGTAGCTCCATCACTTTCTCTCTTATTGGAGGAAAGGACTCGACCAATAAGAGGGGGCGACCGCGGGATAGACAGGTTGCGGCTCCTTTGAGCACTTCTCGCTCATGGCCTTCGACGTCGATCTTGAGTAAGTTCGGGTAATCTCCTGCGGAGCAAAACGAGTCAAGCTTGTTTCTTTCGATCCGAATGAGGGAAGTGGGTGATCCTAGGTAACGTTCAACCCAAGGGGTTTCTCCTGAGCGAATCATCCCAGTGGCGGAGGTAAGACAATCCTGATGAAAGAAAGCCGAACCTCTTCGGTCACTCAGGGCTGTCTCTCTTATTGTCACTTGGTCGAGCCCCGAGTGAGAGACCGTCAGGGAAAGGAGTTCCAAGTTTTCTGGGTCGGGTTCGAACAGGGTGATCTCCGAGTTCGGGTAAGCTTGCAGGGCGAGCCAGGCGTACCAGCCGACGTTGGCTCCCACGTCGAAAAAACGAACGCCCGCGCTTTTTTGACTTAGGCTACGAACGAGGCGATCGAACAATTTGCTCATTTCGGGCTCAATCTTGGAGGTTTTCCAGCGTAAGGAGGCATGGGTCAAGGGACGAATTGCAATTGGGAAACCGCGTTTAAGATCGCAAAGTCTTGGCCGATTCAACGAGGTCCTTAGCAAGCGTTGAAACAGCTTGCTTTTGCGGAGCGAGTGAAGGGGTGAACTCGTCCAGGAGTCAAGGCTCATCAGTTGCGATGCAGAATCCTCTGGTAGAGGCTTTGATAACTCTTCACGCATTGCTCGGCCGAGGGGATTGATAGGGTTTTTTCCCTTTTTGGCTTGCTTGAAAGTACCTCCCTGGTGACTCGTATGATTTCAGCAAGATTAGTCGGTTTCACGTATGCGGCATTCGTTCCAAGCAGGTCGGCAATGGCTCCGGTAGCGGAAGCCACGACGGGGCAACCCGCTGCACGGGCTTCGAGGGGGGGCCACCCGAATCCTTCCACCAAGGAGGGAAAAAGAAGGGCAGCGGCTTGCTCGTAAAGTCGCTGGAGGGTGGCGTCGGGAATGCTGGATACAACCAGGATGTCCTCCTCGTTTTCCGAGAGCCACTTTCTGAAGGGGGCGCTCATTTCGGTTGGTTGAGGTGGGGGTCCAACCAGGACGAGCTTGAGGTCGTTCCACTCCTTCTCGGATTTAATGCTTTGGAAAGCATCCATCACGGCTTTCCGATTCTTGTACCAGGAAGAGCTCCCGACATGAAGGAGATAAGAGGTATGTTCAGGCTCGAAGGACAGTTGGCATTCGGGGTCGTCGGAGGCAAGCAAGTCGACCCCCAGGTGCAGAACCTCCGCTTTGTCCTTTGATGGGGGGACCAACCGATTCAGATCATCGAGCGTAGCCGATGAATCGCAGGCGAAGTGGTCGGCTTTGGGCAAGGACTTGTGAATCCATGCCTGAAGGCGATTGCCCGTTTTCGAGGTCTTTGGAGCGTCCTCGAATTCATTCCTCGCACAGCGCAGGGCTATGAGGTCGTGGCAGGTCAGAAGCTTCCGCGTTCGATTTTCGTTCATGTTCCGCAGGTAAACGGCATTGGAGTGATCCAGTACATGGATCAGATCCGGGGCAGTGTCTCGACGCATGATGCTGGCAAGCTTTCTAGGGAAGAAAAGGTATTTGTCGGCATAGCCTGCCCATTTGCTAAAGGCTCCGGCGGGAGTTAGCCTGCGTAAATGGCATTTCGGGAAAATCTCATGGGTCGTCATGCCGTTTTGGCCAAGTCCGTCTTTCAGGAGTTTGCCGAATCGGAGCATACTCCTTTGCTCGTCTTGTCGATAATTGCTCACCAAAAGAATACGATAGTCTTTGGCGGGCATTGGCCTAGATTTTCGGCATTCGTGCTGCCGCAACGCAAAGGCCGCCTCCTAAAGCGGCGAATCCAAGGTTGGTAGGCTGGCCAAGCAAACCGAACAGGATAATCGGTCCGGCCGCTCCGAAAAGGAATATAGCCAGGTAGCTGCCCCTTTTGATGGCGAGGATTGAAATTTTGAGCATTCCCTTGACCAACCAAATTCTCCAAGCGACGAATAGGAACCCAAGCAAGGGACCGTTTTCGATGATAGGACGCGACCAGGAGACCTCTGCCACGCCAAATCCTGCGCCCAAGGCTGTCCCGGCCCTCGTTGCGGTTCCCAGACCATGCCCGAAGGTGTCGGTAAATAGCGAGTAATAGTAAGGAGCGCTTAGAATTTCCCAGTAGCGGTTAAAGTAGGCTTCAATGGGGTTTCCCTCAACGTTTGCCGCTTCTTCAAACCTCAAGCTAAGAAAGTCGAAGCCTTCCTTGAACAAATCAATTTGAGAGTAAAGAGCCAGACCAATGGTACTTAGGCCGAAAACGGAGGCGGTTATGCGGCCGAATTCGCTCGGGCGGAAATAGGCCAAGAAGGCAAAACAGGCCAAGACTTGGAGGATTTCCGCTATTACGGCCCTACTTCCGGCTGTAACCATGGCGAGGAAAGTAGCCCCTGCTCCAAGGTAAAGGAGCCAGTTGGGAAATACTCCCTTTCTTAGGAAACCATAGATGACGAAGGCCATTACAAAGCAATAATAGAAAACAATTCCACTTATGAAAGAGAAGGTGCCCGAAGCCCTTACCCGTCCCCCCGAGGTCTCCAGTTGGTAGCCCAAACCCCCGGCCGCGATGTTCATGATGTCTTCCCGATCCGCTTGAAATTGCTCGGCCACGACCCAAGTCATTGGCCATGCAAGCAGCAGGAAGGCCCAACCGAAGTAGATCAAATCTCGCCGGGTCATGACGGATCCGATGATAAAAATGAGCGGGAAATGGAGTAGGTTGGTTCTGGCCCCATAAAAAATGGTTAAGGGGTGTGCTTTGTTCAGGACGAAGGAAAAGGCAAAGGCAACTATGGTCCAGTAAAATAGGACTTGAATGTATTTGTTCTGGGATGGAAAGATTCCTTGGGTAAAAGCCAAAAAGTAAATCCCAATAACTACCGGATCCCGAACGACAAGAAGTGCTTGCGAAAGTCCCGGGAACCACCACTTGCGCATCGCCCCCTCAAAAAGAAGCAAAAGGAAATAAACCCAAATCAAAAACTTGACCGGGGCAAGTGGCGAGGCGTCCGCATCCTCGTTGTAGAGGCGGCTTCGTTGAAGTGTATTAGTGGCCTCGGTGGAACTCATCTACATTTAATTATCGGTGTTGGGTAACTTGTTCCGCAAGCAAAAACCGATGATTGCCATGGCGTAATCTTTCCATCTGTAGAGGCTGGCCTTCTGCTGGGCAAAATCGGACATCTCCGGCAGGAGTTTTTTATTCGCTGCAAACCATTCGATCTTTTCCGCAATTGCTTGGGGTTGGCGGATGGGAACGAGGAACCCCGTTTCGGCTTCGTCGATCAGGTCTTCGCCTCCGGCGTTTTCAGTTACAACAAGAGGTAGACCGCAGGCAAGTGCTTCCTGTTGAACGAGTGCCCGGCCTTCGACGATGGAAGGGAGGATCAGGACGTCATGTTCTTGCATCACTTTCCTGACCTCCTTGTTCGACCTTGGCGAAAGGTATCTAAAGGATGATAAATTCGATCGATAAAAAGACATCGGCATAGAAGGCTGTCCAAGTATGGAAAGAGAGATGGAGGGGGAATCGATCAACTCCATCGCCTTCATGAGGTCGGCCAAGCCCTTCCGCTGACTCATGGATCCGACGAAAAGAAGTTTTAGAATCTTGCCGTCAGCCCGTTTCTTTGGAGGTGGTGAAAAGTCCGGGCTTCCGAATGGGGCTACCAAGCAAGGCTTCTTTTTGCGGATTTCGAGGGGAAGGGAGCGGAGCACGAATTCATTCGGGCAGGTGATGCGGTCCGCTAAAAGCAGCTCTTCCTGCTTGCGGGCTAGTTTTTCCTCCGGTTCTCGAGTGCTTTCCAGGGTGGGTTCCCATTCGGGAAGACGTTCCGCTTCCTCCGCAAGAAGCTTTCGGACGGTAGTCCAGTGAGCGATGGGAAGTTCGTATGAACAGAGTATTCCATGGTCTTTGGCTCGCCGGAAGCTCTTTGCCGCGCCATCTTCATAGGCATGAAGAATGCCNNGATCCGACGAAAAGAAGTTTTAGATCCCGGTCCCCGCAAGGATTTCGTTTTATCGCAAGGGAGTTCGGACTTCCGAACGGGGCAACCAGGCATGGCTTACCCTCACGCACATCCTCGGGAATGGAACGAAGGACGAATTCGCTCGGGCAAGTGATGCAGTCCGCCAGTCGAAGCTCCTCCTCCTTTCGAGCGAGTTTATCCTCG
>DLRY01000024.1:0-938 GCA_002500665.1 Opitutia bacterium UBA7876
CGCAAGGAGAACGTCGAGCACACCAAAAAATGCATCCGACTCGCGCACGAGATGGGGATACCGTCCATCCGGCTCAACTCGGGTCGCTGGGGAACCGCCCGCGACTTCAATCACCTCATGGAACTGCGTGGAGAGGAACCGATCCTCCCCGGGCACACCCTCGACGAAGGTTTCGAGTGGTGCATCGATTCCATCGAGCAATGCCTGCCCGAGGCCGAGAAGCATGGCGTCCACCTGGCTCTCGAGAATCATTGGGGACTGACCCGCACGCCCGAGGGCCTGTTGCGCATCGCCAAGGCCATCGAGTCTCCTTGGTTGGGCGTTCTCATGGATACCGGAAACTTCATGGAGGATCCCTACGAAAAACTAGAGAAAATAGCCCCTTTCACCACCTTCGTACAGGCCAAGACTTATTTCGGTGGCGGGGAGTGGTATACCCTCGACCTCGATTACCCGCGCATCGCCAAGATCTTGTCCGAGGTTGGGTACAACGGGTACGTTTCGATCGAGTTCGAGGGGAAGGCTCCGGCCGAAAAAGGGGTTGCCCGGAGCGTTGATCTTCTCCGTAAGGCCTTTGGCTGAAATCGGCTCTATTCCCCGTAGGGGATCCAGACGTTCTTGACCTCCGTAGCCTGGCGTAGAAACTCGCGGCCCTCGCCTTGGCCCGGATCGAACCAGTCCCGCTCCAGGCCGTGGTTGACCCAGACGCGCTTGAGGTTGGTGGCGGAAGCCTTCTCCACCTCCGCGGTCAAGCCGCCCGAGCCGAAATACCAGACCGCGTCCAGGTCCATGTGCCCGGCGAGGACTCCAGTCACCTCGCCGTGCCCGGCGGTAACCAGGTTGACCACGCCCGCCGGGAGGTCCGAGGTCTCGAAGACCTGGTAGAGGTCGGTGGCGGAAAGAGGGTAGGGCTCGGAGGGAATGGCGACCACGGTGTT
>DLRY01000024.1:1324-4671 GCA_002500665.1 Opitutia bacterium UBA7876
GGGCAGATGATCCCGATCGCTCCGACGGACTCGTTCATGGCGAGGGCAACCCCCCGGATGGGCGCCCCGTGGGCGGCTCCGTCGTACTTGTCGGCCCAGGCCGCATAGGTAAAGAGACGGTCGATGGAAAGGTCGACTTCCCGCTGGGCGGATTTCTTGGCTTGTCCCGTCATGGAAGAGAGACGCTGGGCGAATTCATCCTTCCGGATGGAAAGGTTTTCCCCCAGGTAGTAGAGGATCTGGGCCCGCAGGTGGGCCGTCGAGCGGCTCCATGAGCGGGCCGCGTTGGCCGCCTCTACGGCGTTGCGGACGTCCTTGCGGTTGCCTTTGCCGACCAACCCGAGCTGCTTTCCGCCATGGGAGAACACGGGGGTCGAGTAACCGCTGTCGGGCCGTGCCTGTTTGCCCGCCACGAACATCTTGGGCGTCCGGTCGATGCCCGCCTCGGCAGGCTCGCTTTCCCCCTGACGGGGAAGAACCCGATCCAGTTGCTCGAGGGACTGGTGGTCGGGCCGAACGTAGGCATGGAGGCCTTCCCATCCTCCTTCCCGGCCAAACCCGCTCTCCCGCCGGCCACCGAAACCGGCGGAGGCATCGAACTGGTTGGTCGAGTTGATCCAGGCCACGCCGCAGATGATCTTGGGGGCCAGGTCGAGGGCTAAGTTGACGTTCTCGGTCCAGATGGAGGCGGCCAGCCCGTAGCGCGTGTTGTTGGCCAAGGCGACGGCCTCCGCAGGAGTGCGAAAGGTGCTTCCCACGAGGACGGGGCCGAAGATTTCCTCCTGCATCAGGCGACAGGCGGGGTCCACCTCCGTTATGAGGGTGGGGGGATAGAAGCATCCGCCCTTGGGCAGCTTGCATTTTCCGACGTGGCGCTCTCCCCCTTCCTTGAGGCCCTCCTCGACCAAGCTGGTGATCGATTCCAGTTGCCGGGGGTCGACGATGGCCCCGAGATCAATCGATTTGTCCAGGGGGTCGCCGACCCGCAGTTTGTCCATGCGGGCCTTGAGCTTGACGTGAAACGAATCCGCCACGCCCTCCTGCACGAAGAGACGGGATCCGGCGCAACAGACCTGTCCCTGGTTGAACCAGATTGCGTCGACCAGTCCTTCCACCGCACTGTCGAGATCGGCATCGTCGAAGACGATATAGGGGGACTTCCCTCCGAGCTCGAGGGTGAGTTCCTTGCCGTGTCCGGCAATGGCTTCGCGGATTTTCCGCCCAACCTCGGTCGAGCCGGTAAAGGCGACCTTGTCGATGCCCGGATGGGTCACGATCATCTCACCCACTCGACCGTCTCCCGTCAAGATGTTGACGACTCCCTTTGGCAAGCCGGCCTCCTCGCAGATCTCCGCAAAGAGAAGGGCCGTCAGCGAAGTGTACTCAGCGGGCTTGAGCACCACCGTGTTACCCATTGCGATGGCGGGGGCTATCTTCCAGGCCAGCATGAGGAGGGGGAAGTTCCAGGGAATGACCTGTCCCGCCACCCCGTGGGCCCGGTAGCCGGGCATCTCTTTTTCCATCAACTGGGCGGCCCCGGCGTGATAATAAAAATGCCGGGCAACGAGCGGAACGTCGACGTCCCGGCTTTCCCGGATGGGCTTGCCGTTGTCGAGGCTCTCGAGGACGGCGAAGAGCCGGGAGTGTTTCTGCACCAGTCGGGCCAGGGCGTAGAGGTACTTGGCCCGCTGGGGTCCGCCTATGCTTTGCCACTCGGGTTGAGCCAGGTGGGCGGCCTCTACGGCCCGGTCGACGTCCTTCCGGCTGGCTTGGCAGACGGATGCCAGGACCTTGCCATTGGCCGGGTTGCGGGTCGGAAAGGATTTCCTTCTCGCAGGCTTGGCCGATTTCCCGTCGATGAAGAGACCGAAGTCGCCCTTTCGCCCGGCGATCCAGTCGAGAGCGGCCTGTGGGCTCTCGGGGGCTTCGCCGTACTCCATCGTATCCAAGATTTCCTTTACTTTCATATCTCTTATCCCATGGCGTGTCGGTGAGCGGCCGAGTAGTGGCCGGTCACGAAATGTTCAAGTTGTCGCTCGATGTCCCCCAGCAGGCTGGAGGCTCCGAAGCGGAAGAGGTCGGGTTGGAGCCAGCGGTTGCCGAGCTCCTCCTTCATGAGGGCCAGATAGGTGAGGGAGTCCTTGGCCTTGGAGATTCCGCCCGCGGGTTTGTAGCCGACCCGGAAACCCGTCTTCTCATGGTACTCCCGGATCTGGCGGATCATGGTCAGGCTCACGGGCAGCGTGGCGTTGACGCTTTCCTTTCCGGTGGAAGTCTTGATGAAGTCGGCCCCGGCCATCATGCAGATGAGGGAGGCCCGGGCGACGTTCCTGAGGGTGCCCAGCTCGCCCGTTGCGAGGATGGCCTTGACGTGGGCCTTTCCACAGGCTTCGCGGAAGGCCTTCATCTCGTCGTAGAGGGCCTGCCAGTCTTGGGAGAGCACGTGGCGCCGGGAGATGACGATATCGATCTCCCTGGCTCCCGCCCGCACCGATTCCCCGATCTCGGCGAGGCGCAGCGAGTAGGGGGACAATCCCGCGGGGAACCCGGTCGAGACCGCGGCTACCGGAATATCGCTCCCTTTCAGGGCCTCGACCGCGGCAGGGACCATCTCATGATAGACGCAAATGGCGCCCGTGGTTACAGAACCCGCCTCGAACCCGAGGGCCTCGAGGATATCCGAACGAACGGGGAAGCGGGCTTTCCGGCAAAGCCTACGCACGCGGTCGCCGGTGTCGTCCCCGGAGAGCGTGGTCAGGTCGATGCAGGTGATGGCCTTGACCAACCAGGCCGCTTGGTTGGCCTTCTTGATCGATCGCCTCCCTGGCAGGGCCTTGCACCGGCGCTCGATGGCCGAGGTGTTGGCCTGGACCGAGAGGGCCCAGTCGAGATCCAGTTCGGTGCCCTCGTTCCTGCGGTGTTCGTGGTTGTCGTTCTTGGCGCTCATGCTTGAAAAGGCAAGGCTGACGATCTTTGGGATTGGAACTCCTTGTGGCAAGGGTCGAGTTTCGGACGGGTTGGACACCGTTTGCCCCTTTCTTCTTTTCAAGCGCCTCCTTTCAAGACAGATTATTCCCATGTCCCTTTTCGAACAAGCCCGTCAGGTGCGGGAGAACGCCCATGCCCCTTATTCCGGTTTCAAGGTCGGGGCGGCCATCAGGTCTTCCTCCGGGAAGGTCTATCTCGGTTGCAACGTGGAGAACGCGGCCTACCCCGAAGGCACTTGCGCCGAGGCAGGAGCCATCGCCGCCATGGTAGCGGCGGGGGATACGGAACTGGCTGAAATCTGTATTGTCGCTGAAGCTTCCGAGCCGGTTTCCCCGTGTGGAGGATGCCGGCAGAAGATC
>DLRY01000023.1:0-69270 GCA_002500665.1 Opitutia bacterium UBA7876
TCCGCAGTGCCGCCCTGTCTAGGTATGTGGGGGGACGGCATCCCCGGTGTTTAAATCTGTAAGTAGTTTCTCTCATCGGGGTTCTTACCTGAGGAGCATGAGGGCTATGTCGGAATTGCTGTTGGCTTGGGCCAACATGGATGCGGATGCTTGAACGAGCACGTTGTACTTGGCCAAACGCGTACTTTCCTCAGCGATATCCACGTCGATGATGCGTCCGTTTGCGGCCTCCATGTTTGTCTTCTGCAGAGCCATTTCCTCACCCGCGAAACGCAACCTGGACACGGATGCGGCATTATCCGCTCTGAGCGTTGCCAGGTTCTGAATGGCCTGGGTGTATACGCCCACCGAAATGTCGGTAAGGTTGATCGTCGTACTCGAGTTCTCTGCTGCAAAGGAGAATACTCCATTCCCGCCTGTCGCCCCGTTACTAAAAACATCCGAGGCGAGAGTGGACGCATTGATCGTAAGGGCTGAAAGAAGCAAGGACTTGTTCACGCTCACTATCGGACCGGCCGTGCCCTCCGCACTGACGTAGATACTCACCGTGTTGTCCCTTCCCAAATTCTGGGTGAGGTTGTTGAATAGGCCGGCCTGGGTCCCTTCCGAGTTGCTGTTCGCAAACATGCTAATCCCATTGAACTTGAGATTCGCCATGTCGTAGATCTGCTGTTGGAGATCACGAAACTCGCGGTTATAGTTCTGAATGTCGGACGAGTTCTTCATCACGTCGTCACTCAGTCCCTTGAGTTCGATCATCCGATTGAGAATCTTTCCGGCCGAAGACAATACGCCGTCCTGGACCTCCAGAAAAGAGGTTGCGTTCTGCACGTTCTTCTGGGCTCCGGCGAGACGGACGATGGCGCTCTCGAACTTCATCGATACGGCCAGTCCGCCGGCGTCGTCGATGGGTTGCGTGATGCGGCTGCCGCTCGAGAGGCGGGTCAAGCTCTTGTGCAGAGCCGACTGGTTGCGACTAAGATGGTAGTTGGCGGCCGAAGCCGAGGCATTGGTGTTTATGGTTAGTGGCATGGTGTTATCCTCCTTGATGGGTGTTCTTGTATCCCGCGGACTTCCTTGTCCGCAGTGCCGCCCTGTCTAGGTGTATGGGGGGACGGCTTCCCCGGTGTTTGTTTTTGAAGCTTGATGTAGATATATATGCGCAAATTTGTGCGAGTTTGTGCATATTATACGAAATGCGACTGTAATTATCCTGTTTCATGATGGGATGAGTCACCTGAGAGCTGTTGTCTTGTCGACGGGGCCCAACTGGGCGTCTATTGACGCAGATTGCCTGAATCGTCGGATCTAAGCTATGTGTATAGTGGCCATAAGGGTATTGCCTTTAGGGTTGCATTTGCTTGCGCCGTTAGTGTTCCGGCTTGGCTGTGCGCATGCCCTTAGTGTTCGGCCTGAAGATCCTCCTTGATCGTTAGGCGACGACGTCCTGTCGTCGGTGAGTGGTTGTATGTTTTAGTTCATTCGAGCTTATCGGCGTTCAATGGAGAAACTCCATCAAACGAGTCATTCCTGACCTGGTTTGGTCTAGTTTGCCTTAGCTCTTATGGGCAGTTCCTCCTGTTGAATGGTTTTAACTTTGTTGAAATAAAGTGATTCGTCCCGCCGAGAACCGGCTAATGCCAAAAGCAAGTCTAGGCGGGGACGAATACGGCCACCCAAGCCCTCTTTATGAAGAGATCCGGGCGACGACTGGAAGATGCGGAGAATTCCCGCCATAGGAATTACTCCGCTGGTTTTTCGTAGTAGTAAATGACGAATCGATTCTGACCCATCCGGTGATGCGATGAGCGGGCGAGAGGCACGGTCATCTATGCATGGATATAGGGTGCGACCACGCATGATCTGGAGTGATGGATTCAAATTAAATAATATTAATGGGTTAAAATCGTGATAACTGGTAAAGCAAAAGTCATTAAGCGTTCATGCGGAGGGTATTCGGCGAACGGGGCATTCCGATCGACCGGGAAGGTGTGCTTGGAATTTGATCGCCTCATTCATTTTGGGCATGGTGGGTTCTGCCCGTTCGTGGCTTGGGTTCGTCGGGCGACCTTAAAATCTTAGGGGTTTGACTCATTAGACGTATGGAAAGAGGCGAACGCTGATTGCGACCTCTCCGTGAACTGAATTGGCTACCGGAAGAGATCGGGCGCATCTCTGCAGCCAGAATGATGGCATGATTTCGGGAGGCTCGTATTTTGAAGTGGAAAACCCAGGATTACCTTTGGCGTCAAACAGCGAACTGCAGGACATCCGTCGCTCCATAAGCAAATATAAGCTATGGTCGCGTGTTCCAGGGCTTTGGTCACTGGATAGATCGACTGAACTATCTGAATTGAGTCTCACGAGAGGCTGATTTGGAGAAGAGCTGTGGTGTTTATTATGGAATCGAGAGGTATGTTGACGTGTCTGGAAATCACCCTTGCCCTGCCTCTCCGCTTGAGGAAGGCGGAGAGGCGGGTAGGGCAATTAGTCCTTATCCGATCAAGGACAAGGCTACGTTGGTTAACTGGTTGGCTTGAGCCGTCATGGCGGCGCTTGCCTGAACAAGCACGTTGTGGCGGGCAAATCTGGTTGATTCAAGGGCCATGTCGGTATCCATGATGCGACCGAATGCGGCCTCGATGTTGGTCATGTTGGTCTGGAGCAAATCAATGGTCTGGAGCAACCGGTTTTGTTCGGCGCCGTTTTCGGCACGCATGTCGGCAATCTTTTCGATCACATCCGTGAACTGCCCGACGCTTACGTGAGTAATGGAGGTGATGAAGCCGTCCGCTCCGATGTTTACACCGCCTGTAGAGGCCGTATTACCCAAGCCTCCGAGATCAACATTCGTTCCGTTCCCGACACCGGAAAGAGTTCCTATGGAGAGAACGAACTCCAGGTTGATGACGTTCAGGGAAATGCTTCCGTCAGCGACTTGGCCCGTTGGACTGGTGTACAGAGTTCGCTGGAAGATGTCGTAACTGACGCCTTGGGAGTTTGAAGGCGTGTAGGTTCCGGTTCCAGTGGTACCGTCGTTGCTAAGGGTGTCACCATTCTTGGCGAATAGGCTGATCCCGTTGAACTTTTGTTCCTTAACTTGCTTCAATTGAGACTGAAGCTCGATAAATTCCTTGGAATAATTCTCTATATCCGAGGAATTCTTCGTGACGTCCTGGGCCATGACCCGCAATTCGGACATCCGGCTTGCTATTTTGCCGATGGATTCCATCGCACCGTCTTGGACCTGAAGGTAGGAGAGCGCATTTTGGGTATTCTGCAGGATGGCGCTTGTCCTTTTTGCTCGTGAGTCGAGCTTGTAGGCAACGGCCATTCCGCCGGCGTCGTCACCGGAGGAGTTGATACGCTTCCCGGACGATAGGCGCTCGAGACTCTTCCTTAGAGAATCGTTCGCTCGACTTAGGTTATGCGAGGCTTTGGTGGCGCTCGCGTTTGAGGTTACTACGATTGGCATTTTTATCTTCCTTGATTATGGTTTTTGTTTATTTGCAAAGACATCCCTGTCTGAGCCAAACTTGTATTGGGGTTGATTTTCGTCCCATGGGACCGAAAGGCTGAAAAGGGTTGAACGTTGAAGGGAACTTGACCCGTTTTTCATCAAATTATTTTTGTTCATTCTAAATTAGTTAATCAGTGCTAAGTGTGTGTGGTAGGTGGTTTGCTTGGGCGGTCATCGCGGCGCATGATTGGAGCAGGACGTTAGCTCAAAACGGTGTTCGCGATTTGTGCTTCACGGCACGCGTCATCCACGAAATCTCGCGGAGGACCCACTGGGTCATCGGCAGCGAAAAGCTACCCGGCGGACTGCCGTTGGTTATGTTTTGGTACATCGCTTGGTTGTTCTTGAAAGTTGCTTGGATGGTTAGCCGGAATCCGTCTCCGGCGAATGATGGGGTAGGGTGAGGTGGAACGGAACCGGTTCAGGGTGGGCGTGCTCCACGAATTCTCGCAGTCGGGCACTCGGATGTTTTCGGGATGAGGGCCATCCCGGCGGACTGCCGTTGGTTATAGTTTGGTACATTACTTGGTATGTTCTTGAAAATTGATTGGATGGTTAGCCGGGATCCGTCTCCAGCGAATGATGGGGTTGAGAATGAACTGGCGAAACTGCATCAGGGTGGGCGTACTCCAGGAATTCCCGCAGTCGGGCACTCGGATACTCTCGGGATGAGCGCCATCCCGGCGGACCCGTGCAGCCTAAGTCTGGTCTCATGCGGCACGAATGAATGCCTCTATTTTCAAATTCTTTCATGTCAAATGGTTGAATTCAGCACTCCTCCCCTGTAGTGTTGAGTCGTAAGCGGAATCAGGACGTCCTTGAGGTGGGCCGACTTGGACATAATTTGCTCGGCCAAGTCCATCTTGAGGGAATTTCTGGCAAGCCTTGTTGCCTCTCTGGCCATATCTGCATCGGTAATCCGGCCAAAAGCCCGCTCCCCTTGTACGATCTGGTCTTGAAGTTCCCTGATCTCCGAGTCTATCCGAAGAACCTCGGCTCCTACCGAAGCGAGCCTCTCGCTAACGATGCATTTCTCTTCGCCGTAGTAGGAAATTGTGGCGTCATTCGCATATTTGTTGCCTCTGAGGTGATCCAGCGTATCGGCAGCCTTGGCTATTGTATCGAGCCCATGAATCGATCCGGTCACGGGGCTTTCGCCTCCTAGGGTCCCAAACCCCTTGGGGTCCAAGCCCATGGTGTTGCCGTGTATGTCGATCGGAACTTCGAGTTCGAAATTGGTAGGAACGAAGGTGATGCCTCCCGTTCCTGAGTTGTCTGCGTCCCCATTAGCTGAGTTGCCAGTTGCGTAAATGATTCCGATGCTACTGGTTTCTATTTGGAGAGTCAGGTCCGTATTGGTGAAGAGTTGGGGCAAATCGTTCGTGAAGATATTCGCATAAAGCCCTGTAGCCGGGTCATAGGTGTTGTGAGCGGAATTGCCCGACCCGTCATCGTTGCTGGCACCAGGGGTGACCTTGTAGGTAGTGGGTTGTCCGGGAGCAAAGGATATTTCAAAGAGATCGTCATCTCCATTCATTGCGGAACCTGAAGTTTCCCAACCGTTTCCGGGATAGCCGAACCCGCCAGGGTCGTCATAATTTCGAGTATGATCGGGTCCTGTGAAGGGATTGCCGGCACTGAACACACAGGTGTTGCCCATCCAGACCCGGTAAGTGTCGCCGACTCCCCCCGAATTAATACGAAAACTAATCGTACCAGCCGGTGAGTTAACGTCCACGGTCTGGGCTCTTACGGCGTGACTAACCCCAGGGGGCTTTCCGCCTGCCAAGTCAAGTTCTCCCAGGGGAATGTCCTTGGCTCCACCGCAGATTACGGTGTCGTTGAAAAGCCGCCTGCCGTTAAATTCACTTTGCATGATTTCCTCGAGCTCCTCCCGCAGGACGCTGAACTCGGCATCGTAGTCCCTTCGATTACCATGACGCAGGGTAGGGTCGGTTGCCCGGATGGTTAACTCTTCCATCCTGTTGTAAATCTGGAGCGCCTTGGTAAGACCCGCTTGCTGTGCTTTTAGGAATGAGCGGGTGTTTTGCAGACTGGTCATGAAGGAGCGGTCTCCAATCATTTCCAATCTCCCTTTCATGGATTGGGAAAGAGCCCCCGTATCCGAGCCCGAATACTCCAACTTGGTACCGGTCGACAGTCTTCTCATAGCTGATTTCTGCAGACTATGAGCCGACATGTAGCTTTGCCGGGAATCCATAAAACTGTAATTGGTGAGCTGCACGGGCTTAGTTTTTCGTCAGGAAAGGAAATTAATTTCTAGAAAGGTTCGGTCTTCCCCCATCCCCCCGTCCGCCGAGCTTGGCGGACGGGATGGGATGAAGTAAGTGTTTGTCTCCAGTTAGTCCTTATCCGAGGAGGGCAAGGGCTACATTGGTTAGCTGATTGGCCTGAGCAGTCATGGCTGCGCTGGCCTGGACCAGAACGTTGTGCCTAGCGAATCGGGTCGACTCGAGGGCAATGTCGGCGTCCATGATCCTGCCATGGGCAGCTTCCAGGTTCGTCATGTTGGTCTGGAGCAGATCGATGGAGTTCATGACCCGGTTTTGCTCGGCACCATTCTCGGCACGCATGTCGGCGAGACGCTCGATGGACTCGGTGAACTGTCCGATGCTGACATCCAAGATGTTGGAAATGAATCCACTGGAGCTGATTCCTCCACCTGTGTTGGCGAATCCGCCTAAGTTAACATTGTTGGTGGCGGTGTTGTTGCCGGACAGGTTGCCGACCGACAGAACGAACTGCAGGTTTACTACATTCAGCGAGATACTGCCGTCCACAGCTTGCCCGGAAGCGGCCGTAAAGAGGGTGTGGCCAAACTTGTTGTAGTTTAGCGAAACCCCATTGACGTCAGTATATTGACCAGCATTTGCGGCGGTGTTTCCCCCATTTTGGAGCGTGTCGTTGGAAGTTGCAAAGAGACTGATTCCATTGAACTTCTCCTCCTTGACTTGGTTGAGTTGCCCCTGGAGTTCGACAAACTCTTTCGAGTAGTTCTCTATGTCCCCAGAGTTTTTGGTGACGTCCTGGGCCATGGTACGCAATTCGGCCATTCGATCCAAAATTTTACCCACTGTTCTGAGGGCACCATCTTGCACTTGCAGGAAAGAAAGTGCATTTTGGCTATTTTGGATGACGGCTTCCGTGCGGTTAAGCTTGGAGTCCAGTTTGTACGCTACGGCCAATCCTCCGGCATCATCCGCCGGTGAGTTGATCCTCTTGCCCGAAGACAAGCGGGTCAGGCTTTTGCGCAATGAGTCGTTGGCGCGACTCAGGTTGAACGATGCCTCGGTGGCCGAGACATTACTATTTACTACTATTGGCATTTTTAATCCTCCTTGATTAATTTCGATAGCATCCTTGCTACCTTTGCCGGCTTAGGGATGGGGCCGGCACCCATTTTGTGTTAGAAAAATTCCTTAGGCGTGTACTTTTAGTCGATTAGTTGATGTTTATTGAAGAAATTCGGTTGTGTGAGATCAAGATGTGGCCCAGAGGGCAGGAGGTCTCTTTGCTGTAAGAAATCTGGCGATCCTCCGTATGAGTTGCGGGATCGAGAAACGCGACGAAGGCGTGGGGGTGACGATGGTTTCACTGCTGGGGCAGACTGGGGGTGAAATCTGCATGACGCTGGATGACTCATCGCTCATCCTGCGGTATTCCCGTCTCAATCCGTCAAGGTTTTTGCCGACCTCGAGAAGAGCGTTCATGAATTCAGTCTGGCACGATTCGAAATGCCCTCCCGTAGGAGACATTCTGCTGCGTCCGGAGCAAACTAGACCTTGAAAGCCAGGCTTGTTCAAGAGAGGGATTACTGGAACTTCCTGCACGAAACGCTTTCCGCCGAGTATTAGGTGAATCCTTATCGGCGGCTCCGCACCAGACCCGAAGAGAGAATGATTGAAGAGTTTTTCCTCGGAAAGCCTGAGTATTGTCTGCAGGTACAAAAGAGTTTCCGGAGGGAAGGATAATTCCAAGTTATTCACTCGGCGAGACAAGCTTCCTCTCCAAAGTCGAATTAGCCTGTCCATTTCATTCAGGTTGTAGTCTTGGCGCTCCATGTACTCAATTCCTTGCCGTAGGTTTCGAAGCATAATGGACCATTTGCTCTCAGTAGAGAAAGCACGGCCGACGCATGGGGAATGCCCATGCCCTTTGTTATCCAGACCGACCTGGAGTGAGAGCGGCGTACTGTCCCTGCCGATGGGGACGGGACCGCCCTCGCACTCCAAGCCAGGCTGGCTATGTGTGTGAAAGTCTCTCATCTAACATATGTTAATATAAGTTATATTTTTGGTTAACAAATTGTGTATAGTTTCCCTGCAGAATGTATGCTCGGGGTATGAAGCCCACCTTGTGCGTACCGGCGGAACTGAACATGGATGGTGTTGATACTGTCGATGCGTCTCAAGTCATTCTTCTTGATGAACACCCCATTCAACTATCTCACTTGGTCCGCTATACGGTCCGGTGTCTTAGGCTTAACTCTCGTTGTGCACCACTATAGGCCAGTCCTCCATTTGATCATAATGTAAATTGTCTGAAAATTACTTATTTTCTTATTAATTAAAAGTGTCGCTGTCTGTAATCCGGTTCAGGGGAAATCGAATGAGGTTATCCAATCCTCAAGCCTCGTGTTGAGTAACTGGATGCCAATCGAAGTCCCTAAGTAGAAGAAAGGTATAGAGGATTTTGCGTGCGTCCCCCATCGTCGTGTCATGAATGGGGTGCGATACTTGGTTCTGGATATGAAAGCAGGAATCTTAGGGCAATGAGACCAAAGAATGCTGAACCGAGATCTAAATGAACCAAAGTCCGGCTTCGACGACACGGGCCTATCTTCACCAACGCATGGGCTGCGTGAATCTGCGTATGACTCTTGAATTGAAAGCATGCGCAGGGGAAGGCTTTCGTTCCTAACTCTTCTGCGATTCAAGTCAGGCATTGTATAGGAAATTGTATATTCTAAGCTTGAGCATATCTTACCCCAAGACGGAGAGGGCGATGTTGGTGAGTTGGTTGGCTTGGGCGACCATGGCCGCGGAGGACTGGACGAGAACGTTCTGCCTTGCCATTCGGGTCGACTCGAGCGCGATGTCGGCATCCATGATACGTCCATGGGCTGCCTCCAGGTTGGTCTGATTCTGGACCAGCAGGGCACTCGTGGTGTTGAGTCTGTTGATCTCTGCGGCATTTTCGGCCCGGGCATCGGCAACCCTCTCGATCACGTCGATGAAGTTGCCCATGGAGACGAAAAGGATGCTGCTCAGGTAGCCATCCGCCGTATATAGTTCGTTTCGGGTAGTCGCAGACGCGAAATCGTCCTGATTACCGTTGTCGACGTTACCCAGGTTCATGAATACGTTTCGCCCGGTGATACTCTCGACACCGGCTCCTCCCGCAACCGATACGGCGGCGGCGGCCGAAATATAGCGGTTGTCCGCTTGGCCGATGGATAGAAGGTATTGCAGGTTGACCACATTGAGGGAAACGTGACCGTCGACAACTACGCCGTCGGCCGTGGTCAGTATCTGCCGAGAGAACTTCGCGTAGCCTCGGCCCTGGTCGTCCAGGGTCAAACCCTGCTTGTCCAACTGCGGCCGCAGCTCGGGAGCAGTGGTCGATGCGGGCGAGGAAGAGGTGGCGAAAAGGCTGATGCCGTTGAACTTCTGGTGGCGAACCTGGTTGAGCTGCCGCTGCAACTCTATGAACTCCTTCGAGTAGTTCTCCACGTCGCCCGTGTTCTTGGTAACGTCCGCGGCCATTGTGCGCAGCTCCGACATCCGGTCGGCGATCTGGGCGATCGTCGAGAGGGCTCCATCCTGCACCTGAAGGTATGATATCCCGTTTTGCACGTTGTGACGAACCGCTTCCGTACGCTTGAGCTTGGAATTCAGCTTGTACGCCACGGCCATTCCGCCCGCATCGTCCGAGGGAGACACGATCCGCTGGCCCGATGAGAGCCGGGCAAGGCTTTTGCGCAACGCATCATTGGCGTGCGAGAGGTTGAACGACGCGGTTACCGCCGTCGTGTTGGTGTTTACTACTATCGGCATTGTTGTTTCCTCCTTGAGTTATGGTTTTAAGTCGCTTCCGTGCGACTGGTTGTTCTTTTCTGATTCCTCCTGTTGGTTCCGGAGGTGATTCACACAAATTGATTTCCTTAGGTAGGTTTCGTACATGGAAATACCTTCTAGTTGTTTCTATGCGGTCTGCGCAGGGGACCTAAGGCCTGGCCTTCTGGAGTTTCGGGTATCGACCATGACTTTCCGGCAAGGACGTTTCGAAGCGAGCGCTTCGCCCCATGAAGACGATCCATCAATAGACCCCACTGCATCCGGTTGTTGATGCAAAGGTTTCTCCACTCCGCGAACGCTCGTTTCACGGAGCCTGTATCCAAGGTGTAACCAGGGCCTGGCCCATAAACCTTGCCCTGATCCACGGTTATGAGCCCTGGCTGGTCGATGTTTGCACGATCAACGGATATGCCTTCCCATTCGCCATGCGTAGGTACTGCTATGGTGATAGGCTTGGCAAAGCCCTTTGAAAAGAGGGCCGTATTATCATAGGTGGACTGAGACAGTTCCCTTATCTGTTCCTTGGAGACTTCAAAACGAATTTGCGATTTCGACCTATCTTCGTCACTGGAATGAGGGGATCTTACTTGATTGAGCGCTAAGGCTATTTCGGAAAGCCTTCCTCCCATTTTCGCGAGACAAAGCTCCTGATGATCCACCATGTCGATCCCAGCCTCTAGGTTTGAGGTTATGGATTCAAGTACGGCCTTGGCGTGATTCCCGGAGGTTGATTGATCATGGTGAGTTGACTTAATGCCCGTAACCATTCTTTCGAGAAAAGGCTTGTCGTTCCTGAGGCGAACGATTCTTCCTCCCGCAACGACCTTAGCGAACCCTTGAGAGAGCTTGGCTATCGGGGTTGCCTGAGCCAAAGCCGTCGAAACTTGCATTTTGCTCGGCCTTAGAGGGTCGTCTGGGAAACTTGAGTCTTTCATGATTCGTACTGTTTACTGGTTAAGCGTGAAATGAAGAATTCTCTCAGCAACTAGGCTTGAGCTTCTGACAAGGGATCCGGTAGCGTTGGATTGAGCGAAGTCCTTTCGGAAATCCAGCGCATATAGTTTCTCAAGAGCCTGGTGGACGGATGGGATACTTTCGGGCTGATGCGATCGGCCTGAGGGATGGTTTACGTGCAGTTCTTCGGTCTCGGTAAAGAAGGGTCGTCCACCTCGATGGCGATTCCCTGTTTCCTGATCGCCTCCAGGCCGACTCTTGTGATGAGTCGCACCCCAGTTAAAAACTGCATGCGCTGGGTTAAGAAGGATCATGGTGAAGGCACCGAACGGACGTATTCGGTAAAGTTAAAGAGGATGAGAAATTCGCCCTAGACGGCAATATGCGGACAAATGTAATCTGTGTATGATTGTACATGTTAAATACTGTTTACCAGTATATAGTCGGATAAAGTTAATTAAAGTTTAGTAAATATTTAACAATTGAGATAGTTTTTCTCTCACGAGTGTTCTGTTTGGCTTGATTTCCTTCACCGGACTGAGATTGCCGGATTGATCATTTCCTCATTTCGCTTACGGAGGAGCCGAACCACGGCGGTATGACTCAAGTCAAGATGCAAGATTCTGTATATTAGTATTCGTCTGGTTCTTCAGAGTGCTTCACTGGCAGTCGGATTCGATGGGTTGAGACGAATGCCTGACTTCGATGCCTGCTTTTTTGTTTTACGATGTTCGTTTAGCTTAAATTTATGTAAGTGTTTAGAATTGTCCTGAGTCAGGGGCTTCCTCTCTGGTATTCCGAGAAGAGAAAACGTCGCTTTCAGGGTGATTTAAATTGTAAAGTGATTGAAGGTGGGATGTGCCTCCACTCTCGCGAACGGGGCAAAACCCTATAACCGAACGATCCGGTTCATCTACCGATCGAAACCTAGCGGCAATGGATGAACGCATATGGTGTTCATAGACTGCCTGGTACGGGCTTTTAGTCGTAGGTAATCGCTTCATTTGTAGTATTTAAAGGTGGTAGAAAAGCGGCGGTCTTGTGGTCGGTGAGATCCTTAGTCGTTGCTCGAGAGCCAGCTTTCTGCGGATCATCAAACTTAAATGGGTCAAGTTTCCCAGTAAACTACAGCAATCGGCAGTCTCGGATGCCTCTTGGTTGATTCGAGCCATCAACTGGTCAGGCGGAGGAGCGAATGCCCCTGTGCTCTTCACGTCATCTTCACTTGTCTCAAAAGTGGATATCCGGCAAGCAGGTCTACCGCCTCGATTCCTTACTGAATCTATGGAGTAGGGCTTTCGCGTCCCGGAAACGCTATCGATGTCACTCATCTTTTGTTTTTCTGCTTTCATGTCTGGAAGGGCAGGTAGGTTGCTTTGTATTGAACAAGAGGCCTTGGGCTTCCGATCCGCATGCCCATGTTGCCTGTGTAGGTTACCGAAGGGGTCTGGGTCATAAGGTAGCGGTTGGAATCCGGGGCGTAAGGCCAACTGAATATGAAATTGTCTGAATTTGAATTGCGTTGGGAGAAGGAATGGGTACTTCGTTCCACAGGCAACAGGTCAAAAGGTACGGGGCGAGACCGGTTGGACGGTTCCTCGACCGAGAGCTTGGAGCGGAGATCCTCCATCCTCGTCGACAGCCTTGTCGGACCGCATCGCGCTTGCTCGGCAATCTCCGTAATGCGTGGTGAAAAGACCGGGGAGGGGAGGGGGTCGCCACCCGGTTTCCCGGGCGGCGACCTCTCCTCGATTAAGAGCATGTGAATCAAGTGGCCTAGCCGTGACTTGTCTTGCTCCATCATATCCCTCGGTCTTTAAGTTTTGCTCTCAGGGCTTTCAGCCTAATTAATCGTAATCGTGGCGTTTATCGCGTGGAAACGAATCTTGAATCAAGGCTCCAGATTTACTGAAGGAGACTTAGAACCACGTTGTTCAAGGCATTTGCCTGCGTAACCATGGAGGCTGCGGCTTGAAGCAACACGTTCTGGCGGGCCATCTTGGTCGATTCGTAGGCCATGTCCGTATCCATGATCCTGGAAGCTGCTGCGCCCAGGTTGATTTCATTCTCTTCCAAGATGCGCTCGGCATAGGTCAGGCGGGACATGGTTCCGCCGTTTACGGCCCGAACGTTGGCTAGGGTTTGAATGTAATCGACGAAGTCAGCCACACTGAAGTGCTGAAGGTCGTTGGCGGTATTCAGCAAGTCCTTATTATTGTCGGCATCGGAGTCGACGTGAGGGCTTTGCTGGGCGATGGCGGGGTCCGCAGTGGACGCGTAGAAGTCGTCCATGGTCCCGTATATCCCGTCGTTGCCAGGCTGGAGGCCACCGAAGAAGGCGTCATCGGGGGAGTTGAAGATCTCGTCTCCCGGAGGGAGCGGAGCATCGGTGCGCCGAGCCATGTTGGCCGTCCTGACGCTTCCGTCGGGCAGGCGGTCCATAAACTTGAGGTCCTGGTTGGGGCGGAAGTAGATGTCCGACGGAATGTCGGGCGAGCCTCCTCCGCCAACCGTGTCGACGTACATCGGCAACTCACGAATGGCTCCAAGTCGGAGCAGGTCGGAGAATTCCGTGTACCCTTCATTTGCCGGGTCGGTGTAGAGGGCATCGTGGGAATCCAAGTGAGAAACGTAGACGTAGTTCTTTCCTTGATAGTGGATGTTGTCCCCTCGGGTGTAACTCGTGCCGATCGTCTTTCCGCCCAAGTGAGAATAATGGGTCTTGACCCACTTGGAGGAATTGCTGACGTCGGTGTAGTCGCCAGTACGGTCCACATGTGCCGTGGTGCCCTGGACGGGATCTCCGATGTTGGTGGTTCCGGCGGCGTTCCAGGACTGCCAAGGGCTGTCAACGAAGAAACCGTTGTTGGAAGCTCCGCTTGCATCGGTTGCGACGGCCGCGCTCCGGTCGGTTGCCGCTCCACCACCCGTTGCGGAAAGAAGAAGGCCCGCATCGGGATTGTTGAAGGTGCCGGTGCCGTCGACAACCTGCGTCAGGCCGGCGGTGGCGGTGACGTTTCCTCCCGTTTGGTTCTGGAAGAGAACCCCACTTACGTAAACGGTCTCATTGGCTCCAATGGTCATGCCCGACTGCCATTTTCCGTGGTGCGTGGCGCCTAACTGATAGTAGGCGGAATTCGTTCCGCGGACGACGTCGTTTGCAGAGTATGCCTTACTTGGATCATAAGACCCTCTCATGTTCGCACCTGCGATCCTAACGCGGTCGGTCGCGGTCTTCACGGGGTCGCCGGATTCGTAGGATGAAGCATTGAAGGCAACTAGGTTGGCGGGATTCCGTGGAACCGCTCCCATGCTTAGACTGCTGTCGTTAGATGCTTCCGCGGTGTGCCAGGCGCCGTCGTAGAATACATACGAGCCCTGGTCGTAGGCACCACCGTGATAGTTGCCTTTCACGAGGTAGTTGAACTCGAGCAACCTTGGTGTAGTCGTATTGGTATTGTCCAGAACGAGATCACCTTCCTTAAAGGTAGAGAGGTTACTCCAAAGTTGTACGCCCCAGTCTCCTGACGGTGCATAGATACTCGAGTTTACCTGAACGTAAGCAGGGTTATAGCCGTTTGCCGCTCCGGCCAAGATCTTGTCCCTAAGATCTCGCGTCGCGTCGGCAGCGGAGGCACCTTGTATGCCGTTTTGAGCCAAGCTTACCGGTTGAGGCAAATTACCGTTGGTTCGAAGGAACTCCGTCAGAGGCTTGTCGTCGGCAGTAGCTCCATTGGAACGGTCGGACCCAACGTAGTCGAAGTATCCGTTCGGGCTAACGTGACCTCCTGCGAACAAAGACTCCAGGTCGATTCCGCGGGGAACGTCGTTCACCGCCTTTAGGGCGAAGTAGCTTCCAGGACTTGCCCAGTGTGCGTCCACCTTGACGACATCTCCCTTCAAGTAGGCAACGCGCTCACCCTTGGCATTGTACTTCAGGCTAGTATGATCGTAAATTGGCGAGAGCGGATAGGCTTCCGCGAACCCATTGCCTGCTGCGTCCGCAAGACGAATCCATTGGGAGGTCGAACCTCCGGTGTCCTCGATCTTGGTGCCGGCGCCAACGTCGGACAGGGCCATGAAGTAACCCGATTCACCACTCGTGGGGCCGTTTTTATAAACAACTGCTCCTGAGGAGTAGGCACGGGTTGTCTTGCCAGGGTCGGCATCCTCAAGGCCGCCGTCGCGGGTGAAATCCCCGATAAGCTGGCGATATTGACCGTGGGAGCCCGTGTTCAGCAGGCTGTCGGCGCCATACCTGGACTTGAGGTTTTCAAAGAGTCCGGTGCGGGCAAGCTCGATCTTTTCACCCAAGCCGTCATCGGAAGTGATGATCTTGAGGGGGTTATTGTCGGGCTCGGACGTGGCGAACAGGGATACCCCATTGAACTTCTGGTTCTTGAGGGCATTGAGCTCTTTCTGTAGCTCGTTGAACTCGTGGTTGTAAGTCTCCCGGTCCGAAGCACTTTTGGATACGTCGTTAAAGAAGGTCTTGAGTTCAGCCATGCGGTCGAGGATCTCTCCCGCTACTTTCAGCACGCCGTCTTGCATCTGCAGGAACGAAACTCCGTTCTGCGTGTTTAAGCGAGAGGCCGCTGCGCGTTTTAGGCTGCTTTGCAACTTCATGCCTACAGCCAGTCCGCCCGCGTCGTCGCTGGGCGATACTATGCGTTTACCACTTGATAAACGCTGCAAACTCTTCGTTAGAAGATTGTTTGAACGTTTCATGCTCAGCGCCGAATAGGACGCTGCCATGTTCGAATTAATCGTTATACTCACTATATGTCCTCCTTGACTTTGTGTAGGCGTCTTCCGTGACGCCCGTCTTTATCTTTTCGAAGGGTTTTGACACCCTTGTCGTCGACCTCCTTGTCTTCGACGCTTTGGATAATCGACTCAACGGGTTCTTACTTTAGGAAAAATTTAAGACTGCCGGGCGATCGAGCGGCTTTATGAAATCCTATCATACTGAAATTCAGTTATTTACTATCTCATAAAAGCGGTGCTTTTTTTTAGGACCTCCATCGAATGATATTTTGTTTTTTGCTGTTCATGGACTGCCCGAGACGTTGTAATGGAACTTTGGAATGAGCCGAGTTTCAGTAGATGGAGAAGAAGTAACCTTCGAAGGGGAAGTTCCCGACGATCCTTCGAGAATCTATGAATTGCTCATGGGGGCCCTGAGCGAGCAGTCCAGGGTAGTGGTGAAGTTTTTCGTGGATGGTAAGGACACTCTTCTGGATGACGGTTTCCCCTCCCGCTACGAGAAGATTGAGGCCGAGAGCGTAACCCACGACTCACTGACCCTTCGGGTTGTCATCGACTCCATGAACAAAGTTAGCGAAACCGAAAGCCAATTCGATGCTTACGTAGCTAATATTCTCTCGGTTTCTTGGTCTGAAGTCTTTAAGCGAATGGATGAGTTGATCTCAAAAATCCAACCCTTCGCAGAACTTATCGATAGCCTAGCCCCCTATGTGGACGCCTACCATCCGCCTTGGGGCGAAAAACTCAAGGAAGTTTCCGAGAAGCAGAACGAATCGCTCGGTCACATTTTGAACGCTTTTGAGCAAGGAAACCCGGCCAAGCTATCGGACGAGCTCTCCGTTTGCTTCCTTCCCGTCTTCAAGAGAGCTAGAAAACTCTTCTCCGATGATATAATTCCCTATCTCAAGAAAAAGGTGGACGCAGAATGAAACCCAGGCAAATGCTCCCCGTCAACGAAGTCCTGCTAAAAGCACGCTTCCCGTCGGTATATAAGAAGATCCTCCAGGTCGGCGACCGAATGCCGGATTCCTTTTACTTCGAAGGCAGTGGAGGGAAAGAGCGGTTGATGATCCAGCGTGGCGAGCATTCCTTTTGTCCCTACGGCGACAAGAACCCCTCGAATTTGATCAAAAGATGGTACAAGGCACTAAACATGGTCGGGGAGTCACTTTATGCCATCACAGGATTTGGTGACGGATCACACCTGCTTCATTTTCTTCGTGAATCCGGAACGGGAATCAATTTTCTCGTGGCGGAGAAGGACCCGGCTTTACTGAGGGAAGTGCTTGCCAGGAAGGACTTTACGGAGCTCCTTGGCCACCAGCGTTTCATTTTGGGGACCGGTGAACCTGATGATGACTTCTTTGCGCCTATCCAAGGCGCTGCCCTAACCGGGGTAAATGACATCAATAGCGTAGTTTTCTCCCCCTTGCACTCGGTCGACGAGATCTACTACGACAAAGTCCGTAATGAGCTGGTTCGACAATACCTAGTCATCCGCCCGCTAATGGAAGTCAACGTGAGGACTGCTACCAACCTGCAGGAAAATACCTTCCGTAATCTGCCTCATATGGCTCAGGCCCCCGACGTTGGAGAATTGAAAGGTGAGTTTCCTGAGATTCCTTTTGTCTTAGTTGGAGCAGGGCCCTCGCTGGACGAATCGATCGAATTCCTAAGGAAGGTCGAGGAAAAGGCTATTATTATTGCCAGCAACAGTTCCTACAGGAAGTTGATTAATAGCGATATAAAGCCGCATATGGTGGTAACAGCAGACCCTATGTCTCCGACCTTGGCAGGGTTTCAGAACATTAGCTTGGAAGGCGTTCCGCTTGCCTGTCCATTCAGTGCTTATCCTGAAATCGTAAGTCGTTTCTCGGGAAGGATTTTCTCATGGTGCACCTTTAATCCAATCGTTGATATTGTGAAGGCATACATGGGCCAAAAACCGGGAACGGTGATTATGGAGCAGGGTACAGTTTCCGGTTGTGTGCTTGATCTTTCGAGACTTTTCGGATGCAAAAAGGTAATGTTCGTGGGTCAGGACATGGCCGTTCGTGAAGACGGCCGTTATTACACCGACGACTCGTCCTATGCCGATCACGGTCGTCATTATGCCGTTTCCGCCAAAGGGCAACGCCTCCCAGGCAATACCCAGGAAAAAGTACTCGTTGAGCAAAGACTCTTCGTGTACCTAAAGACCTTTGAGCAATTTATTGCCAAAAAGTCCTTGGAGTGCGAATATAGGAACCTGGCGAGAACGGGAGTCAAGATCGAAGGCGCCCCCTATTGTGACTATGATGATGCCCTTGAGTGGATTGGAGACTCATCGAACAAGGCGTTCAAGGAAAGAATTTCAGAACTCCTTAACCGACAAGGAGATTGCCCTGATCTCAGCAAAGTATTTGAAGGTGCAAAGATTTACGTAGAGGAAGTCTATGAAAAAGCACTTGCCGGTGCCATTAAGAGCGAACTATTGCCGGAAAAGTACGCTGGCACGAACTACTCAGGTCACAAAAGTATTAAAGAGTTGCTCAAAGATGGTGGAGAATTGAATAAATTAGTGGACTCCAACAATATTTTCTGGAACTTCTTGCTTGAGGGAAAGACCAAGGGAGAACTAGTTACTTATCAGCGGGCATTGCGGGATATTGACTTTCCAAGTAAGAACTGGACTGCTGTGCAGGGAAACAGGGAATACTTTTGGGCTTTGAGCGAAGGTTGCCATTGGCTTCTTGAAACATTGGACAAAAACATCGAGTCAAGAACCTGGTCGCAAACGGCCATATCATAAGAAGTCGATCCTTCGGTTTTTGATGGCATAATATATGCTACGCGTACTGCGTGATCATACATAGTCGACAATTTCCCTTTCGGGAATATGGGTTCTACCGCAGGATAATCAACTAGCGTATGGGATCCGACATGAAGCTAACGGGCTTGGCGTCAGGCTTTGACTGGCAGCCGCTCGTCGACAAACTGATTGAGCTCGAATCCGTACCCAAGCAAAGGCTTGAGGCGGAAAAAGTACGAAATAATGAGAAGATTTCCGAACTGGGAATTCTCAAGAGCCAACTTGATACTCTCAATAACTCGGCCAGTGCCTTGCAGAACGAAGATTTGTTTAACGCAAGGAAAGTCGGCATATCATCTTCCTCTGCCGGCTTTTCCGCGACTGCCAAAGCCGGTGCCCTTACCGGGGACTTTGAAATCTTGGTGGAATCCCTTGCCAGCAAGACTGAGATGTCCTCCAGAAACCGCAAGACAGGGGGGTTGGCAGGAAAGCTTAACCTAAGCACCGCTCTCGAGGACCTCCCCATATTCTCCACAATAACCAAAGGGACCTTTTCGATTGCCGGCAAAACCTTCTCCATCGACAACCTTAGCATGACCCTTCAGGAGGTCATGGATAAGATCAATGCAACTTTTGCGGGAGTCACCGGCGTAAACCCTGAGTCCGATTCTTCAGGCATTACCTTGGAGTACGACTCATCATCCGACAGGATGTACATAGACACAAACGAGCACTCTCCCGGCGCCAGTTCCAGGCTTCCGGTGTTGGGTTCCCCTACGGACACATCCAACTTCCTTCATTCCATGCGGTTACTGGATCGCTCCGTTGCCCAGAGGAATGCTGACTTTGAGGCAGGTAGTTCGATTTCCATCTTCAATGCCGGGGATGGGGCCAAAGCTTGGCTTCATTCGTCGGATTCTTCCGTTAGCCTTAGTGCATTCGATGACCGGACTTTCGCATCTTTCAACGGCATTCTCTATGAGCGAACAAAGGTCGAAACCGATTACGATTCCTCCAATGCCTACAAGGCGGGGGACCGGGTATACCGCCAAGGATTCGTCTATCAGTCCACAACGGACCTGCCTTCAGCGAGTTGGAATGGTACCGAGAAGGCTGTGGGGGAAACGGTTGCCCATAACGGAGCCTATTACCAGCTTCTGCTCGATCTGGACTCCATCTCGGTTGATTCCTTTGCTTCGGTAGACGCGGGCGACCACTCGGTCCATCAGGCTACCAATCCCGGAACTACCACCAGTGGCGATGCCTATAAGGCCGGTGACGTCGTCAAGGCCTCTGACAATACGTTCTTCAGGGCAATCAAGGACAGAACCCATCCGTCTGCTGTTGATTGGAGCGGCTACTCCGCTGGAGTAGGCTACCCGGCACCCCTTGCATCCCAAGGCTGGACGGGAAACGTTCCCCCTGCCATCTACAACTTGGGCCGCATGTACGAGTTATCGCCCTTGGTCACTGCCTCAGAGCACGCTGGCTCGACGGACGTCAGCATCTATAGTTCAGCCAATGGCTGGGGTGATCCGAATTCCCTCGTCGCCGGCAATTCAGGCACAACTGGTGCGGAAAACCATTACTTCCTCCCTCAGGCTGCAACCTGGGATAATGTGAACGCTCATTCCGTCGCAACCTCTTATTCAAGCGGAGACATCGTACTCCAGGGCGGAAAATTCTGGCAGGCCAACGGGAACCTCAGTGCTTCCGCCTTCAATTCCGCCAACTGGACGGACGTCACTTCCTCCATCAACGACTTGGCCAATGCAGGTAACGGAGGACTCGTCGACACTTTCTGGGTAAAGGTCGATTTCTCAGTTGGCAATCAGACCTACTGGAACGAAATTGGCCATGCTGATGGCGCTACGAACTTTGACTCCAGCTATTGGCAGGAAATAAAGCCTGAGATGAAACGCTTCGACGAATCAGGAACTGGAGCGCAGCTTAACTCAATCGATTACTCCATCTGGGCTCAAGTGGGGTCCGTAGGGGGCGATATTGGTGACGGAGTCTGGGGTAATCGAGATCTAGGGGAAATCGCCGTCCCTAACGACGGCAACTTTATCTACGACAGCTGGACGGGCTCAGCGAGCCAAGGGGAATACGTTCATCACAACGGAAACGTATACCAGGCAAGAATATCGACTACCAGTGAACCTGGGGCTTCAGGGAGCGAGGATAATTGGCATCTCGTTGCGGATGCCGCCACCATCGCAGCCGGGACCGTGACCGAGCAGGCAAACAAGAGGCGCTTTACCGACACCGCCTTTTGGTCCCAATATAGCGTTCCCGACCCGGATCAGAACTCCGGGCATTGGAAAGTTGCTCAGGAGATGGTTATTACGAGCAGTCAGCCCTTGGGCACGGTCGACATGAGGGTATCCCTTGCCAACGCGAACTTCGCATCCGCTTTTACCGGACTTTCCTCTGGTTTGGGAAATTTCTTCATTGGTGAAGGAGAGGGTGCCGTCAGGATCGATTACGACGTAAACAAAGACACCCTCGCAGGATTGATCGACCGCATAAATTCATCGGAAGCAAACATCAACCTATTCTACGACCCGATAGGCAACCGTTTCGTGGCCCGTAACAAGGAGACGGGGTCCATTGGCATCACTTTGCACGAGTCGCCTACTTGGGATACTCTTGCGGCTGCCAGCGTTAACGTGGGGGCTGGAAACATCCTCCAACTCATGGGTTTGGCTGACCCCATGTCCATCTCCACCTCTTTTTCTTCATCAAACTTGTCTTCCTACTCCAAAGGCACCTTCGTTTCGCTTAGCTCAGGATCCATAACAACCTACTGGCAAGCTCTTCAGGATGCTCCGACGGAAGGCCCATCGCCGGTTAGCACGCAGTGGCGGCAAGTCATCGAAGGGGTAGGGCGGACGATGGAAAGCGAATTGGGTCGAAATTCATCCGTCCGCATCAATGGCGGCGATCTTGTCTACAGCACGGATTCCGATTTTGACGGAAACAATCATGGCTATGAAGGAATCAGCTTCGATATTGCCAAAGTTTCAATCGGGGCAACCGCCTCCTTTACCGTGTCTAAGGACACAAATGCAGCTAAAATCGCAATCGACAAGTTCGTCGAGGAGTTTAACGACGCCCAAGACTATATCAATAGCTTGACCGCAGTCACGCAGGACGGTGAAAACGTTTCCTCCGGAAGATTCACCGGCAACATCGAGATAAGCCGCCTCAGCAGTCAATTGCGCAAGGTCGTATTTGGGGATGCACAAGCTCACTCCGCCAGTGCACGCACGGCAGACGGAGCGGACCTGATCATAAACAGCAACGATGGATCAAATACTGAGATCAATAACATCGCCGCCCAGCTAGCCTTGAACTCCAGTAACAATGGCTACACCATCAAGGTTCTGGATCAGGACTCCAGCGGTAACTCTGCATACTTCAAGTGGAATGGGACGAGTTTGTCATGGGAATCGACCAACCCAACTTACTCCAGTTTCCGCCTGCCGGATATCGGACTGGATTTCGGAATCGGTTCGGACCGCCTCGTCGTTGAGAACTCAGCACTCTTGATTCAGGCATTAAGCGAAAAGCCGGAAAAGGTACAAGCCCTCTTCGCTGAAGCAACAGTTGAGAATGCCTATGACGAAAATACAAAGAGCAACCGTACTTACCAAGGTCTCTCTTATGCCTTGGATGATTTCATTTCCAATTTCCTCTCAGGCGACGATGGGACTGGCTACAAGGGTGCTTATGAGACCCACATCGACAGCGTAAAATCCCAGAATGAAAGGATTGACGACAAGATTGCCCAACTCGAGCGTTATCTTGAATCTCGTGAGGAACAACTCAGCGCAGGATTTATGAAAATGGAAGAGATGCAGTCCAAACTTGATACTCAGCTTCAAACACTCCAGAACTCCATACCAAAGAAAAATAAATGAAACCTCGTAATATCCTTCATCTTTGCCTGCTTTTATTTGTTTTCCTTTGCAGTTGCCGACGCTTTGAGCAGGAGAAAATCGTTGCCCAGGCAGAACCTTTCGCGCCAAGGAACCTATACCCCATCGAGAGACTGCCTAGTTACTTCAATCGCGTTGCGGTCCTGCCATGCCATTATTCGGACATGGATTCGCCCATCCTAGAGTATGTGGACGAAATATTCCATCAGGAACTTTCCCAAGAGAGGATTTTCGAGACCGTAAGACTGAAGCCCGCTCAAATGAGGGAGATATTCGGTGTTGAAAGAGTTGCTTCGAACTTACCCCTACCTGAAAACTTTCTACGCAGGCTCGAGGAGACAACCGGAGCTAATGGGGTCCTCTTCGTGGACCTGGACTCCTACCGCGCCTATCGTCCTATCTCACTGGGCGTCCGCTCCAAACTCGTGGACCTCAAAACCGGAGAATACATGTGGGCGATCGACGAGACTTTTGATTCCGGTCATGCCGGGGTAATTGCAGGTGCCAACGCCTTTCAGCAGAAATCTCAAGTGAGGGCCATCTCCGCCAAGACCTCGGGCAGCGTTTTGCATTCCCCAAGAGTCTTCGCAAAATATGTGGCGACTACTTGCTTCTCAACCATGCCAAACCGTTGATGTACAATTATGTTTGCATTTTCCTGCGTTCTGGCGCAAAATAAGCTTTAATTTTATTCATGGAAGCTATTAATAACAGCGAAAACGGCCCAGTTTCGCGTGCCTATGCAAAGGCTGACAATTCAGTGCCAAAGCCTCCCGTAAGTGCCTCAAAGCCAGATACCAATGTAAACATAGCGGACATTGGGTCCTTGGCTGAAAGAGCAAGTCAGACCGCGGATGACGTTCGTCCGGATGCAGTCGAACGCGCAAGGGCCCTGCTTGCCGACCCCAACTGGCCCAACGACGAAGCTCTGGAGGGCCTTGCGGCAAAGCTCCTGCGGACTGAAGAATTTTCCTGACGCCCATTTCGATTGCCCATTGCCCATGCAGTACGATAAAATAGCTCGTTCCTACAAGGCTCAGTCCGTTCAGACTGCGAGCCCCGGAAAGTTAGTACTCATGTTATTCGATGGTTGCCTAAGGTTTACCGCGGCAGCTAGGAAGGCTTTTGAAGAGGAAGAGTTCACCAAAAGGAACGAAGACATAAACAATAACTTGATCCGAGCCCAGAACATCGTGACCGAACTACAGGCTTCTCTGGATATGTCTGTCCCCGGCGATCTGCCCGGCACCCTATACAGGCTTTACGACTACGTTATGAGTAACCTGCAGCAGGCGAACCTCAAGAAGGACCAAGGCCCGATAGACGAGGCGGACAAGGTTATTAGTGAACTTCGCGAAGCTTGGGCCGAAATGCTTGCCCAGAATCCGGAAAACGCTCCCTCAGGGGATCAGCAGTCCGGTTCGATTTCTCTGCGAGCCTGATTCCCTTAATCGATAGCTTGCCTTGACCAAGCATTCTATTGATTTCTCCTATTTCCTTGAGTCCCTCGAGACCTTTGAAAGTCTCCTCCATGCGGAAACTCAGGCAATAGCCGCAAAGCACTTGGACACTATTGAGGAAATTATCGACAGGAAGGACGAAGGCCTTCGCTTGCTTCTGCACTCAAAGGGCAAACTCGGCAACCATGGTGAAGAAGCGTCCATGGCCAACGAAATGGTTGAGCAGGTTCTTGATCTTCAGGAAAAAAACGCTGAATCCTTCCGTCGTTTGTTTGATAGGCAATTCAAGTTAAACCGAGGCGAGGATACCGAAGAAAAACCCAGGGAGAAGAAAATGAGGAGAGCCTACTTGAAATCCAGCCAAGAGAACCTTCCTCGCTTCGACAGCTGACTTCGGCACGTTGCCTTTAAGCATTGCGCTCTTGCCCAGATAGAACGATTTCATTATTGTAGACCGCTTTTCATGAAAAAAAGAAATCTTTTTGAGAAGGTCTGGGATGCTCATTCAGTTGGAGAACTCTCCAATGGCCAAACCCAGTTGTTCGTTGGCAGGCACCTGATCCATGAAGTCACCAGTCCCCAAGCCTTCGGAATGCTCAGAGAAAGAAATTTGCCGGTCCTTTACCCGGAGCGGACTTTCGCCACGGTTGATCACATCGTCCCGACCAACGAGTTGAACGAGCCTTACTCGGACCCCTTGGCTGATGCCATGATCAAGGAACTCAGGAAGAATTGCGAGGACTTCGGCGTCACTTTCTTCGACGTCAATACTGGCAAGCAAGGGATCGTTCACGTCGTGGGACCGGAGCAGGGACTGACCCAGCCTGGCATGACGATTGCCTGCGGAGACTCCCATACTTCGACTCACGGAGCATTCGGAGCCATTGCGTTCGGGGTCGGCACCAGTCAGGTCAGGGATTTGCTGGCGACCCAGACTTTGGCACTAGGCAAACTCAAGGTCCGTAGAATTGAGGTAAACGGCGACCTCGGCTCCGGAGTCTATGCCAAGGACGTCATTCTGCACGTCATCAAGATACTCGGCGTGAATGGCGGAACAGGTTATGCTTATGAATATGGTGGAAGCGTGTTCGATGAATTCTCCATGGAGGAAAGAATGACGGCGTGCAACATGTCCATTGAGGGGGGAGCTCGCGTTGGTTACGTTAATCCCGATGAAAAGACCTTCGAGTACCTGCGCGGCAGGAATTATTCCCCCGATGAAAATTCTTGGGACGATGCAGTGTCCGCGTGGCTATCCTTTTCCTCGGACGAGGGTTGCGAGTACGACGACTTGGTTTCCATCGATGCAGCCGACATAGTCCCCACCGTGACTTGGGGAATCAACCCCGCGCAGGCAATTGGCATAGACGAGGTAATCCCCGACCCACAAAGGGCTCCTGAAGGTGAGGCAGCCAGCATTTCCGAAGCGATAGAGTACATGCAGTTGGTTCCCGGGGCGCCGATCAAGGGAACGCCTATCGACGTTGCTTTCATTGGTTCGTGCACTAATGGACGGCTATCCGACCTTGAAGAAGTTGCTTCAAGAATAGGAGGGCATACGGTCAGAGAGGGCGTAAAGGCAATCGTTGTCCCTGGCTCCCAGGTCGTCAGCAAGCTGGCTCAGGAAAAAGGGCTCGACAGGGTATTCGTAGAGGCGGGCTTCGAGTGGAGGGCCGCGGGGTGCTCCATGTGCCTTGCCATGAACCCTGACAAGTTGATCGGCGATCAGCTTTGCGCCAGCTCAAGTAACAGAAATTTCAAGGGCCGGCAGGGCAGTCCGACCGGCAGGACGATGCTCATGAGTCCGATGATGGTCGCAGCGGCCGCGGTAACGGGTAAGGTTGCCGATACTCGGGAGGTATTTTCCTGAACCAAAGATCCTAGGCTAATGGCTCTACCGAAGATTGTGAAAATAGAAGGGCAGGGGATCTATGTTCCCGGCAACGACATAGATACTGACCGCATCATTCCGGCTAGGTTCATGAAATGCGTTACCTTCGACGGACTGGGAGAGTATCTCTTTCACGACATCAGGTATGACGAGCACGGGAACCAAAAGGAGCACGCCTTGAACGACCCAAAGTTCGCTAAAGCAAGCATTATGCTCTCGGATATGAATTTTGGTTGCGGCAGCTCCCGGGAACATGCTCCGCAATCGCTTTACCGAGCCGGCTTTCGCGCCATCATAGCTGGGAACTTCGCTGAGATTTTCTTTGGGAATGCAACCAACCTTGGCATCCCATGCGTTTCGATGGCGGAACCTGAGCGCAACGTATTGGCTCAATTCATTGAAGATTCGCCCAATGGATCACTTGTAGTCGACGTTGATGAGCTGAAGGTTAGGGCCGAGGGACTGGAACTCCCCGTCGATATGCGGCCCGGCGCCAGAGATTCTCTCATGAATGGGCGATGGGACCCTCTCGATGAACTTCTTCAGGCAAAACTGGAGATAGAGAACATATCAAAATCTCTTCCCTACGTTTGATTTTCCGATCGCGAAAATGAGATTTTTTTCACTGCTTGTCCTAAATGCAGCCCTTTTATCAGGCGGTTGCATTCCGGAAAGCAAACCTACCTTAACGACCGAAGATTACCTTGAGGCACTGGACAAGCAGGGTATTCGCCCCTTGCCCTTGCCCATGGAAGGCGCTCCGGTCCTTGACGCAGAATTCGACAAGCAGCCAATTGCGTCCTTCAAATACAAGACTGGCGACTCTTTTTTCGCCATTTACGAGTTTAGGGAAAAGCAAAACCCGGACCACCATGAACAAAAAGGAAGCGTCTTCCTTGCAACCAACCTAAACATCGTCCTCATAACGGATGGAGAGGCAGACCGCTTGCTGATCGAAGTCTTTCAATCTCTTCGCCCACCTATCAGCTACGAACAGGCGGGCATATTCATATATCCGCTAGGTTTTTGTCTCTTGGTCGCAATCTTCGTCATCGCGGAGAGAAGTTACTCGCTTCGGAGAGTAATGACCTTCCCCCGAAAAGTGGAAAAGGCACTAAGACTCGGAGAGTTTCCCGACAAAAAGTGGAAGAAGAGGTCCGCCGCCGAACGAATTGCCTTCGTCGCCACGAAAGAGCGCGCATCACCCGGATCGCTCAGAGCTTACGCTAGGCTTGAAATCGCCGCTTTGGAACAAGGGCTTTTCCTGCTCGAGGTAGTCGTAGCGGGGGCTCCACTGATCGGCCTGCTGGGAACCGTCACCGGATTAGTGAGTGTGTTTTCGGCCATGCCTGCCTCAGGTGGCTCGGATGGAGCCATCTTCTCGGAGGGCATCGCGCTCGCCCTTCTTACTACCATCATGGGCCTCGCGATTGCGATTCCCGCGCTCATTGGCCACGCTTATCTCATGCGGATCGTCGAAAAGAGGGCTGCCTCACTGGACTGGCTTACCGCCCGATTGATCGAAGCGGTCGCCAAGCCTAAGGATGAAACACCATGAGCGTCTTTGAGAGGAAGCGGAGAAAACCCCGAATAGACGTTGTCCCGTTGATCGACGTGCTAATGGTTCTGATCATTTTCTTTCTCGTCACTATGCAGTTTCAAGACCTTCGCGCCCTGAACGTCAAGCTACCCAAGATCGATACCGCAGGCTCCAATCTGCTAACCAACGAACTGGTCGTCTCCATCGATTCCAAAGGAATTCTTTACCTAAACGGCAAAACGGTCGACGAGTCGACACTCTCCGCAACGTTTGAGAGATCTTCCCGCCTCCAGTCTCCGCCCACGGTACTGGTGGTAGCCGACGAGGAGGTCCCGCTGAAGTTTGTCACCAGAGTGGTTGACGCCTGTCGGAAAAACGGACTCGAGGATTTTCGCCTGCAGGCCCGCTAGCCCTCTTGGAATTCGGGAAAGAAAGGGTTGTGAGCCTTCTCCTCACCGACCGTAGTCATGGGCCCATGACCAGGGCACAGTACGGTATCGTCAGGCAGCGTCATGATCTTCTCGCGATTATTGCGAAGAGCATCCTCGTAAGAGACCATCCCTCCTCCCATCGAGCCTGCAAATATGGCATCACCGGTTATAGCGACCATCCTCTCCAAACCTTTGATTAAGAAAGTCATGCCGCAGACGGAGTGACCATGGGTATGTAGAGCCGTTAGGGACAACCCTCCGATCGAATGCTCGAATCCCTCCCGTATAGGCGTGGCTCCGTCAAAAACCTCGCTCTCATGGACGTAAACTGGAACCTGTAAACGGGAGACGAATTGATCCAGACAGGCAACGTGATCCCCGTGAGTGTGGGTAATGAAAATGGACTCTACTTCGAGGTTTTCTCTATCCACGAAGGAAAAAACGGAGTGTGAGTCGGTTCCGGTGTCGAAAAGAAGGGCCTTACGTGAGCTCGGATCGATCGTCAGGTAGGAATTCACGGACATTGCGCCGAAAGGCGATTCAAAGGAATTCAAGCCTTGGATTTGCCGTCTCTGCGGATACCATTCACCGTTTTTGGACGCCACAAGCTTATCAGGGTCAAGGTGAAGCTTCAGGGCGATTTCTCTTATTGATTGTTCATCCTCGCAATTCTGGTAATCTTCAAGGTGAGGGTTTTCGAGACCCTTTGATGCCTTTAAAACAATATCTTCATACAAATCTTCCAACTCCATAGCATAAGCCCCCGAACCGGTATCTAATCAACGGGCTTAGGCCCTATCACTGGCAGGACGTTGAAACTGAACATTCTTATTCTTCACAAACTTGGAGATCCAAGCATAAGCAGGGTTTTCCTTAAAAAACTTGTCTTTTTCCTTAGGGAACATTCACCCGAACATAACTACCTCTATCACGACGTCAGCTTTTCTTTCCCGGAATCACTTAGGGGAATCAAGTTTGACGCAATTGTACTGGACGTCACCATGCTTGCTCAGAGGTGGGGTCGGGGTGACAAATTCAGAAAACTTAAGCGCGATTATCAATTCGTTGCGGAAAGTACCGCACTCAAGATCGCCTTCCCTCAAGACGACTACGACTGCCATGTCTTGCTTGACGAGTGGATGATCGAATGGAACGTGGATGTGGTGTTCTCTGTGATTTCCTCCAATTGGGAGACGCTCTATCCGCAATTCTCCCGAAAAGGTTCAATCAAGCTGGCCTACACTGGATATCTGGATGATCAACTCATTCGTTTCCCTACACAGGCTTTTCACTCGAGGTCCATTGACCTCGGCTACCGGGCCAAGAAGCTATTGCCCTATTTTGGCAAATTGGGTGAAACAAAATGGAAAATCGGCTTGGAAGTGCTGGAGAAGATCAAAGGACTGGACTTTAAGGAAGACATTAAGATCGGAGATGAACACCTAGTCCTGGGTCAGGACTGGTATCGGTTCATCAACGACTGCAAATTCACGCTCGGCTCAAACAGCGGATCAAGCCTCCTCGACCCGTATGGATCGATCCGAAAAAAGGTCCAAAGGTACCTTAGGTCGAATCCCTCAGCACCGTTCGCTGAAGTCGAGAAGGCGTGCTTTCCCGGGATGGACGGGAAGGAATCGTTTACCGCGATTTCACCAAGGGTCTTGGAGGCTGCCGTTCTCAATAGTTGCCAAATATTGGTCGAGGGAGAATACAGTAAGGTTCTTCAGCCTTGGGAGCACTACATACCGATTAAGCCCGACGCATCCGACTTCGATCAAGTTCATGCGGCAATGAAGGAAGAAGATGAGGTGAGGTCAAGAATCAGACGATGCCGCGAAGCGATTCTGGACTGTTCTTTCCTTAGATATTCGAGCAAAGCGGAAAAGGTTCTCGGGCTTATTTTCGAGAAGCTTGACGCGGAATCGGGGGAATCCCCGCAGCCAGGCGTCGAAGATCTCTTGTCCAGACACGAGCTCGAACTTCGGAGGACTACCTCTCTGATCTTTGGCGCCAAGAGGTTAAGAGCTCGAGTCAGTGGCATCCCCTTGGTTGGTCTTCTGGCCAAGGTTTTTATCTGCAGTTTTACTCTAGGACTCGCAACGAGGACATTAAGAATATTGGGCTTTCGTTTCGCCCCTCCCTAAGCCATTCTCCGATCGTAATCATGTGTGGAATTGCCGGAATCATAAGCTCGAATCCCAGCCATCAGAAGTCTCTCCTGCCCATGGCCCGCCTCTTGAGGCATCGCGGACCGGACGATGAAGGATTTATTTTACTTTCTGGCAAAAAGGTCTCCCACTTGGCTGGTTCGGAAACCCATCCTTCCTCAGTAAGTCATCATGACTTGGGCGGATGCATGATCGAGAACTTTGACGTGGATCAGGCCTCCGTTGGCTTGGCTCACCGCAGGCTCTCAATCATCGACCTGTCCCCCAATGGGCATCAACCAATGACCCGAGACGGAAAAGTTTGGATCGCCTATAATGGCGAAGCCTACAACTACTTGGAGGTTAGGGCTGAACTCGAGTCTGAAGGCATATCCTTTACCACCGAATCGGATACCGAGGTTGTCCTCGCAGCCTATGAAAGGTGGGGAACCGAATCCTTCAGCCGATTGAACGGAATGTGGGCGATGGCAATCCTCGACCTGCCAAAGGAAAGAGTAATCTTGTCGAGGGATCGTTTTGGCATCAAGCCTCTCTACGTCTATGCCGGCGGCAACGCCCTTGCCTTCGCATCGGAAATTAAATCCTTCCAGGCCATCCCCGGCTGGAAAGCTAAGGCCAACGAAGGAGCCATACATGACTTCCTGTTCAAGAGTTTGTCCGATCACACCAGGGAGACCTTCTTCGAGAACGTACACCAGTTGCTTCCCGGCCATTTCGCCTCGATCAAGATCGATGCCCGAGAACGCGATCTCTCCTGCGTCAAGCAACAGCCTTGGTATGGATTGCCATCTGCCACGGAGGAAGTCTCGCTAGACGAATCAGTCGAAAGCTTCAGGGAACTATTCCTGGACTCGGTCCGGCTCAGGATGAGATCAGACGTCAGGCTGGGTTCCTGTCTTTCCGGAGGGCTTGACTCCTCCTCAATAGTGGGAGCGATGAGGGCTTTGTCCGAAGAATCGAAGATCGACGTCATTACGTCATGCTCCACCCATAAGGAATTCGACGAATCCTCTTACGCCGACCTAGTCTCCCGCTTCACCAACTCACGCTCATCAAAGGTTTTCCCTGATCCTGATGCCCTGATTGAGATCATTGACTCCATCCTCTGGCACCAGGACGAGCCCTTTGGTTCCGCAAGCATATATGCACAGTGGAGCGTGTTTGAAAAAGCCCGTGAACTGGAAATTCCCGTCATGCTTGACGGGCAAGGAGCAGACGAATCTCATTGCGGATACAATTCCTTCCTCCGGCCCTACGTCATCGGTCAGCTAAGCAAAGGACGATTGTCGTCTCTTTGGGCCAACCTGAAATTACTCAGGCCGACCAAACGCAAGGCCTTTGGTTCAATTCTCAGAGGTCTGCTCGATCTGTTGACCCCTTCCGCGTTTAGCGAATTCTTTTCCTCGCGAGCCGAAGCAGCAAAAAAGAAAAACTGGTATTTCGGGACGAAGAGGATACTTAAGACCTCTTCCTTAGCCAGGCAGGAAAACTTAAGCGAGCATTCCCGTTTCATGATGAAACACGGCTTGAGAATGCTTCTCCATTGGGAGGATAGGAATTCAATGGCTCATTCAATCGAGTCGAGGGTCCCTTTCCTCGACTACCGCCTCATGCCACTCATCTTTTCCCTCAGCGACAACCAAAGAATAGCCGGGGGTTGGTCCAAGGGGATTATTCGGAAGGCGATGAATGGGCTTTTGCCGGACGAGGTCATCTTCAGGACAGACAAGATGGGCTTCGTGACGCCGGAGTCGCTTTGGGCGAGTAACGAATGGAGCGAGTTCTATCTGAGCGAAATGCGAGAAATTTCAGAAGAATGGGGCGAGCTCATTGGCCCCCGCGTGGTCGACCCCTTTGAGAAATTCCTCCGGAAGGAAAAAGGATATGATCCTCTATTCTGGAAGGTCACATGCCTTAATCGATGGAGAAAAATCTTCAAGGTAGAGCTTTGAGAGCGCCCCTCAGTCAGCAGAGTGAGTCCAGAACTCGCGCCAATTCCTCAGTCTTTCTTTCCCTGCTGTGCTTCAGTACTTCATTCTGATTCACATTGAGCTGAAAAAATCGGGTTTCCTGCCATTGCCCGAACCATTGTTCAAGTTTCAGAGCAATCTCATTCGGTTCGGTCAAACTGACCCCAGCCTTGGTCCGGTTCAGAAGTTTATTGATTTCACCACCATCATCAGGTGCGGAAATAATCGGTCGACCGGAGCCGAGATAGTCGAAGATCTTGCCCGTCATGACTCCTTTTTCGCCTTGGTGGGCAAGAACCCATAGAATGGTCGAGTTTGCCATTCTGTCCAGTGCTTGCCTTCGCGTCGCTCTGGGCTCAAAGCAAATCGGGACGTCGTTGATTTTCTTGCGGTCAAGAGAACGAAGAGCGTCGGGAGAAGCGCCCAAAAAGTTAACCTGTATCAGTTCAGCCGGTATTCTTCCTTCGGATACGCATTTCTGAACCGCTTGCAGAAGGCCCATCGGATCCTGTCTCCTAAGAGTAACGTTACCCGCGTACAAGATGGAGAAAATTTCTCTAGGTGGCTTTTTCGGGTCGGAAGAAGAGAACGCGTCAAAGCCATTACAAATCGTTTGTACGGGCCGATTCAAAATACGCGCGAGTTCATCCGACATCTCGCCACTTACCGAAACAACTTCGTCAGCCATACCAGCCAGCCTCTTTTCCTGGCTGGCTATTGTCCGTTGTTTGCGTGGAGAGCTAAGCTTGTGCATGTTCCAGGAATCCCTAAGGTCGGCGACCCACGGAACGCCAAAGCGGGAGGAAATCTCAGAGGCGATGGACAGGGTGGGAAGGGGGTCGTGAGTAGCAAGGATAGCCTTGAAGGAATTGGCTTCACATAGTTCTATTGCTTTTTGTCGGGCTATCTTCCACCAGTTGTAAGGGGTTTTGTGGGGGAAAATCCAAGGGTAAACGTTACGGATCAGGAATCGATTAAAGCCTCGAGGGCCATAGGATTGAATCCTGTGGGTCTCGACTCCCTCAAGTCCGGACAGGAGTTGCTCGTCGTAATCAGGTGCATGGGCGGGCCAATCCTCGCAAATTACGACTGGATCCCAATCAAAGCCCGGAAGGTGTCGGCAAAACCCGGCGGCCCTATAGCTTGAAATTCGGTTCCGTGGCGGGAAGTAATACGACAGGAAAAGGACTCTCTTCATGGATCAACTCCTCTCAATTTGCATCATGAACCTTTCCAGAAGAAGACGTTTTCTGCGGTCATAGAGTCCATTCGTCAGGTATTGCTCAACGGACTCGAGGTTGCTGGTCGCTAGATTTGGGTTGTCCTTCCGGGCCTTGAGCGCTTCGTCGAGGCAAGGGAGCACGGATTCCCCACTGCCGACGTGAAACATACCATCATCCGGAAGAGGAACGAGCATCTCCGCTTCACGGAAATCCGACGAAATGGGAAGGGCTCCAGCATAAATCGACTCGTAGTGACGATAGGACCAGAGAGCGTTTCCGGGTGGACAAAGAGCGGTTTTTGCATGAGCCATCAAGCTGAAGTAGGACAGGAAGTTGACCCTGCCTTTGCTCAAGAACAGAGGGCTCAGGGTCCGGCTTGCTCTTTCGCGAAATTGCTCAGCCTCTCGACCGCGCATGAAGAATCCGCCGGAAAGAGAATGTTTTCCAGAGGAAGCGACCTCGTCCAGCCAGTGAATCCGTGTATATTTGAGTTCGCCTCCATAGGTCTCCTGCCAACCAACCACTGGGTTGCCGAGAAAAGTGGCGTCAATATTCCTTTGCCCTTCATCCGCCTGAAGAAATCTGCTGGCCTTTGCGCACAGGTAGAGGGATCCGCTTCGCCTGACAGGCAGTACTCCCCACTTGAATTCATCACCCCAACTTTTCTGGATCCATGGCTTTAGATAGGTACTGGCCAGGGGGCGAAGCAAACCTTCGTCACTATGGCCCCAGATAACTTTTTCATGATCTCCGTAGTCAAAGAGATGAAGGCGTTCGAAAGATACCTTCATAAGATCATTTTTGGTGATCGACGAGGGGATTCCCAGAAAGAGATGGTCCACGGAGTAGGATCTTTTGTCGGCTAGATCCTCAAGGCCGATTAATGAGACGGATCGACGACCAAAGTACCGCTTCAGGAAAAGCTCCAGGTTTCTCCCTCTCGCGCCCCGACCTGCCTTCTGTCCATTCAGAGGTTCAGGTTGGATGATAAGAAAGGAAGGCATGACCAGAAAGTTAGTCGCTCATCTACGTTCCCCGTCAACCGGCCGCTTTCTCGATCCGCTCTAGTTCAGTGGAGTGACAGGCGAAGAGGTTAGGGTGTTGGGCATGCTGGTTCCTGGTCTTGGAGGTGAGCGGAATCAATTCCACTCGATATCGCTCCCCTTGGGTCGGGTTGAGATTGGGAGCAAAGAGCCGGTAGCCCAAATCCTCGAGCATGTAAAGTACCGCGAGACACTCTTCGTCCCCGAACTTGCCGGGCCTGTTCTCGAAGAGAAGCATGGGATGATTTTCACGGAGAAACTCCGATCCACCTTGGATAATTTTCTCTTCAAGGCCTTCTGCATCAATCTTTACTAGATCAGGGGTGGGCAAATCGAGGGCGTCCAGAGTGGAGATGCTGACTTTCCTCCCGGATTTATCACCAGAAACGTGAGCCAGTCCGCTATGACTAGGTGCGTGCATGCATGCATCCCCCGTAACGTCACTAAGGGCAAGCTCATGGCAGGAGATCAGTTCTTGGAGCTCAAGCTCCTCGACAAGGCCCGAAAGATCGGAATAGGTAGGAGGCCATGGTTCGAAGCAGTGAACGGAACCATTAAAGCCAGGGCGGGCAGCCAAGTGGATCCCGAAGAAACCCCAGTTGCTTCCCACGTCATATAGAATACCGTAATCCGGCACGAGAGCGTCTATAAGAGTAGTGAACTCAGGCTCGTAACCGCATGAGAATACGTCGAAATACAAGGCTGAGAACTGTCGGTTGCGGGCATCAAAGTGGGCACGACGCTCTTGCCCGCGGACCTTAACTTTCATTACGCCTCGGACCGGACGAAAGGAAAGGGCCTTCATGGGATAGAAGAGCAGGCGGGAAAGCAAACGGCCGGAGGGGGAACTGTCTGAAGATCCGCTGCGGAATGAACTCTGATGCAAGCGACCGAGCAACGGCAGATGATCGATCGAGAAGGGATTCCTCCGATTAGCGCTTATTATCATGGGCATCAACTATCATGGGAACTGGGTTGATTGACTTGCTCGTCCACAGGCTGGGCAACGTTCTCCGACTCGTAGAGCCTGCTGTGCCTGAAAAAAGTGGCGAAAGCGGTTGACACGGAAATGAAGAGGCCGGGAAAACCATCAAGGAAACCCAACCTTATGAAATAACCGCGGATGAATCGCCAAACCGGTCTCAGAAGGACTCCGGACAACTTCCATTTTGCGCCTGCATCGAGCTGCCTCTGAAGGAAAATATCAGAGAAGTAGATGATCTTGGTAACAAAACTGTTCATGGAAGGATACGAATAATGAAGCAGATCTCCCTTCAGTCTTTCAGTTCTGCCCTCGATCTGAAGCTTGTCGTGCTCACGAGAACCCTTCCAGGTCGCGAACCCCCTCTTTGCCAAGCGAAGTTTTCGATCCGGATACCAGTCGCCATACCTAATCCATCGACCAAGAAAAAACGATCTCCTGTTAAAGGCATAGCCGTCGGCGCCCATGGAGTCGGGATCGTTTAAAAGAGCCTTGATGGAGGCAAGCAGGGCAGGGGACAAGCGCTCGTCGGCATCGATACAGAGAACCCAAGGTTTGGTGGCTTTTCCCAAGGCAATGTTCTTTTGGTTCCTGTGTCCATGCCATTTTTCCTCGAAGCATGTAGCCCCGTATCTTTCGGCAATCTTCACCGTGTCGTCCCTGCAGTCATTGTGGACGAGAATTACCTCACTTGCTATATCCCTGACGCTCTCCAGGCAGTCTTCCATGTTTGCCTCCTCGTTAGAGGCTATCAGGCAGACGCTTATCTCAACCTTGGTTTTATCCTGGCTCATGGAGAAATTTCCTGCATTTCCTGAAAACCTCCGAAGGAGTCAGGATAGACATCGCAGAATCATCTGCCGCGGATTCGGAACCCTTCGCCTTGACCAGGAGTAGGGGCGAAGCAAAAGAGGGCTTAGTGACGGCGGGATTGGTGGGACCGAAAAGGACTACCGTCCTCGCTCCCATCAAGTTTGACAAGTGGACGCCTCCAGAGTCGCAACCGACTACCAGGGAGCAGGACAGGAACTCTTTCGCCAACTCCGACAGGTTCGTCTTGCCCGTCATGTCAGTCAACCTCGGAGCTTTCAGCTCACTCGATATCCTGTAGGCGTCCGACTTCTCCTTGTCGGTGCCATAAAGAGTAATGGCCAAGGAGTCATCGGACTCAAGAAAAAGCCGGCTCAGTTCCGACCAATTGTCCGTCGGCCATCTTTTGGCGGGGTTATTTTCAGAGCCAAGCACGATCCCAATCTTCGGACGGGAAGGGTCTTCCGGCTCTGCCAAGGGGCTGTAGTCTACCTTTTCGCCTAATCCGAAGCGTTTGCACATCCTTGTCCAAATTTCAGACTGGTGCAAGGCTCCTTCGCCCTTAAGTAGTTTGGGCTCAGGCTCGTAGCAGTGGGTCAAGAGTGGCCTTTGTCTGCCCGGCAACTTAAGGCCGAATCTATGGGTTGCCCCTATCAGCCAAGCCTCGAAGTCACCCCGAAAAGAATTGGTGTAAAGGAAGTGGCATTGGGCATAAAGCCCGCGCATGCGGAGGAATGACTTGACTCCGCGCAAGCTAAACACATTGCCTGGGCAAACCACCTCGTCCCCAAGGCCAAGATAACTCAGAAGAGGTTTGAACTGGGGCTTGCAGATGAGAATGAACTTCACGTCGGACCGCGCTGTGATTAGGGCGGACAGAGTTGGGGCGGCCATCGCTAAGTCTCCCAACCAGTTTGGCAGTCGGACGAAGAACACAAGCTTCCGCGGAAGGACTGCGGGCAGATTCGACCGTTTGGCCTGAAGGCCGAACTTAACCTCGGGATAAAAGTGCGTCTTCCACTTTGCATGGCTCCAGAGCCACTCCGGGAAGGCCAAGGGATGCCCGGCGAGAATACGGGAGAGACAATCATGGCCCTGAAAGGAAACTGGCCCGGAAACGTCCAATTCGGTGAGTTCAACGCTCGACTGAAAAAAGCCGACTCTTCTCGGACAGGCAAAGACGGCGCGCGCCCTAGTGGCCTTCTGCAGGATGTCGGGGAGCGTGGTTATCGATGCCACACGGTCCAGGAAAAGCGACAGGGTTCCTTGGTTGCCCGCATTCTGGTCAAAGAGGATGGCTAGCCAGTTTCCTTGCTTAAGGAATTCCTTGGTGCGGGCAAAGCCATCCTCACGGGAGAAGGTCACGATACCGGTCTTTAGTCGAGCTGAGTTGATCCACTCGTCAAGGGATTTGTTCCTGTTCGGCCGGTAGACGGCACCGAGTTTCCGGTCTCCCGACGGCCTGAAGAAAGGGGAGGTCGCCAAGGTTTCGAAAAGGCAAACGTGGGGGATCATGACGATAACCGGTTCCCCGCCATCTTGGAGATCCATGATCTTTTCCTCCGCCTCTTTGGAGTATGTCGCGGATCTCCTCAACTGCTCGGCGCCTAGGAAAGGGTGGCATAGTGAAAAAAAGCCCATTTCAATCATCCGTGCCGCCGATTCCCGGGCAATCTTTTTTATTTCGGAATCGGATCGGTCGGGAAAGGCATACTTCAGGTTGGAAAAAAGAACCGTCCTTCTTCCTGAGGGAACCGCAACAAACAAGGCTCCTAGGAAATTCGTCAGTCCTTCCAGTACCACGAACGGACAAAGCGAAAGAACGAAACCCACCGACTTTATAAGTATCGCCATTTAACAACTTGAGCGTATCCTTAGCTCCATGCTCTTTGTTTGGCAAATATCAATTCCCCAATGAAGCTCCTGATCGTCAAGCCGTCTTCCCTCGGCGACGTGATTCATGCCCTTAGGGTGATATCAGTTCTCCGGAAGAATGATCGAAAACTCACCATTCACTGGGTCATAAGGTCAGGCCTCGAAGGCATCGTAAAGGCCAGCGGCCTCGTGGATCGCCATTTTGTTTTTCACAGGGGTGGGGGACTCCGCAAATATCTTGCCCTTGGGAAAAGACTCAGAGCGGAGAACTACGACTGCGTGCTGGATATGCAAGGTCTGCTCAGGAGCGCCCTGCTGGGCTTTATGACGGGCTGCTCTAGAAGATATGGAAGAGCGGACGGAAGGGAGGGATCGACTTTTTTCTACCAAGGCATTGGCCCGACTGACCGAAAGAAGGCGATCCACGCCATCGATCGCTTGCTCTCACTTCTGGAACCTCTGGGCAAAAGGCCCGCAGGCGACCGTCTTTCCCTGAGTTTCCCTCATTCAGCTTCCATTCCCGCCAATAGTGCGATCAAGGATGACGCATCCCCAAAGGTGATCCTTTTCCCGGAAAGCAGGAGGAAGGAAAAGGTATGGCCCTTCTTCGATCAATTAAGCTCAAGTATTCAGCAGGCAAGACTGGGGGCGGTCATGGTCTGCGGAACCTCCCGGGGAAAAGGCTACGACGGAGCGATTGACCTAAGAGGCAAGCTTGGCCTCGAGCAAGTTGCGCACTTGGTCAAGTCGGCGGACTTGGTCGTTTCCAACGACAGCGCCCCACTTCACCTTGCTTCGGCCCTTGCCCGGCCCGTCCTTGGGTTGTTCGGGCCAACCGACCCTTTGCTTTACGGCCCATATCCCGTCAGTGAGGGAAACTCCTCCATTCTTCGATCCCCGAGCGGCAAGATTGAAGAAATCGACCTCGACGCGGCTTTCAGCCAGGTGCGTAAAATGCTACATGTTCATCCGGGCTGAAGGGCTTTTCTTTTTACATCCTCCCCGATGAATGGTTTAAGGGCATTCCCGCAAGAATGAAAAACCGGAATCATCACAATGATTGACATCAACTACTTTCGACGGAACCTGAACGAACTCAGGGAATCGATTGCCCGAAAAAAATTCTCCTGCGACTTGGATTCGCTTGTGGAACTCGATCGTGCCCGCAGGGATGCCATATCCGCCGCCGAAACCGAGAGGGCAGGGCAAAAGAGCGCCAACGCCGAAATGTCTCAAATGGAAAAGGGAAGCCCCGAGTTTCTAGAGAAAGTCGCTCAAATGAAAGAGATTGCGACCAAGGTCAAGGAACTCGAAACCCTTGCTAAGGAATCCGATGAGATGTTCCAGAAAGCTTTCCTTGCCGTACCCAACCTGCCTCATCAATCCGTTCCCGACGGCAAGGATGAATCGGACAATGAAACCGTCTCCACCTGGGGCGACGCAGAGGGTGATTTCCCACACGCCGTCCCCCACTACGACATCCCCTGGTTCGAGAAAATGATCGATTTCCCGCGTGGCGTAAAAGTAGTTGGTGCGGGCTTTCCCTTTTACCTGGGAGACATGTCCAAGCTCGTCCGTGCTCTGATTAACTTCTTCCTCGAGGAAGCTGGAAGCAATGGCTATGCTGAGATCCATTCGCCAATCGTGGTCAATTCCGCAAGCGCTACGGCAACCGGCCAGCTTCCCGACAAGGAGGGCATGATGTACCTCGATCAGAATGAGGGCGTCTACCTGATTCCGACGGCTGAGGTTCCAGTCACTAATTTTTTCCGGGACGAGATCGTGGACGGTAAGGACCTGCCCATAAAGCGATGCGCCTACACGCCCTGCTTCCGCAGGGAAGCAGGGAGCTGGGGCAAGGACGTCCGCGGATTGAACCGTCTCCATCAATTCGACAAGGTGGAACTGGTAAAGTGGGTTCATCCTGACGAAAGCTTCCAGCACCTTGATTCTCTTCGCGAGGATGCCGAAAACCTGCTTCGCAAGCTGGAACTTCCCTACCGCGTCCTCCTAATCTGCGCCGGCGACATCGGTTTTCCGCATTCCAAGCAATACGACCTCGAAGTATGGGCCGCCGGACAGGAAAAATGGCTGGAGGTATCCAGTTGCAGCAACTTCACCGATTTTCAGGCCAGAAGAGCCAACATTCGTTTTCGCGGTGAAGACGGCAAGCCCAGACCCGTCCATACCTTGAATGGCTCGGCATTGGCCATTCCCCGCGTTCTAGCCGCAATACTGGAAAACCACCTTCAGATGGATGGTCGCGTGAGGGTTCCAGAATGTCTGCGCAAGTGGTTCCAATCCGAGTTCATCGGACCTTGAATCCCCGACCTAATGGTGAACGAAATTCCGATTCTCCCAAAGGATTTAGCTTCCGCGTCGGAACGCCTTTTGCTGGATACCCCGACCGCCCATTGGCATCCCGAGGCGACTCGTGCCTTGAGGGATTACCCCAAGGGAATGATTGCCGTCGCCTGTTCGGGTGGGGCGGACTCCGTCTTTTCCCTGCTTTTGCTCTATGAAGCCTTTCCAGAGCTAAGAAACAGGCTAATAGTTCTTCACTACGATCATTCCACTCGCGAGGACTCTGCCCTAGATGCAGGTTTCGCCTCTCGGATAGCGGAAGCACTGGAAGTCCCCTTCCTCCTCGGCAAGTCTCCTGCAGGAGGAAAAGTCGACGAGGGCACGCTAAGGGACCAAAGGCTCGGATTCTTCCTCGATGCCTGCACCCGAAAGAACGCCGGACTCATCGTCCAGGGACATAACCAGGACGACGTCGCTGAAACCATTCTATGGAGGCTCTCGCGTGGCTCTGGGGCTCATGGGCTCTGTGCGCCCAAACCCGTTCAATCCCATGGTGAAGTTTTCATCATCCGCCCTTTTCTAACCATCAGTCGCTCCCAAATCAGGAAAAAGTTATCCTCCGTGGGAATAGAATGGAGGGAAGATGAAAGCAACTACTCTGAAAAATACCTGCGCAACCGAATCCGAAAGAATTCCCTCGATCAACTCAAGAGAGACGTGGACAGAGACTTACTGAAAGGCTTTTTCAGATCCCGAGAGCTCCTTGAAGAGCAAGCCTTTGCGCTTAGTCAATGGAGCGCCGATGGAAGTAGGGACTGTCTTTGCGAAGGAAGCATCGATACGGAGCGGTTGGTCGCTTACCCAAAGGCAGTCCAGCGCATGATCGTCTCCGATTGGCTTAATCGGGGTCTTCCCCTCGTTGAAGTTTCCTCTTATCAGGTAGATCGCGTTATCGGGTCCCTCGAGCACGAGTTCAAATTCGACCTCGCGCCCTCCGCTCAGGTAGCGAATCGAGGTAATAGGCTTGAAATCATGACCACCACACCGGGAGGAGATCCACCTGCGTGGTCAATGATGCCTATCCCATTGGAGCAAACCGTCTTTCTCCCAGGGGGAAAATGCCTGCGTTTTTCAGTCATTGAAGCTTCCAGAGAGCTTCTCGGTTCGATCATGAAGGGAGAGGTGGACCAACGAAGGGAAGCTTTCTTCGCTTGGTCCGCTGCTCCTCCTTCTTTTCTAGGAATCAGACCAAGAAAGCCCGGCGACACTTATCGTCCCATTGGCTCTCCTGGGGCGAGGAAAGTAAAGGCTTGGATGATAGACAGGAAGGTGAAGCCCGAAAACAGGTCACGGCTTCCGATGGTGGTTGATTCTCGAGGCGAAATCATCTGGATCCCAGGCTTTGCCCCAGCCGATAACCTTCAAGTCAGAGGACTCGAGAAACTTCTAATGCATTTGACTTACCATTAAACGGCTACATTATGTTAGTGTTGTGGAAAATAAGCCTGAAAACGACCCCGACAACGAAGGCAAGGGATTCCAACCAAAAGTATTACTAATTTGGTTGGCTATCTTGGCTGCTATTGTCGGACTAGTAGTCGTACAAAGCGACCCTCAGCGCAGCCATACTGGTATATCCGGCGGGATCACCAATGTAGACCAGCTCCTTTTGGCGGCCAAAGAGGACAAGATCGTCAGGGCGATAATCGAGAGCGATCCCAAGGGGGGCGAGGAATGGTACCAAATCAAGGGTGAGTTTACGGATTACCCGGTAGATCCGGAGTCCGGAGAAATACCAACCGGGCAGGCTTTCCTGGTTAAAGGAAGGGTTACCGAGTCCGACTACAAAAACTTAAGGGAGCAGCTTGGCCCCCGGTTGAGGGAATCGCCCTCAAGCACCGTATGGACGGACTTGCTCTTCAGTTTGTTGCCTTTTCTTCTCATCATCGGCTTACTCTATTTTTTGTTTGTCAGGCAGTTGCGGATGGCAGGAAAGGGTGCGCTTAACTTCGGCAAAAGTAAGGCCAAGATGCTCACTCGTGAGAACGAGAAAATCCTTTTCAATGATGTCGCGGGCTGCGACGAGGCAAAGGAGGAGGTTTCCGAGGTCGTTGACTTTCTCAAGGATCCAAAGCGATTTAGAAAAATCGGGGGCAAGATTCCCAAGGGCGTTTTAATGGTAGGCCCCCCGGGCACTGGTAAGACCCTACTTGCCAAGGCCGTAGCCGGTGAAGCCGACGTTCCTTTCTTCAGTATTAGTGGCTCCGATTTCGTCGAGATGTTCGTTGGCGTTGGCGCCGCCCGCGTACGCGACATGTTTGAACAGGGCCGAAAAAGCGCTCCTTGTCTCATATTTATTGACGAGATCGACGCCGTCGGGCGACAGCGTGGTGCCGGACTTGGCGGTGGCAACGACGAACGAGAACAAACTCTTAACTCCCTTCTTGTCGAGATGGATGGCTTCGACGGCCACGAAGGGGTCATCATCATCGCCGCCACCAACCGGCCCGACGTCCTCGACAACGCGCTTCTCAGACCAGGCCGCTTCGACCGGCAAGTCGTGATTGATCTCCCTGACCTTGAGGGCAGGGAAGCCATACTCAAGGTGCATGCAAAAAAGATCAAGCTCTGCGAAGACGTCAACCTCAACTCCCTTGCCCGAGCCACTGCTGGGTTTTCGGGGGCCGACCTAGCCAACCTACTCAACGAGGGTGCGTTGATCGCCGCCCGTAGAAGAAAAAAGGTGGTCGAGCGGATCGACCTCGATGATGCGCGAGAAAAAATCTCCTTCGGGAGGGAAAGGCGGCGCGTAATGGACGACGAGGACCGCAAGATCATCGCCTATCACGAGGCTGGACATGCCATCGTGCAGGCAGTCGTCGACGATGGCCTGCTTCCCATTCACAAAGTCACCATCATTCCCCGCGGCCAAAGCCTGGGCAGCACAATGTTTACCCCCAAGAAGGATATCTTGAACCATAGCAAGAGGCGCGTTCTTAACCAGATTTGCTGCGCCATGGGAGGAAGAGCAGCCGAGGAAATCGAAATTGGCGACGTGACGAGCGGTGCCGCCGGAGACATTCGCATGGCCACCAACATAGCCCGCAGCATGGTATGCGACTGGGGAATGAGCGAATTGGGCATGATTTCCTTCGGAGACAAGCAGGATCAAGTGTTCCTCGGCAAGGAGCTCTCCAGGGCCCAGAACTACAGTGAGGAAACGGCCCAAAAGATCGACTTGGCCATCAAGGAGGTAATCGATCAGCAGTACCAGCGGGCGCAAGATATACTCAAGGAGCACCTCACCGCTCTACACTCCTCCGCTGAGGCCCTTCTCGAACACGAAACCATCGAGGGCAAGCACATCCATGAAATCCTCGAACACGGCAAGATAATCTCTCCCGTCATTACCTCCACTCCGGACGATTCTAAGGACGAGAAGGAGGAAATCGACGAGTCCGCCGCCACGGATACAAAAGAGGACAAGGATGACGAGATTCAGCCAGGAGGCGAACCCGCGGGTGCTCCGGCCTAAGACCAAGCTCCGTTTCCACTTGCCTAAATATATAATTGCGTTCATCTTAGAACCTCTCATGAGCAGACATCCCAGCTTCAAGCCTCCCGGAGGCCTCACCAAGAAAAGAAACGTCCTTAAGCGGTTCGAGCGCGTCGAGTTGCTCCGTAAGCGTGGCCAGTGGAAGGAAGGGGATCGGGTCGTCTCGTTGGTCAAGACCAAACCCGAGGAGTAATCCTTTCCCTCATCCCTTTTCGGTCGGATCGATTACCCACTTGCCGTACTCTTCGCCCGCCTCCGCATCCCAAGCTACCCATTGGGGCACGTCGTAGGGATGAATCTCCCACAACTTTTCGCCTAACTCGTCTAGGTTTGAAAGTTTGAACTTTAAGGTGACCTTCCACTCCATTTCTCGATTCAACCTACCGTCCCAGCGGTAAATCGACTTCAACGGCCCTTCGACTTGGCCGCATGCGATGAGGTTCGAACGCAAGAGGCTTTCCACGATTTCGAAGGCCGCATTCTCGTCGGGACAAGTCGTTATCCCTATGCCAATCCGGTGCTTCATGTTCTTAGAATTAAATTGCAAATAATGATACGTCCGCTAAAGTAGCTTTTCTTCAAAAATTTGCGAACTTCAAAATCTTTTTACCCCGTGAGAGACGAATACCTAAAAGAAGCCCAGGAAATCATCACCGACCCGAACACACTCATCAACGTTGTGTCTCGTCGCTCCAAGCAACTCAAGTTCGGCAACAAGCCACTCGTCGAGTCTTTGGAAAAACTCGAACCGGAGGATATTGCCCTGCGTGAGATCATAGAAGGGAAAATTTCCTATCAGGAATGGGACGAAACTGAACCCGACGCCTGACGCCCCCGGTACGCCCGCTCCCCCAAGACATTCTTGCCCTCAACGGTTTTGGGGTAAACCCACCCCTTACCGTGTCTTCCAAAAGAAACAACAATGACTCCCTGCCGGTCCTCTACAACTCAAAGGCTAGGCACAAGTATGCCTTGGGGGATAAATACGAGGCCGGCCTGGTTCTCTCGGGCACGGAAGTGAAGTCGATCCGGGGTGGGAACGCCCAACTCTCGGAATCTTTCGCGAAGTTCATTAAGGACGAGTTGTTTCTGTGCAATGTCCATATTGCAGAGTACCAGTTCGGCGGGGAAGAGAATCATCCCCCACAAAGGCCTCGCAAACTACTTCTTAAGCGTCGTGAATTGACGAAATTGAAAATCGAAGTCGAAGCGGCGGGCAAAACCATCGTACCCCTGAGAATTTACTTCAAAAACGCCCTCATCAAATGCGAACTGGCCGTCGGGACGGGCAAGAACCAGAGGGACAAGAGGGAAGACCTCAAGAAGCGGGTGGCTCAGAGGGAAGCGGATCAAGCCTTGAAAAACGCCCTAAAGCGATGATCGAGATCATCCTTTACTGCCCGGAAATACCCCAAAATACAGGCAACGTCGGACGCCTTTGCGCCTTCACAGGATGCCGACTGCACCTTATCCATCCACTCGGCTTCAAGATTACCGACAAGAACCTGCGACGGGCCGGCATGGACTACTGGAAATCCCTCGAGGTTGCAGAACATGACGACTGGGAAAGTTTCGTATCCTCGGACGATAGGCCATCCAACATTCACTTGTTTACCACGCATGCCGAAAAGACCTACTGGGAAGCTTCCTTTCGCAAAGGAGACGGTCTGTTGTTTGGCAACGAGGGCCATGGAGCCCCGAGCGAAGTCCACGAGTGGGTGGGCTCGAGCAAACTAAGAATCCCCAAACACAAGGAAGGGCTTCGCTCTCTTAATCTCGCAGTCTCTGTAGGCATAGCTACTTATGAAGCCCTTCGACAGGTTTCGAAGCAGTAAATTTCCGCAATAAGGATCGTGCCGCCACTCGTATCGATCGTTCTGCCTTTTCGCGCCGCCGCAGAAACTCTTGGGGAATGCCTTCATTCGATACTCGGACAAAGTCTGGAAAGCTGGGAGCTTTTGGCCGTAGATGACAACTCTACGGACGATTCCAGGAAAATTGCCATGAACTTCGCTCGCCTGGACAATCGGATCAGGCTCATCGAACCAACCCGACCGGGATTGGTTCCTGCCCTAAACCAGGGTCTTGAGGCCGCTTCATCTTCACTGATCGCAAGAATGGACGCCGACGACGTGATGCTCCCCGAGCGTTTGGAGCGACAAGTTGCCTTTATGGGGGCAAACCCAGAAACGGGCTTGGTTTCCTCCCAGGTTGAGCATTTCTCACCGCTCTCGTTCAAGACGGAAGGATATAGTCGTTACGTCGATTGGACGAATGCCTTGCTTACTCACGAGCAAATAGCCCTGAATCGATTCGTGGAAAGCCCCTTCGCTCATCCGTCCGTTCTGTTTCGAAGACAACTGGTAAGTCAATACGGTCCGTATTCGGATGGGGATTTCCCGGAAGACTATGAGCTTTGGCTTAGGTTTCTTGAACGAGGAACCAGAATGGCCAAGCTCGAGCAGGTCCTCCTGAAATGGCGCGACCACCCGGACAGGCTTTCAAGAACTTGTACGCGCTATTCCCAAGATGCATTTCAGAGGACCAAGGCCCGCTACCTCGCCTCTTGGTTGGAGCAAAATCCAATAGGAGGCAGAAAACTAACGGCTTGGGGAGCCGGAAAAGTGGCCAGAAGGCAAGCTCATCACCTATTTGGATACGGACTGAGGATCGAATGTTTCTTCGAAGTGGATCCAAAAAAAATCGGCAGTCCTCGGTCTGGTCTCAAAGTTGAGTCAATCGAGGCGATCCCCCCGCCCGGCGAGGTCTTCATCCTTGTATTGGCGGGAGCGCGTTCAGCCAGATCCAAGATCACACGTTTCCTCGATGACAGGGATTATATTTCCGGGCAAGACTACCTCTTTCTTACCTGAAATTCAAAAGATAGGTTTTTTCAACTTGCGATCCATCGATCACCTTCCAATTCTGTCGTTTCATTCAGATCCCCATACCGCCTATGAAAACACGCGTTCTCACCTTAGCATTATTACTCTGCCTTGCTTTATCAGCCCTCTCGGCAAAGCCTCCAAAGGGCTTCACCGCTCTTTTCAATGGAAAAGACCTTAAAGGTTGGTGGGGGCTCAAGACCGAAGACCCGGAAAAATGGATGGCTCTTTCGCGTGAAAAACTCGAAGAAAAAAGGAAGGCCAGCTTAGACGACGTTCACAAGCATTGGAAAGTGGAGGATGGAATCCTCATAAATGACGGCAAAGGGCTCTACCTTTCGACCCTTAAGAACTATTCAGACTTCGTGCTCATGCTCGAGTACAAGACCGTAGCAGGGGCCGACAGCGGCATTTATCTAAGAGGCGTCCCCCAAGTCCAGATTTGGGACACCACCAAGGAGGCTGGAAAGTGGAAGCTTGGGGCCGACAAGGGTTCCGGAGGACTATGGAACAACGGGAAGGCCGGTGCCCCCGGACGAGACCCTTTGGTTCATGCGGACAAACCCTTCGGGCAGTGGAACTCTTTTCACATCACCATGAAGGGTACCCTCGTTACCGTCCGCCTCAACGACAAGCTCGTGGTGGACCAGGCTCCATTGATCAATTACTGGGACCGCAAGACCCCTGTAGAGAAAAGAAAGCCACTGGTCAAGAAGGGCCCCATCCAACTCCAAACCCATGGCGGGGAAATTAGCTGGCGCAACATCTACCTGAAGGAATTATCGGCTCCCATTTCCGATTAGAATTGGTCAGTCATGAGGATGTTATCGATCTTCAAGAAAATTAGAATCAAGCGCCTCTAACACGAAACGAAAATGCACTTACATCGCCTCATCACCCTCGTCTTTTGCTTTTTGCCGTTCTTGGTCTCTTCCTTTGCCCAAGATGCTCCCAAGCCGGAAGACTATTATAAGGTCGTCCCCATCCCGGTGCCCGAAGGCATTGTCTTGGAAGCCGGAGGCTTGGATTTCATGCCGGACGGAAGATTAGCCGTCTCCACCCGCCGCGGAGACATTTACATGGTAAGCAACGCCCTCGACGACGTGGCCGATAACGAAACCTTCTCCCTATGGGCAAGGGGACTGCATGAGGTCCTGGGTCTTGCCTACGCGGACGGATGGCTTTACGCGACCCAAAGACCCGAGATCACCAGAATCAAGGATACCGATAAGGACGGGCGGGCGGACGTTTTCGAAACCGTTAGCGACGGATGGGGAATATCAGGTGATTACCACGAGTATGCCTTTGGCTCCAAGTTCGATCCGGAGGGCAACATGTGGGTAGTGCTCTGCCTGACTGGATCCTTCAGCAGCAAGGTTCCCTACCGCGGATGGTGCGTACGGGTCAGCAAGGACGGAAAGATGATCCCCACGGCAAGCGGGATTAGGTCTCCTGGAGGAATTGGACTCAACGCCAAAGGGGAAGCCTTCTATTGCGACAACCAAGGTCCTTGGAACGGCACCAGTTCGCTCAAGCACTTGACTCCCGGCAGCTTTCAGGGACACCCAGGCGGATTCGGTTGGTTTAGCCTTGATGAAGTGAAGGCCGCAATGGGTCCCGAGCACGAGAAACCCAAGGATCGAAGTCGCTTCCACGATGAAATGGACCGTCTTCCCCATTTCCGCCCGCCTGCCATTCTTCTACCCCATGGCACGGTGGGTAATTCCGCGAGTGGAATCGCCCCGGACGTTTCAAAGGGCAAGTTCGGCCCTTTCAGGGAACAGCTATTCGTTGCCGACCAGACCCACAGCGTGATCAATCGCTGTTTTCTCGAAAAGGTAAACGGCTATTATCAGGGAGCCTGCTTTCCCTTTGTGAAAGGCTTTGGTTCCGGAAACGTGCCCGTCGTCCAAGCTTCCGACGGGAGCCTGTTTTCTGGAGGAACGGATCGTGGGTGGGGAGCCCGAGGAGGAAAAAGGTATGCCCTCGACCGGGTCGTCTGGACTGGGAAGACACCCTTTGAAATCCTTGAAATGCGCATCAGGAAGGACGGATTCGAGCTGGAATTCACCAAGCCGGTCGACAAGAAAACCGCCGAGGCGCTTGAATCCTATGAAATGAAGACCCACACCTACATCTTTCAAGGTAAGTACGGGAGCCCCAGGGTGGACGCTTCCACTCCTTCGATCAAGACGGCCAAGCTCGCCAAGGACGGAAAAACCGTCAGGCTTGTGATCGAGGGCATGCAGCGCGGTCACGTGCATGAGCTTAAGTCCGCAGGCGTCCGCTCAAAGGAGGAAAACCACCCCTTGCTACACGACATGGCCTACTATACGGTTTGGAACTTTCCCAATTCCTAAGCCTCAGCCCTGATCAATCCCCAGCCGGTTTGACCGGCTAACAAAGTTATCTCGTTAACACCATGAAGACATTGCTCACATCCCTTGTTGTACTTTTCGCGATTACTCTAGCCGCCCAAGATGGCAAGCCCACGGTTATTCGTGTCACCGAAGGCCCTATCCTCGGCCGTCCGGCGACCGACTCCATGACCGTCTGGGTCCGTACCCAGCGCCAGGGTAAGGTCAAGGTATTCTACGGAAGGAACGCAAAGAACCTAGATCAATCCGCATCATTCCTGACCCGAGGAGCAGAACACGACTACACCGGAACCCTCACGATCAAGGGACTTCAACCCGACACTCGCTATCATTACCGCATCGAGGACCATCAACTGGGCGGATCTTTTCGCACCATGCCTTCCCCGGACGACTTCCGAAACCCGGAGGGTAACCCCAAGGGGCTCTTCAATTTTCGCTTCGAATTCGCCTGCGGGAACAACCCCAAGGGCTCGGGCGACAGCGCCGGCCCCACACTCCCCGTCTTCGACGTCCTCAACAAGAAAGTGCGGGAAAAAATCAACTTCGCAATCCTCAACGGCGACTGGCTTTATGAAACGCGGAGGGACTACCCACCCGAACAATGGCTCCATCAAGTCGGACTGGACAAGGAGCAAACACCACGGATCGTCCGTCACGCCCCCACCATTGTGGGGGTCTGGCAAAACTACAAGGACCTCCTCCATCGAGGCCGCAACCTTGCAGAGTGGCACCGTAACGTGCCGACCTATTTCACGGCCGACGACCATGAACTCATCAACGACATCTACGGGACCGCGGAAACCGGCTACGTTAACCGCAGGGCCGTATTCCGGGACATTCCCACGCGGGCTTGGTTCGACTACCTGGCCTGGTCCAACCCTATTGAGCACGATCTGCCCGCTTGGTTCGGTACCGCCCGCCTAAGCAAGGGCAGCGATCTTCTGGAAGATAAGGAGGCGGATTTCACAAAGCTTGACCTCGAACGGATGGCCAACCTGCACGTGCACTGGGGGACGAAAACGGCTGGCGTCCCCGACTCAACACTCGACGCACAGCCTGGAGACCCCAACGCGGCGGTCTACGAGATCATCAAGGTGCTCGGACCCCACAAGCTTAGAATTAAGCCCGAGGCGAAAGCCGACCGTCAGTCCGCCTATTCAATCGGTCGTCGCTGCTACGGCAAGTTCACGGTTTCCAATTGTGACTTCTTTTTGCTGGATACCCGTAGTCATCGGACGCTGCACAACGTGGACAACCCCGGAAACCCGCAAGCCAGCATGATTGGGAAGCGACAACTTGCCTGGCTCAAGGAAGGCATCCGCACAAGTAAGTCCGACTTTATTTTCGTCGTTTCTTCGGTAAACTTTATGGTACCCCATGTAGGCAGCGGGGGAGGGGACGACAAGCAGGCGGCCATCAAGAAAGACGATGCATGGACGGTCTTCCTCAAGGAGCGCGAGGAACTAATCGAGTTCTGGGACGACCTCGACAAGGCGGTTTTCGTACTTACCGGCGACCTTCACAACAGTTTTGCGATCAAGATCACGGACAACGTCTGGGAATTCGCCAGTGGCCCGCACAACTCCATCAACCACGCCCCCATGAAGGATGAGGGAGGAAGGCCCGCGAATGGGAAATTCAAATACGGACCCCGTTCCTGCGACATCCGATGGTCGAGCTACGCCATGGCCGACATCCCACGGGCGAACCGAACCTTCCCCCACTACTGCGTGGTTCAGGTGAACAACGTCTTCAACAACCCCGTGGAACGCAATGGCGAACGCTGGTTTGCCTTCCCCCATCCTCAGGTCATCTTCCATTTTCACGATGCATTGACCGGGGAACTTCGCTACTCGGAGACCATCGTACTGGGCCTCCAATAGCCAAGCGCAAGTCAAGCTACTGCAAAGGCACGACGGGGGTGTCCCAGCCAGCCATATCGCTTGGCTTGGTCCCTCCCTTGCGGCGGCCCTTGCCTCGAGCCCAAGTGCCATTGAAAGGGCCCACGAACTTGACGTTAAGGTCTGCCTTGATAGACCCCTCAAGCCCTACCGCCCAAATGCATCCATTGATGAGGAGGCGGCGGTAGCCGTCGTTCTCGATGTCGTTGGAAGCACCATAGGTGCTGGTGAAAACACGGCCTTTGGTCTTGCCGTCCTTGCCAAGATAGTGGCGCGTCCAGGCTCCGGGAACGGGCTTACGCGTTTCGTCGTCGGGAGAATCGGGAGACATGCCCTTGAGGGGCTGAGCCATGGCCAAGGCTGTGTAAGGCTTTAATGGATTCGCATTGTAGCCACCGCACTGGGCCCACATATCCTTTACTCCCCGTAAAATCGGGTGCTTGGCCTGTGCGGGAACAAGGTCAAGACGCGTGCTGGATCGGTGGTTGCCTCCGTAGTGACCCGCCCATTTTTCCCCCAAAACCTGGCGACCGAATCCATCCTTATAATCCGCTCCGGCATAGCCATTGGTGTACTTCACATAGGAACTATCCTTGGGAATTTTAAAACCGTGCGTGGCGGTACGCAGACCCACGATGGGACCAGCCCGGTTCAAATAGTCCACAAAATGCTTCATCTGATCCTCGGGCCAGTTCTGGAAACGGGTGAAGATCACCATGAGGTCGGCCTTCGCGAGTTCCTCAATGCCAGGCACGTTGTTGGCCCCAGGCTGTATTTCGCCTTTGGCGTTTACACCGAACACCACGGAGCACTTGAAGCCATGGTGCTTGGCAAGAATGCGGGCAAGGGCAGGCAAGGTCTCCTCCGACCTGTACTCGTGATCACTGGCGATGAAAACGATGTGCTTGCCTTTCCCGAGACCGGTTTTTCCCTCGTAAACCAGTGGAGCTGCGGCAAAGACGGCTAAAGGTAGGCATAGCAGGAGGGTGAGGAGCAGGCAATTCTTTGTATTCATGGCGTTTAAATGGGTTTGAGTGAGGATCAAGGGCTGTGTGCTCGACTAACTTGGAGGGACGCGGCGCTCACTTGAGCTCGAGACCAAGCATCATGGAGACCAGAAACCACTCGCTGAACGAAAACATAAGGGTGATTACGATGGAAACCCAGAAGATTTTCCGGTATAGCGAGTAATTTCTGGCGAAGAACACCATAGGCAGGATGCCCAGCCTGACTAGGCAAAGCGTATTGAGGACTACCAGGACCCATCCTGCGACGTGAACCCAAAGGGACATGCCTCATAGTCTCAGTTCAAGACAATGGCTTCAACGCCAAAGCGAAAGGTTGCTAGAAAAAGGCTAAGCCGTTATACAAGGGCAATGATACTTGGAAACCTATCCCAGGGAGCCTCACGACCTACGGATCACCGTTTCTTCAGCGAGATCCGCGAATCCTGCGCGAGGGAGCTCAAGGGGAAGGGGTTTGATACTGAGGTTTACCTCCTTCACGGAGGGGTCGGCATAAGAATCTTGAACCATGATCATCCCTCCATTGCCCAGATTGCGCATCTCCCCATTTCGGAATTCGACTTTTCGTTGGTTTTCAACCCCGCCCTCGAGAACCTAAGCTTCTTCAAGCTGGAAGGATTGAAGTTGTCGAAGACTCCACCAGTAACCTTCTCCGAGTTGTCTATTTTTTCCCTCAAGCGCCTGCATGCCGATGGGTGCATGGCTTCCGACCTGCCCCTCCTCTCCGATCATCCGCTTGAGGAACTCTCCCTCAGGCAGTCGGGCCTCACCTCTCTGCATTTTCTTTCGGGGATCGCACTGAAGGCTCTTTTTCTTTCAGGCAACCCCATCGATACGATTGGCGATCTAAGCACTGAATCCCTGTCCTCCCTCGACCTGCTCAAGTGCCCCGTCACTTCTCTGGAAGCCCTCCAAGGTTCCCCGATCGAGGAACTGAACATCAGTGGCACCAAGGTATCCGACCTTTCGCCCCTGATCGGTAGTCCCCTCAAAAAACTCGAGATGAGGTCTACGCAGATCAGCAACCTTGCCGCATTGGCCGAGTCCCCCCTGGAGATTCTGCATCTCCCCGGATCTCCCTTACGAGACCTTGGGCCCTTGTCATACCTGCCCATCCGCGAACTCAACCTTGTCGGCCTTAGGATTGAGGACCTGTCCCCCCTATGTACCATGCCTCTTAGAAAACTGAGCCTTTCGCCGGACAAGCTTGATGAATCGCAGTTTGAGCTTCTCCGCGGCCTCGATCTCTCCGTGCTGAAAGCAGCTGCCGACGACGAAGGGCAGGGACCGGCGGAATTCTTCAAGAAGTACGCATAGCACCAACCCAGGCAATTCCAATCTTGTCCACTCGTCGAATCTCCAATAGAGTTAATTTTTATGCCAAGAGATCCTCTACAGGACGTGCGTGACTACTACGACGTCATAGTAATCGGAAGCGGTTTGGGAGGCTTGACTGGAGCAAATTGTCTCGCCAAGCAGGGTCACTCCGTGCTCCTGCTTGAACACCACTACCAGTTCGGCGGTCTGGCCACTTGGTTCAAAAGGACAGGAGGACATATCTTCGACATCTCTTTGCACGGTTTCCCCATCGGCATGATCAAATCCTGCCGGAGATACTGGACCAAGGAAATCGCAAACGGAATCGTCCAACTTAAGAACATCCGCTTCGTTAACCCTCAGTACGACCTCAAAACCACCTTCGACAGGATCGACTTCACGCGCATCATGCAGGACACCTTCAAGATCGCAAAGGATCGAACCGAGGCCTTTTTCGAGCACTTGGGCACCATGGACTATTTTGCCAACGACAGCCGAACCATCGGGGATCTTTTCGAGCAATTCTTCCCCGGACGCGAAGACATCAAGCGTCTCCTCCTGGAACCGATCGCCTATGCCAATGGATCCTCGCTCAAGGATCCCGCCATCGCTTACGGAATCGTTTTTTCCAATTTCATGAAAAAAGGGATTTACACGTTCAAGGAAGGAACCGACTCCTTGATCAAGAAGATGGTTACCGAGCTACGCGGAAACGGAGCCGACTTGCGACCGAAGTCCATGGTCGAGAGGCTTATCACGGACGAGATGGATGGGAAGCATCACGTATCCGGGGTCGTCGTCAACGGGAAGGAAGTGCGTTGTCAAGCCGTGCTTTCGAACGCCAACCTCAAAAGCACAATCGAGAAACTCCTTGGCTTGTCCAAATTGCCGGCCAAATTCGCCAAGGCCGCATCTTCCGTTCGTCTAAACTCCACTTCCTGCCAAGTCTATATCGGGATCAAGGAAGGAGTTGAGATTCCACAAGTCGGGGACCTGATATTCACTTCGGATGCCCCTTCCTTCTCAAGTGAGGAACTGACTGACTTCAACACCACCAGCAGGACTTTCTCAGTCTACTACTCGGACACCAGACCGGACCGCAAAAAGCCCCGTTGCAGCATCGTAGCTTCCATCAATGCCAAGTGGAAGGACTGGAGCAGCCTCAGCGACGACGAATACGCCAAGGAAAAGGAGCGGCTCATCGAGGAAAGCCTGGTCGCCTTGGAGAAAATCATTCCCGGGATCAGGGATGACGTCGACCATCTCGAGGCGGCCACTCCTAGGACCATCCGCCACTACACCCGCCACGCCCAAGGAGCAACCTTCGGGACCAAGTTCGAGGGCCTCGAAGTATCCTCCTCCCTGCCAGAGCATGCCCCGGGTCTCTTTCATGCCGGTTCCGTAGGCATCATCATGTCCGGATGGCTTGGCACGATTAACTATGGGGTTATCACGGCAAACAAGATCGACCGCTTCCTCCGAAAGAAAATGGGCCAACCGGACCGCGGTGAACCAGCTCCCAGTCTTGCCTGATCAAGCCTGTCGCCACTTCACATATGGAAGAAATAAACCGTCGCATTCCCCATCGCCCTCCTTTTCTCTTCATTGATGAAATCCTTGAGATCACCGAATCAGGGGCTCGGGCATCCCTCTTGGTCAAGCCCGACTTCCCCTTCTTCGAGGGGCATTACCCCGGTAATCCGATTATGCCCGGGGTCCTGCTGTGCGAGTCCGTCTTCCAAACCGGAGCCGTTTTTCTGGCTGACGCCCTGAAGGACGAGTCCTTGACGGACGAATCCGTTACCCCGGTCCTCTCGCGAATCCGAGACGCCCGGTTCAAGCGGCTTGTTCTTCCCGGAGACAAGGTCGAGATTTCGGTTTCACTGACCGAAAGGATGGGCAAGTTCTTCAACCTCACAGGCGAAATACGGAACAAGGACAAGGTTTCCCTTACCATCTCCTTCGCGTTAGCCCTTGTGAAAAGCGAGGGGAATTGAATGAGCTTCCTCGACCTATCCGGCAAAACTTTTCTGGTAGTAGGTTTTGCCAATAAGAAGAGCATTGCCTGGTCGGTTGCCAGACTACTGGTCGATGAGGGAGCGCGCGTGATCTACTCCGTGCGCAACGACAAACGCAAAGAGGAGCTTGAATCCCTCCTGGATGACGAAAGCACGGTCTTGACCTGCGATTTCGAGCAACAAGAGGAAATCGAGCGCTTAGGTGCAACCTTATCCTTGGAGCAGAACGTCAAACTCCACGGAATCCTCCACTCCATCGCATTCGCCAATTACTCGGATGGACTTAAGCCCTTCCACGAAACCAAACGCGAGGATTATCTCCAGGCCACCCAAATTTCCTCATTCTCCCTTATCGAGCTCGCCCGAGCCTGCAAGCCCAGCCTGGCCAAGGATGCATCCGTCGTTACCATCGGAATATCATCCACGGAGGTTACGGCCGAAAACTATGGCTACATGGCACCCATTAAGGCTGCCCTCGAGGCATCAGTTCGCTATTTGGCCAAATCCTTTTCCAGCGATTCCAAGATTCGCTTCAACTCCGTCAATGCAGGTCCGCTGAAGACAAGCGCTTCCGCCGGCATCCCCGGCTATCTCGTGAACTATCTCTTCGCGGAAAAGCTTACCTACAGGAAGCAAGCCCTTCGAACCGAGGAGGTCGCAAACCTTGCGACCTTTCTCCTCAGCCCGAGGTCCTCGGGCATCAATGGGCAGGGAATCGTAATAGACGCCGGCATGGGCTTGAACTACTTCGATCGTGAGATCGTGGAGTCAGCCATGGAAATAAGGAAATGAACTTCAATCAGGTTGGAATCGAGGCAATGGCCTACGCCTTGCCACCCGAGGTCGTGAGCTCCGATCAAATCGAGGAAGAACTTTCCGGTCTATACGAACGGCTCGGCCTACCCAAGGGAAGACTGGAACTCATGACGGGAATCAAGGAAAGACGATTCTGGCCAGCTGAATACAAGCCTTCCCAAGCTTCCGCGGATGCCGGCAATGAACTGTTGTCATCGGGAATCGACCCCGGGGGAGTAGATCTTCTCATTCATTCCGCCGTCTGCCGCGACAGGCTCGAGCCGGCTACCGCTTCTTACGTCCACCGACTCATGAACCTTCCCGGCAAAACGCAGATCCTGGACGTATCCAATGCTTGTCTTGGCTTCCTCAACGCCACCATTCTGGCAGCCGGCATGATAGAGAGTGGGCAGATCAAAAGAGCCATAATCGTGGCCGGAGAAAACGGAAAACCGCTTGCCGAGCGCACCATCGACCTGCTCAATGAGGGTAAACTGGACAGGCAGCAGATCAAGCCCTATTTCGCCAACTTGACCATTGGCGCGGGTGCCGTCGCTTGGTCCGTGGCCCATCTGGACCTCATCGAGAAAACCGGGCCCGTACTCGGCTCCTCGGCATGCCTGACCGACACTTCTCACAATGAATTATGCGAAGGGGACACCCAAGGGGATGGATTGATCATGCAAACCGACTCGGAAGAACTCCTGCACGCAGGCATTTCCGTTGCCAGCAGAACTTGGGACAAATTCACCGAGGTAAGCGGATGGAGCTCCAATACCCCCAAACTGGTCGTGACCCACCAAGTCGGCAAAGCCCATACGAAGGCAGTTTTTGATGCCCTTGGTCTCGACACGGCGCGGAACTTCTCCACTTTCGAGACCCTTGGCAACTGTGGCTCGGTATCCCTTCCCATAACCTATACGCTCGCCTGCGAGGCAAACCCCGACTTCTCAATGGGGCCGGCGGCCCTATTAGGTATAGGAAGTGGCCTCTCAAGCCTTATGCTCTCCCTTAATCCTTGAAGATACTACCTTCAATCTCGGAAGCCTATCCCTTCGAGGGTCGATTCCACGATACCCCGCAAGGACATGCCATGCATTACCTGGACGAAGGCTCGGGAAATGAGCCGCCAATCCTATTTCTTCATGGCAACCCGACTTGGTCCTTTTTCTATCGTCGCCTCATCCTTTCCCTCAGGGAAAACTCACGCTGCATAGCACCCGACCACATCGGCTGCGGGCTTTCTGAGAAGCCGGGATTCCCTGAGTTCGAATACGACTTGAGGAGCCATTCGGAAAACCTCCTCTCCCTCCTGGAAAAGCTAAAGGTCGATCGGGTTCGCCTAGTCGTTCACGACTGGGGAGGAGCCATTGGTCTAACCGCATTCCGGAACCTTGCCGAGAGGGTGGATAAAATCGTCCTGCTGAATACGGCCGCCTTTCCCTCTCGAGACGTCGCCCTGCGTATTCTTCTGTGTCGGCTACCTCTTCTTGGAAGCTTTTTGGTCCGCGGGCTCAATGGCTTTGCAGGTCCCGCAACCCACATGGCAGTCGCCAAGCCACTTAGCCGGGAAACAAAAACGGGATACCTGCTCCCCTACGACAACTGGACCAACAGGGTTGCCGTATGGCGCTTTGTAAGGGACATTCCTTTTGAGAAATCTCATCCCACCCTGCCTCTTCTGAAGGAAACGGCTCAAGGGCTCGAGAAATTCCGGGAAACCCCCGCCATTGCCTGCTGGGGGATGAAGGATTTCTGCTTTCATCCCGGTTTTCTCAAGGAATGGGAGAAGAGATGGCCCAATCTCGAGGCCACCCGTATCGACCACGCAGGCCACTACGTGTTGGAAGACGCCCTCGAGCCCTGCATCGACAAAATAGCCCCATTCCTCGCCTATTGATTGATTTGCAGGAATTCTTCAACTTGCAAAACCCGGCAAGCGCTTGCAGATTGTCTATACATGCAAGGGAAGAAACCACTTCGGAGCAGGGAGGAGCGTACCCATAACCTCGTTTCCATAGAACCTTACGACAACACCTCCAACGCCTATCGCAAGGAACAACCCAAGAGGGCGGAAACCGGCTTCGGATTCTACCTTTCCATTGCCATTATAACCTTTCTCACGATACTCTTCTTCTCGGTGTACGAATTGGCGGTAGAGACATGGACGAGGCTGAAGTAGGAGAGGGTGAAAGAATACCCGAGGGGCTGAATTCGGCCAAGGTCGCCTTTGGGGACTATTTGACCTTGGAAAGGCGGCTTTCCCCTCACACGCGTAGAAACTACGAGCATGCCCTTATCTGCTTTTTCCTATGGCTGCAGCACGACGCCCGGGGGATGGTCTTGAAACCTACGCAAGTGACCAGGCTTCATGCCCGCTCCTATCTGATAGAAGCCCAAGCCCTTTATTCCAGGCGAACCCTTCGCAATCACGTCTCGGGCTTGCGAAGCTTCTTCAAGTTCTGCCAGAAGCGCAAATGGACGGAGGGCAACCCTTTCCATAACCTTACCCTCCCCAAGCCTGAGAAGCCTTTGCCCAAATTCCTCACCGAGGATCAAGTCGTGAAATTGCTCGCCCAACCCGAGTCTCTCGAATCCAAGCAGGGAAACCATGCCTTCAAGCCAAGCAGAGACCTTATGATTCTCGAGTTGCTGTACTCCGGCGGGTTGAGAGTTAGTGAACTCGTGGGCCTTGATTATGGGCACTTGGACTCATCCCGATCGGCCATCCGGGTGCTAGGAAAGGGTCGCAAGGAGAGAATCTGTCCCATCGGCAGCAAAACGGCCCGGACGATCCATTCCTTTCGGGACAACTTCGCCAAGGATGCCTCCCTCGACTCTCCCATCGTAATTAACCACCGCGGAAAAAGACTGTCGGTCCGATCCGTCCAGGCTATCCTCAAGAAATACCTCCGTTCGGCCGAACTGCCCGAGGACCTGACTCCACACAAGCTCCGCCATTCTTTTGCCACCCACATGCTCGATAATGGGGCCGACCTGCGAGCCGTGCAGGAACTTCTGGGCCATTCCAGTCTATCCACTACCCAAGTGTATACTCACGTCTCGGTCTCCCGACTGAAGAAGGCTCACAAACTCGCTCATCCGAGGGCATAAGCCAGTGACCTCAGCCCTGCGCATCCTGGCTCTTGTCCTACTGCTGGCCAGCATAGGCCTTTGGCAGCACCACGGGTTTCGCCTCGGTTTTTGGCAAACCAGCGTTCAAGTGGAAACCGAGGTTCCCATCATCGAGGGAATGCCGAAACTGGGCACCCAAAGGAAAATTGAATGGAAGAACCAGTTCGTAAGCGGAATCGAAACACCCTTGGCCGGTCTACTGGCATTCCTTGCTCTCATGATTTTAGCTCAAACCCTAAAAAGAAGATTGAAGAAAAGAGAAAATTAATTTCTTAGTTTTCCCCTATGTTCAATCCAATTCCCTACCTTTTTCTCTTTTCAGCCTTCGTCCTCTCGGGCGCTCCCATCAAGTTCGACTTCAAGGACCCCAAGAAGGTCAACAACGTCATCTTTCAGATGGATGCCCCGCTCGAATCCATCAACGGCTCCGGTGACTCCCTTTGGGGAACGGTTACCTTCGATCCCTCCAACCCATACGCCACTCAGGGGGAAATCATCCTCGATGCCAAGAGCCTTCACGTTGGGAACCCTGTCCTCAAGGAGCATATTCACGGCAAAGACTGGATGAACGTCGAAAAGTTTCCCGCAATTTCCTTCAAGCTGACCAAGCTTGAAAACGTCAAAAAACAAGGGATCGACGTCTTGGCCGATGCGAAGGGAAAAATGACGATTCGAAACGTTACCATGGAAATTGTCATTCCGGTTAAGATCACCTACCTGAAGGGACTTTTGGAGAAACGAAACCGCGTCCCCGGCGACTTGCTCATCCTGAGATCCAAGTTCTTGGTCAAGCGGGACGACTTTGAAATTCGGGCGGGCGAGAAATTGGACAAAGTAGCTAATGAAATTGAGATATCTTTAAACCTTGCAGGAGCCGCCCCAATCAAGTAATACCTTTTCTTCTACCCCTTCGATCAGTTGATTAACCCCAATCGACCGATCACCCCAAAAGCGAGAACGCGCATGACGTGTTCTCGCTTTTACTTTTCTCCCATTTCCCCTATCATAAATGGTTCAACTTCCTCCAAATGCCCGCCGAAAACCTGCATCCGACCTCAAGCAGACTTGTCTCCCGCGTAGATAAGGAAAACCTTTTGGGGCAACGCGGAGGCGTGTTTTGGCTTTTCGGCTTGTCCGGATCAGGCAAGAGCACGTTGGCTATCGAGCTTGAAAGAGAGTTACTGAAAAGAAGATTTTCCAGTATCGTTCTCGACGGGGACAACCTGCGCTCTACCATAAACAAGGACTTGGGCTTCAGTGAGGAAGACCGCGCGGAAAACCTGCGTCGGGCAAGCGAACTGGCCAGGATCCTGGTCGATAACGGCTCCGTCGTCATCGTATCGTTCATAACGCCTCTACAAAGATTCCGTGACCAGGCAAAGGCAATCATCGGAGCGGAAAACTATTTTGAAGTGTACGTCCACGCATCCTTCGAAACCTGCCGGGAAAGAGACGTAAAAGGGCTCTACGCCAAGGCTGATAAGGGGGAGATCGAGTCCTTTACCGGAAAACATTCCCCTTTCGAACAGCCCGAGAAGCCATGGCTCTCGATCGACACCGAAAAGGAGACGCCAGACGAGTCTTCGACTCGCTTGCTGGAGTCTGTTCTTGACGAGATTTCCCCTTCCCAGATATCCGGATGACCAATTACAACCTCACTCATCTTCATCAACTTGAGGCTGAAGCAATCTTCATCCTGCGTGAAACCGCAGCCCAGTTCGAGCGCCCGGGATTACTTTTCTCCGGTGGCAAGGATTCAATCGTGATGGCCCACCTCGCCCAGAAGGCGTTCAGCCCTTCCAGAATCCCTTTTCCCTTTGTTCACGTAGATACCGGCCACAACTTTCCCGAGACAAACGAATTCCGGGATTCCTTCGTGGAAGAGTTGGGCGTTCAATTGATCGTCGGCTCGGTCGAAGATTCTATTAACCGGGGCACTACAACCGAAGAGAGCGGGCCGGATGCCAGCCGAAACGCCCTCCAGTCGGTGACCCTGCTCGAGACCATCGAACAAGAAACCCTTGATGCATGCCTGGGCGGAGGGCGCAGGGACGAGGAGAAGGCCCGAGCAAAGGAGCGTTTTTTCTCTCATCGCGACGCATTCGGACAATGGGACCCGAAGAACCAAAGGCCCGAACTCTGGAATCTTTTCAATGGACGCAAGGGCCCTGGCGAAAACTTCAGGGTTTTTCCCTTGAGCAATTGGACCGAAATGGATGTCTGGCAGTATGCCAAACTCGAGCAAATTGCATTGCCGGGACTCTATTTCGCCCATGAGCGGGAAGTTCTGGAAAGAAACGGCAGCCTGCTTGCGGTAACCGATTTCGTCACACCTAGAGAGAACGAGTCCTCTGCGACCGAAACAGTGCGTTTCCGCACCATTGGGGACGCTACCTGCACGGGTGCAGTCCGTTCATCGGCTTCCAACCTCGAGGAGGTAATTTCCGAGGTGGCCGCATCGCGGGTAACCGAAAGAGGAAACAGGGCCGACGACAGACGCTCGGAGGCGGCCATGGAAGATCGTAAGAAGCAAGGGTATTTCTGATGGGCGAAGCAGACGCCTACCTGGATATGGATCTTCTGCGCTTCACCACTGCAGGAAGCGTGGATGACGGCAAAAGCACCCTCATCGGCCGGCTCTTTCACGACAGCAAGGCCATTTTCGAGGACCAACTTGAAGCGATCGAACGCAGCAGTCGCAAAAGGGGAGACGACAACGTCAACCTCGCCCTCCTTACGGACGGTCTGAGGGCCGAACGAGAACAGGGCATCACAATCGACGTTGCCTATCGTTATTTCGCGACTCCAAGGCGCAAGTTCATCATCGCAGATACACCCGGGCACGTTCAGTACACGCGAAACATGGTTACCGGCGCATCGACCGCCAATTTGGCACTGATTCTCGTTGATGCCCGCAATGGGGTAGTCGAGCAGACCCGCAGGCACACCTTCATCGCCGATTTGCTCGGAATCAAGCACGTCGCGGTCTGCATCAACAAAATGGACCTCGTGGGCTATAAGGAAGAGGCCTACCATCAAATCGTAGCTGAATACCGTGACTTCGTCTCTCGTCTTGAGAACGTCACCGAACTGACATTCCTGCCCATCAGCGCCCTCAAGGGGGACAATGTGGTAGAGCGGTCCGAAAACATGCCCTGGTACGAGGGCCCTCCTTTGCTCTACCACCTAGAGAACGTCTACGTCGGGTCGGACGCAAATCACGTCGACGCCCGCTTCCCCGTGCAATGGGTGATCCGCCCGCACTCCGACGAGCACCACGATTTCCGCGGCTTCGCCGGACGAGTTGCCGGCGGCGTATTCAAGAAAGGGGACGAAGTAACCATTCTCCCGTCTGGTTTTTCGACCCGAATATCCCGCATACTATCGGGCTCCGAGGAGCGCGAGAATGCCTTCTTCCCACAGTCCGTCACCATCCTGCTCAAGGACGAGATCGACGTCAGCAGGGGAGACATGATCGTCAAACCAAACAACCAACCTAAGATTTCCCAGGACCTGGATTCCAGGATATGCTGGTTTTCCGCCTCAAGGAAACTATCCCGAGGCGGCAAATTCATCTTTCGCCACACCACCAAGGAAGCCCAGGCCATCGTTTCCGAGATCAACTACAAGGTCGACGTAAATACCCTCCGCAAAGTCGAGGAAATCGATGGCTTCGAGATGAACGATATCGGTCGCGTCATGCTCAGGGTTTCTCAACCGGTCTTTCATGACGCCTACCGCAGTAACCGGAACACGGGAAGCTTCATCCTCGTGGACCCTTTTACCAACGAGACGGTAGCCGCCGGCATGCTCAGATGAGCATACTGAGTCAGGAATGCTCCGACAGCCTCAGGGAACTCGGTCTCAGGCTTCTTGATCAGCGCTCCGCCCGCATCCTGGTTCCCACACTTGGTAACGAATCCGGATACTGGTTCGGCGGAGGAAACATCGTCCAGAATAATGATGGAACCATCCTTGCCTGCGGAAGATACCGCAACCACGGTGACGCCCGGACGGGAACAGGAGCCGGTGAAAGAGGGCTTGAATTCGCAATTTTCAAGGCAGGCTCGTCCGACGACCCTTTCAGGAAGATCTTCTCCCTGAGCAAATCCGACCTCTCGATCGAAGAAGAGGTCGTCTCCATCGAAGGCGGGTCCCTTCTTCCTCCCAAGGATGAGAAGGGCAATTGGAAGCTTTTCGTGTCCACCGAAAAGAAATCCTCCTATCCCAAGCCCCTGATCCATTTCCAGAAGCCCGGAACGGGAGTATGGTCGATCAACCTCATCGAAGGCGCAGAGATTGATTCCCTTTCCGTAAGTTGCATGCGAACCGTAATCAAGCCTGGCATCCCATCCTCTCTCCACGTCAAGGATCCCGTGGCTTTCCGAATCAACGATCGATCTACAGAACTGCTCTATTGTCATCACCCCTTCAGTTGGTCGAGCTCGAACACCGGACTGGCCCGCCAAACCGAAGAGCGGGAAGATTTCGAACCCGTTTCCGACAACGTCTTGCCGCGAGGCAACAGCTGGGACGTCGCTTGCTCGAGGGTCACCGAGAGGTTGCCAGTACCCGCCATCGGACGTTTTGCCGATCTCCCTCCTCTGTCCATGTACTTTTACGACGGCGCCGAATGCCTACGCCCACTCGACCAGAATTCCAAGGCAGCGAAGAGACCGCGAGGTTACTCTTGCGAAGAGCTTGGCGGACTGGCTTGGGGATGGGACGCCGAATTCCCCAATCTCTCGAAGATTTCCGTCGACTTTCCACTTTTCCTCTCCCCGCATGCAACAGGGTGCAGTCGCTATGCTTCGGCCATTTTTCTGGGCGACGGCTCCCTTCTCGGCGCTTGGCAACAAGCCCAGCCCGACGGATCCCAACCCCTGGTCTCCAATCATCTCGGCAAAGCCGAGGTCGATCGCATCCTCGGGGCCTAAGCAAGAGTTCGCTACGGCCTTTGGCAAGCTAAGGTCATAAAACGTCGGGAATCTCTTTTTAATCTTGGCTTGGCGACTCGAAAGCTTGAATAGTGAGTGAAAGATGAAACCTTACCTTACCAGCCTTCTTCTCTTTCTTCTTCCTTCGCTCCACGCAAAGCCCGATCACGAGATCTCCCTCGGAACGCTTCATGGCCAGTTGCGCTTCAGCCCGGAGGCCTTTGCCGTAAAGCCAGGGTCGACCGTAAGCCTGACCCTTGAGAACAGCGACGAGATGATCCACAACCTGATCCTTGCCAAGGGAGATGCCAAGAGCGTGGACCTACTGGCCGAAGCGGCCCTGAAGCTTGGAGAAAAGGGGATGGAAATGGGCTTCGTGCCCAAGGATTCCTCCATTATCGCGAGCATCGGCTTGGTTCAGCCCGGGAAGAAGGCATCGGTCGAGTTCAAGGTTCCCGGCGAAAAGGGTGATTATCCTTTCGTCTGCACCTTTCCCGGTCATTCCCTCACCATGCGCGGTATCATGAAAGTGGTCGACGACCCGGCTTCTGCGGACCTATCTCAAGTCAAGGCTGTCTCCGCAAACACGACGCCCCGCAATGGAGTGATAGAAGTCGGCGAGGAACCCCGGGTCATACGCGTGCACGTCGCGGGCATCGATTCCGGCCGATCCATTGCAGTTGGTCTCCCCGGAGGAATCAATTATCTCTTTGACGCCGAAAAACTGATGATCAGGACCGGTTGGACGGGAGCCTTCATCAACGTCACCCGCGACCGAAGGGGCAGGGGAGGCGGACTTTGCGCCATACTCGGTGAGAAGTTCGGGGTCGGCGCGGACGAATTCCCCTTGAGAATCGGTGATCCCGAAAAGATCCCCGAGACGCGCTTCCTGGGATATTCCCGTTCCGGAAACCCAACTTTTCTGTACGAGGTCAATGGAGTCAGGATCGAACAAACCGCCACTGGTAACCCCAATACGAAGGGATTGACCTATGGCCTGCGGGCGGATTCCCGCAAGGACCTTTATTTTCTCGTCAAGCCCGCGGACGGTTTGACCGTGGCCTCAACCGCCGGCAAATGGGACCCCGAAAACGGATACGTCCGGGTACCGGCTAAGGAAGCCTCCGAATTCTTCGTCAGCATCGAGCAAAAGTAGTCCTCACCATGAAAAGCACTTCACAAGTCCTCTTTTTCATCCTGGCTCATCTGGCCACCCTAGGCCAGGAACAGCCCAAGCGCATCCCGGCCGGTTATACCGTTCATAACGTCGAGACACCCGAAGGCGTTTCCTTTGGCGTAGGAGGCATGGAATTCGCCCCCAACGGCAACCTCTTTGTCTGCACCCGCGAGGGCGAGGTCTGGGAATACCATGCCGAAAAGAAAGAATGGGCCCTCTTCGCGGACGGCCTGCACGAGGCGCTGGGTATCTGGATTGACCCCAAGAGCGCTGAAATCTTCGTCATCCAGCGCCCCGAGATCACTAAGCTGATCGACACCGACAAGGATGGTCAGGCCGATCTCTACGAGACCTTCAACGCCGACTGGGGAGTTACCGACAACTACCATGAGTACGCCTTCGGGCTGGTCCGCGACGGCAAGGGGAATTTCTATGGAACCCTCAACACCTCGCTGTCCTGGCCAGGCTGGGCGAGAAGTAAGAAATGGGACGTAGCCCGCGTCTGGACCAAGGGCTACAAGGATACCGAGGGGAAGATGGGCCGGGCCGCCAAGTACCGGGGATGGGGCTTCCAAGTGACGCCCCAGGGCAAGTTCGTCCCCTTTGCCTCGGGCATGCGATCGCCAGCCGGGATCGGCATCAACAAGTACGACGAACTTTTCTTTACCGACAACCAGGGAGACTGGGAAGCGTCCAGTTCCCTGCATCACATCGTAAAGGGGCGTTTTCACGGGCACCCGTCCTCGCTTACCGATCACCCCGATTACGAGGGCAAGGACCTCAACGCGATCCCCATCGAGGAATACGAGAAGCTCTGGACGCGTCCTGCGGTATGGATTCCCCATGGCGAGTTGGCTAATTCACCCGGGGAGCCCATTTTCGACTATACCGGAGGCAAGTTCGGACCTTTCGAAGGACAGATGTTCATCGGCGACCAGAGTCGCTCCAACATCATGCGCGTTTCCCTCGACAAGGTAGGGGGAGACTATCAGGGCGTGATCTTCGATTTCGTCAACCGCCTTCAGACCGGCTGCATCAGGCACGTCTTCGGCAAGGACGGCGCCCTATGGGTCGGTCAGACCGGCAGAGGCTGGGGATCGGCCGGCGGCAAGGAGTACGGCCTCCAGCAGGTCAAGTGGGACGGGAAGACAACCCCATTCTCCATGCACGACGTCAAGCTGACCAAGAATGGCTTTCGCATCACCTTCACCAAGCCTGCCGACCGGACCCTCGCAAGCGACCCCGCCAATTACCCGATTGAGCGCTGGGGATACCACTATCATCCCAGGTACGGGTCGCCAAAGACCGAGCTCAAGCGCTCAAACGCCTCCAAGGCAAGCCTCTCCAAGGACGGCACGGAAGTCCTGATCGAGACGGAACTTGAGGAGAGCAGGGTCTATAAGCTCAATTTGGCCGCCATAACCGCCAAGGACGGTTCCAAGCTGGCCAACACCATCGCCTGGTACACGCTGAACCGCCTCAAGGACTGAGGCGCAACGAGCCGATCTTTGCTTACTTGGGCAGGTTGTGGGCGTGGTAGGCGACCAGTGAGTTGACCAGTTTTTCCCCCTTTGCGCCAACCAAGCCCGACAGGCGCAACTCATAGACGCGGCGCGGGATCATCCTCTCGTATTCGATCCGCACGCTCCTTGCGTCCTTGGAGACCCGGACCGTGGAGGCCTTGAGCAAATCCTTGCTCACTTGGGGAGAGCCATAGCCCTGGTGATACTTATAGGCATATGTCTTGGCCGAATAGTTGGCCGGATCGGAAAGAGACTTCCTATCCATGGGAACAGTAAAGCTCATGGAAAAGCCCTTGGGGTTCACGCTTATGCTGGACAACTCCGGCGGGGTTTTTCCGCTCCAGGTGATTTTCTGGATACCTTGGTTGCCGGCCCATCCATGGGTGCTGTGCCCGACCCACAGGCTCTTGCCATCGGGTGAAAAGACGAGCCGATTGTTTCCCGTTGCCAACCCGTTGCCATCGAAAAAAGGCAGGCAGGCACCCTGAATCTTACCTCTCACCTTTTCCGTGATGACCCGCATGATCCTCCCCTTGTTCATTTCACCGATGAACATCTGCCCGGCAAAGGGCCCGAACTTCCCCTCGGTCGAGTCGACCAAGGGCTGGGATGGAGAGTTGGACATGCTTCCATGCGGAAAGAGAATGGCCGCCGTCTCCCTCATTTCATCGAGAGCGGGAACCGGCAAGTCGACCGGGCGTCCCTCCTTCCAGTCCTCCTTCCAGAGCAGGCTCGCGGCATGACCGTAGAATTTCCCCTTCTCGATATGATGCAGCTTGCTCGTACCGACCCAGTCACCTTGGTTGTCGCTCACGAACAAGTTCCCCTCTAGGTCGAAACCCAGCCCATTGGGCGTGCGAAGCCCGCTCGCCCAGGGAATGAACTTGCCTTCTCTGGTCACTTTACAGACCCACCCCCTGTAGGGAACCGATGCATACATCCTCTGCAGGTAGCTTCTCTTGTCGAATTTACCCCTCTTCTCGAACCTGACGTCCGCCCCGCTTGATGCCGTGCCCAAGGCAACGTAAAAATTGCCATCCTTGTCCCTTATCGGACCGAAATGGAACTCATGGTAGTTTCCCGAAACCCCGAAGTCGTCACTGAATACGGAATATTCATCGGCATCGCCATCACCATCCGAATCCTTGAGCAAAGTTAGCTCGGGCCTTTGCGAGACCATGACTTCGCGGTCATTGACGGCCACCACTCCAAGGGGAGTATGCAGACCGTCGGCAAACAGCTTCCACTTTCCGCTCTTCGGCTCGAGGGTAAACACCTCACCTCCCACGAAGCATGCCACCAGTCGCCCATCGGGCATAAAGTCGAGGCCGTCCGCCTGGGTACCCGCCTTGCCGTACCTCTCCATGAGCAAACTTGGCGGGGTAATGGTTTCGATGTCGTAGAAATCCGTAATCTTGGCCCCTTGGGTAGAGAAACAACCCAGGCCGAGCCAAAAAACAAACGAGCAAACCCTTCTCATTGCGCGGCCTCCTCCTTTTGAGCAAGCAGGGCCTGAATCTCCTCAACGGGAAGGGGGCGTCCATAGACCCGCAGTTCATCCAGATAGAACCTCGGGTGGCGGCCAGGCGAGTCAAGAGCGATCCTGCCGGAGGGGGGGGCTTTGACCGCAAATTCGCGGTGCAAGCTTCCATCGAGATAGAGCTTGGCCCTGCCTTCCTCAAGGCTCAGGCAAACGAGGTGCCAATCTTCATCCATTACGGGTTCTTGTGAAAGCGTATCGGGAATCTCCTTCTTGCCGCTTCCGGGACCCATCACCGTCAGTCGGTCCAGGTTAGGACCGGCCGTAGAAACCGAGGTGAGGCGAATCTTCCGCTTGCCCGGCTTGAGATCAAGCTTATGGATTTGATTGCGCCAGTCCGTCCAGCTTTTGGTCCCTGCAAAGGGCAGGGGAGGCGCGAGAAGATCCTCCTCGCCATCGACGCTTAGGCGCAGGGGACGATTCCCGCTGCTGGCATAGCGGAACGACAAGGTATGCGGACCTGCCATATCGACCGCAACTTCCCACTCCACGAACTCGCCCACCTTGGTCCCGAAATCGAGGTACCCCGTGCCGGCAAAACCACCGTTCCCCTTTTGAAGACTGGGCCCCTTGAACTTGGCATCCTCCGCCTCGAGTCCTCCATCCTTGCCCTCACCCGAAGCAGGAGCCGGCCCAAAGCCAAAGGCGTCTTTGTCCGGCTGGTAATAAACCCCGCCTCCCTTTTCCCAGGAAACAAGGCCCGATATGGAACGCGAAGGATCGGTTAATTTGACCCAAAAGGACAAAGCGGCTCCTTGCGGGTACTCGTGTGGCTGCTGAGCGGGAATGATCGCCTTGCCGCCTTTCATGAGCCAAGACTGCCCGATGACGCCGGAATGAAGATCCCCCTTCCTGTTGTAACAGACGGCCAAGTCGTTCATTCCAAGCCGCAGAATGGGGAACTTGGCTGGAACCTCTTCCATTCTCACGGCGAAGCTTTCAGCCTCCTTGCCGGTCAAATGCCATGCATTGCCTTGCTTGGTTCCCTTGTCAAAGGCATAGGTGACGCCAGCCTGAGGATCAAGCTTCCAGACCACCCCTTCGTCCGATCCCTTAATCCTAAATTTCCTCAAAAGACCGCTTTTCCCGGGCAGCTTGACCAGATGCTCCGTGACCTTCAAGTTTCCGACACGATATTGGAACTCGGGAATCCCATCGATCAGCCGGTAACCCTCGAAGCATGCGCGGGCTTCTCCAGTGCGGGACTGCGTCTCCTTTTCATGAAAGGGAAACTCATTTTCCACATGATAGACCTGCCCCTCAATAGTGGGTAAGGTACGCCAGCGACCGAAACTGCCGTTCTTCCTCATGT
>DLRY01000023.1:69661-71526 GCA_002500665.1 Opitutia bacterium UBA7876
GCTTCCAAAGCATAACCCAGAGAGCTAGCAAGCCAAGGACCATTGGTAAGAGTATAAAGAATTCCAATCAGGCAAACCGCAAGATAAGTCCACTTGCCCCAGGCTATCCTCAACAGAAAGGCCGCCCAAGACACGACGCAGAGTAAAAGGACAAGAAAAAAGGTGACCAAATGTAAGGCAAATGCTTCCTCGGAAGGTGAGTTGTAGTAGTAGGCATCAAGCAGGTCCGGAGGGATAAGAAGCTCTTCCAGACACCAAATATACAACCATAATATGACGCTTAGACCGATATCAAGGAAAACAAAGGTTCTCAGGTGACTGTGGTTCACGAAATGAGGCTGAAGGACGTCACTTGTTCAGTCAAGGGTGGTTTCGAATTACCTCCCTTTCGATATAGGCAGCCAGATGGTAAAGACGCTCCCTTTNNGCAATGGCGGCGGGCGAACTGTCGGGCATGAAGGTACGGTGGACGATGGCGCCACCCTCGTTGACGAATCCCTCCCACTGGGATTTCTCCTTCTTGGGGACCTCCTCCTTGTTGATTCTGGCCATTTCCTCGGGCTTTTCCCTCGAAACGAAGAGTATTCCGTGCATCAGAAATCCATGACCTGGAAAGGTGCAGACGTAAGGGTACTTGCCCTCCTGGTCCGGAGCCCGGAAGCGCGCCATGGCCTTCTTTCCCGGGAGAACTACCGGGGTCGAGGCAAGAACCTTGTCCGATTGCGGCACGTAATCAAGCCCGGGGCCATCGGCGCCCAGGGCGATCGCGGCCTCGACTATCTCGAGACGGGTACCAGGCTTGACCAGGACGAAGTTGTGCATCATCTCATCAACGTTGTCGAAAGTCAGTTCGACCTGCTCGCCCGGCTGGACGTGAAGAGCTTTCGGGTCAAACTGTAGCCCGGGCTTCACCCCAAGGGTAATCTGCCTCGCTACGACCACATTGAGGAACAAAAAGGAAACCCCAAAGGCAGTGAGAAGAAATTTTCGTTGTCTTAAAAGTAAAGTCACAAGCGGTGATTTTGATGATTCGTTATCAAAAGACAAACTAGATTAGTTCCATTCAGATAAAAATCCACGGGTGCGCCAAACGAACAAAGAATAGTCTACCATGCCTCAGGACGTCCGCTTATCAGACGGCAAAAAAATGGTAAAGACGCTCCCTTTGCCGACCGTACTCTTGAAGGTCAGCCTGCCGCCATGCTCGCCAACAATCATGGAATGGGCGAGAGCAAGCCCCTGTCCGGTCCCTTCACCGACCTTCTTGGTGGTGAAGAAGGGCTCGAAGACGCGTCCTCTGATCGAATCGGGAATCCCGCAACCGTTGTCACTGACCTCGACGCAAACACCGTCCTCGGCGGCGAGGGAGCGGACCGAGATCTTGCCCGTGGTTTCCCCCAATTCAGCCTTGAGGATAGCCTCATAAGCATTAGCCAGGAGGCTCAAAACGGCATGACTGACCTCGCTAAGGGCGCAGGTAATCTCGGGCAAGCCCTCGCTCAGGGATGCCCTTACCTCGACTCGTTCCCTGTCTATGTGCGACTTGGACAACACGAGCGCATTGCGAATGGCCTGGTTCAGATCTCCGGGCTTCATGGCCCGGTTCGTTCCCTTGTTCGAAAATCTTCTCATGGTTGCGACAACGTTTCCGATCCGGTTCACGCCTACGATGGAGTTTTTGACGGCAACTGGGAGGTTTTCCTTGATGAAGTCGGGAAGATAAACGCTTGAGGGGCCCTTGAGAAGCTCATCGAGGGATTCCTCGATGAACTTGAGATGATCGCCTACGAATTGGGCGGGGGAATTGATTTCATGGGCGAGACCGGCCGCCAGTCGCTCCAAAGCCTCCATTTTCTCGGCATTGG
>DLRY01000037.1 GCA_002500665.1 Opitutia bacterium UBA7876
CAACGGCCTGTTCATGTTTGCCTGCGGCCTAACGCTTGGCATTCTCTTCTTTGCCGAAATCCTTCCCAAGAACCTAACCGTTACTTATCGCGAAGACATGCTCGGCAAGCTCGTCTATCCCCTTTTTCTGGTTAGAACCTTGATGAGCCCTTTCTCCAAGGTCTGCAAAGTGACCGTGAAGGCAATGATGCCCGCAAAGGAGAAGGCGGAGGACAGCGACGAACAGGAAATCATTCTTCTCGCCAAGAAGGGAGCCAAGGAGGGCACCTTGACCAACGAGGAGAGCAACTGGGTGGCCAACGCGCTCCGCCTGAACGACGTTCAGGTCCACGAAATCATGACCCCCCGGACCGTGATGCTTGCGCTTGACCAGGAACTCACGGTCCAAGAGGTCTTTAGGATGCATCCTAACGTCCCCTTCGCCAGGATACCTCTTTTTCGGGAAACCATCGACCACGTGTGCGGAATCGTAAGGAGACGGGACCTGCATAATGCCATGGTTGAGGAAAAGTCCAATCAACGATTGAAGGACCTAGCCCTGGATGCCGTCTTCGTCCCTGAAAACGCCTCTGCGGACAAGGCCCTCAGACTCCTCCTATCCAAACATTGTCAGCTTTCCATCGTGGTCGACGAATTCGGTTCCGTCGCGGGGGTTCTCGCCATGGAGGATATCATCGAGACTATCATCGGCCAGGAAATCTTCGAACCCGACGACATGGCCGTCGACATGAGGGAATTCGCAAAGAAAAAACACAAGGCCCGCATCAAGGCAGAGGACTCCATCGATCCGGAGGATTCACCTTGAACGCCTTACCCCTCTTGTCCGGTTACTGGACTCACGACCTGGATCCTTTCCTCTGGCGGTTTCCCGGATCGATGGCCGATTGGGGACCGGGAGGGCTTCGATGGTACGGAATTTCCTACCTCGCGGGCTTTGTGGGGGCCTATTTCCTGCTCAAGGCTTATTACAAACGGGAAAGAAGCCCCTACGATGGAGAACAGGTCATGAACCTCATGACCTTCCTCATCCTCGGCGTGCTTCTCGGTGGGAGGATGGGCTACGCTCTTCTTTACCGGGGAGGAGAATTTCTCGAGGACCCCTTGTTGCTCCTAAGGGTCTGGGAAGGAGGAATGGCCAGTCACGGCGGATTCATAGGGGTTTGCCTGGCGATTCTCCTCTATGCACGGCACTCCGGCCAATCACCCTTGCCCATCGGCGATCTCATCGTCAGCGTGGTTCCCCCCGGCCTTTTCTTCGGTCGGGTGGCAAACTTCATTAACGGAGAGCTTTGGGGAAGACCTACCGAGGTTTCATGGGGAGTATTGTTTCCCAAGGCTCCCGATTTCCTGCAGGAAGTCGCGAGGCACCCATCCCAACTGTACGCCGCAACGCTCGAGGGACTGTGCACCTTCGTCTTCGTGCAATGGCGTTTCTGGAAATCCGACGTCGCGCAAAGGGTTCCGGGAAGGCTCTGCGGAGAATTCCTCGTCGCCTATGCCTTGGCCAGGATCCTCAACGAATTCTTTCGGGAACCTGACGCCAGCTTGATCCTAGGCATGACGAGGGGGCAATTTTATTCGCTTTTTCTGGCTTTGGGAGGGATCTCCCTGATCATGATTGCCGAAAGCAGGGCAAGGAAAGCGTCCGAATAAGTGGCCCGCGCGTTCACCATCGGCCCTTTGGAATACTTATTATTTTCGCAGTGTGAATTAATTATCTTTGACAGAATCGCCAAAAGAAGGAGAAAAACAAGCTGACTTTGAGAATAATTAAATGATCGGCAATCTTTCGGGCTTTCTTTCCAACGACATTGGCATCGACTTGGGTACGGCCAACACCTTGGTTTTCGTCAGGGACCGTGGCATCGTCCTGCGCGAGCCAAGTGTGGTTGCAAGGTACAAGACCAGCAAAAAGGTTTGCGCCGTGGGCTCCGACGCCAAGCGGATGCTTGGCCGGACCCCGGGGACAATCGAAGCCCTCAGACCGATGAAGGACGGAGTGATCGCCGACTTCGAGATTTCCGAGGCCATGCTCAGGTACTTCATTGAAAAGGTGGATAAGCGTAAACTCGTCCCACCCCGCGTGGTTATCGCCGTGCCTTCGGGCATCACTGCAGTCGAAAAACGTGCCGTCAAGGACTCGGCAATCAGGGCCGGGGCGAGGGAAGTCCTCCTGCTCGGTGAACCCATGGCGGCTTCGATCGGAGCAGGTCTTCCCATCGACGAGGAGTACGCCAACATGATCGTCGACATAGGTGGCGGCACTACCGAAGTAGCCATCATTTCCATCTCCGGGGTTTCCTACCAGAGAAGCATTCGGGTGGGCGGAGACGAGCTCGATGAGGCAATTATTGCCTACATGAAAAGGGCCTACGGCCTGCTCATCGGTGAGCGCACGGCCGAGGAAATCAAGTTTACGGTAGGCTCGGCCGGACCTATCGACAGCGGGGAACTGAGCATGGACGTCAGAGGTCGCGAGGCTACGCACGGGTTACCCAACACGGTCCATATCACCTCTCAGGAGATCCGTGAGGAAGCCCTCAAGGAGGTCGTTTCTCAAATCGTGGACTTGGTCAAGAGCGCGTTGGACCGCTGCCAACCCGAGCACTCTGCGGACTTGATCGACAGAGGAATCGTCCTGGCGGGAGGGGGAGCCTTGATTCGTGGATTGGACCAAGTCATCAGCGAGGCAACTCGTTTGCCGGTAATTCAAGCCGAGGACCCCCTATGTTGCGTTGCCAACGGCACGGGAAAATTCCTCAACCTGCTTGGAAGCCTGAGCCGCGAACAAGTTGATCGACTGGTTACGCAATAGGTTGTGATTTGGCTGGCAAGACGGACAGGCGAAAGTCCCGGCCATTCCTCTTTCTAGGGCTGTTTCTCCTCGCTTGGTGGGGAATTCCGACTTCTTGGAAGTTGCTTACCAAGTCGGCCTTTAGGGAATTTCAAGCTCCTTTTTGGGAACTCTCTTCGCGAATCGATGACTTGAGCGATTATTGGGGTCACCTGAGTGACTCGAAGAACACCTTGATCGAGAAAGGGAAAGAGGCATCTCGCCTGCAGGCGGACCTGAATCTCCAAACCCAAGCATCCAACGATGCCCGCCTCGAAATCGACCGATTGAAATCCTTGAAATCCGATCTTGCCGAACTGGAGGGAAGCCTCCGCCTCGATGCCTCTCAAGGCTTCGAGCCCGTCGTGGCCCGGATATCCCTTAGAAGCCTATCTGGTTGGTGGCAGAAAATTACTATTCGGAAGGGCAAAATACATGGATTAAAGCCTGGCCTCGGGGTCATATTCAAGGGAGGCGTGATTGGTCGAACGACTTCCGTGAACTCAAGGTCCTCCGAGATCGAACTGATCACCAACCCGACCTTCCGAATCGTTGCCCATTTCCAAGGAGACAATCGCCCCATCACCTTTCAGGGCATTGGGATCGCCGGCGGAGGATCTCCCCGAGGAATAGCCTCGGGCATCCCACACGATCTTACCGCCAACCCCGACACACCTCTCAATTTGGTAAGCTCGTCCCTGGGAGGAACTTTTCCTCAGGGCATTCCAATTGGAAAAGTCCACAAACTGGACGGAGGGGAAGACGGTCTCTTCAAGTCAGGCAAAGTCATGCTCGATCCCGATTTGAGCCAAGCCCGTGAAGTAACCATCCTGGTACCCCGTTGAAAACCTGATGGAAAGACAAAACCGAAGCGTTCTTCTTATATTCGGGACCAACCTCCTTGTCCTCACCCTCTTGGGTTACGTCAACTCCAGGCTTGGAGGATATGGTTTCTTCCTCTACGCACCCGGTCTCTTCTTTCTTCCGGGAGCCCTATACCTCGATAACCTAAGGGGAATGCCACTTGCCTTCCTTACCGGTCTCATGCTCGACCAAATGGTGGAGTCAAGCTTCGGCTTTCATGCCTTCGTCCTCTGCCTTCTTCATCTGCTTGGTTCCAAATGGGTCCGCGGAAGCAATTACCGAAAAGCCCTCAGCCCGATCTTCTTTCAAGTTTCCGTCAATCTCTTCTTCTTCGTCGCCTGGTTGCTTTGGATAAAAATTTTCGGCGACGAATTTCTCGACTGGACGATGGGAAGATGGGTGGGTGACCTCGTTGTCTCATCCTTGATTCTGGTGCCGCTGGCCATCTGGATGCCCCAACTTTGCAGAAAATTGCTCGTCATCGCCAAAAGCCACCCAGTGGAAATCGCCGATCCAAGATGAAGATACTCGAGAAACACCACCCCGAGGATAGAAGACTTAGAATATTCAAGGCCTTCTTCGGGTTTCTTTTTGTGACCCTCCTATGCTTTCTCCTTTTCCGCCAAGTATGGCAAAGGGAAGAATATGAGCAAAAGGAGCGCAAGCAAGGACAACGCCGCATCATCAGACCCGGAGCAAGAGGCGACGTCACCGACAGGAACGGGCATCTGCTCATAGGCAATAAGGCCCACTACTCCGCCGTGCTCCAATTGGAGTTCCTGAAAAAGGAGACTTGGGAGGAACGAATTGTCCTGCGCAACCTGTCCTTGTCGATCAAGGAAAGGCTGCTCGAATTCTCCGACCTTACCTTTGATCGAATGGCCGAAACCTGCATGAAGAACGCCTTCATCATCGAAAGAGGGGTCATCCTGACGGGCAAAGCCAGACCGGCGGGGAATGGACATGAACGTGTGACGCTTCATTTCCAGGGCTCCAGATTCACCGTCAACCAATCCGCAAATGGTTTCTGGAGTTGCTTCCTGCGGGAATGGAAGCCCGGAGCCTCGGAATCCCTCCGAATCGAGGGATCCACAGGCTCCTTGAAGGTCAACGTCGCCGGACTTTTCGGAGCGGAGCTTTTTTTGCATCATGACGGTAGCTACCGGCTCTTTGAAGAGAAAAGCGGACGAGAAGGCTTCTCCTTGCCCGATTTCCTGACCAAGGAGGATCGAGAGCCAACGTTTTCCTCCAGTTCGATCAGCCTAGCCGACGGATCGGGTAGGGCCAGGCTTTATACCTCGATCGAATGGGAGGCCCGTTACGCAGTAGTTAAGAAATACCAACAGCTAGTCAACAGGCTGATCGGAAGGGATGAAGTGATCCCTTTCCGTAAACTAAAGATCCACTGGAACCAAAAGTCCATCCTCCCTCTTGAATTGGCGGGCAACTTGAATCCCAGACAGTACGCTCGGCTCATAGACGGCATCAGTCCGAATTCCCCTCTTCAGATAAGCAGGCAGGCAATCAGGCATTATCCCCAGGGATCCATGGCGTCACACGTGCTCGGCTACGTCGGCAGTGGATACAAGGCCAACCTCGCCGGGCTGTCCGGTGAGGGATTGGGCACGTTCGAGATCAAAGGCAAGAAGGGCAAGGAGGGAATCGAGGTCTTCTTTGATTCCCAGCTGCGGGGCAAGGACGGGAGCGACATCTGGCGAATCAACCCAAGTGGTCTGCGCTTTGATCAAGTAGAACGAATTCCCGCCCAAAAAGGTTCCGCCATCAAGCTTAGCCTGGAATCCAGCCTGCAGAGGGTTGCCGAGGATTCGATCCTGAAGATGTCACGCAGAGTCACCACTCATCGCATCCTCCCCGACCAGGACTGGCTCAAGACCCTTGAAAGAAGAACCAAGAAAGAACTCCTGAGAGCGAACGAGCGGGATCTCAGTCCCGAGCTTCTGCTCGACTCGTTCAAGAATGCTCCCTTTCCCCTTGACGGAAGGCAGGCCTCTACCGTCGCCGGTTTCAAGGGTACGTCCGAGGATGCCGAGCGACTTCTCGGTATGCTCTATACCAGGGGGGTCTTGGCAAAACCTTCTGCCGATCGAAAGGAATATGTCCTCGCATCGCCTCCCCCACCCCCCGGAGCAGCCGTCCTCATTCACTTGAAAAGCCGAGAGATACTCGTCCTCGCCAGCAAGCCTAATTACAACCTCCAGGAGTTCTCTCCATCTCTTTCCCAAAAAACCTTCGATGAGATCCAAAGGATGGAAGCCTGGCTCCCGAGAGCCCTCCACCCCGGATATGCCCCCGCCTCCCCCTTCAAGTTGGTCACGGCAATGGCTGGTCTTAGAAAGAAGGTACTGGATCCCGATGAGAAATTGCTTTGCGAGGGTATTCACAAGGGCATGCAATGCCATGTCTTTCCCGGCTCGCACGGGGAGCTATCCTTTCGGGAAGCGGTCGCCCGAAGTTGTAACGTCTACTTTTTCAGGATCGCTCAACGGATTGGCCATGAAGACCTGATCGCCGAAGCCCGGACGCTCGACCTGCACCAATTGCCACCCGTTCAGCTTCCTTCTCCTCCGGGCTCGCCGATCGTACCGGACCCTACCTGGAAGAAAAAGAAAATCGGGGTGGGATGGAGGCTGGAAGACACCTTCAATATCTCCATCGGTCAAGGGGGCCTCAGGCAAAGCCCCCTCCAAATGGCCTGTCTCGCCGCCAAGCTCGCCTCCAACGATCTTTCCTTCACGCCCTCCATCATCTTGGGGGAAGGCAAGCCGGATCGGCCTTCGAGACCATTGGGACTAAGCGTTCCCGACCGTCGGGCGATTCTCGAGGGCATGCATGCCGCCACCACAAACGGAACCGCTCACCGGTGCCGGATCGAAGGCATCGACATTGCCGGGAAGACGGGAACCGGAGAGTGGCGCAACCACAACATGAAGCTAAACATCGCCTGGTTCGTAGGATTTGCCCCTCTTGACGACCCGGAAGTTGCGATTGCGGTCCTCATAGAGGGAATCATTCCCCAAGACAAGATTCAGGGAGGACTGACCGCCACTCCCGTGGCCCGAGACATTCTTAAAGCCTATTTCGATCAGTCGAGAAATAGGCTTGCCCAGACTGAATGAAGCGAGAATCATAATTCCTTCATGGTCGCAACAGCCTCCACAATGTTACCTCTCGGGACGGAAGCTCCCCCATTCCGCCTTACCCATTGCGTGGACCAATCGGAAGTAGCGTTGGGCACGGGAAACGGCAGAGAAAGCCTGGTTGCCTTCGTTTGCAACCACTGCCCCTTCGTCATCCATCTGCTTGATCATCTCGCGCCCTATTTCAACCAGCTTGCGGAGGACGGAGCCTCGGTCTACCTGATCTC
>DLRY01000042.1:0-1414 GCA_002500665.1 Opitutia bacterium UBA7876
CTTTGCCCGCGACTGGGTGTTTTGGGTTCACACTTCGGCGGTTGAGATATCCAAAGAGAGCTTTGCCGAAATCAATTACGCCATGATGGGTTACTACAAACTGGCGGTGATTCTTTTCAACGTGACTCCGTACTTGGTACTCAGGTTCGCAAAGTTCTCTCGATAAGCCGGAGCGGAAGCGTTTCCCGTTGAGCTTCTTTTCTTGAGCGGGCGCCGCTTTCTTTACTGCATTGAAACCTGGCGTTTGCTAGGGAAATGGAATGTCCAAGACTTTCCTTCTTTCCTTGCTTTGCCTGTCTCTGGATGGATTTGTTCTGTCCGGCGCGAACCCGCCCAACGTCATTCTCATGATGGCGGATGACTTGGGATACAACGATTTGTCCTGCTACGGGAGCAAGAGGCAAAAGACCCCCGTTCTCGATAAACTGGCGGCGGAAGGTTTGCGACTGACTAGTTTTTATGCGGGCGCCACGGTGTGCACGCCATCGCGCATGGCTTTGCTCACGGGGGCTTATCCTCCGCGCCTGGGCTGGAACGGGGGCGTGGTCGGTTACGGGCTGAAGCCCCACAACGGATTGGCTCCGCAAGCCCGGACCATGGGGGAGGTGTTCAAGGAGGCCGGATACAAGACCGCCCTGATCGGGAAATGGCACTTGGGCGATACTCCGGAGTTGCACCCCATGGGCCAGGGGTTCGACCTGACTTACTTCATCGACAAGAGCAACAACCAGACCAAGAAGCTCTGGCGGGGCAGGGAACTGGAGGCCGATCCCTTCGACAACCGCAGGCTGACGGAAAATTTCATCAAGGAGGCGGTCGCCTTCGTCAAGTCGAACAAGAAGAATTCCTTCTTCTTGTACTTGCCTTTCAGTGCGCCTCATTTTCCCGCTCAGGCCCATCCCGACTGGAAGGGCAAATCGGCCAATGGCTCATACGGGGACGTGGTTGAGGAGCTGGACGGTCGAATTGGCGATCTTCTGAAGGTTCTTGCAGACGAAGAGTTGGAGAAGAAGACCATCGTGGTCTTTATGTCGGACAACGGGACCGAGCCCGGTCAGAAAAAGTGGGGAAGCGGCGAGCCTTTTCGGGGCTTGAAATGGAGCGCCTTGGAAGGCGGGACGCGGGTTCCCTGCATCCTTCGTTTTCCTGACCTGATCCCAGCCGGGGAGGTGACGGACAAACTTACCACCGCGATTGATCTTTTGCCCACCCTCGCCGGCGCTTGCGGGATCAAGTTGAAGAAGGGGCCGGGGATCGCGCCCAAGTTGGATGGCTTGAACCTTTGGGCGAGCTTGCAAGGCAAGACCAAGACTCATCCCCGAAAGAGCCTTCTTTATTGGCATGGCTGGGCGATGCCCCAAGCCATACGGGTCGGTGACTTCAAGCTCTACCTCGACAAGGTCAAGGAGATCCC
>DLRY01000042.1:1744-18352 GCA_002500665.1 Opitutia bacterium UBA7876
TACGAACAAGGGACCAGTCCTCATTGATCTGTCCACGGATCCGGGGGAAGAAAAGGACTTGGCTTCCGAGCACCCCGAAAAAGTGAAGGACATGAAGGCTCTGGCCGAGAAACTGCTTTCGGAAATCGAGGAAAATTCAATGCCACTCGGGGGACCTGCCCGCAAGGGCGAAAGGAAAACCGGTCACTGGCTGAAATAGAGGCTTTAGAGCCTCGCATTCCCAAAGAGGCCTAAAGGAGGTTTTGAAGCCTCTGGATGGTCAGGAGTGCCTCGGAATTCGAGCGGTTCTGGTTGACGAGCATGCTCGCTGCCGAGCGGCTGAGGATGTGGGCCTTTCCGAGCTGCGTCATTTCCCTGGCGAAGTCGGCGTCCGTGATTCTTCCGGCTGCCCGCTCGAGTTCGGTGACGTTGCTGGAGAGCAGGTTCCAGAAGGTGTTCAGGGAGGCTTGTTCGGCCCCGTTCTGGGCCCGTGCATCGGAGACGATCTGCACCATGTTGGTGAACTCCTCAACCGTGAAGTCCCAAAGGTCTCCATCCATGTCGAGGAGGTATTTGCTCGAGATTGCGTTGGTGGGCGGACCTCCGGAGCTTCCGGCTACCTGGACGCCCAGGGGACCCGTCCCGGACGGGTTGCCCGTAAAGTTGACGTTCACGGACCCGTTTGGATTGACCGAAGCGGTGGCGGCGAGGGTTCCCTGATCGGCCCCAGTGATGGTCACTGCGGGAGGAGAGGCGGGATCGTGGTTGGAGCCCAAGCCGGTAAGGTTGGCGGGGGGTTGTATGATTCCGTTGGCTGCCTGAACGCCGAGGACGGTGACGTCGGTGGGGTTGCCCGTGAAGTTGACGTTGAGGGTTCCGTCCGGGTTGATGGAGGAAGTGCCGGCAAGCGTTCCCTGAGTAGCTCCGCTGATGGTAAATGCGGGAGCGGCTTCGGCGGGGTCGTATCCTCCGCCCACGCCTGCCAGGTTGTTGACGCGGGCCAAGCCGTCGGCCAACTGTACGGTCAGGTTAGCGGTATCGGTTGGGTTGCCGGCGAAATTGACGTTGAGGGTTCCGTCGGGGTTGACGGAGGCAGTCCCGGTCAGCGTGCCTTTGTTGGCCCCGACGATGGTAACTGCGGGAGCGGGTTCTGCGGGGTCGTATCCGGAGCCTATATTGGTGAGGTTGCCCACCCCGATCGCGCCGTCTGCGACCTGTACGGTTAGGTTGGCGGTATCAGTTGGGTTGCCGGCGAAGTTGACGTTGAGCGTTCCGTCGGGGTTGACGGAGGAAGTGCCGGCTAGGGTGCCTTTGTTGGCTCCGACGATGGTAACCGCGGGAGCGGCCTCGGCGGGGTCGTATCCGGAACCTATGTTCGCAAGGTTGGCCAGCCCGACCAGACCGTCTGCGATCTGTACGGTCAGGTTGGCGAAATCGGTTGGGTTGCCCGTGAAGTTGACGTTGAGGGTCCCGTCGGCATTGATGGAGGCAGTGCCCGCGAGGGTCCCTTTGTTGGCCCCGACGATGGTAACTGCGGGGGCGGCCTCTGCCGGGTCGTATCCCGAGCCGATGTTGGCCAGGTTTCCGACTTGGGATGCGCCGTCGGCGATTTGTACGGTCAGGTCGGCGAAATCGGTTGGGTTACCCGTGAAACTGACGTTTAGGGTTCCGTCGGGGTTGATCGTGGAAGTTCCCGTCAGGGTGCCCTTGTTGGCTCCGACGATGGTAACTGCGGGGGCGGCCTCGGTTGGGTCGTATCCCGAGCCGATATTCGCAAGGTTGCCCACCCGGGCGAGTCCGTCGGCAACCTGAACGGAAACGTTGTTCATGTCGGTGGGACTGCCCGTGAAGGCTACGTCGAGGGTCCCGTCTGCATTGATCGTGCTGGTTCCCGCAAGGGTGCCCTTGTTGGCTCCCGTGATGGTCACGGCGGGAACCGGGTCGCCAAGGGTGTATCCCGAGCCGATTCCCGTTAGGTTCGGGACGCCCGCGACCCCGTTGGCCACGCTCACGGTGACGTTGTTCGTGTCGGTGGGGGCTCCGGTGAAGGTGACGTTGAGGGTGCCGTCGACGTTGATCGTGCTCGTTCCGGCGAGGGTGCCCTTGTTGGCACCCGTAATCGTAACGGTGGGAGCGGTTTCGGTGGGGTCGTAGCCGGATCCGATGGAAGTCAGGTTGGCGGGCTTGCGGATGGTCCCGTCGGCTACCGAAATGGTTACGTTTCCTGGATCGACGGCAGGGTCCGTGGGTTCTGCGGTGAACGCATAGAGCCGGTTGTCGTTGGACCCGATGAAGGCAACCTTGCCGGTGGGGTCAAGGGCCGGGGTGGATTGAGAGGTCGACCCCATCGCATGCTCCCAGTTGACGCCGCTGAGGTTCGTGGAATCCCCCCATGAAGCGGGATTCGTGCCGTCCAGGGAATAGGCTACGCCTCCCCCGGAGACGAAGAAGACCTCGTTTGTGGCGCTGACGGTGGGTGACTGGCGGGTGAAGTTGGAGGCGACCTGGAAATTGCCCAGCTCGGTTGCGGAGGCGCCGTTGTCCTTGAAGGCAAAGACCCTGCTGTCGGTTGAGGTGAAGTAGACGTTGTCGTTCGGGCCGACGGCGAAGTGTCCCCTGATCCTGCCCGTTACCTGGACGGTTCCACCCCAGTTGTCGGTGCCGGTGGCGGTGTCGAGGGCGGCCACGTTGCCGTCTCCGTCCCCGAGGTAAAGTACCGAGCCATCGTTGGAGAGGGCGGGGGAAGAGCCATTATTGAAGCCGAAGGTGCCGCCTCCCGAGAAGGAGCTGTTGTTGACCCATAACTGGGTAGCCGAGCCGCCGTTGTCCTGAAGCTTGTAGACGTTTCGGTTGGTGGAGGCTACGTAGACGTTTCCGGCCGCGTCCACGACTGCGGCCGACTCGATGTTGGCTCCCGTGTCGAAGCGCCATTTCCCGGAACCGTCGGCCGTGTTGACGGCATGGAGGTCGTCGTCGGCCGATCCGAAGTAGACGGTCTGTCCATCGTTGGAGAGAGCCGGTTGGCTTGTGTTGACCGTTCCGCTTGCGTAGTTCCAGCGCTGGGAGCCATCGGCGGTATTCAGGGCCCGTAAGCCGTTATTATGGCCGACGAAAAGGGTGGACTCGTCCGCGGACAAGGTGGGGTTGCAGACTGCTGATGTTCCTAGGGGAATTGACCATACGGTAGATCCGTCGGAGGAATTTACGGCATTGACCGTGGTGCCTGCGTTCGTGCTGGCCACGAAATAAGTGACTCCGCTCGAGTCGATCACCGGCTTGGTGTCCGCGTCTTGGTTGGTCAGCGTACCGGTGTTCCAGAGCTCGACGGCGCTTGTATTTGCCGTGGGGAGACCACTGAAGGCGACGTTGAGGGTACCGTTTGGGTTGATGGTGGCGGTGCCCGCAAGAGTTCCCTTGTTGGTCCCCGTAATGGTAACCGTCGGAGCGGATTCTGCGGGGTCGTATCCGGAGCCGATTCCGGAAAGGTTTGCAGGTGGCCTCTCCACTCCATCGGCAAGGGCGACCGTGATGGCTCCGGGACCGGAAGGGCTCCCGGAAAAGGCAACGTTGACGTTGCCGTCGGCCTGAATGGTGGCGGTGCCGGCAAGCGTTCCTTTGTTGGCACCGGTAATGACGACCGTGGGGGCGGCCTCGGCCGGGTCGTAGAGGTTGGCCGGGTCGGCGATTCCGGTCAGGTTGCCGGGAGCCCGGATGACGCCGTCTGCGACCGTCATGGTCAATTGTCCGGGGCCGCTCGGGGTTCCGGTAAAGGCGACGTTCAGTTGGCCGTCCGGTCTGACCGTTGCCGTGCCGGCAACGGTTCCCACCGGGCCGCCGGTAAAGGTGACTGCGGGGGCGGCTTCGGGCGTTGCCCCATCGTAGCCTGATCCGACGATCACTCCGCTCAATCCGGGAACTCCGGGGTCGACCTCCACGGCAAAGGTTCCGTCCGTGGCGGGGTTGCCCGCGGGGGTTACCCGGAGGGTGCCGTCTGGGTTGATGCTCGTGGTTGCGGTGAGGTTGCCGGGACCAGCAAGCGACTCGATCTCATTGGCGGTAAGGGCCCGGTTCCAGAGCCCGACGTCGTCCAGCTTTCCGTTGAAATGCCTGTTCTGGGCGTTGTTGACGTTCCCGATTGTGACGGGATCGGCGGTGCTGAGGAGGTTGCCGTTGACCGAGAATACGTTCGGATCGAGCTCGCCGTTGACGTATGAGCGCAACTCGGTTCCGTCGTAAGTCATGGCGAGGTGGGTCCATTCCTGGGTAGGAAAGGTCAGAGCTCCGTCCATGCTGGTTGCCACCATTGTGGTGGTTCCTACGCGCATCCTGATCCTGCTCTCGGTTCCTCCGGCATTGACCACGCCCATGCTGAAGGCATGATTGGCTACGTTCGTTCCGGAGGACTTGCAGACGATGCGGTCGTCCCCGGTGTCGTCGCGGTAAACCCAGGCCGAAATGGTGAGCTTGTCCTGTCCGCCAATCTGGCCGTTGAGGTCTCCGAGAAGAATCTTGTCGTTGGCCCCATCAAACTCATAGGCGCCGGTCCCGCTGCGCCGCTCGGTCGTTTCATGGGCGGGTTCCTGACCGGAGGCAACCGTCCCGTCGTTTCCGCTGCCCGAGGAATCCGTAATGGTTCCTCCGCCTGCGGGCGGTGCCCCGTTGCCGTCGATGAGGGCGACGAGACCGGTTCTCAGAGAGGCCGGCTTGTCGGCGATCCCTTCCGCCAGGACCCTTGCGAGCGGAGCCGGTTCGGTGCTGTTGTACCCGCCCGTTACCGGGTCCACGGGGGGAGGGGTGCCGGTGATGTTCTTAACCGTGACGGTCAGGTTGCCGATGCCCGATGCCTTGCCCGTAAAGTTGAGCTTGAGAGTGCCGTCCGGGTTGACGGTGGCGGTTGCGGCCAAGTTTCCCCTGTCCGATCCCTCGATGACTACGGAGGGTGGCGGTTCGGTCGGGTCATAGCCCGAACCGATTCCATCGGTGACGGCCGGGTTGTTGATGTAGTCGTAGACCGAGATGGCGAAGAAGTCCCCATCGGTGTTGCCGATGTAGACGTTCCCGTTGGCATCGAGGGCGGGGGAGGCGATGACGCCCGAACCGGTGGCGTAGCGCCAGACCTCGCTCCCGGCAGGGTTGCCCCCTCCGGTCGCATCGAGGGCGATGATTTCACCCGTGTTGACGTTCGCTATGTAGAGCAGGTTACGGTTGGGGTCGAAAGCGGGAGTGATGGTATTGGCGTCGAACCCGGTGGCGAAATTCCACAAGACGTTGGGGGTGGCGGTTCCGTTGTCCTGAAGGGCCACGATCCCGTTGGCCGACGCCACGTAGACGGTACCGGTGGCCGGGTCGATGGTCGGGGTTCCCCTGATGGCGGCCCCTCCATGGTTGTAGGTCCAGTTGTCCGAGCCATCGGCGTTGTAGGATCTTGTTACGCCACTTATGTCGTTGATTACCACGGAATTGTCCGGGGCAACCGCGGGAGCCCGGAACATGCGGCCGGCCTGCAGGTTTGTCTTCGACCAGTTGATGGCTCCCGAGGTGGGGTTGATGGACATCAGGTTCGGGTTGAAGAAAATGTTGCTCCTGCTCGTCAGGTAAAGGGTCCCGTCCGCCGCTTCCGCAAAGCCACCCCTGAATTGTCCGTCCACGTCGATGGGGAAATTCGCCAGTTGGGTCCCGTCCGGGGCATAGCCATATACCCTGCCTGCAACCGGATTCCACCAGGGGCCGCTTGAGTTGGTGGCAATATAGACGTTGCCGTTGGAGTGAACGTAGGGGGGGCATTCCGTATCTGCGTTGAGCGCGGCGCTCCATTTCTCGGCCCCGGAAACCTTATCGAAGGCGAACAATTCCCTGCCGTCCCCGTTTGCGGCATAGACGGTGTCGTTGGTAACGGCGCTTTTCCACGACCAGTTCTTTCCGCTCCCCATGTTGTAGGTGGTGAGGACTCTTCCGTCGTTCGGGTCGAGGCGGTAGAGCTCATCATCGGCATGCGTCCCCACGATAATGTCGCCATTGGTGTCGAACACGGGGGAGAGCCGGTGGAACCCTTGGCTGACGTCGTTGAAGCTGCCTTGCCACAAGGCTTGCGGGGCATTGCCTTGGGTGGCGTTGAGCGTAAGGGGAGCCGGCGGGATACCCGACAGGGCAGCTGTTATGGTGAGCCCGGTGACCGTTCCGCTCGCCATGGAAACCGTCGTGACCGGCGTAGTGCCCTGGAGGGCGGTAATAACCTGGTTGGAAGCTCTGCCTCCGGATGCCAGGCTGACAATCTGGCTGGTGGTCGTTCCCTGCAGCCCGTTGACGGTCTGGGCAGGGGTGGTGCCCCCGGCCCCGTTTACGGTCTGGTTGGGGGTAGTGCCCCCCGTCCCCTTGACCGTCTGGTTGGGTGTGGATCCTCCCGTCCCGTTTACACTCTGGTCGGGGGTGCTTCCGCCCGCTCCATTGACGATTTGGTCGGGGGTGGTTCCTCTGGCTCCGTTGACGGTTTGATCGGGAGCCGTTCCCCTGAATGGGGTGACGTTTCCGGCAAAGGAACCGGAAGAACCGTTCACGGTGCGGTTGGCTCCGGCGGGACCGCCCGAAGAAGAGGTTTGCTGAATGGTGTTGAAGAAAAGGTTACGGGTGATTTCACCGGAACTGGATCGCCCGTCGGAAGATGTGTCGATCACCAGCTTGCTTTCATCGTGAATGCCATCGGCAAAAAGGCTTACCCCGTTGAACTTCTTTTTCGAGATGGCCCTGATTTCATCCTTCAGGTCGTGGAATTCACGGTTGTAGTTGTTGGCGTCTCCCTGGTTGGTGGCGGGATCGTCCAAGCGAACGCGCAACTCGGAGATCCGCGTCAGGATGTCACCGAGCTTGCTCTGGGCGGCATCCTGTGCTTCGAGGAAAGAGACCCCATTCTGGACGTTTTCCGCGATGGTGAGGGATCGGGTGACGGCGGATTCCAGCTTGGAGGAAACGGCCAATCCACCGGCGTCCCCTCCCTTTTCAACCTTTACGCCGGAGGAAAGCCGTCGCAGGCTCTGTGACAGCCGGGCGCCGGCGTTATCCAGAAATCCGACCGTTTGGCGGGCCTCGCTGAAGGAGTGCATATTCATACCATGCCCGAGCGCGATGCAGGCGCCTTCTTTTCCTTTTGATCTATTGGAACTGTATTCATGAATATGATCTCAACGAAGTGATCATGTTCTAAAATCGACAGAATAAGCTGGCGCTTTAGTGCAAAAGTGAAAAAAAATAGGTGAAAATGAGAAAAGGAGTGAAAAGTTTTTTTAAGATTTAGATTAATAGCTACTTAATTATGTTTCTGTACCCTCGTTCTCGGTGGGGAAATCCATGGAAATTGAGGTCTCGAAGTTAATTGTCCCGTTGCCTTGGCTCTGTAATCAGCCATGATCACGAATATGCTTCGATTTTCATTCCGAGTGGTCGGATTCGCTGGGCTTTTGCCGTTCGTTTGCTCCCTCGCATGGGCGGAAAAACCCAACGTCCTTTTCATTGCCATGGACGACCTTAACGACTGGGTGGGGTGCCTGGGAGGTCATCCGCAGGCCCGGACGCCGAACCTCGACCGCTTGGCTGCCTCCGGGGTTCTCTTCGACAATGCCCATTGTCCGGCTCCCGCCTGCAACCCTTCCCGCACGGCGATATTTACGGGGGTTTCACCCCACGTTTCGGGGCTTTACCGCAACGAGCAAAAGATGAGGGTCGTCATGCCCGGCGTCGAATTGCTTCCCAAAACCTTTTCTCGGGCCGGTTACTGGGCGGGAGGTTCGGGCAAGATGCTCCACTACTTCATCGACGCTCCTTCGTGGGACGAGTATTTCCCCCCGAAGGAAACTGAGAACCCTTTCCCGAAGACCCTCGGGCCGCCCAAGCGTCCCGTAAGCCTGCCGAGAGGAGGGCCCTGGCAGTATTACGAGACGGACTGGGGGGCGATCGACGCGACCGACGAGGAATACGGCGGGGACTACTCGGTAGCCGAGTGGGTGGGGGAGCGCCTGTCCCGGAAGCGCGAAAAACCCTTCTTTCTGGCCTGCGGGATCTATCGTCCGCACGAGCCCTGGTTCGTTCCGAAAAAATATTTCGATGCCTTTCCCCTCGAGGAGATTCGCCTGCCGCCCGGCTATCGTTCCGACGATCTCGATGATCTTCCGTCCGCTGGGGTCAAGCTGGCCCGCAATCGCTATTTCGATCATATACGGGCCCATAAGCAATGGAAGCAGGCCATCCAGGGCTATCTGGCCTCGATTTATTTCGCCGACGCAATGCTGGGCCGTGTTTTGGATGCCCTCGATAAGGGGCCGCATGCGGACGACACGATCGTGGTCCTGTGGTCCGACCACGGCTGGCACCTTGGGGAAAAGGAGCATTGGCAAAAGTTCACCCTCTGGCGGGCCTGTACCCGCGTGCCCTTGGTCATCCGGGTCCCCAAGGGAACGACCGGCTTGCCTTCGGGTACCCAACCGTCCCGCTGTTCAAGACCGGTCAACCTTCTTAGCCTCGCCCCGACCTTGCTCGACTTGTCGGGCTTGCCTGCATCCGGGGTTCACGACGGTCCCAGTTTGGTTCCGTTGCTTGAGAACCCAAAAAGCAATTGGCCGCACGTTTCCCTGACGCATCTCCATCATCCGGGGAGTTTTGGCTTAAGCGGCGAAGGTTGGCGCTATATCCGATACGCCGACGGTGGCGAAGAGCTCTATGACATAAGGAAAGATCCCTATGAGTGGATAAACTTGGCAGGAGACAAAGAGCATGTGAAAACACTCGAGCGTCTCCTTAGGAAAGCCCCTGCGAAATTCGCGAAAGTGGTCGAGCCTAAGCTTGAATCTCTTCCCGCGCTGAAATGGAAGCCTCTGGGAAAAGGATCGAAGGCTCCTTCCTCCAAGCCGGACGGAGGAACTTTCGAGGTCACCTTCCTGAACAGGAGCAGGCAAAAAGTAGAGCTTTTCTGGATGGACCGCAACGGCAAGCCCAAGCCATATGCCTTGATCGAGCCGGGAGGGGTGAAGATTCAACGGACCCGTCCGGGCGCCGTCTGGATGATTGCCCGGGCCGATGAAAAAGGAGAGCAGATGGGCTATTTTACCGTTGGAGACCGGCGGTCCCGGGCGGTCGTGCCGAAGTGATGGCCCTGTGTTTGCCTGCCGCTATTTGGCGAAGAGAATACATATGGGGGAGGGGACGTTGACGATCGACCCACGCTGGTAAAGGAGCTTGCCGGTCTTGGGGTCTACCCGATGGGCGGCCACGGTGTTGGAATCGGCTCCAGCGGCAAGCAACCAACTTGCGTCGGGGGTCAGGTTGACGTTTCTCGGGAAGGCTCCCCGAACCGGCTGGACTTGGACGACCTTGAGCTTTCCGCTCTTCGGGTTGGCCCGGTAGACCGAGACGCTGTCGTGCCCCCGGTTGGAAGAATAGACGAAGCGTCCGTTCGGGTGGACCAGAATCTCGGCCGAGGAGTTGAAGGTCTCGCTCTCCTTGTCCTGTTCGCTCAGGGCGGGCTCGGTGGTGAGGGTTTTGGCCGTCCCCTTGGCCCCATCCCACATGAAGGTAGTCACCGAGAGGGTGAGCTCGTTGAGGAGGTAGATGAATTTTCCGTCCGTCGAGAAACGCATGTGACGGGGTCCGCCGCCGGGAACCGATTGCCCGACTCCATGGGGATTGATGGCGGGCTTGGAGGCATCGACCTTGTAGATCACGATCTGGTCGAGGCCAAGGTCGGGCACGAGGGCGTATTTGCCGTCGGGGGAAAATCCGGTCCAGTGGGGATGGGGCGATTCCTGCCTTCTTTCCACCACTTTGGATCCGCCCTCGTGCTCGGTTACGCTTGGCTCGCCCAGTTTTCCGGAGGAATCAAGAGGAAAGAGGGCAACCGAGCCCCCTCCGTACTGGGCGGTGAGAAGAAACTTTCCACTCGGATGAACCGCGATGTGACAGCCTCCGCCGTCGGGGCATGCCATGCGGGTGAATTCCTTGAGCTCTCCTCCGTCGACCCGGTAGCCTACGGCACCCGTTCCGCCCTCCCAGCGGCCCACCGAATAGAGAATCTTGCCGTTGGGATGCAAGGTGAGGAATCCGGGCGAGCCGATCTTGGCGGCCAGCCTGGCCGGTGAGAACTTCCCGTTGTCCGGGTTGAATGTGGCATGGTAGATACCCTCGGCCCCGCGGCCACCCGTCCCGAAGAAGACGTCGAGAGGCTTGGCCGAGCCAAGGCAGAAAAAAGTGAAAAGCAAGGTAGAGAGAAGGAGACGTCGTAGGGTTTTCATGAGACTGACATGGATAAGGCTCGTAAGTCGGACTTGTCAATTTGCATTTGGCGGGCGAGGCTCACCCGTTTTGAACACACGCCGTTTTCGTAGGCGTTTTTTGGTCCGATCATGATAGGAACGGCTGAACCAAAGCTAGGAGCGTGAGTAGGGTTTCCTTTGGGCGTTTCATTTCTTATTCAATCTTCCGAAGATAAAGTCGTAGCTGTCTTTGTTCGCCTTGTAGTATTTTTCAAGCCTAGGCTCCCACAGTCCTTCCTTGCTGCTTTTGGGGTTGCTCAACTCCGTTTCGATACCCCGGTCTCCCTGCTGGATCATCCAGCTTTCCAGTTGCCTTTTCATTCGCTTGATCGGCTCCGCATAGTCCGGATTTTTTGCTAGATCGTTCAGTTCAAAAGGATCCTTTTCGGTATCGTAAAACTCGATCTCCGGCCGCTTGACCCAGCGCCTCACGATTGCAGCGGCTCTCGGGTTTGTTTGGGCGTCACGCAGCCAGCTTTGCCAGCACTTCAATCGATTTCCCACATTGTTGAAATTTACAAAAGCGCGTTCGTGCATGGGGTTCCAAATAAATTTGTATTTTTTGTCCCGAACGGAGCGAATGGGGTAGGGTCCGCCAATCCAAGCTCCCTGCATCGTGTGAACGCCATAGACGTACGAGTTGTGCTCCTTGCTCTCCCCGCGCAGGACTTTAAGAAAGCTGTTGCCGTCAAAACCGTTGTTCCCTCCGGGAGCCCCTTTCCTACCGGTATCCACCTGTCTTGGATTTCCTCCAGCAATCTCCACTAAGGTCGGAACCACGTCGACGTACTGAATGAGGGCATCGCTTTTGCTCGCGGGTTTGATCCGACCAGGCCACTTGACGATGAATGCGGTTTTCAAGCCCCGGTCGTAGCAGGTCCATTTGCCCCCATAAAAAGCCGAGCCTTGTTCGCTGGTAAAAATCACCAACGTGTCCTTTTCCTTTTTTTCCGCTTTCAAGTCGGTCATGAGCGTGCCCACGTCGTCATCCAATTGAGTGATTTCAGTAAAATACCGGGCCAAGGCCCTTCGCGTTTCCTCATTATCAACCAAGTAGGGTGGCACGGTAAGTTTGCCGGGGGCATACCCTTTTGCCTTTGGCCATCCGTCGTGCGGTTTTCTGGACGCAAGCACAAGGCAAAAGGGGGCAGGCCCGGATGGAATCTTAAGGCCCTCCCTTTTTATAAACGGGAAGGATTCCGATGGGCCGAAATGTTCTTTTCCGGACAAGAAGACTTGATAGCCAAGCTCACTCAGGTGGTGAGCAATGCTCTTGGTACCCGGTTTCACCGAAGAGTGGTTGGCCATCGCTCCACTGCGGACGGGAAACAAGCCCGTATATAATTGTTGCCTTGTGGGGGAGCACATGGCGGTCGCCGTGTAGGCATCTGTGAAGATGATACCCTCGCGGGCGAGCTTGTCTATGTTCGGCGTCCTTACGTCCTTGCTTCCGTAGCAGCCAAGATCAAACCAGCTGAGGTCATCCGCGAGGATCAACAGGATGTTAGGTTTTGTGGTCTCGGATGAGGCGCAAAGCACACCGCTGCATGGGATGCTGGCGAGCAGGCACCTAACCACGAACAAGGGCTTGCCGAAAAATCTTTTAAGGGGTTTCATTTCCTTGACCACACCTTCCTCAAGGGCACTTGGTCTAGTCACTAGGAAAACGAAAAAAGAGAAATAAAATTCGAATTAAGGGGGACTTCGGGTGGCAAGGTGGCGACCTGATGAACCACGGCACCCGTTACATCCTCCCAGCGGCCCACCGAATAAAGAATCTTGCCGTTGAGATGCAAGGTGAGGAATCCGGGCGAGCCGATCTTGGCGGCCAGCCTGACCGGAGAGAACTTCCCGTTGTCCGGGTTGAAAGTGGCATGGTAGATGACCTCGGCCCCGCGGCCACCCCTCCCGAAGAAGACGTCGAGAGGCTTGGCCGGGCCAACGCAGAAAAAAGTGAAAGCCAAGGTAGAGAGAAGGAGGCCTCGTAGGATTTTCATGAGAATGTCATGGATAAGGCTCGTGAGTCGGCCTTGTCAATTAGAAGACGCTAGCGGTTCAATTCGCAGGCAGGTAATTTGGTAATTGATTGTCCGACCAAGCGACAAGTATCGCGCTGAAGCTTGACCGTACCCGTGTGGAGGCTACGATTTGAGGGATGAGTTACGATGGCGTAAAAATTCCCCCCGCCTACAAGTTCGTCGGAATAATAATCGTGTTATTGACTTTTTCGGAAGTCTTCGTTGTCCGAGGATTCGTCGACGGATTGGTTCTGAGCCTTTTCGAATCAGATTCGTTCCGACAGTTTTGCTCGTGGGCTGGAAGACGGCAGTTTTGACGGCTTTCATTGGAGTCGGAGCAGTGCATATCTACTGGGCGCACGGTTCATCGAATAGCCCGCTTAAAGTCGAGAAGGAAGGGAGCTCCAGTAGCCCATCGGCACGCCAAAAGACATTTTCAAAAAAGCTGGGGACATCCTTTCTTCTCATATTAAGCCTATTTCCATTGTGGCTATTCATGACGTTTTTTATCATTTGGACCCCCTAGAAATCGAAGGCTAACCCACCCCTAATACCCGCATCGCAATTTAAAGAGAGGAAAAATGAAACCATTATCCATCCACAAGTTGTCGCTTTCACTCATCGCCATCGCTCTTGGCGCCGCAATGACTGAGCTGATCAAGAACGATTGACCTATCGCCAGCAGAGAAGCCACTAACCTCGCGGCAGATCGGTTTGTCGGCCGAAACGTGGGCGAGGTAGCGTTGGTCTCCGCCGAGGACAGCCAAATCAACTCATTTGAGCTCTTGTTTTTTATCTTCTTCAACTGCCTTCTTCAGAAACTTCCCGGTAACGGAGTCCAATTTAAAGGTTTCGCCTTTGGAATTCGTGACAAAGAGAATCTTTCCCTTAAGCTTGAAGGAAGTAATGATATTCCACTGAACGTCTCTCTCGAGCCTGTGATCAACTTCTCCTCTGTAATAGGACATGGGGATCCCCGTCTTCCAAAGAACCTTCTTGGTGCGAACGTCCGTTGCCCATACCGTATGCCGATGGCTTTCATACCTAAGGTGGCCTACAGTCAAGGGCCGCGGGTCTCCAATCTTACCCAAAACGGAAGAAACGGGCAAAAGAGTCAAAAGAAAGAGAAGAAGAATGGGTGCTTGGAATATTTTTTGCATATCCCGTAGACGCATGAATGGACGAATCCTTAGAATTTACTCCACTTAATCAAGGAATTGAAAAATCGAAGCAGGAATCTTTAGACCAATACGGACGGCGGACGGACCGTTGTTTGCCGTTGCGCTAAAAGACAGGAAGATCGCCGATTCGGCTGCGTCGGCCGACAAGACCGTGCAAATCTCTTTGTAGCGTTATTGATTCGTGTCCGGTATCGCCGGCGATCCCTGAATGATCTCAGTCAACCTTCCACCAACCGTCAATCCGGGCCAGCAGATCCTGGACCACCTCGGGGTGCTTTTCCGCAAGATTCTTCGTTTCATGCGGATCGGCGAGGAGGTCGAATAGTTCCAAATTCGCACCGGGATTTTTGTGGCGATGACCACGGTTCCAAGGAACCTGCTTGGGCGGGTTTTCAATCCAAGAGAGCAACTTCCACTTGCCATGAACGCAGGATCGCGTCCAGAGGCTCTTTTCCGGTTCCGTTGCCGACACCATATTGTGAGCAAAATTCGACAAGAACAGCGTATCCCGCTTCGTCACCGCTTTGTCGTCGAGCAAATTGATGCCAGGCATTGATGCCGGGGGCGTGACGCCGCAAGCCGTGAGAATTGTGGGCGCCACGTCGAGATTCGTGACGAGACCACATTCGTCCTTGCGCGGCCGGAGCTTACCGGGCCAATGCGCGATGACCGGGGTTCGCACACCGTTTTCGTAGGGAGATGCCTTCCCGTATTCGTTCCAACCGTTATCGGCCAGGTAGATCACCAACGTGTCGTCGGCGACACCCTTTTTCTTGAGCTGGCCCATCAACTCGCCGCAGGTCTCGTCGAGCCACTCAATCATCGCCAGGTACTTGGCGTACTTGGCATTCTTGAGCCCGGCATACTGTTCCAGGAGCCTTGTCGGTGGATTGTGGGGGCCATGCGGCAGTAACGGGGCATACCAAACGAAGAACGGTTTGTTCTCCCGTTTGGCTTTGTCCATGAAGTCGTAGATCGGCTCCATCGATTTGCGGCCTATGGAAAGAGCCTTTCCGCCATGTCGCCCGGTAGTGCCCATGTCGTCGGTAAATCCAGCGCGGCCCGGTTCTCCCATCCAGAATTTTCCCGTGTGCAAGGTCAGATATCCTGCTTTGGAGAGCAGTTTGGGAAGTAGCGGCTTTTTGAAAAACGGCTCGATCCAATCGGCGCGCTTTTGCCCGCGGACCGGATCGTTTCCTGTGATGCCGTGTTGATGCGGGTGCAACCCGGTGAGCATCGTGGCCAGAGATGGGCTGCAGATTGCAGTGGTAACGTAACCTCGCGCATAGGTAAGCCCTTCGTTGGCGAGCCGGTCGATGTTTGGGGTTTTGGCGTGGGGGTGAGCTACAAAGCCGTAATCGGTCCATGCGTGATCGTCGCTGATGATCAGCACGACGTTAGGGCGGGATTGCGTGGCGCCATCGGCGACCATGAGCCCCTGCCCCAAGATCAACCAGAGAAGGGCGAGAAATAAGATAGATCTAAGCCGAACGTCGGAAATTCGCGTTTTCATCACGCAATACAATAAAAGAACCCCTTTGGTTTACGACCCTTAATACCTCTCCAATCCGTTTGTTAACGCAGTTTTGCGTCACAATACACCGATCCGTAAAGGAGTTTCTGCCTCTCGCTTCTGGGGAAGCCTTTTTTTGGGCACCCTTGCCGCCGGTTGGTCATTAGGAAAAAGTTCTAACGTAAAATCCACAAACCTGAAGAGAAATGGTACCTCGCCAAGGCAGAGAGCCGAAACCATTTCTGGCAGGTAACCTTGACTGACGAGACGCCATGCTAACAGGCGACTGATCAGAAGGGTGTGGTGTTTGATGAATAGGAAGATGAGCGAGGTTGGCGATAAGACATTGAGAGGTAGACTACCACGTCTTTCCCTCTGCCTGGACATGCTGTTGGTTTTCCCGACTACACCTGTCGAGGATCCCTACGGTATGCTCAAAGATAGGGAGATCGCCGTTTCGGCTGCAATGCTTTGGCCGGTTTGGCCGCGTTGTATTGAATCGCGCCGATATCCCAGTTGCCGGTCTTGGGCAATGGATGACCGTCGAAGTCGGATTCATAGAACTCGCTCAAGTTGATCGCTTTGCCGCGTAATGGGCTATCTGCCCTAAGGCGATAATCTTGTTTCTCAAGATCGACAAGGCCCGGATCGCCGCTGCCAGCCTGGCTGCCGTCTCCCTTGTATTTAATACCGGGGGATTTGTACTTTGAATACCAGTTGGCTGTTTTCAGGGCGCCACCGGATCGATTGCCGGTATAAGGCGAGGAGGAATAGATAAACAGATTATTCCTGAAATGGGCACCCGAAGCTTTACCAACAGGTTTCCCGCCACGAACGTCGATACGGGCGCCGACATTTTGGGCCCTGCCGAATCCATTGTATCGGGCTATCGTATTGTTATCGAAATAGATGCCGGTGCATGGGGCCAACATGAACAGCCATGACTGTCCATCGTAGCACACGTTGAAGGACACTCTCCAGTTATTGATTTCCTGCCGATATCGCGGCCAATCGTAGTCCCAGCTGGATTCAATGAACCCGGCATTACCTTCCGAATAGTTATGATGAATGTAGATATTTCTCTTATGATATCTGCCGCAATCTATTTCGATGGCTCCGCCGTCCGAGCCCCATGGGCTGTCTTTGGTTCCAAAGTTCTTGATGGTGTTGTATGACACTTCCTGGTTTCCGATGTTTAAGTGTATCCCCATCGGTCCCCAGCTGCTTTTTGAGGTTCGCCAGAGCGCATAGCTCGGGCCATCCAGATAATTCTCCGTGATCAGGGTATGCTCGCCGGCCGACATGATGCCCTGGCCGGTCTTGATGAATTCATTGTTTCGGATAATGCAATGATCCGCTCCGCGCTCGATACGAAGCGCGGCCAATCTGGTCATGATGATCAGTCCCGATACGCGCTCACCCGGGGTATCGTGAAAATGCAGGTTTTCCACAATGAGGTAGTCGCCGCCAAGAATGATTGCGTTGCCGCTGGCATCGCGGGTAGTGGGATTGGTAAACTTGGGAAGCTCTCCCTTTCCGTAGGAAGTCAGCCGTATCGGCTTGGCCGCCGTTCCGGATTCACTGATCCGAATACTGCCGGAGAAGGCAGATCCCCTCTTGAA
>DLRY01000042.1:18740-18902 GCA_002500665.1 Opitutia bacterium UBA7876
GGCGTGCGGATCGACAGACCGTCATTGTTATCTGATCCATCGACCGAATCGACGTAATAATCAGCGCCACTGGAATGTGTGGCCGTGAAGAAAAGAAAGAAGAAAATGAGGGATATGAATGGCTTAATGTTATTTCCCTTTCGGTTTTTTCTTCTTGGTTCC
>DLRY01000086.1:0-6519 GCA_002500665.1 Opitutia bacterium UBA7876
CTAATACGCTGGAGATAATGAATCAAAATAAAATCTTCTAATATTGCGTAATCTTTCTGTTGATTTACGCCAAGATTTTGAGGGACATTTTGATTATAAATTAAAAGAAGGTTATTTATCTGATTTCTGGAAAGATATCAGGGGTGGGGAAACGTTTTTCAATCCCGTCCTTTTTGAAGTTAATGTATTCTTCCCAGGGTACTTCCAGTACTGGCCAGGTGGCTGGACGAATCCTAATGACTTTTCCGGGCCTAAATCCCTCCGTTACGAGATTCGTTTCCAAACTGAGCTGAATGCCACTAGTGCCAAGTGGAATATTCTTTTGCTTTTTGGTAATGTCCAGAATCGAGCCCCTGCTTGCCATTTGCATGGTCCCAGCTGATCCTCCGGCCCAATGTTTTAAGGTATTTTCAGATGAAGCAAGTGTGGCATTTTGATCCTTCCTGAAGTCCGCATACAGGGATTGGTCCGTACCTCCAAATAAGGTTAGGGTGACCTTCGCCCGTCCGAACTTTCCGTATACTACCTCGTCCACCCAGCCTGGCATCCAACGGCTTTTGACGAAAGTCTTGTGAGTTTCGTTCTGGATTCGAGAAGCCCGTTCCATGGCAAGTTCATCCAGCCAGACATCGGAGACATGAAAACGTTTGAAGACACCCCCCGGTGTGGGCTTCCATGATATTCCCACAAGAACCGATTGGTCATTGAAGGATTTTACGCTGTTTTCAGGTAAGACTTTTTCTTCCAGAAGATCCCTTAAATACAAATGTTCTTTTCCCCGCCAAAATCGGGTGGCTTTATCGATGGAAAATGTTTCCTCATGGACATCTCCATTTCCGGATTTTGACTCCCTTCGGGGTTCTACTTTTCTTGTTCTTCTCCCGCCAAGCGCCTACGTCGGCGAGCACACCCCGGCACTGATTCTGAATTTCCTCGTTAACCTTGGCAACTTGATGCGCGTCGCAGGAAAGGAGCCGCTGAAGCTTGGAAAACTTCCCCGGTATGCCCCCGGGATTGCTTCGCCAGTTGATGCTATGCCACATGAACGTCAGGGCCTCCTCGCCGCACACGGTGCGGCCTTGGAAGAAACTCTCGTCGTAAGTCGCCGTCCGCCACGAGCGGAGGTCAGGCAGGGAGTTCGGGGGCTCAGCGGCGTTTAGTGTAGTCAACTGCAGGAGCAACAATGCAGTCCGGATGGAGAGATTACATTTGAATCAGTACTTTGGAAAAATGGCAGGAGTCGGGAAGCGCTCTTCGGGCTTATTGCCTCCGAGGTATTCCTCACGTGGTATTTGGACCTGGGGCCAGCTTCCCGGACAGAGACGAACAACCCGTCCGGGGCGGATGCCTTCGAGAATGAGATCTGTCTTGAACCTGACCTGTATGCCGCTGCTTCCAAGCGGTGCTGTACCTTCGAGCCTTGTGACCTCAAGGACGCTACCTCGGCTGGCCATGTGGCGTGGGCCGTAAGCCCCGTGTGTGTGCTTCAGGGTGTTCTCGACCGGATTCATCATGGCGGAAACGCCTTTCTTGAAATCCGCGTAGAGAGAATCTTCCATGCCGCCGAAGAGGGTGGCGGTAACGGTTGCGGCGCCAAATTTACCATACTCCACCGCATCGACCCAACCGGGCATCCAACGGCTGCGTATGAATGCCTTGTGGGTCTCGGTCTGGTTGTGGGCGGTCCGTTGCATGGCAAGGTCGTCGAGCCAGACGTCGGATACGTGAAAGCGGGTAAAGACACCGTCCGGTGTGGGCCTCCAGGTAATGCCGAGAAGGACTGCCTGGTCATCGAGTGATTTCTTTCCGCTCTCAGGCCAAGTACCTTCATGGACAAGGTCAGCAACCAGAAGCTTTTCGCGTCCGCGCCATATGCGGGTGGCGGCATCGAAGGTCAGGGTTTCCTCTTCGGCCTTTGTGCCGCCGGTCTTGGATTCGCGGCGGGCAACGATCTTGCCGGCGAGGTTCTGGAGTTCCATTTCCTGAAGCTTCCAGACTTTACCTTCGCGTTGGCAGAAGCTTGGTTCGTCTTCGAGTAGGATGAGATGGTTTTCGGCCGGGGCTGTGCCTTTTCCGCTGTAGCCTGCGGTCTTGTTTCGGTTGTTTATTGGCAACACGGGTACGGCGGAGAGCTTGGGATCCGGGGGGAGAAAGCCCCGGGCATGGAGTACGGTGCCGATGGGAACGTCACGGAGTTGGGCGGGAGCATTGTGGTAGCGAATGATCCCGTAGGGTAACATGGCGAAGGGATGCGGCTTGTTTCGAAAGTACTTTCCTTCCCCTTGTATGCGGATACTGCCTCGCCGGTTGGCATGGTCCACGAAAACCAGTTCTCCACGGTAGGGATGAGCCTTTTCAAGGGGAGGGAATTTTCCGGACTCCGGCCGGAACGGGTCTTCCTCGGAGCGCGCATTGGAGACGAGTATTAAAAGAACCAGGTGCAGTGCGGCGGCCCAGCGGGCTAAGTTTAGTTTCAGAAGGATGGATTCCATGGCTCTAGTGTTTTGGAAAGATGTGAAAGATGTCCGGGGTTGGGAAACGGATATCAATCCCGTCCCGGGTGTGGTGAATGTATTCTTCCCTAGGTACTTCAAGTATCGGCCAACTTTCGGGACGGATTCTTATTATTTTTCCGGGTCTGAAGCCTTCCGTAACGAGATTCGTTTCCAAACTGAGCTGAATGCCACTGCTTCCGAGGGGAACTTTTTTTTGGGTTTTCGAAACCTCCAGTAATATCCCCTTGCTTGCCATCTGGGCGGTGCCTGCTGTCCCCCCCGCCCAATGCTTCAGGGTGTTTTCCGAGGAGGCAAGCATGGCCTTTTGCCCTTTTCTGAAGTCGGCATAGAGGGATTTGTCCATACCTCCAAATAGAGTGACGGTGACCTCGGCTCGTCCAAACTTTCCATATTCTACTTGGTCCACCCAGCCTGGCATCCATCGGCTCTTGATGAAAGTCTTGTGGGTTTCCTTCTGGATCTGAGCAGCCCGTTCTCTGGCAAGTTCGTCCAGCCAGACATCGGAGATATGAAAGCGTTTGAAGACACCACCCGGGGTGGGTTTCCAAGATATTCCTAGAAGAACCAATTGATCATTGAGAGATTGAACGCCGTTTTCGGGTAAGATTTTTTCTTCAATAAGATCGTCCAAATGCAAATGTTCTTTTCCTCGCCAAAATCTGGTGGATTTATCGATGGAAAAGGCTTCCTCATGGACATCTCCATTTCCGGATTCGGACTCTCTTCGGGCAGTTACAATACCTAGGTCTTTATTGAGATTGATTTCCTTAAGCTTCCAGACCAATCCGAGACGTTTGCAATAGCTTGGCTCATCCTCAAATAAAAAAATATGGTTTTCAGCCGGTGCGACCCCTGTTCCTGCATTGCCGTACTTTTTTTTCCGGTTGTCCAACGGTAAGACCGGGACGGTCGAAATTTTGGGATCGGGTGGAAGAAAAGCCTTTGCATACATAACGGTTCCCAGAGGAATATCCCGAAGATCGGCCGGAGACCCTTGATAGCGGACCAAGCCGTAGGGGAGGAGGGCAAAGGGAGACGGAGCGGCAAACCGAAACCTTCCATCTCCATCGATACGTAAACTGCCACGCCGGTTGGCATGGTCCACGAAAGTGAGCTCACCTTTGTAGGAATGAGCTTTTTCCAGAGGTGGGAATTCCCCGACCTTTGGACGAAAGGGCTTTTCTTTGGATCGTGCGTTGGATGGAAGTAAGACAAGAATCAGTGGGAGTAAAATGATCCAATGCATGCGTATTGGTTTCACCATTTTTCTTATTCGCTCAAAAAATATATTATTACGATATGTCATCATGAGAGATAAGCTTTGATGAAGTTAGGTCGTGTAATGGAAAATTATTCGGCTGCTTTCCAATGAGAAAATTCGGTTGCTGCGTCGAGGGCACTGTAGCCGATGTGGGTGATCTGATTAATGGGGCGCTTGAGTTTCGTCTTCAAACGAGCACCACCGCGTTCTTCAAGCACGATTTCATTGGCGGTAAGGTCAAGGTGGGCGGTGAACGCCAGCGGGGTCCCGTTTTCCGTCATTGGTTGGGTGTGCGGAGTATTGGGCGTGAGTGGGCCTTCAATCACCGTCAGCTTCTTTTGACCACCGAAGAATGCACCGACATGGATGTGCCCGGATGGATCGCCACCGTCACTGATGGTCAGAAAGCCGTTTACCCAGCGCTTTGGAAATTCATGTCCCGCAGCAGTCGAACAACGGAACTTAAAGGTCACCTTGCCCTGAAGGGGGCGGGTGAGTTTCTTTAAAGCAAAGCCGGCCTTACCCTCCGCTGCATGGATTCGATAACCAGCATCCTTGAGCAGCTTTTCCACGCGAACGTTTGCGGTCGCCGCGAAATCTCCCTGCGGCTTGATCGTCTGCGAGAAAACGGATTGCGATCGTTCAGCAACGGCACTCGTTGGCTTCGGTCGCAGCATGTTTGCATCAACCTGCTCACGCCATACCGCCAGGCGTTTCTTCAGTTCCTCTGTCTTATTAGGATGCTTCGCAGCGAGGTCCGTCGTCTCGCTTATATCCGTAGCGAGGTTGAACAATTCAACACTGTCGTTTTCATACCACTCGATCAGTTTCCAATCGCCCACGCGAATGCTGCTGCACGGACCGCTGCCGGTGTTACCGTAGTGCGGGAAGTGCCATTGGATGGATTTGTGAATCGGTTCAGGGTTGCCTTTTAAAAGGGGAAGGATGTTTTTGCCATCGAGGTGCAGATCAGGTCTCGCAGGCAGATTACAGGCAGCCAGCACGGTGGGCGATACATCGGTCGCGATGATGGGCTGGTCGCAAACGCTTCCCGGTTTGGTGACGCCGGGCAGTCGAACGATCCACGGTTCGCGAACGCCTCCTTCGTAGATCCAGCCTTTGCCCGCCCGGAGCGGTGCGTTGCTGGTGACCGGCGTCCTGCCGAATTTGTTCTGATTGAGCCCGCCGTTGTCGCTGGTAAAGATCACAAGTGTGTTCTCCGCCAGCTTCAACTTGTCGAGCGCTGCCATCAGTCGACCAACGTTGTCGTCCATCGTCTCAACCATCGCGGCATAAGTGGGATTGCATTGGAAAACGAGATGATCGCGCAAGCCTGAACCCTGAACTGTTTTTCCCTCTCGGAAGCGTTTCGCCTCATCCGGCGTGGGCAGCCCCATCTTTTCCGCCTTGTCCTTGTATTTCTGGATCAACTCCGGCTTCGCCTGTATCGGCGTGTGGACATCGTAAAAGGGGAGGTATAGAAAGAACGGTTTGGATTTGTCGCGTTTCTCGATCAGCCCAATGGCCTCACCGGTAATGCGATCGCAAAGATGTTCCCCTTTGTTGCCCCCCTCTACCAATCCGGGGACTGGAGCACCATGGTAGGCGTTCCTGCGCTTTGGATCACCATTGCCATACGGCCAGAAAAAGCTCGCCGGTGCGCCGCTCTGATTGCCCGCGATGTTGATGTCGAAGCCCTGCTTCTCCGGCAGAAACTTTTCGCCATGCCCGAGATGCCACTTGCCTACATGCCAGGTGGCGTAATCGGCATCGTGCAGAATTTCTGCGAGCGTCACTTCGGCCAGCGGGAGTTCCTTGTTGATCCGGGCAGGCAGGTATTTGCCAGACTTGTTGTTGCTGGGGATGTAGTCGGTGATCTTCAATCGAGCGGGATCGCGCCCGGTCAACAGCGCCGCACGGGTTGGCGAGCAATAGGAATGCGCGGCATACCCCTGGGTAAACCGCATGCCTTCCCGGGCCAGTTCATCGAGGTGTGGCGTTTCGTGGAATGTGCTGCCATAGCAGGACAAATCAGCCCAGCCCAGATCGTCGGCGAGGATGACGACAACATTCAGTTTCTGTTTTGATTTTGCGGCTGAAGCAAATGCCGAAGCCACGATCAGGAGAAAAGTTATTGGATGTTTAAGAAGAGTCATTGGAAATCAATCGGTAGTTAGCTTGATACTCCCTGGTGATGTCTACAAGTTGCCGAAGTAAGGAGTACTCTTTTTTGCTGCTTTCGAATCAGTATTTCGGGAAAATGGCAGGTGTTGGGAAGCGGTTCTCAGGGCTGTTTTCGAAAATGTATTCCTCCTGGGGAATTTGTGACTGGGGTTGTCAGGCGAAAACACTGAATCTGAATTGTCATGGTCTTTCTTTTTATTATTTGGTTCGGATAATCCAGTTACCGGCGGCATCACGCGTTGTTTCGGCGGCAGTGCCGTTGAAGCTGGCGCTGACAGCGGTGACTTTGGAGTTAAGTTTCAACACCGACGGTTCGGCATCGACATCGATCTTGACGCCACCGTCAGCGGTTTGCGTAACAGCAAGCTTACCCAAAGGGAAACCCTCGCAGGTCACGCGCCCGGCGGGACACTCCAGCGTCAGGGGGAGCGCAGCGCCGGCGTTGGGTTGGTAGGCGACCCAGGTGCGGGAAGGCTCACAGGAGAGCAGCCAGGAGGATTTGCCAGGAGCTAGGGTGAGCGTCGCGTCTTTCACGGCAAGCCGGCCGCTGTCGCTGAC
>DLRY01000086.1:6847-8799 GCA_002500665.1 Opitutia bacterium UBA7876
GCAAACTCGGGCGACTGAAGAAACTGCGGCCACGGGTCGTCGCGACCATTGATCTTGCGGGTGGCGTATTCTTCGGTGTAAGCATGCCAGCGCATCTCGAGGCGGCGGTCGTCGCGCTCGTAGGTGATGTGGCGCGTGAAGCCGTCCGCTTCATCGGCGGTGACTTTGCCGGCGATGATCTTATCCTGAAACGCGGCAAAGGATCCGAACTCGCTCTTGTCTCCCATTTCCACCACGAACCCGCTGCGGGCCTTGATCCAGTCGGCGTCGGCGATACCAGTGACGTTGTCCGCGGCGACGTTATCTTGGTAAAGCACGACGTGACGGGTGCGTTTCTCCAACATGGTTTTGCCGCCGCGCAGGCGCGTGGCTTCGAGCGGGCGGACGGCGGCATAGACGTCGCCGTCTTCGATGAACCACCAGTCGCCCGGCGCCAATTCGCGCGGCAGGCTGCGGACCGGCTCGCGGTTGACGAAGAGGCCGTCGGTGCCGTCTGTCCAGCGGAACAGGAACATCGCGGCGCTGGCGCGTTGGACTTTGTCTTTGACGAATTTCGCCTTGTGCATGCCGGGTCTGCCGGCATAGGTCATCAGCAGCGTGTTGCGGTCCTGCAAGGTGCCCACGCGGCCGAACTCGACAAACTCGCGCATCCACGGCCCTCGGGGGCCTCCTTTGGAATCCGCCAACGGCTGGCCATCTTTTTCCTCGTAATAGACGTCGCCTTTGTCGAGGAAGCTCATGCCGTTGATGACGTAGTGCGGGTAGAGGACGGAGAACCGCTCTGGGCTGCCGAGCGGGGCGCGCGGATTGCGGCTGTTGTTCCACCAGGCGGAGGCATTGACCGCGCAGGTGTTGACTATCCACGACCAAGTCGTCGAACCGAGCGTGTAGCCGCGACCCTGGTAGTTAACGTATTTCCTCTTCAGGTTCGGAGGCGGTTGATCGATGCCTTCCAGTTTGAAATTGTTCCGATAAGGAGCTTTTTCGGTCGCTCCATGGGCGGGTTTAAGACGGCACTGCAACTCATTAGGCAGCGACTTGCGCGATGCGAGGTCGTTCAAATACGACGGAAGATCGGGTATCAACGTTGCGGGTGGCGCCCCCGGGTAGTGGCGAAAGGCGCGCGACTCCCAGCCGTCCCATGGGAAGAAGTAGTTGATCCAGATGGGTTTCTTGAGGCCGGTCGCGAAAAGGGCTCGCTCGTAGTCGCAGCCGAGCCATTCACTGGGCGCCATGCGGCTGCCCGGGCCGGTGATTCGTTCGACAGCGGGTGACCAAGTGAGGAAACGGTTTATCCAAAGTCGCTCGCGAATCAGGCGTGCCATGCGGCGCAACTTCGGGTCGGGGATGTAGCGCGTGATATCTTCCCAACTCGCCGTGCCGCACCAATGGCTCTCCAGCAGGTTGAACTCACCCATGTCGCCCGTGTGGTTCATGTGGCCGAGTTCGGCCAGCAAAGCCTGCTCACCGGCAGCGAGGACTTTCGCGTCGTCAATGAGTGCAGGCGCGAGCACCAGCGGCGTTAGATAACCGTGGACGTTCGCCCCGTTGGCACCGTTGACGTGCATCCAGCCGATGTAGCCAGCTTCCTTGCTGCCGAGATCAATCGCCTTCAACGTTTCGCGGATGATCGCGTGCGTTTCCGCCTTCAGCTTGTCGGGTACACGCAACGCCAGCAGAATCCAGGACGTCGGGGTTCTACTTTTTTTGTTCTTCTCCCGCCAAGCGTCTACGTCGGCGAGCACACCCCGGCACTGTTTCTGAATTTCCTCGTTAACCTTGGCAACTTGCTGCGCGTCGCCGGAAAGGAGCCGCTGGAGCTTTGAAAATTTCCCCGGTATGCCCTCGGGATTGCTTCGCCAGTTGATGCTCTGCCACATGAACGTCAGGGCCTGCTCGCCGCACACGGTGCGGCCTTGGAAGAAACTCTCGTCGTAAGTCGCCGTCCGCCA
>DLRY01000086.1:9103-10832 GCA_002500665.1 Opitutia bacterium UBA7876
CTCGTCGTAAGTCGCCGTCCGCCATGGGCGGACGTCAGGCAGAGATTTCGGCGGCTCAGCTGCATATAGGTCAGTCAACTGCAGGAGCAAAACCGCAGTCAGTATGGTGTGGTTTCGTTTCACTTGAATCAGTATTTCGGGAAAATGGCAGGTGTAGGGAAGCGGTTCTCCGGGCTATTGTTGAAAAGGTATTCCTCCCGGGGGATTTGCGATTTGGGCCAACTGTCCGGTCGGATGCGAACGACCCTTCCGGGACGAATGGCTTCGATTATCTGGTCGGTCTTGAAATCGACTTGAATGCCACTGCTGCCCAAAGGAACTTTGCCTTCCTGTTTGGTGACTTGAATAATTTTTCCGTTGGATGCCATGTGGCCGGGGCCGTAGTGGCTGGCGGTGTGTTTCAATGTATTTTCCGCACCATTGATCTGTCCGCCGACATCCTTTTTGAAATCGTTGTAGAGAGACTGATCCATGCCGCCGAAAAGGGTGACAGACGCCGTGGCCTGACCAAATTTTCCGTACTTTACCTCGGTCACAAATGCGGGCATCCAGCGGGTGCGAATGAAACTGTTGTGCTTCTGAGTCTGAAAATATGCGGCGTGCTCGATGGATTGATCGTCCAGCCAGATATCCGAGATATGGAAACTGGTAAAAGCGCCGCTGAGACCGTCCCCGGGCGCTGGCTTCCAGGTCATGCCTAAGAGGACGGATTGGTCCTTCATTTCTTTCTTGCCACTTTCGGGCCAAACTTTTTGAGAGATAAGATCGGGCACGCGGATGGATTCACGTCCTCGCCAAATACGGGTGGCGGAATCGTAGGTCATGCTTTGGGGTTCAGTTTTGTCTCCGTTTCCTACGGTGGGGACCCGCTTGGCGACAATCGTTCCCTCATCGCCCTTGACCTCGACTTCCAGGATTTTCCATACCAGACCATTGCGTCGGCAATGGCTGGGTTCATCCTCAAGAAGTAGAATATGATTTTCAGCCGGGAAAATACCGATTCCCCGGTAGCCTCCGGCATCTTTGTCCTTATTGTTGGGAGGGAGTACGGGAACGGAAGAGGTTTTTGGGTCGGGTGGCAAAAACCCGTAGGCATGCATGACCGTGCCTAGCGGGACGTCTCGAAGATCCGCCGGAGCATTGTGGTAGCGGACCATGCCGTAAGGGAGCAAGGCGAAGGGGTGAGGATCGTTGCGGTAAAACTTTCCAGTTCCTGCCACACGGATGCTACCCCGCCGGTTAGGGTGATCTAAGAAGATGATTTCGCCCTGGTAGGCGTGGGCTTTTTCAATCGGTGGGAATTTGCCCGTTTCAGGGCGGAACGGTTCGCTTTTCTCTACGACTGATGCAAAAACGGAAGTCTTGAAAACAAAGGCAAGCCAAATCAAAGAGTTTCGGATCATATTGGGATGACTTTGTTGCTATCCCCAAACTGGTCGGTTTCCACACCCATTTTTTGAGCCATGAGAAGCAGCAGGTTGCTCATGTGGGCATCGGAATTGAGCGGGCGGCTGCAGATACGATAATGATCCCTCGGGTTGTCGAGGGTGTAGCCGTCAAAGTGCCCCTCGTTGAAATCAAGGTGGCTTCCGTGCTTCAGGCCGAGGTCCGAACCACCTGCGAGCACCAGCGGCAGGTTGGCGTTGCCGTGGCTGTGACCATAGGACATGCCGCTTCCGAAGAGTGACATGGTTGAGCCGAGCAGAGGTTTTCCGCTCAGGTCCTTGGT
>DLRY01000015.1 GCA_002500665.1 Opitutia bacterium UBA7876
CCGAAGATTCCGCCGATAAAGGGAGCCTGTAAGATCAAGTTTGGGAGAAAGTAGCGCATCCCGTAGAGCCTTCCGAGGGGGGGTACCTTGCCTTGCAGGTCGACGATCCTGATGTTGAGGAAGGATTTCCCAATGGTCTGGCCTCGCTTTGCAAGAAGGTACCCGTGCAGCAGAAGAAACAGGATCTGGCCTCCTGCGAAAATGACCACGATGTCCTCGAGGGAATATCCTCCGCCATGTTGGAGCGCCCGTTCCAACCCAGCCTGAAAGAACCCCGTCATGAGCTCGACCACGAAGATCACCGGCAAGGCCACGATGACGTCGATGAGGACGGCTCCAAGCCGCTTCCATCTGCCAGCCAGAGTCGGGTTGCCGTTTATTGACTCAGGTAGATCGCTCTTTTCCGAGATGCTTGAATCGTTGGTCGAATCCATTTCCCACAGTACTCTTTTTCATCTTGCTTTGCCTATTATAAGTTCGGGCTCGTTTTATAATTTCGTCGCTTTCTTTTAGGCTCGACCTGGGGGATCCTTTTGCTTGTTGATTAGTCTTATGTCCGTTTCCATCGGTACCCCCTTCAAACCCACAGCCAAGAAAGTCCTCCTTTGCGGATCGGGCGAATTGGGTAAGGAAGTAGTCCTTGAACTGCAGCGCTACGGTGTCGAGGTCATTGCACTCGACGCCTACCCCGACGCCCCCGCCATGCAGGTGGCCGACCGCTCCCACGTCGTTTCCATGCTCGACGGCCCGGCCCTGCGGGCCGTGATCGAGTCGGAGAAACCGGATCTCGTGGTTCCTGAGGTCGAGGCTATCGCGACCGAGGTCCTGGCCGACCTGGAGGCCTCCGTTTTCACCACCGTCATCCCTACCGCCCGGGCCACCCAATTGACCATGAACCGGGAGGGGATCCGCCGCCTCGCGGCCGAGGAGCTTGGCCTCGAGACTTCCTCCTACCGATTTGCCGCCACGGAGGAAGAGTTCAGGTCCGCCATCGAGGAGATCGGGCTGCCCTGCGTGGTCAAGCCCATCATGAGCTCCTCCGGAAAGGGACAGAGCACGGTCCGCTCTCCCGATGAGGTCGAACGGGCCTGGGAATACGCTCAAGCCGGAGGCCGGGCCGGACAAGGCAAGGTCATCGTGGAAGGCTTCGTCGACTTCGACTACGAGATTACCCAATTGACCATCCGCCATGCCGGTGGAACCTCCTTTTGCGAGCCGATCGGCCATCTCCAAGTGGACGGCGACTATCGGGAGTCCTGGCAACCCCAGTCCATGAGCGATCGAGCCCGTGGGGCAGCCCGTCGCTGCGCCGAGGCCGTGACCGATGCCCTTGGGGGCTACGGTGTCTTTGGGGTCGAGCTATTCGTCAAGGGGGAGCGCGTTATCTTCAGCGAGGTCTCCCCCCGCCCTCACGACACCGGCATGGTCACCATGATCTCCCAGGATCTTTCTCAGTTCGCCCTCCACGCCCGGGCCATCCTCGGCTTGCCCATCCCGGCAATCCGCCAGTTCGGGCCCTCCGCTTCAACCGTCATCCTGGTGGAGGGGGAATCGACCGACGTCTCCTTCGGGAACCTCGACGCGGCCCTCGGGCAACCCGATACCCAGCTCCGTCTTTTCGGGAAGCCGGAGGTCAGCGGGCAGCGCCGCATGGGAGTGGCCCTCGCCCGGGGTGAAACGACCGACGAGGCCCGCGAGAAGGCGAAGGCTTGCGCGGGTGCCGTAAATGTCTGTCTCTAGGATTCCCAAAAAACCTGTTTGTTATAATAGCCTAACCTTTGGCTTCGGGGTAGAATCTTCCGATGAATCAATCATTTCTCATCCTACTCTTTCTATTAGTACTCGGCTGCACTCAATCCGCAACCGTTACGAAGGAGGACGAGGAGGCGATGGTCAAGGCCACCGACCTCGGAGGGCGGATCAAGGGATTTGTTATCGACCCTGCCAAGGAATCGCTGGTCAAGAACCTAGAATTCAATAATGGCTACCAGCTCGTTTATACGTTCTAGGACGCCGGATTCTTCATTCATCATGCGGTATCGGTCAGAAAGTCGGAATATGCCGCTCTCATTGACCAGAAGGCGAATGGTTTTGCGACTGAAGTCGCTTTCAAGAAAGCGGAGCCAGTTAAAAGGAACGACCTTTTTTCATGGGGAGATGAGTCAATCTTTAGCCTTATGAAAAGAAAAAGAGACGGGGCTCTTTTGGGAAACATGTTAATCGCTCGGAAGGGTAATCTTTCGGTCTTTCTGGTGTTCGTAGGTATTTTCTTTGAGGATCCCGAATCGATTCGGGGTCTTCTGGAACCCAAACTGAAGGCTGCGGAGCGTCTCCCCGGGCCGTGACCAGTTGGCTGCCCGAGATTCGTTTCAGGAAGGCTGGCGAATGAAGTCGCCAATTTGCCTACGGTTGTTTTCCATCCTTTCATGAATGAATTCAAGGAGCTTCTCGGTTTGCTCGAGCAATTCCGCGACGAGCGCGAATGGGGCCAGTTTCACGACTCCAAGAACCTCGCCCTGGCGCTCTCCATCGAGGCGGCCGAGCTGAACGAGCTCTTCCTCTGGAAGAAGGAGGATGAGGCCGAGCAGGTCGACCGGGCCAAACTCCGCGAGGAACTGGCCGACGTCTTCGCCTACGCCATCATGCTGGCCGGCCGGCACGGACTGGAGGTTTACGATATCGTGAAGGAAAAGATCGCCAAGAATGCCGCCAAGTATCCCGTGGAAAAGTCCAAGGGTAGCGCCGCCAAGTACGACGACCTGTCCTAGTCCGACTCCAGCCCCGCGGTGTTTACTGCGATAACCCGGTAGGCATGCTTGTTGCCCGGCTTGGCTTCCTCGTCCATGTAGGTCATCTCAACGAGGGGAAAGGACGGTGTGTCGCTGTACTGAAGACCTTGGAAGAGAGGCCGTCCGAAGCGGTTGGCCGGTTTCTCGGGCACCGTCGCGATCCGCTTTCCGTCGCGCTCGATCACGAAATGGGATAGCCCGCTCTCCAAGTCCGCCCGGGCCTTCCAGGTCAGGACCTTGCCTTTGCGCTTGAGATGAGTGGGCGATGGTGGAGGAGTCTTGTCCGGAACTTCCGTATCCTCGACGAATTGCATCCATAGCCGGGCCGTGCGGGCGTCGGGCAGCCAGACCGCTTTCCTCGGAGGGCCCTTGAACTTGTCCGCGGGTACCGCCTTCCGGCCGAGAAGCGGAGCGAGCCAAGCCTTGTCCGCCGGCATGGGTCGGAGTGAACCACCCTGCTTAGTGGGCAGGCGTTGCTTAAGGCACGCATCGAGCCATGGGATGGCCATATAGCGAGAGTTTCCGCACTCATGAGCGGAGAGCGGATCGACCGCCACCCCGATCAACCCGCCGGCCCCGCGCACCTTTGCAAAGAAAGCCTCGTTGGCCGGCCAGACCCGGGCGAAGCGTCCCGTCTTGACCGTAACGCCCTCCTTGGTTCCCGGGTTGCAGATCATGGGCACCTGGAGGGCCGCGGGGGGCAGTTCGTGCGGTTTGATGGAGGTCCGGTCGGGGTTGGTCTCGAAGAGAGGAACCCCGGATCGCAGCCAGGTGGCGGCCACCCGATCGGGGTACAAAAGAGTCATCCCACCCACCCAGTGTCCGCCTCCGCTATGTCCCCAGAGGGCCCATGGAACGGTGGCGAGTTCGGGGTGACCGCTCTTCTTGCCGAGGTCCTCGAGGCCCTTCAGGAAAGCCTTGCCCGAGCCGTTTCTCGGGTCGCACCACATCTGGCAATCGGCCTTGCCGGGTTGCTCGTAGGAGGGGCTCAGCAAGGCGCACTGGTGCTTGCGGGCCAGCGCCTGCCAGTGAAGGTCCCAGGCTCCCGTGAGTCCCGACTTGCAGGAACCCTCCCCGCATCCGTGCTGGTGGACGACCACTCCGCGCAGTTTTTTCACCCCTTCGGGTATCCAGACCGCATACTTGACGGGAAAGATCAGTTCCCCCGGCTTGGCCGAGGCCTCGTAGCGCACGCGGTAGTAGGGGGGCTCGGCATCCGGGTAGGCGTCGTAGGGCGGGTTTTGGGCCGACAGGGCGCAGGCCGGAAAAAGAAGGAGGATTAGGGTTTTTCTCATCAGTTTCCGAACCTTGCGCGTCCCTCTTATCAAGGCAAGTTTGTTAATAATCTGTGAATAACGTCGCTATTTCCCCGGCTATCAGTAGGGTTGGAAAATGTCTTTTCAATCCATGGGCCTTGGCCCCAACATTTTGCGGGCCATCGAGGAGTCCGGTTACGAAGAGCCAACACCCATCCAGGCCGAGGCCATCCCCCTTATTCTCGAGGGTAAGGACCTGACCGGCATCGCTCAGACCGGGACGGGCAAGACGGCGGCCTTTACCCTCCCCATGCTGGCCATCCTCGAGCGCCTCGGAAAGGATCGGTCCCGCCACCGCCAGACCCGGGCCCTGGTCATTTCGCCTACCCGCGAGCTGGTCGTCCAGATTCACGACAACGTCGAGGCCTATGCCAAGCATCTTCCTCTGCGCGTGGCGACCGTCTACGGCGGGGTGGGGGATGGTCCCCAGAAAAAAGCCCTGCGCAAGGGCGTGGAGCTGGTCATCGCCACCCCCGGGCGCCTCATGGACCTCATGGACCAGGGCTGCGCAGATTTTTCGGGCCTCGAGTTCCTCGTTCTCGACGAAGCCGACCGCATGCTCGACATGGGCTTCCTCCCCAACATCCGCCGGATCGTTCGGGATCTTCCCAAGAAGGATCGCCAAACCCTTCTTTTCTCCGCCACCCTTTCGCGCGACATCGAGAAGCTCACTCACGATTTTCAGCACGAGCCGAAAACCGTTGAAATCGGCCGTCGCTCCAACCCCGCCGATACCGTCGAGCAATTCATTCACGAGGTTCCCAAGGCCCAGAAAATCGGTCTGCTCAAGCATCTCCTGCAGGACAACCAAATGTATTCCGTGCTCGTCTTTACCCGTACCAAGTATTTGGCCGACCGGGTGGCCAAGCAGCTCGGGCGCAGTGGCATCAGCACGGGGGCCCTTCATTCCAACCGGACCCAAAACCAGCGGGCGCGGGCTCTTCAGGAATTCAAGGACGGCAAGATCCGGGTCCTTGTGGCCACCGACATCGCGGCCCGAGGCATCGACGTCGACGGCATCACCCACGTGATCAATTACGATTTCCCTCCCCACACCGAGGACTACGTCCACCGCATCGGGCGAACCGGGCGGGCCAATATGGACGGGGTTGCCATCTCCTTTCTTACCGCCGCCGACAGGGACGCCCTGCGTGCTCTCGAGCGCTTCATCCGCCGCTCCATCCAGATCCGCAAACCGATCGGATTCGTGTGCAGTCCCGATACCGACCCGCCTCCAAGCCGTTGTCGCAACCGCCCTTCCCGTGTCCCAAGGAAAGGGAAAGGCAAACCCCGCAAGGGCGGGGGGAACCATTCCAAGGGAGGAGGAGGCAAGCGCTCCGGCGGCGACGGTCAACCCCGGGGCGAAGTTCGTTCCGGCGGTGGTCGTCCCTTCGGTTCCACTTCCGGGGGAAGCTCCGGACGCCGAACCAACCGCACCCGCCGCTCCTTTCGCTGAAAAGTAGGGTTAGTTGGAAAAAGACTTGCGAGACCTGTCTTCTTTTTTGGTCTTTGAATTTTCTTTTGCTATCATGGCTTTGTGACCAATCAAAATCCTACTAAAATCATTACTAGGTCTCCAGCCCTCGAAGTTGCCGGGGTGAAGAAGTCTTTTGGCTCGATCCCCGTCCTCCGTGGGGTTGATCTTACTTTGGAAGCAGGTGAGCGAGTTGCGTTAATGGGGCCCAGCGGAAGCGGGAAATCAACGTTGCTTAATTGCATTTGCGGAATCGAGGCATTTGATCGCGGGGAAATTAGTATCGCCGGCAAGCCATTGAGCGCGCTCAGCCAAAGGCAACTTGAGAATCTAAGGAGGAATTCGATCGGTTATGTCTTCCAATCATTCAACTTACTACCAACCCTTACCGCTTTTGAGAATATCGAGTTTCCAGCCCAATTGGCGGGCGTTGATAGGGATGAAAGAATGGACAGGGTCATGCATTTGCTGGAATCCGTAGGACTCAAAAAAAGGGCGGGACATTTGCCGGATGCCCTTAGCGGCGGCGAGCGTCAACGAGTTGCCCTAGCCCGTGCCCTCGTCCATAGACCGGTCTTGGTTCTGGCGGATGAGCCAACGGGTAGCCTTGATACGGAAAACGGTAGGCAGGTCCTCGAGTTGATAGAGTCGCTGTCCAAGGAGCATCGGACTTCGGTGCTCTTGGTCACTCACGATCATGCGTCCACCCGCATATGCGATCGAGTGATATCGATGACTGATGGTGCCTTGGTTTCCTGATCGAAGTGCCGTTGCAGCCTAAAACTTTCGGACTCTTAAGGACCATAATGGTCCGGACGACCTTTCGTCACTGGAGGGCATCGATTGGCCAGTATCTGCTCCTAATTGCGATCGTTGCAGTCGGGGTGGGTGCGTTTAATGGTATTCGTCAGGCAAGTCGGGCGGCTTCCGCAAATTTCGGACTTTTTAACGAAGCGGTTTCCGGCCGCAGCGATTTTATCATAGAGTCACCCAGTCAGCGGATAAGCGAAGATACCTTATCAGCTTTAGGCTCGCTTGCCTCGTATCCGGACTGGCACTTGGTTCCCGTTGTCGAGGGATCGATCACTGCACTCGATGAAAAGGGTGAACCGACAGGGCAACTTCGGTTGGTCGGCCTAGATCTGCTCTCTCTGGCAAATCTTCCGTACGTTGCCAAGCGACCGATCGAGTTTGCCGAGGAAGAATCAACTTGGCATGAATGGTTGGGTTCCGAAAAGGACGTCTGGCTTGGACGCGGCACTGCCAACAAACTTAATGCAAAGAAGGGACAAAGGATTTCAATCCTTGCCAGCGGAAGAGTTAAGGAAATATTTGTCCGCAAAATTCTTGATGACAGGGATTTAAGTGTATCAGACGATCTCGTAATCGCAGACATCTCAACCGCCCAGGGCCTGCTAAGCAGGAAAGGCGAGATCAACCGAGTTGAAGTCGTTTTAGAGCGTGCCGAATTGAGGGAAGATACAGAATACCTCAATGGCATAGGTAACCGTATCTCCTCCTTGCTACCGGAGGGTTTGTCCGTCGGACCCACGAAAAACCGAGCAGTCGACAGGGCGGCAATGACTGCGGCCTTTCGTCTGAACCTAACGGTTCTTTCTCTGATTGCAGTTCTTGTCGGGGGGTATCTCATACTACAGGCTCTTGATGCCGCAGTGGTGCGCAAGAGGGAGGAAACCGCTATTCTCAGGTCTCTCGGAGTAAACGGGCGCATTCTTTTTCTGACAGGCATTCTAGAGGCAGTCGCCATTGGCATCCTCGGATCCTTGGCGGGCATCTTGGTGGGCCATTTTCTAGCATTTGGAGCGGTTGGTATGTTTGCGGAGACGGTAAATGCACTTTATTTCGCAACTTCAATCGAGGCTATTTCACTCACTTGGAAGGATTGCGCGACGGGGCTGTTGCTTGGCTTTTTGTTTAGTCTTGTTGCGGGGTGGCTGCCCGCTAGGGACGCTATGCAGACCCCGCCAGCTCAAATTCTTTCAAAGGGAGATTGGTCGCCCGGTTTTTTATGGCTCAGAAATCCGCGATTTGGTCTTTCCCTAATCGTATTTGGAGCATTGGCTCTCCTTCTGCCAACACTTTCGATACAAGGTGGGTCAAGAATGCCGATCGGAGGTTTTCTTGCAGCAGGTGCCTGGATACTTGGCTCGGCCCTACTGTCGGGGCAAATCCTTGTTTGTCTTGCCAAGTTTTGTCACGGATTTTGCCAGAGCCCTGTTTCCCGTTTGGCGACCAGTCGCCTGATGGATGGTTCGAGCAGGCATCGTTTGGCAGTTGCTGGACTTGTGGTAGCGGTCGGCATGGTAACGGGTATGTTTCAGATGGTCGACAGTTTTAGAAGCACGATTCAAGAATGGTTCGACGTGCGTTTTCAGGCCGAGCTCTACGTTTCGGAGAGAGGTGTAACGGGTGCAGGAAGCGTTAACGGAATCGACCCTGCCCTCTTGGACGAGCTCTTGCTGGATAAAAGCATCGATTATGCCGACGTCATGTACGTTTGCCATGCCAAGGCAGCCCAGGGCATTACCTTGCTGGCAGGAGTCGATTTTGACGCCTGGACCGGATTCGTTCGGCAGATCTGGCTAAAGCCGCCTGGGACCATCCGTCCATCAAGCGGAGCGGAACCCGCGCTCGTCAGCGAGGCATTTGCCCGTCGATTCGACGTTTTAGAGGGGGGAACGGTAGAGCTCGATACTCCAAAAGGCCCAAAGTTAGTGTCTCCGATTGGGATCTTTTCCGATTACGGGAATGAGTTCGGGACAGCGGCGATTGCAATCGACTCTTGGAAGGAGTGGACTGGCGCCGACCGTCCGATTAACGCCAGCCTATACCTAGCGGATGGAAGCGAATTGGAGGAGACGAAACAGAGACTCCGTTTGTCATATCCTGGCTTGGACGTTCGAAACGCAAGGGAGTTGCGCGACGTAGCCCTTGGCATTTTCGAACAAACTTTCAAAGCGACATCCGCTCTCAATGCCATTGGGCTTGCCGTTGCATTCGTTGGCTTACTGCTCGGTCTCTTCTCAATTTTCGACGAGTCCGCCAGCACTTGGAGCACGCTCAGGCACCTCGGATTTTCTCCCGTTCAGTTCGTACTTTCCGCCGGCTTCGAGGGAGCAGGGATTGCAGTTGCTTCGCTTGCTGGAGGAACACTCTCCGGACTCGCAATGGGTTGGTTGCTTATTTTCGTAGTAAACGTCCAGTCTTTCGGTTGGACGCTACTCTGGAAAGTCCCTCTTGCTGACTTTCTAATATTTGGTTTGCTCATGGTTTTGGTAGGTTTTTTGTCGGGGTGCCTATCAGCCATACATTGGAGCCGTCGGAAAACATGAAGATTACAATCCTGATTTTGTTTTTTTTACCAGCTTTGCTTAACGGGGAGTGGATTGAACCTTTCACCCGAACGGCTGAAGGCTTGCCTGTTCCCTATTCCGACTACAAGCCGGTTTTTCCAAGGGATCACGGTTCTCATCGTGGCTACGGAATAGAGTGGTGGTATTGGGTAGGTCATCTCACGGAAAAAGGGGGAGAAGAAAAATTCGGCTTTCAGTCAACCGTCTTTCGTTTGGCCGGTGATCCGCAAGAAGCCCGCAAGCCAGCTTTTGGCAACTTCGGAAACCGTCAACTGTACATGGCCCACACGGCTCTCAGCGACCTCAACGGCGAGAAATATCTCCATCGGGATCGGATTCTCCGGGAGGGTTGGCAAGCCTCTGCGTCCGATCGCACCCTATCACTCAAAGTAGGAGGAATCGAAGCCGTAATGCTCGACGGCGGGACGGGGCATCGTTTGAAATGCGGGTTCCTTGGAGATGACCTACTCGAGCTTGAGCTAGTCCCGAAAAAGCCACTGGTGCGTTTTGGTGACAATGGCCTGAGCCGAAAGGGAAACGGACGGTCGTCCGTTAGTTGGTATTGGTCATACACCCGTCTGCAAGCGAAAGGAAAACTTCGATATGAGGGCAAGGAAGTAGAGGTATCAGGCTCGGCGTGGATGGATCACGAGATTTCATCCAGCCAACTCGGCGATGATCTGGAGGGTTGGGACTGGACTTGCATACAGCTTGCGGATGATACCGAGGTGAAGGCTTACCGCCTGAGGAGGAAGGATGGAAGGAGTGATCCATGGTCAGCGGTTTATTGGATAGACGAGCATGGAAAAACGGAAAGAGTCTACGGCAATAATTTTTCTTGGATAGTGGAGCGGACTTGGACTAGTCCGTCAACTGGTTTGAAATACCCCACGACAGTAAGGATCGAAGCGATCCGTCCAGACCGGGGAAAAGTCGTGTACAGGCTTTCTCCAATTATCGAAAACCAAGAATTCATTGGTAAAATCAAAAGCAATGCATACTGGGAAGGCGCTTGCCGCGTAAGCGATGACCAAGGACGAACCGTTGGTAAGGCTTACCTTGAGTTAGCAGGTTACGCAGGGGATTTGGGGGCTCGTCTGAACTAGAACGCAAAACAACGCTGGGGTGTGTATGCAAGAATCCAGGCTTTCAATCAGATTTTGCGGGGCAAGGAGGAAATGTTTCCCTCGGGTGATGAAGCCCTTTGGTGAAAGTCCCCCCTGTTTAATCTTCGGACTGGAATTTTCTTAAAAAAAAACTTAAAAATAAGTGAACCGCATACCGAAAACCTTCGTTTTATTAACGTGAGACTAAGTCTCAACAACTAATAACCAACAACAATGATGAAAACCAAACTACTGATTACGCTGATTATGTTAACGCTAACTCCTTTCTTTGCTTTTGCGGATGGCCATGAAGGCGGAAATGAAACCAATCAATCAACCGTTACGACAACTACGACGGACGCTTCGACGCATGGAGTCAACTTGGATACTAATGACTATGTCGGCATAAGCTTTTGGCTTGCCACGGCGATGATGCTCGCGGCCACCGTATTTTTCTTCGTCGAAAGGGATCGTGCCAAGGGCAAATGGAAAACTTC
>DLRY01000008.1:0-6931 GCA_002500665.1 Opitutia bacterium UBA7876
TTTCGAAAAGGCTGAGTTGCGGAGGTTACTGGACCTCGATCTGAGGGATCTCTCGAACATCCCCATCAGGGGGGTCCTCGGTTTCGAGCAGGAATATTGGCGCAACCCGGCGTCCGTACACGTGATTCGTCCGGACGACGTCAGCCTGAACGGACACATGCTGATAGTAGATTCCTTCCGTAACGTCGCAGGCATGTACGTCACCCGGGGCGTCGGTTACGACGACTTCGTCACGATGCGCAACTTCAGCGGTTCGGCTACTGAGAAATTCCTTACCATGGTGGACGGTCGGGAGGTCCTGCAGATGATGGGCGGGACGATCAACTGGACGACGGAGGACGTCCCGTTGGAGATTCTCAACAGGGTCGAGATCATTCGCGGGCCTGGTGCATCCATTTGGGGGACCAACGCGGTCAGCGGAGTCATAAACATGGTGACCAAGCATGCCGGGGACACCCAAGGCAACAGCGTCCGTCTCCTTATCGAGGACGACGGCACTTTCCTTGGGGAGTACGTTCACGGCGGACAGTTGGGCGAGGATTCTTTCTACCGCGTATGGTTGCGCGATCAGGAGTACTCCGAAGGCGAACTGATGTCGGGCCTGCCCGCCCGGGACGATGGCTATGCCCGCAAGGCCGGTTTTCGTTACGACAAGGAGCTTGGGATGGACTTGGACCTGACGATCGCCGGTGGCTTCGCTACGAGGCGGGTTGATCACATTCTTGACTTAACGGCCCGGCTTTTCGTCTACAACCCGGCTGATCCGACCACGCCCCTTCCCGTCGCTCTTGTTGCCCCCGCCTTGATCCCCGCATCTTGGCAAGCCGTTGCGGTTCCTGGGCAAACCGTATCCGCTCTGGGCCTGCCCCGCTATCAGAATTACGAGGAAATGCCGCAGGACGCTTCGCATTTGCGGGCCAAGTTGTCAGGCATTACGGACGGGGACTTGGAATGGTCTCTTGCCGGTTACGCCGAGCTGTACGATACGACCCTGGGGCACGTTGGTCACAGTTGGGAGAGGGAGGAGTTCGACCTAGATTTCAAGGCAAACAAGCCGATTGGGGACCGCCACCATCTTGCTTTCGGTTTATCCGCAAGGCACGTGTCTCTGGACGTAACAGAAGTTGCAACCGCTCCCTGGAGGTTTACCGCATTCGACGCATCTACCGGGACTTTCAGGGACGACGTCCCGATCCTCGATTATGGTTCCAGTCCCGATAGCTTTACGCGTTATGCCGGCTTTGTTCAGGATTCAATTGACCTGGACGACCGGACCATTCTGTCTCTTGGAGCGAAGTTCGAGGACAGCGACCTCTCGGGCTCGAGCATCCAGCCCGGTGCCCGCCTGTCCTATACCCTTGACGACCAGAACATCCTCTGGGGAGCCTATTCCCGTGCTTACAGACAGGCATCTCTCGTCGAGCGATACACCAAGGTCTCCTACGGCAGGCTATGGAATCATCCGCTCGTTCCCAACCAGTGGACCACGATGGATTTCGTGGCCGACCCGACCTTGGACGACGAAAGGATGGATGCCTTCGAACTCGGCTGGCGAAACCGGTTGCAGGAAAACCTTCTCCTTGAGCTATCCCTATACCATTACGATACCAAGGACGCCGTTTTTTCCGGCCCTCCAATCTATTCGACCAGCGACGTCTGCACCAAGGGCGCCGAACTGACCTTCGACTACAATCCCTCTGCTTCCTGGCGGCTGAGGGGAGGATACTCCTATTCTCGTGGGAAAAAGGACGGCGCCCCTCAGGAGGACTTCCCCGAGTCCATGTCGAATCTCTCCTCGCACTTGAGTTTGCGGGACGACTTGATTTTTTCCCAAAGCCTTTACTACACGGGTGAGAGAACCATTCCCTCGGCTTACAACCCTATCCCCATCGACGATTACCTCCGCCTGGATCTCGGTCTTGTCTGGCGCCCCGACGAAAGCCTTGAAATCGGCTTTTTCGGTCGCGACCTGCTCGACCCGGACCATCCCGAGAACATGTACAACGACCTCGACGTCGAGCCCGGCAAGGTCAAGCGCACCTTCCTCCTCAGCATCACCAAGAAATTCTGAACCCTCGTGCCGCCTCTTTTTTCCAGATTCAATTCAATGCCCGCAAAAAGGCTTCTGCCCGCCTTTTTCTTCGGCTTCGCATTGCTTTGTTCCGGAACCTGTCTTTCCTCTCAAAAGGCGAAAAACTCCGCAGGCGAGCGCCGAACGGCCAGGGTCCAGGCGACCTACCTCGCTCATCTGGTCCGTTTTACTCATTGGGATCAAAAGCATTTGCCGGCAGGGAACGACGCTCCCCAAATCGTGATCGTGGGGGATGACGACGGAGGTTTAGTAGAGTCTCTGGAGTTTTTGCTTGGTCAGGGCGGGCTGAAGATTGAAGGCAAGCAAGCCAAGCTTAGTTATTTCGATCGATCGAAGGAAGCCGAGGCTCGCGCCATGATTCGGGAATGCTGTCAGTTGGTCTACGTCCTTCCATCTTCCAGCCTCACTGTCCGGGAAATCAATACCCTGACCGAAAAGGCTGTCGTATTCGGCTCGGGCAAGGAGTTTGTAATCGAAGAGCAGGGTGACGTAGCCTTCATTTCCTCGCGTAACCGGGTGAAGCTGGTCGTAAGTGAAAAGTATTTCAAGAGGACTTCTCCCAAGCTCAGTTCGAAACTCGTAAACCTCAAGAGCGTGGTTGAGATTATCCCCAATCCATCCCGCGTAGCCGAACCCGGTTGAGCCTCGGACACGCCCGGGGCGATTATCCCGCCTAGGAGTTCGGTTCCGGAGGAGGGTTCAGTCAAGCGAAGCAGTCTTGAGGGAAAGTCCCCTCCTGTTCTCACCGGTGACGGAGGATACCTCGAGCTTTAGGGTAGTCCCGGGCTTCATTGACCTCATCATGCGGATGAAGGGCTCGATCCGGGTGTAATTCTTGCCGTTGGCCTTGAGGATCAGGTCCTCGTTCCTAAGCCCCGCCTTGTCGGCCACTCCATCCTTGGCTACCTGCCTGAGGAGCAGGCCCTTGGCGTCGGAAGGCATTTTGCGGATGAGCTGTGTGGGTTGAGCCCACAGTTCCTCAACCGCCGCCTGAATGGAGGACACCGAGACGTTCCTCTTCTCCGAGATGAAACGGCGAATCGAAGGCAGGGGCACGGCCGAACTGACTCCCTGATGGCCCTTGCTCGTCGTGACGGTCGCGACCTGTAGCCCTATGATCTCACCCTTCTGGTTGACCCACGGGCCGCCGGATGACCCTGGGGCTCCTATGGCGCTGATCGGAATGGTGTTGGTAAAACCGCCGTTGTACCAAGAGTAGGTCTGGGTTTTCCGGGCAATGGATCCACGGATAAGCAGGTGATGCCTGAAGATCGGGGAACCGAGCAGGAAGACGGGTTTGCCTGCGGGCGGGATTTGCTTGGCAAGGGCGAGGGCGGGGTAGGGGGCATTACCGCCAGGCAGCTTGAGGAGTGCCATGTCACTGCCCCGGTTGGTTGCGATCAACTGGAGGGCCTTTCTTCCGACCTTGGGGGAAAAGGCCTCGAGCCGCTTGCTCGGTTTCCTGATTACGTGGCACGCGGTCAGGACCAATCCGGTCGGGCAAACGATGACTCCGGATCCATCAAGTCTTCCTCCCACCAGGATCTCGATGCAGGCCGGGCTTATTTTTTTGTAGATGCTCTGGGCCCGTGATTGAGGAATGAGGCAAACGAGGCACGAGCAGAACAGGGCGAGGGTAAAAAGGTATTTGGACATGTTTCCGTATCCTCTCGCATTTGCGGTGGCATGTAAACGCCGCTTTTGGCTTCTTTTGCGGGCCGGCAAAACTTATTCACGTCAGACGCTTTTTCATCGAACCGGCTTACGTAATCCCCTAAGAAGGGATGACAGGGATTTCGGCCCTAGTGGTCGGAAAGATAGTATACAGTTCGAACGATTAACGATAAATGGGGTCTATATTTATATGAGTATTAATTACCGGGATGCAAAGTGGATTCTCGCCAAGGTGGAGGAAGCGCGGGAAGTAATCAACAGTTACAGGGGGATGGAGACTTTGGGCAAGCGCCTCAAGTACAAGAACAACAAGGAGCTGATCCTCAAGCTCTTTGAGATCGAGGATGACGAGGCCATCGTCGAAGTCTTCACTCACCTCAAAGCCCTCTACGAGGAGCAGTGGGGAGACGCCGAGGCAACGGCCCCGCCGGAAAGCCCAGGGGTAGTGGAGGAGGATCTCTCCGCCGACTCTGCGGGAAAGGAATCAGCCTCGGTTTCCGAGGAGATTTCGGAAGAGACTTCCGTAGCTTCCGGCTAGTTGGGGAGCGGTGCCGGTTCCCTTTTTGCTATTGGGGCATTCGCGGAAGGAATTTCCCGAACGTTCTGCTTGCGTTTTCCCGAAATCATTCGAGTCTATTGATTGAACCAACTCGTTTTGAACCTAACCCAGAGATTTAAGCCTTCCACTTGCCTGTCGGGCAGCATTCTCCTTTCACATCCCAGTCTGAGGGACCCCAATTTCCTCAAGACCGTGGTCTTTCTTTCCTCACATTCGGATGAGCACGGAACCTTGGGGGTCATCTTGAACCGTCCCATCGGAAAGAGCCTCGGTGACCTTGACAATCAGTTCAAGAGCTTGGATTTCGCCGACGTCCCTGTTTTCGAGGGTGGTCCAGTGGAGAGGGAAAAATTGATCGTGGCTGCCTGGCAATGGCTCAGCGAACCCACCTCCTTCAAGCTTTACTTCGGGATAGACCTGGAAAAGGCCAAGACCCTGCGTGAGGAGAACCCCGAGATTCAGATAGCCTGCTTCCTCGGTCATTCGGGATGGTCGCCCGGTCAGCTTGAGAACGAGCTGGATGACGACGCTTGGCTCGTTCACAACCTGGATCACGAACTTTTCTCCGAGATGGAGAACGAGAACCAGGTCTGGAAGAAAATCGTCGGATCGATGAGCGACGAATTGCGTCTGCTTGCCGACGCCCCCGAGAATCCGTCCTCCAACTAAGCCTTCTCGGTCCCTGTTGGAGGTGTCGGAATTTGCTCAATTTTGTTCGAGCATGCCGCTTTGGCATTAGTTTTGCTAGTATTTTATATCCTTTTCCTTTGAAGCGAATCCGATTCGTTTTACGGGACACGTACCCAAGATATCCAACCACCTATGAGTAAGCATAAGTTAGAATACATCTGGCTCGACGGCTACAAGCCGACCCAGAGCCTTCGCGGTAAAACGATGATCATCGAGGACTTTAGCGGCAAGCTGGAGGACGCCAAGCAATGGTCCTTCGACGGCTCTTCCACGGAACAAGCCTCGGGAGACGACTCGGATTGCCTCCTTCAGCCCGTTCACGTCATTCCCGACCCGGATCGTTTCGGAGGCAATGGCTGGCTCGTCATGTGCGAGGTGCTCAACGCCGACGGTACCCCACACGAGTCCAACGGACGCGCCACCATCGACGAGGACGACGATGATTTCTGGTTCGGTTTCGAGCAGGAGTATACGCTAATCGACCTTGAGACTAACCTTCCTCTCGGTTTCCCAAAAGATGCCTTTCCTGCACCCCAGGGTCCCTACTACACCTCAGTCGGCGCCCGTAACACCAAGGGCCGCGAACTGATCGACGAGCACTTGCATCTTTGCCTGGAGGCAGGGCTCAACGTCGAGGGAATCAACGCAGAGGTAATGATGGGCCAGTGGGAATACCAGATCTTTGCCAAGGGTGCGAAAAACGCCGGCGACCAGATCTGGCTCGCCCGCTACCTCCTCGAACGTACCGCAGAGAGCTACGATATCGCCATCGACCTTCATCCCAAGCCCGTGCAGGGTGACTGGAACGGTTCCGGCATGCACGCCAACTTCTCCAACGGCGCTATGCGCGACGAAGGTGGCGAGGAGCTCTTCAAGAAAATCTGTGAGGAATTCGGCAAGAACATCGATCGTCACATTAGCGTTTACGGCGCCGATAACGACCAAAGGCTTACCGGACTCCACGAAACCCAGTCCATCGACAAGTTCAGCTACGGAGTTTCCGACCGCGGGGCATCCATCCGGGTTCCCGTCGGTACTGTCCAGGATGGCTGGAAGGGTCGCTTGGAAGACAGGCGTCCCGCTTCAAACGGCGATCCCTACAGGATTGCCTCGGTCATCATAAAGACTACCAAGGAAGCCTTGGCCTCCTGAGGAAGGACTACTTTTCTTCATTCAAAGGGCGACGGGTCATCCGTCGCCCTTTTTATTTTCGCTTGCGCATAACGATCACGAACTCGTCCCCATCCTCGCAGAAAAAACGGATGGCGGAGTAGTAGTGACTCGTCTGGGGATAGACCTTGGTCTTTCTTTTCCCGCGCTCGATCCAAGATGCCTCGATCGCCTGGGCCTTCTCGCTGGAGAGTTTACCCTGCCTTACGAACTCTTTAACCACTCCATGGGTCCTGACCTTGGACCAGCCTTCCTCCTCCCATTCGGCCACCACCTCTTCGGGATTTTGAACGCAGTTGCACAACAACAGGAGCAGAGCGGGGAGAAAGAGATGGTTCTTACATCGGATGAAAATTATTAGGACGGACACAATCTGCGGGTATCGACGGAAGGAACCAATTTCTATCCTCCCGCAAGAAAACCCATGAGGTCCTTCATCAAGTCTTCCACCGTCTGGTAACGGTTTCTTCGGTTCTTTTCCAAAGCCTTGAGGCAAATTCTCTCCAGTTCGGAGGCAATATTCTTCTCGGGCGCCGTTTCACTAGGCTTGGGGAAAGGATTGTTGAGCAACTTATCCATCACCTCTGTGGTGTCCTTCCCCGAGAGAAGCGGACGATGGGTGAGGACCTCGAAGAGGATATGACCCAAGCCGAAGACGTCGGCTCTCCCATCCACGTGAGCTTGGCCGCGGGCGAGCTCGGGGGACATGTAAAGGGGGGTTCCGTCCCTGCGGCCGGGGGGGGTCA
>DLRY01000008.1:7223-7430 GCA_002500665.1 Opitutia bacterium UBA7876
GGGGGGGTTCCGTGCCTGCGGCCGGGGGGGGTCAGGCTTGGATCTGCCTTTCCTATGGTCTTTTGCTCGTAAGGGTCCGCTTCGCCCCATACCTTTGCCAAGCCCCAGTCGATCACGTAGGTGGCACCGAATTCCCCAGTGAGGATGTTGGCGGGCTTGAGATCCCTATGTATCACGCCTCTGGAGTGGGTATGGGAAAGGGTGCGG
>DLRY01000008.1:7745-8047 GCA_002500665.1 Opitutia bacterium UBA7876
ATGGGAAAGGGTGCGGCATACTTGGATTAAAATTTCCAGAAGTACGGTTAGTGGAAAGGCTTTGCCCGTCCTTGAATCTCCTTTTTTTAAGGCTAGAATAATCTCCCGCAGATCCCTGCCCCTCACCCGTTTCATGGTAAAGAAAAGACTGCCGTTCCTGTCCCGTCCGAGTTCATAGACGGGGACGGTTCCCGGATGGGCGATGTTGGCCGTTACCCGGGCCTCCCTTAGAAACCTCTGGGTTTCGATCTCATCGTCCGCCAAATGATCGTGGAGGGTTTTGTAGACGACTTCCCGCCCCA
>DLRY01000008.1:8374-8543 GCA_002500665.1 Opitutia bacterium UBA7876
GTTCTCGTCGAAGCAGGAATAGAGCTTGGCTACTCCGCCCTCGCGGAGAACCTCGAAATCCCGATATTTGAGGGATCCGCTCTTCCAGTGCAGACCGAGCTTCTTGTCGGTTTCGGCAAGCCGAAAGAATCCCGTCTCGTGTTCGCTCAAGTTACCCTCCCGATGAAAC
>DLRY01000008.1:8895-9061 GCA_002500665.1 Opitutia bacterium UBA7876
CTGCCGGGAGCCCTTTTGCTTTTAGCCAAGTCCTTGTTGAATGAATCACCAAGCGCGGAAAGGCGCTTCACGACGTCCGGATGCTTCTTGCTCAAGTCCTTCGATTCCCCGACGTCCTTTTCAAGGTCGAAGAGCGATAGCCCGATCTTGGCTTGCGAATAGCGGG
>DLRY01000008.1:9463-9627 GCA_002500665.1 Opitutia bacterium UBA7876
CCCTGCCTGACCGCCTGCAACTGGTTTCCGTAATACATGTAATAGGCTTCCTGTGGGGACTTTGCCTCGTCGTCCGTGAACAAAGGCCGGATGTCCTTTCCGTCTATGCGGTGCTTGGGCAATTCCGCCCCGATCAAGCCGGCGATGGTGGGAAGCAAGTCGAT
>DLRY01000008.1:9955-10542 GCA_002500665.1 Opitutia bacterium UBA7876
GTCATGGCTGGTTCCCTGCATACGGAATTGGCCGGGATGGTTCCCGGCCACCAGGCCAGGGTGGGTTCCTTGCATCCGCCATCGAACATGGTGCCCTTTCCCTCGCGCAAAGGAGCGGCGGAACCGGCGTGGTCCCCGTAGTTCAGCCAGGGCCCGTTGTCGGAGGTGAAGACGAACAGGGTATCCTTTTCCAGGTTGTGCCTGCGCAAGGCTTTCATGATCTGTCCGACGGACCAGTCCACTTCCATCATGACGTCTCCGAAGAGCCCGGCTTTGCTCTTCCCCTTGAACTTGTCCGATACGTAGAGCGGGACGTGAACCATGCTGTGTGGAATATAGACGAAAAAGGGCTTTTCCTTGTTCTTCTCGATGAAGGAAACCGCCCGCTCCGTATATTGCGTGGTCAGTTGCTCTTGGTCCTTGCCCGTGACTGCCGGGTTGACGACCTCGTTCCCGTCGATGAGGGGAAGGTTCGGCCAGCGCTTGACCCGTTCCTTCATCGGGAGATGGAGGACGCCCGGGTGATAGGGCCACATGTCGTTCGAGTAGGGCAAGCCGAAGTAATCGTCGAACCCGTGTTGCATGGG
>DLRY01000008.1:10870-11092 GCA_002500665.1 Opitutia bacterium UBA7876
AGAAACTTCTTGAGGTGCCCGAGGTGCCATTTCCCGTAGCAGGCGGTTGCGTATCCCTTCTGCTTGCAGATCTCGGCGATCGTGACCTCCTTCGGGTTGATGCCGATGGTGGACTTGGGACCGAGGGCTCCCATGATGCCCACCCGCACGTTGTAGCAACCCGTGAGCAACCCGGCCCGCGAGGCCGAGCACACGGCCTGCGTCACGTAGAAGTCGGTGAAT
>DLRY01000008.1:11396-11736 GCA_002500665.1 Opitutia bacterium UBA7876
TGCGTCACGTAGAAGTCGGTGAATTTCCTGCCTTCATCGGCCATTTGGTCCAGATTCGGGGTGGGATAGCCCTTGGCTCCAAATGGACCGATGTCGGCATATCCCATGTCGTCCATGAACATGATGACGACGTTGGGAGGTCTTTTGGCCCAAAGACCGAGTGCCGGAAAAAGGAAAAGAAAATTTGCAAGGAGGATTTTCATGGAGTCTGTTTGGGTTGTCGGTTCGTACGATGCTTCGCATTCTTTGTGGGAAAAGGCAATGGCTGACCGTCATGCCGGGAGTCTTTTATGTAGCGGTTGGCCCTGTTTCCAACGGGCAAGGTGTTGTTCCGGCTCAC
>DLRY01000008.1:12064-12386 GCA_002500665.1 Opitutia bacterium UBA7876
TTACGGAGCCACTGCGGGTGGCTGGAAAACAAACCACCACCTTTCCTAGTCGGGGAGGGGGGCTTCTTTTTGGTCTGTTCTTTTCATTTCCCTGCGCAGGCCCTCGAAGATGGTGACGGGATAGGACCTCGAGGCCCAGTTCACCGTGAATCCGGGCAAGGCTCCGCCCGGGTCGGACAAGGTCTCAAGGGTGACCTCCATTCCCTTGCCGGCCGGCTCGATCCTGTAGCGCGTGTAGGCAAGCTTTACCCGCACTCCGACAGTGGCCGGGGCTTTGGGATGAATCACCGATTTCATATCGATGGAGAGGATGCCCGTCTTG
>DLRY01000008.1:12689-12817 GCA_002500665.1 Opitutia bacterium UBA7876
TCGATGGAGAGGATGCCCGTCTTGGCATCCCTCGAGACCACGGACTCGTAGACCAAGTCGCGGTTGCTGACCGGAAAGGGGGAATCGAAGGCCTGATAGAAGACCTTCACGGTGGGGGACTTTCGCTC
>DLRY01000008.1:13147-13331 GCA_002500665.1 Opitutia bacterium UBA7876
AGCAGCCGTCCCGATTGGAAATTGTCGATCCAGTGCTTCCAGCGCTTCGGATTCTCGAGGATCCCGATCAGCTTGGCGGGGCTTCCCTCGATCCGGCCGATTCCCTTGAAGGCGACTTTCCCTGCGATCTTCTGCTCGTAGACTGTCACCCCCTTCTCCAACTTGACCATGCTCCACTTCTCCG
>DLRY01000008.1:13658-14120 GCA_002500665.1 Opitutia bacterium UBA7876
CTCCGCTCCTCCCGGGAACAAGAGGCAGGCAAGAAAGACGGTGGATGCAAAGGCGATCTTCATCGGTCCTCCACCCATTGTGAGGGAACCGCCCCCGGGCAAGCCAAAAGAATGACCCGCATTCTTTTTTCCGGTCCCGGAAGCTTCTACAATTTCGCGGCTAATCTTCTACTCGCTTGCCAATCGGGTTGGATTTTGAGCTAATCCGAAACCATGGAAGTTCTCTTGATCGCGATAGGCTCGGGACTCGGTTTCATCGTGGCCTACCATACCTACGGAAAGTGGCTCGGAAGGAAGATCTTCGGCCTATCGGCCAAGGCCGTATGCCCCTCTAAAAAGCTGGAGGACGGAGTGGACTACGTCCCGACCAAGAAGTCGGTCATCTTCGGGCACCACTTCACTTCGATTGCCGGCACGGGTCCCATCGTCGGACCCGCCATCGCCATCATGTGGGGCTGGGTG
>DLRY01000008.1:14421-14545 GCA_002500665.1 Opitutia bacterium UBA7876
CGCCATCATGTGGGGCTGGGTGCCTGCCCTGCTCTGGGTGGTTTTCGGTTCCATCCTGATCGGTGCGGTGCATGATTTCGGGGCCCTTGTCGTCAGCCTTCGCAACAACGGACAAACCGTCGGA
>DLRY01000008.1:14855-15086 GCA_002500665.1 Opitutia bacterium UBA7876
CAACGGACAAACCGTCGGAGACATTGCGGGGAGGTTGCTCAACAAGCGCGTCCGTTTGCTTTTTCTCTTCATCCTCTTCATGGCCCTCACCGTGGTCCTGGCGATTTTCGGGCTCGTCATTGCGGCCGTCTTCAAGCAATACCCCGCCGCCATTTTTCCCTGCGTGGTGCAGATTCCCATCGCCGTAGCCATCGGGGTGATGCTCCACCGCAAGGGTTTCGGCCTGCTCAT
>DLRY01000008.1:15416-15770 GCA_002500665.1 Opitutia bacterium UBA7876
CCCTCCCTCCTCGCCCTCGGCGTGATGTACCTCTCCGTGATTTACGGGGACTCGGGCTTCCTCGGGGGGATCAACGCGGCCATGGCGGGCTGGTCGGTCTGGACCTGGGTGGTCGTTCTGCTTGGTTATTCCTACGTCGCTTCCGTCCTGCCGGTCTGGACCCTTCTACAGCCTAGGGATTACGTCAATTCTCTCCAGTTGATCTCCGCTCTGGCCCTCATCGTGCTCGGGTTGGTCGCGGCGGCTTTCGCAGCCGGGTCGGAAGGGAGCGAACTCACCATGGTGGCCCCGGCCTTCAATGCGAACCCCGAGGGAGCCCCCATGATCTTTCCCTTCCTCTTCATCACCATTGCC
>DLRY01000008.1:16080-17248 GCA_002500665.1 Opitutia bacterium UBA7876
CCTCTTCATCACCATTGCCTGCGGGGCGGTAAGCGGCTTTCACTGTCTGGTCAGCAGCGGGACCAGCAGCAAGCAGATATCCAGCGAACCCGACGCCCGCTTCGTGGGCTACGGGAGCATGCTGATGGAAGGTTTTCTCGCCACCCTGGTCATCCTTGCCTGCGGAGCCGGTCTTGGCCTGGGAGTCGTTTCCGCGGGTGGCGAAGCCCTCAGCGGGGAGGCGGCCTGGGTTGAGCGCTACGCCTCCTGGGGAGCCGCCAAGGGGCTGGGCGCCAAGGTCGGGGCCTTCGTCGACGGCTCGGCCAACTTCCTGATTACTCTCGGCTTGTCCGCAGGGGTCGCGGTTGCCCTCATGGGCGTTCTCGTCGCATCCTTCGCGGGAACCACCCTCGATACTGCCTGCCGTCTGCAAAGGTACGTCATCCAGGAAATCGGCAGGACCCTCAGCCCTCATAGCGAAGGCTTGCTGGCCTTCCTCAGGAACAAGCACGGAGCGACCATCTTTGCCGTCGTCCTCGCCGGAGCCATGGCCGCTGCTCCTCCCTCGGGCCAGGAATGGGGCCTTGAGAACGCGGGCAAGGGAGGCCTCATCCTTTGGCCTCTCTTCGGCGCCACCAACCAGCTGCTGGCGGGGCTTTCCTTCCTCGTCATCACCTTCTACCTCTGGCGCCGCGGCAAGCCCGTCTGGTTCCTGATCATCCCAATGGTCTTCATGCTGATCACCCCGGTCTGGGCCATGTACCACCAATTGTTCCTCAGCCCCGGCTGGCTGGTCGGGGAAACCCCCGACTACCTGCTGGGCGGGATCGGCCTCGCCACCATCGCTCTGGAAGCCTGGATGCTGATCGAGGCCTACCGGCTCTTCCCCAAGGCCAAGGGTGTTTTGGAACCCGAGCTCGTGGAAGGAGACGTCCTGGTTTCGGGCGGCGACTGATGGTCTGGGAAATCGTCGCTCTGGTCGGCTTGGCCGCGGTCTTCGTAGTGCTCAAGGTTCTGCAGTCCGAGGGTGAGCGCAAGCGCCGGCTCGAGCGGGCCGAAAGGGACCTGCGGGTCAAGGCGGCATCGGGCGGGTTCGCCCCCAATCAATGGGAATCCCCGCAAACCGATGATGACGAAGGGGAGGACGGGCAGGAGCCTGCCACCGAGGAAGACCCCGAGGCACCGCCCA
>DLRY01000008.1:17575-17908 GCA_002500665.1 Opitutia bacterium UBA7876
GGAGGACTAGTTCCTATTCCCCGGAGTCGGAATCCTTCGCGTCTTCCTTCCTCTTCTTGGCCCGGATTGCGGCGGAGATTGCATCCTTGAGCTTGTCGGGCGGACAGGGCTTGTTGAGGATGCGGAAAATCTGCCCGGACTGAAGGGCCTGCGAGCCCCCGAACTCGAAATCGGCATGCCCGGTGAGCAGGATCGTCATGATCTCGGGATGCTCCGACTTGATCCTGGCCAAAACCTCCGCCCCGCTCATGCCCGGCATGCGCATGTCGGAAACCACCACCTCGAAAGGCCCTTCTTCATCGGCTGACTTGATGGCCTCCTCACCGTTGGCTG
>DLRY01000008.1:18245-18375 GCA_002500665.1 Opitutia bacterium UBA7876
TCGAAGGTTCTTCCCAAGTTGAGCTTGATGCCATTCAGGATGGCGACCTCGTCGTCGACAATAAGCACTTTGGGGTTCATTCATCTTATGAACCACGTTCAATTTCCTAAGGCAAGGATATGATTGTCAA
>DLRY01000008.1:18680-18826 GCA_002500665.1 Opitutia bacterium UBA7876
CTAAGGCAAGGATATGATTGTCAAAAATGTGGGTAAAAACAGAAAACAAGAAATGCTTGATCAAAGGGCCTTAGGCTGGGGAGGCGGGGAACAATTTTCTCGATTCGTGCCTGCGCTCTGGTAGTCTTGCCATTTGCCGGGCCCGA
>DLRY01000054.1 GCA_002500665.1 Opitutia bacterium UBA7876
CCGCCGCCAAAAGCATGAACAAGGTCCGACGGGCCCAAGCTTATCTTGCCGTCGGCCAAAAGGAAGAAGCCGCAAAAATAGCAGGCGGTCTGGTGGCCAAACCTCCGCATTCTGCCTTGCCCGCCGCCCAAGCCGCATACCTGCTCGACTCATCCGGCAAAACCAAGGAGGCCGAAAAGGCCTTCGGGCAACTTCGTGAATTGGGGCAAGCCGTCGACCTGTCCTCCCCCGTCTTCTCCCGTCTCGCTCCCATCGCCGAGCGCCTCGGTTTGCCCGAGGACTGGCGCCCAGAGCTTAAGCCCAACCCCGACGATCCCGCCGGCCACCCATTTCCCGACCTCGACGACCTCGGGCCCTTCCGCTGGAAGCCCGCTCCGGCCTCTGCTTGGAAGCTGCCCGATTCCGCCGGCAAGCACCGCTCGCTCGCCGACTATCGAGGCCGCACCGTCGTGGTGGTCTTCTACCTCGGTTTCGGTTGCCTGCACTGCGTCGAGCAACTCCAGGCCCTCGCTCCCAAGGTGGACGACTTTCGCTCATCGGGCCTCGAAATCATCGCCGTGAGCACCGAGTCCCGCCCCGAACTCGCCAAAGCGCTCGCTTCCTACGAGGAGGAAGGCGACTCCATTCCCTTCCCAATCGTCGCCGACCCCGAGCTCGCCACCTTCCGCGCCTACCGGGCCTACGATGACTTCGAAAAAGTTCCCCTCCACGGCACCTTTCTCGTAGATGGCTCCGGCGACGTCCGCTGGCAGGACATCGGCCATGAGCCCTTCACCAAAATCGACTTCCTCATAAATGAAGCAAAGAGACTTCTGGCCAACGACTCCGCCAAGACGGAGCTCGGCGCCAAGTGAAGGGAGGATTTGTGGGATGAAGTTCTTACGAGTTATGCTTTTCCTCCTTATCGCGTTCATGGCCGGCTGTTCGGAGACGAACCCGTTCAAGTGGCATCCTATGGATATTGCCCCTGCTGCCTGGTTGGAAGACCGTAGCGTGGAACCGAAAGGTTCTTCCGGTCCGGCATGAGACCGATGATGATCGCTGGGCCGGAAATACTTCGAACTTCATGAAGGCTTTCTTGTTTCTTGCCGCAATCGCCTCCTTGCTTGCCGGTTGTCGTGAGCCGGTTTTCCAGTCCCTGAAAAAGACCGATGAGTTGTTCGTTTACGAGGGTCTGCCCCATCCGGGTCGCGAAAGTGATTACTTTCGGAAGGAAAAGAAGAACAAAGACGTAACGCAAATTGGCGGACATTGGTTTTACGATGCACGGGTCAAGGCCGGCGGACAAAGCCATGAAGGTTTGATGAACTTGCTTTGCGACCGCAACAGCCTCTCCGTTTCCAGTCCCATCGTCGCGCAAAAGGATTGCGGGCCTTTCCATCCCGACTATGCGATCGCATGGAGCTCGGATGGCGTAGAAAACTACCTCATGATCTGTTACACTTGCTGGGAAGCTACCTTGATCGGAGAGGGCCGCTCCACCCTCTACGTGATCAACGGGATCAAGCCATGGCAGGAACTGCTGGCCGATTTTCAAGCCAACCGTCCCAAGTAGATGCGCCCCCGTACCCTTGACCCTCGCCCAAGGATGCGTTTGGGCGGGGGAATGAAACTCAAACTACTCTGTTTTGTATTCGAAGGACGATAGGATTACCGGATCCGGATACTTCACCAAATTAGAGGAGACGCAAGTCGCTTTAAACGGTAGCTTCAAATCATCAAAGAGTGAAGCGCACCGATGAACCTGTTCGGGTGTGAGCCGGCTGGCAAGCGAGCAGTGAGGATCCCATTTGGCAGTACGATAAAATTTGTTCATGGAAGAAAAACCGGCATTTGCATCATGCAAACTGTGTAGTTTGGTAAGTAATTTTGATTTTTCCGGCGAGATGAAGAGCACGCCCCGGTCTTTAAATACAGCCAGGTTTTCAAAATTGATTTCAAATCTTTTCTGGCCTTCCAGGAAATCCCAATTCACTTTCTTCTCTCCACTGATTTCACCGTAAACCAAGGTAAGGTGTGGCGTGAATTTTTTTTCAAAAGCGCGACAGGGAATTTTGTTTTCCGATATTTTTTCCCACATTTTTCGAATCGTGGCGTTGGTGGTATCGTCAAAGTGAACTTCGAGTGAATAGGGCATATTTATGGGTATGTGAAATTCGTGGATCCATATGATCCATCACTAGTCAATTTCACCCGTCAATACAACGGTACAAAACTAAGCGGACAAGTTGAGTAACCTTTGACGACCCCCAACTCTTTACCTTCGAGAAGGGTAGCTACTCATCTTAGGTTGGCAAATCGTCAAAATGCTTGCCCAACCATTCACGCCTATTCTTACTCGAAAAGAGGAAATCCATGTATAAGTCTCTGTCCTTAATCACGTTCGCCCTTGTGGCTTCGGTCTGCGCAAAGTCCCCTTCCGCTCAAAGTTTCATTTCTGATCCCTATAAGGTAAGAGTCGCCGATGCGTATTACTTCAGCCTTAAGTCCGGCGACTCGGCAAAGCTGATGGCGAGCGATTTGACCTTCAAGGGCACGAAGTCTACACCCTTTGCCTTTGACTCGCTCGGTTCCCTAGTGAGCATGGGGGATAGCTTGATCTTCGCGGCCGATCAGGGCAAGGGATCTGAGCTGTATCGCTTCTGCCCGAACGACAAGGACTCGAAGCCTCGATTGATCAAGGACCTTGTGGCGGATGGCTCGTCCTCACCCCGGGAATTGACGGTCTTGGGAGAGCAAGCGTTCTTCTCTGCGAGCGATGGCAAACGACGTGAACTGTATGTGTTTGACGGTAAGAACGACAGCGTGAGCACGGTGGCGGCCGCGCACAAGATCACCGTGCCTGCCGACCCCGTGAACTTGACGGTTGTGGGCAACAAGTTGTTCTTCAGCGCAGGCGAGGCCGAAGAGGTAAAAAAGGGCAAGAAAACGAGGAAAGTCCACCAACGTCGCTACTACATGCTCGATACCGAGAAGCCCGGCAAGATTCATGGCTTTGCTTTCTTTGATCAGCACACCAACCAGAAGCACCCGATGGTGGATGGAACCAAGCTCTACTTCAAAATCCATGAAGGTCCCGAGCGCTATGAGATTCTCCGTATTGATACCGCCGCCGCCCGACCTATGATCGAGGTGATAGGCGACGGGTCCGAGGGGTTTTCCGACTGCCTCACCATCATCGGGGACAAAATGTATTTCCGTGGCTTTGACGGTCCCGAGAATATCGGTAACAAGGAACTTTGGTCGGTCGACCTCACGCAACCTGCCAAGCGTGCCGTGTTAGTGGAAGAAATCTGTCCTGGAGCCAAGGGCGCCTTTCCATTCGCCCTCGTTGCGGTGGAGGGAAAACTCTACTTCAATGCACGCAAAAATGGAACCGATACGCACGTCATGGTCTTCGACCCGGATACAAAGGCGCCATCACGCAACTTGCCCGACAGCCAGGACGCTTCCTTCCTGAGTAAAAGTGAGAAGGGCGCGCTCCGGTTCGTCAGAGTGGTTGGAGAGGAGATTCTCTTTATGGAATACAACCCGGCAACGGCCAAGAGCGTCAGGTTGATGTCGATGCCTGTTCCGTAGAGGATTTTTGGGTGACCTACAAGGACGCCCAAGAGGTCAGATGCTAACCACTCCGACGCTCCCCAACCCTTGACCCTCGCCTATGGAGGTGCTTTTTCACTGAAACCTAACCAATTTCGCTGGGCCTGATCAATTTTTGGGGTAGAGCCGGACGATGGTTAAATATAAAAACGCTCGTCGGTCTCCATGTCTGGACCGTTTTCAAAAGGTATAACTGGTTTGTCTTCTTCTTTGATCAGCCTGTCAATAACCCGGCCTTCAGGCTCACCCGTCTTACTTGAAATTCGTTTGATTGCATCAATTGTTTTGGGTTCTACTCTCACGTTGAACAAGACACGTTTATCGAATTCCGATTCTGGCCGGGCGTTTTGATTTGGTTCTTTAACGCCCCAATCTGGATTATCCTTTGGCATAGTTTCATTTGAGCGTGCATTGGTAATCCCGTAAAGTCCGAACTATCTCTCTACCCGTAAGTTCGACGCACTTATTTGACCATGCAGA
>DLRY01000093.1 GCA_002500665.1 Opitutia bacterium UBA7876
AGGCGACGGTTCGGGGCCAGCCAGGACTCGGAACGATAGAGATAGACTGCAAAGCCGAGCAAGCCGGCAAACAGAAGAGCGGCAAGGGCCCAGTGTTCATTCTGGAAAATGAACTGAAAGTCGCTGACCTTCTCCCCCTCCTCTATGTCGAAAAATCGTCTAAGCATGACCGTGTCAGGTTCTGCGGGCGGCCACCACGGTATGCTTGCGGAGGCTTTCCTGGAGGCTGGACTCTCCCTTGGAGGTCATTCGGTTGGTGAAGAGACGGGCGAGGTAGCCCTGAAGAAGAAAGACGAGCAAGGCGAGGATCAGAAGGGTTCTCGAGATTTCCGTTCCCTTGCGGGTTTCCTTGACGATCCCTCCAAGGTTGGCGGCGATGGGAATGACCACCGCATTGAGCGGGGACAGGGCTTCCTCGAGGGACTCGGCCGATGCTTGGCCCAAGTCGGACTCGGAGGGGTTGAGGTTCCCTGCGCGGCCCGCCTCCGGGCGGTTGGTCAAATGAGTTATGGATTGCTGCATGAGCATGGGGAAAAGCGGATGAACGACCAGGTTCGACCAGTCGCGGTCAGCGGTGGTCGCGAAAAAGAGGACGGAACCCGAATCAACCTGCTTCTCCAGGACGAGAGGCGAGCCGTTCCCGGAAAGAGAAAGGACGATGGTTGCATTGTCGTCGGGCCGGATTTCCATCGACTTGCGGAAACGGACCGCATCCCTGCCCTCCTGGGGCATGGTCCGGGTCAACTGGGAAAGAACGTGGGAGGAGGTGGGTTCGGCCAAGGTCCAGGAAGTTTCCCCGGGCGAGTCCCCGACGGTTTCCGAACCCTCGCCGAAAGCCGAGATTCCGATCAATTCGCCGGGAAGAAGGCCGCCCAGATTCTCGTTGTAGGATGGCAGGTCCATCCGGTCGCCGGCAAAAAGGACGAGGCCCCCGCCCTTGCGCACGAAGGAGTCGAGGGACCGGGCGATGGATGAATCGACCTCCTCGACGTTGGCCGCAAAGACCAGGTCGTATTCGCCGATGGCGGAAGGGTCCGTCTCCTGCCAGTCCGTGACCACAACCTCGATGGAGGCATCGTCGCCGAGTTGGTTGAGCTCAAGAGCCTTGCGCAGCCAGAAGGTTTCGCCCGGGCCGTCACCGGCGAAAGGTTCTCCGTCGATGCAGAGGATGCGTATGCGGTCGCTCACCCGCACGGACGCCATCCTGCGGTTGTCGATGGCAAGGGCATCGTCGTTTCGGCCCAGGCTGGCCGTCAGGTTGGCGTCGCCGGAGAGATCGAGGTCGGGATAGAAATCGATGAGGCGGCTTTCGCCCGGCTTGATCGGGCCAAAGGAGCGGGGGGTGCCGTTGCGGTCGTTCACGGACAAGGAGATGGAGCCTCCGTCGTGGGTTTGGAGGCCGAAATTCCTGACTTCGGCGGTGAAGCGCGACAAGCCACCCGGGCCAAGGGATCCGGATGCATAGGAGAAGTCGGTGATGGCCAGGTTCTCTCTTCCCTCCGTCTCGACGGGAACTAGAAAAAGCTTGGACTTGCGGGCCAAGGTCTCGAGCCCGTTGGCCGCCTCCTTGGAGAAGTTCGCCCAATCGACGGCCTGGGCATCCGTCACGAGGTAACATTCCTTGACCGATCCCTTGAGCTCATCCACCAGAGTGGCTAACTCCACGGTGGCTCTCTCGAGGTTGAACCGCTCGGGGAAGACCTCCGCTTTTTCCAGCGCATCATTGCACCGGTCGAGGTTGAAGTTTGCCCCCCGCAGCAGGGTGCGCGGACTTTCCGCCATGAGCACGATGGTGATGGGATCCCCTTCCTTGGCGGTCTCCAGAATTTTGCTCACGCGTTGCCTGGCTTCCTCCATGCGCGTGTCGTACTTGCCGTGGTCCATGCTGAAGGAGGCGTCGATGGCGATGACCATACCGACGCGCTGCTCGCCCAAAAGTCCTCCCTCAGCCTGATCCTCGAGGGTAGGCCGAACGAGGGCGAAGGCAACGAGGGCAAGGACGAGGCAACGCAGCAGCAGCAGCAGGATATCCTCCAGTTTGACTTGCCCGGAACGGACTACCAGGGCCCGGCGCAGCAACTCCATGGCCGCCCAGTCGGTGTGCCTGCGGTGGCGCTGGTGAAGCAGGTGGATGATCACAGGGACCGCCACGCCGATGGCGCCGGCAATCGTCCAAAGCAAAGGCGAGTTCAGGAAGGTCACCTCGGCTCATCTCCTTTCGTCGATTCCGCCAGGGCGAGATGGGCGTCCTGCATCTCGACTCCACACGGGTAGCTGATGCGTTCCTGGAATTCCACCCCCAAGGTGAATTCCTTTCCCTTAGGCAGGGGAAGGGAAAGCTTTTCCGGGCTCGATCCCGGGGCCAGGCTCCTGCGGAAGAATTCCTTGCCCTCCACGGAGACCGTGAAGGTAGCCGCTTCACGACTGTCGGGAAGCGGAGCCAAATGGGCCTGCAAAAGGGCGCGACCTGAAGAAAAGGCGGGGGGAATGGGGTAGCTCAGCCTGGTTCGGGGAATAAGGCGGAGGGCGAAGAGGGAGGTTTCGTCCCCTCTCCTATTGTCCATCCTGACGACCCCGGAACCGGGACCGAGCGGACCATGAGAGTCCTCGGCGGAGGGGGCCAGGCCGTTCAGCCAAAAAGTTTCCTTCCCGGAGCGGATCACGTAATGCACGCTTTGCCAGGGAAGAGACAAAGGCTCCTCGCCTGGGCGCTCCAGGATCGTCTTGTCCGGGCCCAGGACGACCGAGCCGAAGAAGACGCTTCCATCCCGTAGTCCGACCTCGTCCAGGGAGACCGATGGAGGCTCGGGGGAAGATCCCGGAACGAGATACCGAAGCAAGCCGGTCCTCGGAATCGGAAGAATGCCGAGAGGAGAGTCGAGAGCGAGGTCCTCCTTCTTGATCCATACGATGCCGCCCGGAACGGGGCTCGCGGATACGCGGTAGAGAATCCCCGGACGGAAGGAATCGGGGGAATCGGCCTCCGGATCGGGAACGAAATGAAGGCTGCGGACGGAAGAGAGGTCCACGGTTCGTTCACCCAGCAGGGAACTCCGCAAAGTAAGCTTTCCCTTCTCCATGGAAAGGATTTCACAGCGCCAGCGCTCCCCGTTACGAAAAAACACGCTACCGGACGAAGACTCCCGGGCGCTCTCCCCCATCTGCCTGGAAAGGCTGCGGACGGATCGGGGGTCGATGGGCGTCGTCCCTACGCAAAGGCCATCGTCGGTCCACCGTAACGTCCCCTTGAGCCTTTGCCCGCCACTCCAGACCAAGTCGGAGCCCTCCACCTCGATGGGTTTGAGGATGCGGGCTTCGCCAGGGGAATCGGTCAGGACCAACTGGTCCACGCAGAGATGGCCCCAAGCCCCGGTTTCACGGTCCAGGACCTCGATGCGGGCGGTCTTGCCCAACAAGCCGGAAAGATCGAAGGCAACGGCCTTCATGCGGTTGGAGTTATCGGCGGTTGCGGAAAAGGACTTCCCGTCATCGACCAGAAGGTTGACGCAGGTCCCACCCGGATAACGTCCGCCCGAGAGAAGAAAGCTAAGAAATTTTCTTTCGATCCGAAAGGCCGGCGAGAGCGCCCGACCCTTCTCGCCGTCGACGTTTATTCCCCGGCGGCCCCAGCTCTTCAAAAGGGATTGACCGAGCTGCCCGTGCGTCCGCAGACGACCGGAATTTTGCTGACCGGGGTACCAGTGGGCAATGCGTCCGTTGATCCTGGCTCCCGAGCTTGTGCCGTAACCCTCGAAGGCGGTACCCTCGAAAGTCCACTCCCCCTCCAGCCAAGACTTCGCCTTGGCGGCCTCGGCTTCGTCGGAAGCAGGCTCCTCGAAATCCTCCACCACAAGGTCGTTTGCCACCAGACCGACGGCCCATGCCGGCGAAAGAAAAAGGCAAATCAGGGCGAACCGCTTCATCGGATACGGGCCGCCATCCTCTGCAGGAGATAATTGGAAACCACCGACTCGATGGGCTCGGCCGTGTTGACCAGGACGTAGTCGGCCTCGCTCTTGATGCAGGCGCCCCTGACTTTGCCGATGAACTGCTCGAGTTCCCGAAGGTAGGCTTGCCTGACGCGGGCGGGCTGGGTAACCAGTTCGCCGTCGTTTTCAAGGCCCTCAAAGCGCCATACGCCGTTGAGGGGAAATTCGATTTCCTGCGGATCGAGGATGTGAAAGACGGTGACGTTGTGACCGCGGAAGCGCAGGTGGTTGATGCCCTTGATGAATTCATCGGTGTTGTCGAGCAGGTCGGAAAAGACCATGACCATGCCGCGACGGGTCATCCTTCCCGCAAACTCATGGAGGACGTCCGCCACGTTGGTCCTCGGCTTGGGCTCGACCTTCTCCATTTCTCTGGAAATATCGGCCAGGATACCGGGTGTGCTCTTGGGCTCGATATATCTCTGCAGCGAGCCGTCGAACATCCCCACTCCGGCCGAGTCTCTCTGGTCCACGATGAGGTAGGCCAGGCTGGCCACCATGTACTTGGCGTATTCCAGCTTGGTGATGTTCCCGGAACCGAAAGTCATGGAGGCACTCGCGTCCATCAGCAGGTTGGCCACGAAATTGGTCTCGGCGTCGAACAGCTTGACGAAATATCGCTGGGTACGGGCATAGAGCTTCCAGTCGATGTGTCGAATCTCGTCCCCCGGGACGTACTGGCGGTAGGCCGAGAACTCGGTGCTTATGCCCCGGATCGGGCTGCGGTGCATGCCTATGCGGATCCCCTCCACCACCTGTCGGGTGACCACGTCGAGGGGCCCGATTGCGTCCAGGGTATCGGTATCGAGATATTTCTCCTGCATACCAGCTTACTTGGTTCCGGTCCTTGAAAACCTCAGGCTCTGCCTATGAAAAGGAAGGTGCCTTCAGGCGCTCTTGGAGTCGTAAAGCTTTTCGTCGGCCGGAATCTCTTCCAGTAGCTGGCGCACGACGTCGTCGGTCTTCTTGCCTTCGGACTGGGCCGCGAAGTTGAGGCCCATACGGTGCCTCATGACGGGCAAGGCGAGGGTCTGAACGTCCTCGATGGCCACGTTGAAACGGCCGTGCAGGATAGCCCTGGCCTTGCTGGCCATGACTAGGTTGAGGCAGGCCCGTGGGCCCGTCCCGAAGGATACCCACTCGTTGATGAAATCAAGGGCGTCGTCCTCTCCGGGGCGGGTGGCCCGGACGAGTTTGGCGGCGTACTGGTAGATGTGGTCCGCCACCGGTACGCGCAGGACCAGGTCCTGAAGGGCCAGGATGTCCTTTTTGGAAAGAACCGACTTGGGCTCGGTCGAGGAACCGGTGGTGACCTGCTTCATGATGTCGATCTCCTCCTGCTCGGTCGGATAGTCGACGTGAATCTTGAACATGAAGCGGTCGAGCTGGGCCTCGGGCAACGGATAGGTGCCCTCCTGCTCCAGAGGGTTCTGGGTCGCGAGAACGAAGAAGGGAAGGTCGAGCTTGTAGTCCTCGCCGCCCGCGGAGACCATTTTCTCCTGCATCGCCTCGAGCAGAGAGGCCTGAGTCTTGGGGGGCGTGCGGTTGATCTCGTCGGCCAGGATGATGTTGGCGAAAATAGGACCTTTGCTAAAAGTGAACTTGCGCTGTCCGGTCTCGGGATCGTCCTGCAGAACCTCCGCTCCGGTAATGTCGGAAGGCATCAGGTCGGGGGTAAACTGGATGCGCCGGAAGGACAGGGAAAGGCACTTGGCGATGGAACTGATGAGCAGGGTCTTGGCCAACCCGGGAACCCCTTCGAGCAAGCTGTGCCCGCGTGAGAAGACAGAGATCATCACCTGGTCGATGACGTCGTCCATCCCGACGATGGACTTCCTCAGTTCGGTCATGACCTGGTCGCGGGCCTCCCTGAGCTTCTCGACTGCCTTGACGTCGTCGATGGCCGCCGCCTTGGAGGCAGTGGACTTCGTGGTCGCTTTCTTGCGGGTGGCGGGTTTCTTGGCTTCGGGCATGATCGTCCTTTCTGGGTATTGTGTCTGGTTTCAGTTAAAGTACTGGATGGAAGGGGAATTCTCGGGGATGGTACGCACAAGTGATCTTTGCTGTAAAGAATTCTTGGTATTTTTTTATTATTTTTTTGGGTTAGGTTTTTTTTCGGGAAAAACTTCATCGGCCCAATTCCGGCGCATGGCAAGGAGGCGGGCGACCAGTTCCGGCTTTTCCTTGGCGTAGTTTTTCCGCTCCGGTTTCTCATCGGTCAAACGGTACAGTCCAGGGCTCTTTCCGCCTTCCCTCCCAATCAGTTTCCACTCCCCTTCCCGTACGGCCCATTGCGTATGCCACTGGAAGTAGAGGAGGTCCCCGTAGCCCGACGCGGCCTCCTCGGAACGAATGATCGGCAGCAGGCTGTGCCCATCGAGCTTGGGATCGTCCTTGGCCCTTTCGATCCCGCACAATTCCATCACGGTGGGCAACCAGTCCATGGAGGTCACGACCTGGTCGCGGAACTCGCCCTGCGGAAGCTTTGGGGGGAAGCTGATGATGGCGGGCACGCGGATGCCACCCTCCAGGAAGCTCCCCTTCTGCCCGGCCCATTTCCCCGTGTAGCCCCCTCCGCTGGCCCCGTAGAAATGTCCTTTCGGGTGCCCGCTCTTGTGGTTGTCGACCCGGATGCGGTTGCCCGTTTCCTCGGAATGTCCGTTGTCGCTCATGAAGATGAGGATTGTATCCCGGCGCAAGCCGAGAGCCTCGATCTTGTCGACGATCCGGCCGACGTAGTGATCGGTCGCATACATGATGGTGGCGTAGGACTTCCTCGCAGGATCCTTCATATCCTCGAAGGGTTCCCCAAATTTCTTGGGTGCCTGCTCGGGATAGTGGGGAATATTCAAGGGGAAATAGAGGAAAAAGGGATTATCCTTGTTCTCGTCGATGAAGGCGAGCGAACGCTTGGTCATGAGCTCGGGGAAATACTTGCCCGGCGCCTTTACCGGGGTGGTTCCCTCGTAGAGGTCGTGGAAGCCCGTTCCGTGAAGAAAATAGTGGTTGTAGTTGTCGATGAAGCCATCCCGGATTCCGAAGAACTCGTCGAAGCCTTGCTTCTTGGGTCCGTAGTCGCGATGGGCCCCCAGGTGCCATTTTCCGAAGAGGGCCGTACGGTACCCCGCCCTCTTGAGAATTTCCGCCATGGTGACCTCCTCGAGCGCCATATTTCTGCCCTTTGCCGAGTTCATGTCGCCCTGCGTCCAGTGGTTTACCCCGCTACGCTGAGGATGGCGACCGGTCATAAGGGCGGCCCGGGCCGGGCAGCAGACCACGTGCGCATAAGCCTGGGTAAAGCGGACTCCCGTGCGGGCCAGCTTGTCGATGGTGGGGGTCAGCAGGTCCTTGGAACCGTAGCACCCGGCGTCGAGAGTGCCCTGATCATCGGTAAAGAAAACGACCACGTTTGGCTTGGCCCGTGGGTCGGCGGACGCGAAGCATCCGAAAAGCAAGACGAGGAGGAAGCCAAGCCCCCGGCGTCTCATTGGATCTTGCCCAGGGCTTTTTGGTAAGAGGCGGTTTCGTGGTCCTTGGTCTTTTTCATGACTTTCAGCAGTTCCTGCCCGTAACGAGCCACCAGCTCGGCATGTTCCTCGTCATCGATCAGGTTTCTCAAGGCATCCGGGTCGTTCCCGTAATCATAGAACTCGAAGGGCGAGCGGTACAGGTAGTGCTTGACCCGCTTGGCCAGAGCCGGATCGTTCTGAGCAGCCTTGGCCATGGCCTTCCAGGTCAGGCCGACCATCGACTCATTCCTGAAGGTGGTCTTGCCGTCATGCCAACCGTTCCATATCAAGCCGTAGCGCTTGCCCTGGAGGGAGCGCATGACGTAGGAGCGTTTCGAGGCGATGGTGTTGATGTGGGTGTAGACGAATTCCCTGCCCTTTTGCTCCCTGCCCTTCAAGACGGGAAGAAAGGACCGCCCGTCCATACCCTTCATCGGAGGAAGACCGAGGGCATCTAGAACGGTCGGAGCAAAGTCGACCCCCGCGACCGAATGCTCGGTCTCATGGGTGCCCGGCTTGACCGTACCCGGCCACCGAACGATCCATGGAGTGAGAGTGGAATGCCTCCAGACGTTGGTCTTGGCAAAGGGAACCGGTATCCCGTGATCGGATTTGAGCATGACCAGGGTATTTTTGGCAAACCCGGCTTTTTCGAGCTCAACCAGCACTCGGCCTACCACGTCGTCGGCCCGGCTTACGGAACTGTAGTACTGGGCGATCTCCTCCCGGATGGGGGGCAAATCGGGCAGAAAACCGGGGATTGCGATTTCGTCGGGCTGATAGATTCTGGAGGGTGCCGGATAATCGGACCGCTTTCCCTTCTTTTTGTCTTTTGGAGTTCCCTCCTGTTCGACTGCCAATTTTCTCTCGTTTGCGGGTTTGCGGTTGTCGAAGGGACGGTGCGGGTCATGGGCATTGACCATGAGAAAAAAGGGTTTGTCCGCTTTCTTTACCTGACCGAGAAACTCGGCGGTAAATTTGCCGTACAGTTCCTGGCTGCGCCCGTTGGCCATCTCGGAACGGTCCCGACGGTATCCGAACGCCTGCTGTCGGGAAGGCACGACGTGCTCGGTCTTGCCGAGTATCCCGGTCATGAAACCATTCTTAACCAGAGTCTCGGGCAAGGTCGGTACGCCGGGCTTGATCTTGGTGAAGCCAAGCGCCCCGCTGTTGTGGGGATAGCGACCGGTCATCCAGACCGCCCTCGTCGGCATGCAAATCGCAATCGTGACGTGCCCGTGCTCGAAGCGCAGACCCTCACCGGCGAGCTTATCGATGTTCGGGGTCGTGCCCTCGACCTTGGAGCCATAGACTCCGACGGAGTCGCGGTTCATGTCGTCCAGGGTAATGAACATGACGTTGAGTTTCGACTCGGCAAAGGAGCTGATGTAGAAGATTGCGCAGGTCAGAAGGGTAAGCGACAGGGGTTTCACGCGACCCACCAAAAAGGGAAAAAGTTCCCCGATCAAGAAAACTTATGAAAGATGTGAAGAATTCTCAGGCGAGCAGTTCGGGCAGAATGCCGGTCGAGTTCCCCAGGGAATCAACTTGGACTCCGGCCTGCCGGAGCAGGGTTACCCAAAGGTTGCCCAACGGGGTGTCCTCTTCGGGCAAAACGATACTGCGCCCCATCTTCAGCCTGCCTCCGCCTCCCGCCACGATCGCGGGAACGTCCTTGATCATGTGCCCGTGGCGCAAGTTGGTTCCCCAGCTCAGAATAGTATGATCAAACAGGCTGGAGCCATCGGCTTCTTTGGTTCGCTTGAGAATGTCGATGAA
>DLRY01000009.1 GCA_002500665.1 Opitutia bacterium UBA7876
TTTTCAACAAGTAAGAGCCCTTTGACTGAAAAAAATGTAAAAAACAAGAATATTTGATCCTAAAATGGGCACCACACGATATTAATTATGTAGTTCCAGCCTATCTAAACGAAAAATGGATTATTGGGAAAGTGGTATGAATTGGGGTTTCGCTCTGTTTGTCGTAATCATTACGATGTACATTTGCTGGGCTTTCGCAGGATAAGTTTTCTTTAATAGTTCACAAACTTGCACCCTCACCTGACCTTAGTAAGCTAGTTCCGAAAAAGTTGACTGGTCGTCAAGCGAATTGAAATCAGGTTTAACCCTGCGCACAATCACTCAACACATTCTCAAAGGTAATTTAAAGATCGGAACAAACAGCGATTTGAATCTCGCTCATCCGCCCTTGGCAGTGCTTTGCACCCAACGGACCAAGTCGAAACGATCGTAAGGAGAATGGAGGCGCGGGCCGGAATCGAACCGGCGAATAGAGGATTTGCAGTCCCCGGCCTTACCACTTGGCTACCGCGCCGCACTCCAAAACCCTTGATAAGTATTGACTACCACCCCATCGAGCAAGCAAAAAGCCCTTTTGCAAACCCTCATCATGAAACCAAAGATCCTCCTTTTTTTCCTTACTCTAACCTTCCCCCTGCTGGGCTTTGCCGCCAAACGGCCGAACGTCGTTGTCATCATGGCGGACGACATGGGCTGGTCGGACATCGGCTGCTACGGCAGCGAGATCGAGACCCCCAACCTCGACCGCCTGGCCAAGAACGGGCTGCGCTTCACCCAGTTCTACAACACGGGACGCTGTTGCCCGACGCGGGCCACTCTCTTGACCGGGACTTATGCCCACCAAGCGGGCATCGGTCACATGATGAACGACCGGGGTCTGCCGGGCTACAAGGGAGACTTGGGCAACGACGTCCGGACGATTGCGGAAGTCATGAAGACAGCCGATTATTCGACTTATCTCTCGGGCAAGTGGCACGTCACCCCGAAGATTCGACCGGGCGACTCCCAGCACAACTGGCCCAGGCAGCGCGGCTTCGACCGTTTCTACGGAACCATTCACGGAGCGGGCAGTTTCTTCGATCCCAATTCCCTGACCCGGGGGAACACCCTTATCTCCCCCTACGCGGACCCAGAGTACGAGCCCAAAACCTTTTATTACACGGATGCCATCAACGACCACGCCGCCAAGTTCATCACCGAGCACAAAAGCGACGACCCTTTCTTCCTTTACGTCGCCCACACCGCCCCGCACTGGCCCATGCATGCCTTGCCCAAGGATATGGCTAAGTATAAGGGCCGCTACGACGATGGCTGGGAAGCTATGCGCAAGGCCCGCTACGAGCGCCAGCTCAAGATGGGCCTGATCGACGAGAAATGGGAATTGTCCCCCCGGGACGGAGCTGCCTGGAAGGACGCTCCCGACAAGGAATGGGAAATCCGCCTGATGGAGGTTTACGCCGCCATGGTGGACCGCCTCGACCAGGGGCTGGGCAACGTCGTTTCCGCCCTCGAGAAAAGAAAGATGCTCGACGATACCCTGATCCTTTTTCTCGCCGACAATGGGGGATGCGCCGAGGGCATGGGCAGGAGAAGAGGCATCCAGTACAAGGACAAGGACCCCGACCAGCTCAAGCCCATGAAGCCGACCGATCTGCAGACCGACATGATTCCCAGGCGCACCCGCGAGGGGGTCGTGGTCAAGCAGGGCACCGAGGTCATGACGGGCGGCCCGGACACCTACCACGGCTACGGCCTGGCCTGGGCGAACGCCAGCAACACCCCCTTCCGCCAGTACAAGCACTGGGTACACGAGGGAGGCATCAGCTCTCCCTTGGTAGCCCACTGGCCCAATGGCATTGACGAGAAATTGAATGGCAAGACGGACGATCAGCCCACCCACCTGATCGACCTAATGGCGACCTGCGTGGACTTGGGCAATGCTACCTACCCCAAGAAAGTCGAGGGAAGAGAGATCGTTCCCCTGCAGGGCGTATCCATCGCCCCCGCCTTCTCGGGCCGGAAGATCAACCGTCCCAACCCAATTTTCTGGGAGCATGAGGGCAACCGGGCCATCCGGATCGGGAAGTGGAAACTGGTAGCCAAGGGAGCGAGGGGAGCCTGGGAACTCTACGACATCGACGAGGACCGCACGGAACTGAACGACCTAAGCGAAAAGCAACCCGGGCGAGCCAAGGAAATGGCTAACTTGTGGGAAGCCTGGGCCATCGAGGCGAAGGCCAAGCCCTGGCCTTGGGGACCGAAGAAGAAAAAAGGCGGCAAATAAGCAAGCGCTCCCCGCTAATGAGCTTCATCGACGATGATTTTCTCCTGACCGGCAAGGAAGCGGTCGCCCTCTACCATGACTATGCGAAGGACGAGCCGATCCTCGATTTCCACAACCACCTCCCGCCCGATGAGGTTGCGGACGACCGCAGCTTTTCCAACTTGGCCGAGATCTGGCTGGAGGGGGACCACTACAAGTGGCGGGCCATGCGGGCCAACGGAACGCCCGAGAAACTGGTCACGGGTGATGGCGACCCAAAGGAAAAGTATTTGGCTTGGGCGGGCACCATTCCGCACACCCTGGGAAACCCCCTCTATCACTGGACCCACCTCGAGCTGAAGCGCTGCTTCGGAATCGAGGAGCTACTCGGCCCAGACACGGCGGAACAAATCTGGGACCGGGCCAACGAGCAACTGGCCGAGCCGTCCTTCTCGGCCCGGGGCATGCTCAGGCGCTTCGACGTGAAGGCCCTCTGCACGACGGACGACCCGGCCGACCCGACCACCCACCACGAGGCAATCGACAACGACCCGGAAATCGAGACCGCGGTCTACCCGACCTTCCGCCCGGACAAATCCTGGGGAATCGGACTGGCCGGCCCCTTCAAGGGATGGCTCGAGGGTCTGGAGGAAACTTCCGGGATTTCCATTTCCAGCCTGGACGATTTCCTTTCCGCGCTGGCCAAGAGAGTCGAGGATTTCCACGCCCTCGGGTCGCGCATTTCCGACCACAGCTTCCCCTACTTCTTTTGCGATTTCCCGAGCGAGCAGGATGCGAAGAGAATTTTCCAGGAAACCCTCGACGGCAAGGACGCAGAGCGGCCGGAGGAGGAAGCCTTCGGAGCCTTCGTCATGCATCGCCTGGCCCGGCTCTACGCCGAGAGAGGATGGACCATGCAAATCCACCTCGGCCCTTTGCGCAACAACTCCAGCCGCCTGCTGCGGTCATTCGGGCCCGACGCGGGAACCGATTCAATCGGGGACTGGCCCCAGGCCGAGAGAATGAGCCATTTTCTCGACCGCCTGGACAGCGAGGACGCCCTACCCAGGACCATCGTCTACAACAACAACCCCTCGGACAACTTTACCGTCGCCACCATGCTGGGGAACTTCCAGCGGGAGATACCCGGCAAGATGCAGCTCGGCTCGGGTTGGTGGCACCTCGATCAGCGCGACGGGATGGAGGAACAGCTTAAGACGCTGGCCAACCTGGGCCTGCTCTCGCGCTTCGTGGGGATGCTGACCGACTCGCGGTCCTTTCTTTCCTTCCCGCGCCACGAGTACTTCCGCAGAATCCTCTGCAACCTCCTAGGCACCTGGATGAGGGACGGCTTCGTCCCCAACGACCCCGAACTGATAGGTGACATCGCGCGCCGGGTCTGCTTCCGGAACGCCCGCGAGTTTCTGAGGCTTGGGGAATAAGGGCTGCTCAGCGGGTAGGAACCTGCAGGACGACCATGCCGGACGCCCCCTTGAGCGAATGAGTCGTTTCCTTGCCCAAGGGCGAGCGGACAATGGCTTGCTCGACGGGGTTCGACTCTTGATGGGCAATGAAGATGCGGGGATCGGGAGCGGACAGGTGGGAATTTCCCAAGGCCATCTGAAAGGCCTTTTCCCGGCCGTCCCGGAATCGCAAGAGTAGGCGCGAACCCACCGCCCGGCGATTACCGTTGCTCCCCTGCAGGCGGATACAGAGGGGCATGCCCAGTTCGGATTGGTTCACGAGAGCCCTCGGTTTTCCCATGTTGGCGGAGGCAAGCAGATCGGGTCGATGGTCCCCATTGAGATCCTGTAGCAGAAAGGCTCGCCCGTCGCCCTGCAGAAGAACCCCGCTCTCCCGTTCGAAAAGCGGGCGGAAGCCGCCCTTCCCGTCCCCCAGAAGAAGAAGACCCGCCCCCCCGTTGAGGCGACCGGTCTCGGGCTGCATGGGAAAGAAGTTCTGGGCCATGGCCAGGTCGTCCCAGCCATCCCCGTCGAAATCCGCAAAGGCCATTCCGAAAACGGGAGCGGTCTGGGCCAAGGGAGGAAGCTCGCGAAAGACGAACTTTCCATACCCCGAGTTGACGAGTAAGCCCGAGGCCAGTTCGTTGATCTCTAGCTTGCGCGAGCGATCGAGAAATCGGGGCTGATAGACCTCCGTAAGCCCTGCCTTGGCAAAGGAATGAAAAGTCTTGAACTTGCCCGCCAGACTGGGGATGGCCCGGGTCGAGCAACTCTTGCCCCGGATGGGAAAAGCGTGACCGTTTTCACGGCAGGCCTCCACGAAGCGGGCCTTACCGGAGCCATCGACATCCCCCCAGTAGGCAAGGTAGGGGTTTCCCACCGAGGCATGATACTTGGTGTTGAGCCCCATGTTGCCGACCGCGTAATCGAGGTCGCCGTCGTTGTCGAAATCGGCCTGGGCAAGAGAGGTCCACCACCCGAGACGAGCCGCGGTCCCCGCCTCCTTGGTGCGGTCGACCAGCTTTCCTTTCTCGTTTCTCCAGAACTCGACCGGTCCCCATTCCGTAGTCAGCGCCAGGTCGCACCAACCGTCACCGTCATAGTCCGTCCAAAGAGAGGAAGTGACCATCCCGGTTTGGCCCAGGCCGGGCGCCAGGGCATCGGTTGCGTCGGCGAACACACCTCCCCGGTTGACCAGCAGGCGACTGCCGGGCGTATCCGGGTAGCTGCCACGGGTGAGACGCCCACCGACGAAGAGGTCGAGATCGCCGTCCCGGTCGAAATCGCAGGCCGAGACGGGTCCCCCGCTGTCCCGCAGGTTCGGGGTATTGGCCAAGCCGATGGCAAACCCGCCCTTGCCGTCGTTAAGGTAGAGACGATCGCGCAGGTAGAGGGATGGAACGCGAGGGGAATATCCACCCGAGACCACGAAGAGATCGAGGTCTCCATCGGAATCGGCATCGAGAAAAACGGAGCCCATGTCCTCGAACCCTAGAACCTCCTGGGCCTCGAAGTGCTTCTCTGCCTTCTTCGAGAATCCGTCCGACGAGCCCTGCGAGACGAGAAGGCTTGGAGCAGTCCCGGTCCCCTGGCCTAGGAAAAGATCGAGATCGCCGTCGCCATCCACGTCGCCCGAGCTCATGCCCGGGCCAAGGCGCGAGGGACGATAAGGAAGCAGAGGCTGGAGGGCGTAGTCGTCGAGGGCATTTTCTCTGTGCCGGATATCTTTGGGGAAAACGCCTTCGTCGACCCTGAAGATGGCTCGACACGCAACCTTCCCTCCAAGGGAAGGCGATGCGCCGGGCTGGCGAATGGCAAGCATCTGGTTGACGTCCAGGTCATCGAAGACCTGGACCTGCCCCCGCGGCCAATTCACGGTCAACCGCTTAATCAGCTTGGCCTCGCCGAGCCCGAAATGGAGAACGGGGGCATTGGCGGAAGCGTAGCCCTGGGAGGAGGCGAGCGTACGCCAGTGGCTGCCCAGTTCCGTCCGGACCTCGACGGTCGCCCCGATCCCCCAGCGGTTCTTATCCCCGCCCATAAGACGAATGCCGAGGAAGGATCCGGTAGTGGAATTGTTGCGGTAGAGAAGGTAGGGTCGTTCCATGGAAGCGACCGCCACGTCCAGATCGCCGTCGCGGTCGAAATCGGCCAGGGCGGCCCCAAAACTGACCCCCAACTCGTTGAATCCCCATTCAGCGGACATTTTGCGGAAGGAGACGCCCCTCAGGTTGCGGAAGATGAAGTTCTCGTCCTTCTTGGGAGGGCTCTTCCGCCAAAATGCGGCTTTCTCTCCTTCCGTCTTGAGAGACTCCGCCTGGTTGAGGATATCGGAATTAGTCCGGTCCTGAGTCATGCCGTTCGTGCCCAGCAGGTCGATCCAGCCGTCGTTGTCGAAGTCGCCGAATTTGACTGACCAGGTCCAGTCCGTGCCGGCCAGACCCGCCATTTGGGCGACCTCCAGGAACGCCTTGCCTCCCGTATTGAGGAAAAGACAGTTCCTCATGTACTGCCGAGGATCAGCGGTCCTGAGAAACCATCCGTCCTTCTCCATGTCCCCCATGCCGATCTTAGACTTGTAGTGATCGGAGCCCGCCATGTCGGTGGTCATGAGATCGGACCATCCGTCATTGTTGAAGTCTCCCTGGTCCACGCCCATGGAAAACCAAGGAACGTGCGGGAGGACCTCCTTGGTCGAATCCCGGAAACCCTTTCCCTGCTGGTTACGGTACAAACGGTCCGGTCCATAGAAATCGTTGGCCAGGTAGAGGTCGATCCAGCCGTCCCGGTCGTAGTCGAACCAAACCGCCGCCAGCCCCTCGTCCGCGCCCACCAGTCCGAGTTCCTCGCCCACCTCGCGGAAGCGGTCCCCCTCGTTGCGGTAGAGCAGATCGTACTCCCCCGCCCGAACCGCTCGGAGCTTCTCGGTGGGGTGAAAGACCAGGTTGAAGACCTCCCTGAATTTTTCCTCGACCTCGAACCGGCCGTTGGAAAAAGTGCCCTCGATCTTCGTCATCCTGGTTCCGATCGGCTTTCCGCTCAGCCGGTTGGTGACCAGATAGCCGTCCAAGTCCCCGTCCCGGTCGAAATCGGCAAACGCCATCTGCACGCTCGCCCCCGTGCGTTCCAGCCCTAGGGATTCGGCCGCATCCTCGAACTTGCCTTCGCCACGGTTGAGGAGAACGAGGTTGCGGTCCCCCGTTCCCGCCACGAACAAATCGAGCCGACCGTCCCCGTTCAGGTCGACGAAACTGCAGCCCACCGCCCAGTGATCGGAAAAGATTTTCTCCAGGCCGGCCTTGGCCGTGACGTCCTCGAAGCGGAACCCTCCCAAGTTGCGGAACAGGCGGTGCCCTCCATAGGGATGAGCAAAGAACAGATCGTCCCAGCCGTCCCCGTCGAAGTCACCGGCACAGACGCCTCGGGCATGGCGCCTTGTCACGAAAAAGGAGTTTTCCTCCAGAGGATCCCTCGAACCCGATTTTTTCGGGAGCACGAACCTAACCCCGCTCTCTGCAGAGGGAACCTCAGAAAGGAGGGGCAAGGGGCCCTTGGCCTTGGATCTTGGGGACATGTGGAGCTCCTCAAGGTCGGCGGGATTACCGGAAAGCTTGACTACAAGGCTAAAAAACGTCCAAACAAGGAATCGGAGAACGAGCTTCACATATGCGGAACTCATAGTAATCATGAAAAAAATTCATCGACTGTCCTTCAAGAATAAAATTTTTTGAAACTTACCCTAAGGATTTTCGTTTAAGCACTTTATCAACAACCAAAAACCAAGGAGATCACCCACATGAAAAAGTTTCTAACCATTCTGGTGGCAGTAACGCTTGCCTGCGGACTGAACGCAATGCCCGAGAGGGAAGGCGGAAAGAAGGGCGGACCGCCCGAAGGACGTCCTTCCCGTGAGGAAGTCATGAAGAAGTTCGACAAGGACGGCGATGGCAAGCTCAGCGAGAGCGAGCGGGCCGAGTTGCGCAAAGCCATGGCAAACCGGGGAGGCCCCGGAGGCCGGCGCCCTCCGCCGCAATTGATGAAGCAGTTCGACAAGGACGGCGACGGCAAGCTCAGCGAGAGCGAGAGGGCCCAGTTACGCAAGACCATGGAAGCTCGCCGCAAGGAATTCATGGCCAAGTTCGACAAGGACGGCGACGGCAAGCTCAACGAGGAGGAGCGCAAGGCTGCTATGGCCGCCCGCCCCAAGCCCGGTGAGGGCAGACCGGAAGGCAAACCCCGAGGACCCGGCGACAAGAAGGGCAAGGGCAAAGGAAAGAGGGAAGGCGGAAAGAAGAAAAAGGGAGAAGATCCCGAAGCCTGATTCTCCTGTACAACCCTTTAAAAAGAGCCTCTCCAGAGGCTCTTTTTTTGTTGTTTTTTTGGAAGGCGGAAGTCAAAACTCTTCCTCCTGCACTTCTCACCCCAGACCATCGAAATGAGCCAAGACGTATCCCAAATCATCAACGACCTTGCCCTCAGGGCCAGAGAGGCATCCCTGGCTCTTGCCAAGGCCTCGAGCTCGGACAAGGACGATGCCCTGCAAGCAATTGCCCGAGCCCTTGAGTCCAACAGGAAGCTTCTACTCGAGGAGAACCAGAAGGACCTGGACTCTGCCGGGGAAAACGGTCTCAGTGAAGCCATGGTCGACCGCTTGAGACTGACCCACGAGAGGATCGACGGCATGGCCCAGGGCCTTCGCCAGCTGATCGACCTGCCCGACCCGGTCGACTCCTTGATCCATGAAACGACCCGGCCAAACGGCCTGCTCATCAAAAAGGTCAGCACGCCGATTGGCGTCATTGCAATCATCTACGAGTCCCGGCCCAACGTCACCATCGACTGCGCCGGGCTTTGCCTTAAGTCGGGCAACGCGTCCATCCTGAGAGGAGGCAAGGAAGCCTTCCATTCCAACAGGGCCCTGGCCTCGGTCATTGAGCAAGGGCTGGAGCAATCTTCGCTTCCCAAGGACTCGGTTCAGCTGGTTCCCACCGTCGAGCGGGAGGCCCTCAATCACATGCTTACCCTCGACGAGCTGATCCACTGCATCATTCCAAGAGGGGGAGAAGGCCTCATCCGGTTCGTGGCCGAGAACAGCAGGATTCCGGTGATCAAGCACTACAAGGGGGTTTGCAACCTTTTCGTAGATGCGGAAGCCGACCTCGAGATGGCCCGTCGGATCGCGATATCTTCCAAGTGCGGGCGGCCGGGCGTGTGCAACGCGATCGAAAACTTGGTGGTGGATGCGGGGATCGCGGAGGAATTCCTCCCAGCCTGCGCCAAGGAATTGTCCGAAAACGGCTGCGAACTCCTCGTGGACGAAAGAAGCGCCGCCATCTTGGGAGACTTGTCAACCAAGCCGGCGGACGAGAAAGACTACCACGAGGAATTCCTCGATTTGCGCCTCTCCGTCAAGGTGGTGGACTCGATGGACGAGGCAATAGCCTTCGTCAACCGATTCGGCAGTGGCCACAGCGAATCAATCATAACGAAAAACAAGGACAACGCGAACCGCTTCCTGAGGGAGGTAGACGCCTCCTCGGTCTACTGGAACGCAAGCACCCGCTTCACCGATGGGTTCGAATTCGGGCTCGGGGCCGAGATTGGGATCTCCACCGACCGGTTGCATGCCCGGGGCCCTATGGGATTGCAGGAACTGTGTACCTATAAGTACCAGATCACCGGGGACGGCCAATGGAAATAGGCTTCGCTCCCGCCTTCGGAAGCATGCCCCGCAGATGAGCGATCTCCTGGTCAGCGGGGGAAAGGTCGTCAACGAGGGACGGAGCGACGAGCTTGACCTACTGGTACGCAACGGCAGGATCGAGCGGATCGCCCCCGGCATAACCCCGACAAGTTCATCCTGCGAGGTCATCGACGCCTCGGGCAAACTGATCTTGCCGGGCCTGATCGACGACCAAGTTCACTTCCGCGAACCGGGCCTCACCCACAAGGCCTGTATAAAGACCGAGTCGAGGGCCGCCGTGGCCGGCGGGGTAACGACTTTCTTCGAGATGCCCAACGTCTCCCCCCCTACCCTGGACATGGAAAGACTGGAGAAGAAGTGCGCCGTCGCGGCCCGCGACTCGATAGCCAACTACGCCTTTTTCCTCGGGGCGAGTAACGAAAACCTGGAAGTCGTCAAGTCGGCCGACCCGGCCCGGATCGCCGGCATAAAGGTCTTCATGGGGTCCTCTACCGGAAACATGCTGGTGGACGAGGAGGAGATCCTCGAAAAAATATTCCGCTTTGCCCCCGCCCCGATTGCAACCCATTGCGAGCATACGCCTACCATCATCAAAAACGAGCGGTCGGCGATGGAGAAGCATGGATATGAGGTCCCCTTTTCGGAACACCCGGTGATCCGCTCCCGCGAAGCCTGCCTCCGTTCCTCGAGCCTTGCGGTGGAATTGGCCGGGAGGGAAAACGCGAGGCTGCACGTCCTTCACGTAACGACGGCCGAGGAACTGGATTTGTTCCAGCCGGGTGACGAAAGGATCACCGCGGAAGCCTGCGTACATCATCTTTGGTTCGAGGAATCGAGCTATGAGAAGCTAGGTTCCCTCATCAAGTGCAACCCCGCCATCAAGACGGCGGATGACCGCTCCGCCATCCGGCAAGCCGTTGCCGACGGCAGGATCTCGGTGCTCGCCACCGACCATGCCCCACATACCCTGAAAGAGAAGCAGGGAACCTATTTCGAGGCCCCCGCCGGCCTCCCCCTAGTCCAGCATAGCCTCCCGCTCATGCTGGAGATGACCAAGCAGGGCTCCTTTTCTCTGGAAACAGTCGTCGAGCGAGCCTGCCACGCCCCGGCAAGAATCTTCGACGTCCGGGAACGCGGCTTCATCCGCGAGGGATACTGGGCAGACCTGGTGATCGTCGACCCGGAAAAGGATACGGTGGTCGATGATTGCGAGCTTTACAGTCGATGCAACTGGTCGCCCTTCCAAGGGACCAGTTTTTCACATTACATCGAAGCGACCATCGTGTCGGGACAGGTAGCCTTTTCTGGGAACAAGCCGAGGAATGGACAAACCGGCATGCGGGTGGAATTCTCCACCGAGAGGAGATACTAAAACTAGCTCTCCCCGAAAAGAACCAGGGCCGTAATCAACCCGCCGAGCAGAAGGGCCACGACCAAAAGTACGACCCACTTGCGCCAGGGAGAGGGCTGCTTGACGCGGTTTCCTCCCCCCATTCGCCGCAACTGCATCTGCAGGTTTAGCATGCGGTCCGAGACCTCCTGCTCCTCGTCGCGAAGATCATCCAAGTCGGGATCGGTAATCCCGGCCGCCATGACGGCTCGTCCAAGCTCGGCATAGCCAACCCGCAGTTCGTCCTCCTTGCCCATGCCCTTCAGGCGCTGAACCTTCTCGCGGACCTCGTCGATCTCCTCATCTCGAAGGTCGGCCTCGAAGGCCCGTTGCCCAATCCATTCGGGGAACTGCCCGCGCTTGGCCCGCAAATCAGCCATTTCCTGTTCCATCTGCTCGTAGGAAGGGGGCTGAAAATCGGACTCCCGGTAATTGGCAAAGGAAGTTTCCGGGACTTGTTCCTGTTCCTGGGAAACTGCTTCCGGAGTATTTTCTTCAGCGTTGGATGCGCTTTCGTCCTCAAGCGGCTGATCCTGCTCCAAGGCTTCCGCCAGCTGCTCGTCGACCACTGCGGGTTGAGGCTCAACGGGAGGTGCGGGCTCCTGATCTTCCGCGAAGGGAACGGCTGGCTCGACTGCAGCGGCGGCTCCCCCCGAAGCGGGAGGCTCTTCCTGCACCGGGGCCACTGGCTCGGGTTCGGCTTGCGGAGGAGGAGCCACGATTCCAACCTCCTTCCAGATTTCGTGGTGAAGAGGATGCCAGTCCTGCAAGCCCTCTCTCCAGGCCAGGGTAGAGGAATTCAAGTCGCCCGAGACCAATCGGGCTGCGATACGGGGAAGACCGAAGGGGCCTTCCTGCTGTCCATTCTGAAGAAGATAAATTTGCATGAACGTCAGGGCAGCCAAGGATATTTTGAAAAATCAGGCGATCTTTTTTCAAGGAAAGCCTTTTTTCCTTCCGTGCCCTCCTCCGACAGGTAGTAGAGCAAAGTTGCGTTGCCCGCCAGTTCCTGGATTCCCGCCTGACCGTCGCAATCGGCATTGAAGGCCGATTTCAGGCAGCGAATGGCGAGGGGGCTCTTGGCCAGGATCTCGTCCGCCCACTTCAACCCTTCCTCCTCCAAACGATCCACCGCAACAACTTCATTGACAAGCCCCATGCGAAGGGCTTGCCCCGAATCGTACTGCCTGCAGAGATACCAGATCTCGCGGGCCTTCTTCTGTCCCACGATCCGGGCTAGGTAGCCAGAGCCGAATCCTCCGTCGAAACTGCCGACCTTGGGCCCTGTCTGCCCGAAGATTGCGTTGTCCGCGGCAATGGTCAGGTCGCAGACTACGTGAAGGACGTGCCCTCCGCCTATGGCGTACCCCGCAACGAGGGCGATGACCACCTTGGGCATACTCCGGATCAGCCGCTGCAGGTCAAGGACGTTGAGACGAGGGACACCAACCTCGTCGAGGTAGCCCGCCTCCCCTCTGACACTCTGGTCGCCACCGGAACAAAAAGCGTACTTTCCATCCGAATGAGGACCCGCCCCCGTGAGCAGAACTACCCCAACCGAAGAATCCTCCCGGGCATCGAGAAAAGCCTCGTACATCTCGTTCACCGTTTTGGGACGGAAGGCATTTCTCTTCTCGGGACGGTTGATGGTGACCCTCGCCACCCCCGGCCTTTTGTGGTAGAGTATGTCCTCGAAGTCGCCAAAAGATTCCCAGCTCACGAGTCACCCCCTTCCGGATCCGCTCCCTCGGTCGGGTTTTCGCCTTGGTTCTTCTCGAGTTCGAGCTTTCTGCCTTGGTCACCCCATTTGCGACGCAGATATTCCCTTTCCTCCTTCCAGTCGGCGAAGGGCTTGCCCCGCAGGGACATGAGCTCGTCCAGGGATTCGTCGGTCTGAAGATTCTCGTTTTCCTTTTTCATAATCATGGATAAAGCCTGCGCAACTCCCACCCGTCCGGATCGGAACGCTCGTAAAGAAAACGGTCGTGCAGGCGGTGGGAGCCACCTTGCCAGAATTCAACCGATTCGGGGCTGAGCGCAAACCCACCCCAATGCGGCGGCTTGGGCGGATCTTCCCCGTGTTTCTCCCGGGCCTCTAGAAAGGCCTGCTCCAAGGTTTCCCTCGAGTCCAAAGGAGCGCTTTGACGAGAAGCCCATGCACCCAGCCTGCTGAAATACGGGCGGGACTTGAAATACTCCTCCGACTTGGCATCGTCGATCCTCTCGACCGAACCCGCCACTAGGACCTGACGCTGAAGGGAGAACCAAGGGAAATGCATGCATGCCCGGGGGTTGGAAAGCAGATGCTCGGCCTTACGACTTTCGAAGTTGGTGAAAAAGATGAAAAGCCCGTCTTCCAGTCCCTTGAGCAGAACCGCCCGGGAAACGGGCCTGGAAAGCTCGTCCACGGTAGCCAGGCTGCAGGCATTCGAGTCTGCGATCCCAGCATCGGAGGCATCCTGCAGCCAATTCGAGAATTGCTCCAGCGGCGAGGGGGCCAAGTCGTCCCTACGCAAGGGTGCGGAATCATATTCCTCCCTCATCGCGGCAAGTTGTTTGTTCCAGTCGGTCATAGCGAAATCTTCAATCCTCAAGGAAGGTCTTGGCAATGGAAAAGAGCCTCACTCCTCGCTTGCCCGCAAGACATTCTCGCCCGCCTTGGTCGAGGCGGCCTTTTCCCTAATCTTTCTGCGGGCCCTCATGTTCCATCTCAGCAACCGGATGGCCAAATGTCCGCGCAGGCATTTTCTGAACCAATGCAATTCGCGAACCGGCTCGACTCGGGAGGACCATTTTTCTTTGTAGTCGAAGTTTCCGGGAAGGAAATCAACCGTCCGTCTCTCCCTCCATGCCAAGCCCAGGTTTTCCAACAGCAACTGCTTGCCTGGCGAGTACTTACCATAGGCCTGATCGAAGGCCAAGTGGTGGACCCCGGCGAATCCTTGGTCCAGCAGATCGATTTGCCAGGCTATAGGTCGATCGTCAAGTCGCATGAGCGATAGGCGAACCCTCCCGGACTTGCCTAATTCCGGCAAGAGCTCGAAGAAGAACCCTCTCTTGCCCCGAATCGAGTAAAGACCCGCTCCCTCCTTGCTCTTCCATGACTCAACTTCAACGAGGCAGGTAGCGGGCATGCTGGCCCTAACTTCCTCGAAAGAATCCACCTTCTCGATCGTGACCTCACCCTGCTCGGCCAGTTTGCGCCGGTCGTAGCGCAAGGACTTGCGACTCTTGGAGCCCAGCTTTCTATCAAGAAAGTCATCGAAAGCCTCATCCCCGGTGGGAGCCTCGATCAAGGCGGTCTTGCGGGGCATCCGGGTGAGGGTGAGGAACTTGCTTCCCTTAGTCTCGGGCTCAAGGAACTTCTCCCAGAAAGCATTACTCATGAGCGGTATCCAAGAAAACAAAATTTGGCCCAATTGGGACTTTAGGCCCCGTACCAGAGACCGGGCGCCTTCATCCGTAGCCACTGGATGGAAGTAATTGGCCTCGTCGTAAACGAAGGGCCACAGACCTTTGCTGCCGAGAAGTCCGGGACGCTCCACGAAAGGCCAAATCCCTTCCAGTTCACCTTGGCCCGCACGAGCCAAAAGTAGGAGCGGTCGCGTTCCGGAAGGTTGGCGGCCAAACCAGGAGCTGAGCCACTCGGGGGCAAAATAAGGGTTGCGGATGGTAGCACGCTCAAGCAATCGATCAACCTCCTCACAAAGTTCGGGGGACGAAGGATTCCTCTCTTGAAAAATCGTAAGCTCTTCCGAATCCGCGGAATCCTCGCGAACTTGGACGCCGGCCATCACTTGGCTCAGGTGTTAAGGTGGGAGAAGTCGTCGAACTCGGCCCGAAACCCACCGTCCACTCCACGGCAAAGAACGGCCACCGCGTCATGGGAGTGAAGAGACTCGAAATGGGAGCAAACCACGCGGAAGTCGATGATTCTTCCCTCCTCAATGAGTTGAGCGTATAGCAGGCGGGCCGCGTCCTCGACGAATTTGACCTTGGCCCCATTGAGCTCGGCAAAAGCCTGTTCGTCCTCTCGGCGCACCATAACTTGGGTCTCGGTGCTGAGTGCGTTGATGCAAAGATCGCGCAGGTCCAGGAGAGAGATTTCCTTGTCCGGGTGGACTTCCACGCTGATCTTGGACTTGCTCCTCTGGGAATGGGGAATAGCGAGGAGATTTCTTTCCTCGCGAGCGTGTTCGGAAAGTTCGGAGGCACAAGGGCAAGCGGATGAATAGACGAAATCGAAATGGATGATCTTGCGGACCCTGTCCGCACAGTCAATGATTCCCTCGAAGCAGCAATCGTAGAACTGGAAGCCCTGAAGCCCGCTTCGCAGGCTTTCCTGTAGCATGGGATAGGAAAAATTCGCCTTGATACGGGCTTCCTGGGAGCCGAGCTTTTGCTTGTAGTGGGTGAGGATCTTGCCCAGAACCTCGGGGGAAAACGTCTCGTCCTTGTACTCGTAGAAGATCCGAATAATGCGGGACATATTGATGCCCTTCTTGTCCGCATCCAGGCTCACCGTCCCAGTGACCGAAGTCTCTATGCTGAGGTCTTCGCCATCGGGGCCAACGTAGCTTAGAGGCAGGCGAAAGCCGGAAATCCCAACCTGCAGGATGGGGACGCGGGCCCCCTCGAGAGCGCCCAAACCCGAATTCTGAACATCAGGCAGGGAATCCCTGTAGGCGGGAGTGACCACGAAATTGGGATCGTATTCGCGGCGCAGTTCGTGCGGTTTGTCGGATTGAGTGTCCATGAGGACTAAGATTATAATAAAGAGGAACGGGAGGCAAACTCAGTTCGCCTTCCCTTGATTGGCGACCGCTTCCATGGCCTTGGCTACTTTCTCGGGATCCCCCAGGTACTGCCGAGCAAGCGGCTTGAGGTTCTCGTCCAGTTCGTACACCAAAGGCATGCCGGTGGGCACGTTCATGCCAAGGATATCTTCCTCCGAAACTCCGTCGAGATACTTGATCAGAGCCCGCAGTGAATTGCCGTGAGCGGCGATGAGTACGTTCTTGCCACCCTTGATCTGCGGCGCAATGGTCGACTCCCAGAGCGGGAGAAAGCGATCAACGGTATCCTTGAGGCACTCGGAGAGCGGAATATCCGACTCTTCCAAGCCGGCGTAGCGACGGTCCTTGCCCGCATATCCTTCGTCCTCCATGCTCATGGGTGGGGGCGGGACGTCATAGCTCCTGCGCCAAACCAGAACTTGATCTTCCCCATGTTTCTCAGCCGTCTCGGCCTTGTTGAGCCCTTGCAGGGCACCGTAGTGACGCTCATTCAGGCGCCACTCGCGGTGGACGGGAATCCATACCTGCTCCATCTCCGTCAGGGCCAACCATAGTGTGCGGATGGCGCGCGTTAGGACCGAGGTGTAGGCCATGTCGAAGGCGAAACCCGCCTCCTTGAGGAGACGACCGGCCTCCCTGCCCTCCCGCTCCCCCTGCTCGGTCAAGTTGACGTCGTGCCAACCGGTAAAGCGGTTTTCCAGGTTCCATTGGCTCTCGCCGTGTCGAAGTAAGACTAGTTTGTGCATGATAGAAAAATTACCCTCCACGATAAGGGATTATCGTGGGCTCGTCACTACTTTATTGACTGCTCGCGGAGGGATTACTCTCGATGATGAAGTCCGGATCAATGAAAATGGTTCCGTTGTAGGGAGGCACGCCGTATGAGGGGTATCGCGTCGCCATCCAAGACGGGAGGATGGGGCGGAAAATATTTTTGCTTCGCTTCAATGGGCCATAAGTTAAATCGGCTAAATCACCCCAAAAGTCAGACCAAGGCAAATGAACCTCTTAGCCGCGGCTTGTAAAATTTCTTGAATGCAGCCAACCTGAGGATAAATTGGAATATATGTTCGGACGGCTTCTCATTCTTTTCATCGTTGTACCCATCGTAGAGCTCTACCTGCTCGTTCAGTTGGGGCTAAGGATCGGGCTCCCCCCGACCTTGGGCCTAATTGTCCTAACTGGCTTTCTCGGAGCATCCCTCGCTCGCCAGCAAGGTCTCTCCACCCTACGGAAAATCCAGCAGGAAGTAAGAAATGGTCGCTCACCTACCCAGGAACTGGTGGAGGGCGTGATGATTCTGCTCGGGGGAATCGTTCTTCTGACCCCGGGCATCCTGACCGATCTCTTCGGATTCGCCCTGCTTCTGCCCTGGTTCCGAAAATCCTTTGCCCGCAAGATGAGGAAGGACTTCGAGAAATCCGTCCTCAAGAAAAGTTTCCGCCACGGCAAATCCTCTGGATTCCGCAAGGACGACGACGTCATCGACGTCTAGGCGCGCTCCCTCCTTCGCCAGTCAGTCCCCTTCGCCGGACAAGTCACTCACTTGCCTCATGAGGGCGTCACGGAACTCGGGGCCCAGTCCTTCCCTGCGGGCGATCTCGACATAGAAGGGAACGAAGTCCTCCTGGTCGAGGGCCTTAAGTGCAATGTTGTGAAAAGGGTCGGAAGACTCAACGAAGTAGGTGTGTCCGCCAAAGGAAAAGGTGATTCCCTCATCGGTCCGGAAAACCGCCAGTCTCTGGGTTGCTTTGTCTCTCATGGCGGAAATATTCAAAAACGATCGGGGCCCCGGATCAAGTATCTTCATGCGGGTTGCCAACCTAGAAGATTTCGCTAGCTTTGTATCGCAATGCTCTTCCTTCCGTACAGGGACGACAACCCGACCAATTCCCCCCCCGTGGTAAACTGGGTGCTGATCGGCTTGAACGTCTGGGTCTACCTCGCCATGCAACTTCCATTGGACGATCAAGGAGCCCGTGCTTATTTCGCTGATTATGGGTTTGTGCCGGTCGACTTCTTCAGTGCATTCGGCGAGCCAAGCACGGAAGCGGTTTTCTCCCAGCTTGCCTCAGCCATGACTTCCATGTTCAGCCACGGGGGACTTCTTCACTTGCTGGGAAACTTGCTTTTCCTCTACCTGTTTGGTGACAATGTGGAGGACGCCATGGGGAAGTTCCGCTACCTTTTCTTCTACTTGGCCTGCGGCCTTCTCGCCGCCTTGGGCCAGGCTTTCGCCCAACCACAGTCCATGCTTCCAATGATCGGGGCTTCGGGAGCGATTTCCGGGGTGCTCGCCGGCTACCTCTTGCTTTATCCGCGGGCCAACGTCAGGGTTTTCTACTGGTTTCTGGTTCTGCTCGGCACGGTCTACCTGCCCGCATACCTGTTGCTTGGGCTTTGGTTCCTTAGGGATCTCCTAGCCTTCACAGCCCCGGATTGGGATTCCAGCGGAATTGCCACTGCCGCCCACCTTGGCGGTTTCGCCGCGGGTCTTCTCCTCACTCCCCTTATGAAAAAGAGCAAGGTGCGGATGTTCCAAAGCGGAAATTCTCGCCCTTTTTCTCGCCATGCCCCAAAATTCCGTTAATCTTTTGCTCTAATATTCCCATCTTTCTCCACCCGCTTTCACTCACTCGTGATAACGGGATAAAGCCATTCAGTAACAGAATTTCAGAAATATTTTCTTTCCTCATGGAAAAAGCCTACCAACCGGCTGAAGTCGAAGACCGCCTCTATGCGAAGTGGTTGGAGGACGGGTGCTTTAGCGCCAAGAAGGACCTGGACAAGGAAGCCTACTCGATCGTCATTCCTCCCCCCAACGTGACTGGTGTACTGACCATGGGGCACGTCCTCAACAACACCATCCAAGATATTCTCGTCCGGCGGGCCCGGCAACAGGGCAAATCCGTCGTATGGATCCCCGGAACGGATCACGCCGGGATCGCCACCCAGGCCAAGGTCGAACAGGCCCTCCGGGAGGAGGACCGGACGAAGGAAGAACTGGGACGGGAAAACTTTCTCGAGCACGCAGCCCTCTGGAGAGACAAGCATGGGGGAATCATCCTCAAGCAACTGCGTAAGCTCGGTTGCTCTTGCGACTGGGACAGAAACGTCCACACGCTCGACGAAGACTACTCCAAGGCAGTCATCCAAGCCTTCGTAAAGCTTTACAAGAAAGGCTACGTATACCGCGGACAGCGCATGGTCAACTGGTGCCCCCAGAGCCTCACCGCGCTTTCCGACGAAGAGGTGATCATGAAGCCCCAGAACAGTGTCCTCTACAAGATCCGTTATGATATCGTGGAGACACCCGGGGCCTTCGTAGAGGTTTCCACCACCCGCCCCGAGACGATCGTAGGGGACGTCGCCCTGGCCATTCATCCTGATGACCCGAGGTGGGAGACTCTCAAGGGCAAGCACGCCATGCGGCCCATCAATCCCCAGGCTATTCCCATCATTGCAGACGAGGCTGTGGAGAAGGATTTCGGCACCGGCATCCTCAAGATTACGCCGGCTCACGACAAGCTCGATTTCGAAATAGCGCAGCGACACGAGTTGCCCATGATCGAGATCCTCGCCCCCGACGGAACCCTCAACGAACACGCCGGAGGCGAATACATAGGGATGGACAGATTCTCCGCAAGAAAGAAGGCGGCCAAACAATTGGCCGACGACGACAAACTGATTGACGAGGAAGACCATCAAAACAACGTCGGCTTCTCCGAGAGAGCGGGAGTCCCCATCGAGCCGAGACTTTCCGAGCAGTGGTTTCTCAAATACCCCAGGGTGGAGGAGGCCAAGCAGGCGGTCCGCGATGGCCGGATAAAGTTTTTCCCAAAAAGGTGGGAAAAGACCTACCTCCACTGGTTGGAGAACATTCAGGACTGGTGCATCAGCCGGCAACTTTGGTGGGGTCACAGGATTCCCGTGTGGTACAAAAAGGGAGGGGTGCGTTCCGACCCCGCCAACTGGCACGTCTCCACCTCAGGGCCGGCCGACCAAGAGATGTGGGAACAGGACGAGGACGTCCTTGATACCTGGGCGTCTTCCTGGCTCTGGCCCCTTGCGACCTTGGGCTGGCCAAGCGAAGTAGATATGGAAAGGAGGAGCTTGGATTATTTCTATCCCACCTCCGCCCTGGTTACGGGCCCCGACATCATCTTTTTCTGGGTCGCCCGCATGATAATGGCCGGACTGGAATTCAACGGACGCTCCTACAAGCCCGACCAGGCAATCCCGGAGAATGAAATCGAGGGACGGATTCCCTTCAGGCACGTCTATTTCACGGGAATCATCCGGGATTCGGAGGGAAGAAAAATGTCCAAGTCGCTGGGTAATTCCCCCGATCCACTGGACTTGATCGACAAATACGGAGCCGATGGTCTGAGGCACGGGATCATGAGCATTGCCCCAAAGGGACAGGACATCCGATTCTCAGAGGAACGCATTGAACAGGGCAGGAATTTCTGCAACAAGCTCTGGAACGTCTGCAGGTTCAGGCTGCTCTCTGGGGACTTGGTGGACAACTCAAGCATGGGCAAAATCACCTGGCGCATCAATTCCAAGCAAATAGGCGAATACGACCAGGCCATCCTTCTGCGGCTGATCGAGACTTACGAAGACATCGACAAGCTCTACGAGGAATATGAATTCAACGAGGTTCTCAAGAATATATACCGGTTTTTCTGGAACGACTTTTGCGACTGGTACGTCGAGAACTCGAAGCCCCGCATGGCCGACGAAGCCCTCAAGGGAACCTGTCTCGCCGTACAGGACATCTGCCTGAGGCAGATTCTTCTCCTGCTCCATCCCTTCACACCATTTATCACCGAGGAACTCTGGAATCTTCTCGGCTTTTCTACTGGAAGCTCGATCCAGTTCGAGGACCCCGGGACTGCGGAAGACCTGATCGAGAAGCTGGGAAGCGGTGGAATCGAACTGGATAATTCCATACTCGTGGAAACGAACCTGATCCGCGAATTGGTGACCGCAATGCGGGCCCTCAAGGCGGAGAGGAAAATGGCCAACAACCGCGATGTGGTCTTCTCTTTCGTAACTGAGGATGTGAAGGCCGTCACCATCCAGCGACACGAGCAGTCGATCCTCTCCTCCGTTGGGGCATCCGCCATTGCCCGAGCCGACGCCCCTCCCTCCGGAGCTCCCAGCGTGGTTACTTCCTTGGGATCCTTTTTCCTCGACCTAAAGGCGGGCATCGACGTGGATGCCGAAAAACTTCGCCTGCAGGCTCAGGCGGAGGAACTGGACAAGGTAATTTGCTCCATCCGGAGCAAGCTCGAAAACGCTTCCTTTACCTCCAAGGCGCCTCCCGAGGTGGTCGACGGTGCCCGTCATCAGTTAGCCGAGAACCAGACTAAACTGGAAGAGACCATGCAAGCCCTGCGGGCCATCCAGTAGGAGACTGGGCGAAGGACAAGATTGTCCCGAAAAGAACTTTGCTCCTTGATTCCCCGACCAAGGAGCGTTTGTAAAGGGCTTTATGCAAATACAACCCAACCTCTCTCGACTGGCCTTGATCTGCGGGTTCGTCATTCCCCTCCTTTCCCTCGTCGCAGCCAAGCCTAGCTTCGTGCTTATCCTGGTCGACGACTTGGGATACATGGACGTCGGGGCCTACAACCCGAAAAGCTTCTACGACACTCCGAACATCGACCGACTGGCCGCCAGCGGCATGAAGTTCACCGACGGCTACGCCGCCAACCCCGTTTGCTCCCCCACCCGATTCGGCATCCAGACTGGAAGATACCCTACCCGCAAAGACGCCACCAATTACTTTAGCGGCCGGCGAGGCGGCCTTTTCAACTCGGCCCCTCTTCACGACAGGATGGATCTCGAGGAGATAACGATTGCCGAGGCCCTTGGGAAGAAGGGATACTCCACCTTCTTCGCCGGGAAATGGCACCTCGGCCCAACAGAGGAGTTCTGGCCGACCAAGCAAGGCTACGACGTCAATGCCGGAGGCTTTTCCAAGGGAGGGCCCTATGGCGGCAAGAAGTATTTCTCTCCATATGGCAACCCCCGTCTGGACGATGGGCCCGATGGCGAGCATTTGCCCGACCGATTGGCCACCGAAACCTGTGCCTTCATTGATAAGAACAAGGGCAAGCCGTTCTTCGCCATGCTTTCATTCTACTCCGTGCACACGCCCCTCATCGGTCGACCCGACCTGGTCGCCAAGTACAAGAAGAAAGCGACTGAGGTTAGCGGAGCCGAGTTCGGGGACGAGGAAATGACCTGGCCTAAGAACGGCAAGACCCGCAAGGTCCGGATTCTCCAGAAACACGCCGTCTACGGAGCCATGGTGGAAGCCATGGACCTGGCCGTAGGGAAAGTCCTTAAAAAGCTCGAGGAACTTGGCCTTGAAGACGAGGTCGTGGTCGCCTTCACCTCGGATAACGGCGGCCTTTCCACATCCGAGGGATCCCCAACCTCCAACCTGCCCCTGCGTGGAGGCAAGGGCTGGCTTTACGAAGGCGGGATACGCGAGCCCTTCCTGGTACGATGGCCCGGAAAGACCGAGCCCGGATCCGTTTGCAGTCATCCCGTGATGAGCACCGATTTCTTCTCCACCTTCGTCAAGGCGGCAGGCGGCAAGGTTGAGGGAGCCGGACCCATCGACGGCGTCGACCTGATGCCCCTGCTGGAGGGAGGCAAAACCCTCCAAAGAGAAGCCCTTTACTGGCATTACCCTCACTACAGCAACCAAGGCGGATTCCCCGGTGCCGCCATCCGGGTGGGAAACTGGAAGATGATCGAGCGTTTCGAGGACGGCCGGGTTCACCTTTACGACCTGGCAAACGACCCGGGCGAAAGAAGCGATCTTTCGAAAGTCCACCCCGAACGGACGTCCGACATGAGGGACAAGCTTCACAAATGGTATCGTGAAGTGGACGCAAAGTTTCTCCGGGCCAAGGGCGAGGAAGGCCGCCAACCATGGCGCCCCTAGTTCCACTCGAAACTGGTCGCAAGAGCGTTTTTCCCCACGATGGATATTGACGCCGACTCCTCCTACCTGGAGGTGGAAGACGAGGACGTCTTTCGGGTCCGGACTACCGCGGAGGGACCGCAAGGTTCCCTCGACCTTAGTGATGAGATGCTCCGACACTGGCCTTCCGGCGACCTCTTCGGGCTAAGTCAGAATGCGGGTATGGGCTGGAGCCCCCGGGAGATGCTCGGACCGCAAGTCCTCATCCTCAATAGCCACGGTGGCATCCGCAAACCGGACGGAACCCCCGTCGCCTTGGGCTACCACACCGGCCACTGGGAAATCGGGCTCCTCGCCGAGGCCGCCGCCAAGGAGTCCAAGAGGCTTGGGGCGGTACCCTTCGCTGCACATGTGAGCGACCCCTGCGACGGACGATCCCAAGGCACGCCGGCCATGTTCGAGAGCCTCGCCTATCGTAACGATGCATCCCTCGTGATGCGCAGGCTGGCACGCTCCCTGCCGACCGCCCGGTCCTTCATGGGAGTCGCCACTTGCGACAAGAGCCTGCCCGCCATGATGATGACCTTGGCCAGCCTTGTAGACATGCCGACGATCCTCGTTCCCGGGGGCGTAACCCTATCCCCCGAGGAAGGGGAAGACGCCGGCAAAGCCCAGTCCGTAGGCATTCGCTACGCCCATGGCGAGGTGAGCCTGGAAGAGGCGTCCCGAACCCTATGCAATACCTGCGCAAGTCCGGGAGGAGGGTGCCAGTTCCTCGGAACCGCCGCCACCTCCCAGGTAGTCGGTGAGGCTCTGGGCTTATCCCTCCCCCACTCCGCCCTCTCTCCGAGCGGCGAACCAGTTTGGCTGGAACTGGGAATACGCTCGGCACGGGCCCTCGAGAACCTTCGTAGGGAAAAGCTTACAACCAGGCAAATCCTGACCGGAACGGCCCTGCGAAACGCCATGATCGTACATGCCGCCTGCGGTGGGTCCAGCAACCTGATCATTCACCTCACCGCCATCGCCTATCATGCCGGCCTTGCCCGTCCCGGGGTGGAAGACTGGGATGAGATCAACAAGCTCGTCCCACGTCTTGTAGACGTCCTGCCAAATGGTCCGAGGAACCACTCAACCGCTCAATTCTTCCTGGCCGGCGGGGTTCCCGAGCTGATGCTCAAGCTAAGGGAAATGGATTTGCTCGACCTTGAAGTTCTAACCTGCTCGGGCCGGACCCTTGCCGCCAACCTCGAAAACTGGGAGAAGTCGGACCGAAGGCAACGCTTCCGTTCCATCCTCACGGAACAGGACGGCGTTGACCCCAACGCCGTCATCATGGGCCTCGACAGAGCCCGTAAGGAAGGCCTGACCAGCACGGTCTGCTTTCCTAGGGGAAACCTCGCCCCCGTGGGATCGGTGGTCAAGAGCACCTCCATCGACCCTTCCGTGGTGAGCCCCGACGGATGCTACCGCCTCACCGGACCGGCCCGCGTCTTTCACTCCGAGAAGAAAGCCATGGAAGCCGTCAAGGGGCTTTCGGAAAAACCGATTGCGCCCGGCGACGTCATCGTTCTGTGCAGCCGCGGGCCGATGGGCTCGGGTATGGAGGAAGTGGCCCAGGTAACCCTCGCCCTTAAACACTTATCTTGGGGAAAGGAAGTCGCCCTCATCACCGATGCCCGCTTTTCCGGCGTCAGCACCGGGGCCTGCATTGGGCATGTCGGACCGGAAGCCTTGGCCGGCGGGCCGATCGGCAAGCTCCGGGAAGACGACTTGATCCAAATCGAGATCAACCGGACGAGCCTGGCGGGAACCATTGACTTCGTAGGCAGTAGGGAGGAACCCCTCACGGGAGAGGAAGGAGCGCGAGTCCTTGAGTCAAGGGAGCTGCACCCCGGCCTTGTTCCCGACTCGCTCTTGCACGAAGACACACGCCTCTGGGCCGCCCTTCAGAACGTTGGGGGAGGAACTTGGGGAGGGTGCGTTTATGATGTCGATGAAATCATCAGCCGTCTGGAGGCCTCCGGCCGCGCCTCTGCAAAAAATAAGCGGGACGCTTGAATGAAGTTGCCCCAAGACAAGCCTTTGCCATTCTCTGGTGCCATGCTGAAAAAATGCCTTCCCATTGCCCTTTTGATCTTTTGCCCCTTTCTGCTCTCCGCTTCCGGGAGCTGGTCCCAATGGCGGGGCGACGAGCGCGACGGAAAGGGTTCTCTCGGGATCGAGATTTCCGCTTCCTGGGATGAGCGGGAACCCGAACTTCTCTGGGAAAGCGACTTGATCCCCAGCCAGGACGACGGTGGTTTCGGGAGCCTGGTTTCGGATGGAGAGAGGGCCTACCTGTCGCTCGTATGGCACCGGGACGAACCCACCGAGACGAGAACCATCAGTAGCCTCTTCCTTCGCAAATTCGGAGCCCGCAGGGTCAACCTGCCGCCTGAATTGGTGGCCAAGGCGGAGAAGGCCAGGCTCGCCCTGAGTCCACGCCTGCGGGGAGCAAGCCTCGACGAGTGGATCGAGAAATGGATCGACGAGAACCTCGACCAGCGACAGAAGATGACTCAGGGATCCCTCCTCACTTCTCGTTTCAAGAAGGGTAAGCTCGCTTTCAACCTCACCGACGTAGACTTGCTTTTCTCCGCTAAGGACAGGGTGTTCCCGAACCAGGACGCTCTCGACCAGTGGCTCGCCGAGCAACCTTTTTCGCTCGGCATGAAGGAGAAGATATCGGAGGCGGTACCCCATACGAAAAGGGTGGCCGATGACGTCGTGGTAGCCCTAGACCTAAGCAACGGCACCACCCTTTGGAAATCCTCCCTGCCCGGGGCGCCCTCGGGAAGATCGTCTTCATCCACCCCCTGCGTCAGGGACGGGAAACTCTACACGGTAGGCAGCAACAGGATCTTCAGGGTTGATCTGACCAAGGGCAAAATCGACTGGGATACGCCTCTTGAGCTTGAGGGCGTGGCCGGATCCGTCCTGGTCCATGGGGATTTGGTCGTCGCCCTGGTAGGCAATCTCCGTGCCTACCATCGTGACTCGGGGAAGCTCGCCTGGACGAACAACCAGGTATCGGGCAAGTCCGCTTCCCCTACCCTCTGGAAGACCCCTCAAAAAGAATTCATCGCCTGCAACGGAGGAAAGGAGGTCTTCCTCATTGACCCCAAGGACGGCTCCACTTTCTGGAAGGGACCGGGAGGAGGCAGCTCAACCCCAGTCTGCCGTGACGACTGGATGCTGGTCCACGGCAAGGATGAAAAAGCCGGTCTTATTGCCTATCGATGGAAGGATTCTGCCCTCACGGAGGCCTGGCGTTTCCCCAAACTGACGCGTCGCTCGGACTCCAGTCCCCTGATCCACGAAGGACATGCCTACCTCATCGGGGCCGGCATGCGGGCATGCCTGGAGCTTGAAACAGGGAAGGTCATCAGGAAGGAAATGGCCAAGCACGACATTTCCTCCCCCGTCATGATCGGTAAGAAAATCCTGGCTTATGAAATTAGCGGAAACTTCCTCGAGATCATCGAAACCGACCCCGAGAAATTCGGGGAAGTGGCGAAATTCAAGATTGGGGCCCTCCGGTGCACGTCTCCCACGCCCGTCGGAAGCAGGTTGCTTATCCGCAAAGTCGACCGGATCGTTTGCTACGGGCTGGCAAGGGAAAAACCCTAGGGTCGCACCGAGGAAGCCTCGAAGCGGGACCTTTGCCTCGAGGGCATTTCCGGGAAAAGGGGCAGGTCTTCCTTGCGGGCGTCGTTCCCTACGAGGCTCCTCGCCTCGGACTGCAGGCCCATCCAGCGATCGTCTTCGAGAACAGGCCCTTGCGCGATGAGGGCAAGCAAGCTCCGCCATTCGATGCCGGCCCTTTCCAGGTCGCCCGACTTCAAGTCCTCGAAGCCTGCATCCGATTGGGATGAAAAGGCCTTCCTCGAACGAAGGATTTCTGCCGCCCCTTCCCCATATTCCAAAGGCAATCCGCCCTTGAGGTATCCCGGACAGTCCTTGAAACCGAACGCCTGCCGGCAAACCAGGCCCAACCTCGACTCCGATTTTGCGAAGGCACGGAAGCGGTGTCCCGCCCTAAGATTCGCAAGGTCGTAAACCAGTTCATCCAGGGGGTACTCCGAATCCTCCAAGGCAACGGCGATGGCCAAGCCCTCCCCGCGAGAGAAAAAGCTGAATATTTCGCCCCGCCGGGTCGGGACGGCCCGGTCGTCGACCAGTCCGAGGGCACGCCACGCCTCTACCGGGGAAAGATTGCCGAGGTTTTCGGAATCCTCTCCTCCTCGGCTGCGGAAGGGAGAATCAAAGATCCTTGTAGTCCGGCGCAAGGGAGGGTTAATGAGGATTCTCCCGCGGGCGTCGCGCCAGCCGAGCACCTTGGCCTCTTCGTAGCGCAGGCGGGCCCGGAGGACTTTTCCCCGGTCCACGAATTCCTCCAGTACGCCGCCTTGCGAGATGGCCGGGAAAAAGTCGCGCAGGAGGTCCTCGAGACCACTCCTTTTCCAAGTCTTTCTGGAAAACTTCCTCTTGGCCCTCGGGGCCGTCCGGGCTACCGCCTCTCGGAGCTTGCGTCTAAAGGATTTGATCAGGGTAACGGCTTCCCCGTTTGAATCCTCCTCGTAAACGGCCAGAGGGAGCTCCCTTCCGTAGACCGGGTCCCTCTTGCGCCCAAACCTGCAGGGATTGCCGATCCTAACCTTGCTCAACGTATCAGGCAAGGTCAGGGCCGCAACCCATTGCCCTTTTGAAAGCACAAGCGCTTCGCCGAGCCGAGCCTGGCACTGCCCTCCTCTTCTTTCCCAAAGTCCGGCCGAGTTGCGCATCTCGATCACCTGATCGCGTTCGGGATCTTGACCCCTTTCGGAATCTTCCCTAGCGGGTTTAAGCACAGGAGAGGAAAAACGATCCAGAGAGGCGCCGAAGCCCAGCCTAACCTGTTCCTCCGAAAAAAGACGAAGGGCCAGTCCACGAGCCGCCTCGACGTGATCCTGGCCTGCCGTAACGGCGCTTTTCATAACTCGGATCAAGGCCGGCCAGTCCAAGGTTCTCGAGCGATGCAGCTTAAGGGGCCGAGCGTCGCTCAGGCGGGCCTGCTTAGGGGCCACCACTATAAACCCCCGCTCGTCCAGACCGCGCCTTCCCGCTCTTCCGAACATTTGCAGGAGTTCATCCGGACGCAAAAGAAAAAGACCGTCATCGATCCGATACTCGCGGTCCGTTACGAGGACCGACCGCATGGAGAAATTGACCCCTGCACCCAGCCCCGTGGTGGCCACCACGACCTGCAGCTGCCCAGTCTTGGCCAAGGGCTCGACGACCCCCGCCCTCTTGAGGTAATCGAGCCCGCTATGATGGTAGGCGACTCTTCTCCTGAGCAGAGCCGACAATTCTTTTCCAGCCACTCTTTTTTGCTCGAGAGTAAGCTCAAGGGCCTCTACTTCGGGCAACTCTAAGGCCAATTGTCTCGCCAAATCCTCCGCGGCCCTTCGTCTCGGTGCGAAAAGAAGCAGCGGACCCAATCCCGCTCCCAAGACTCCCGAAACCAGCTTCGGCCAATGCCCCCTTACCTTTCTTCCCTTGAACGGCCTTTTCAAAAGAGCCTCGGCAAAAACCTCCTCCTGGGGTACCGGGCGCCGGAACTCGGCCACTACCTCCACCCGGCGGCCATGCCCACAAAGCCATTCGGCGACCTCCGCGGGGTTACCCACGCTCCCGCTCATTAGGAGCAAGCGCATACCCGGGGACGCCATGGCTAGGGTAACCTCGTAACCGGGACCTCTTTGCTCGTCTCCCAGCAGTTGGTATTCGTCGACCACGAAAAGATCCGGCCCAGCACCCTCGCAAATCGAATTCCGCTGGGTCTCCAGAGTAGCTACGATAACGCGTGCTCCCGGACGATGATGCAGGTCTCCGGTAACCAGTCCGACGTCCCACCCGCGGTCCTGCCACTCCCTGAACTTATCGTTGGCCAAGGCCCGGGTAGGTACCGTGTAGACGGCTCGCCCCTTCCATCCGGACTCTACGAGTTGCTCGAAGACAAAGGTTTTCCCAGCCCCTGTCGGGGCATGCAGCACGACGTCCTTGCCCTCCCTTAAAAATCCCAGCGCCTTTCTTTGCCAGGGATCGGGCAAGGAAATCCTCTCTCCGAATCGACTGCTATTCGTTTGCATTTGCCTGATTTGCCACTTGCATAACAGATCATCCTGATAAATCGATGAAAACCGTTTTCGAGCAAAGAAATTACTTACCTTACCTGCCTTCATGATCAACTTGATTGCAGCTTGCGACGAGAACCGGGTAATCGGACACCGTGGAAAATTGCCATGGACGATTGAGGAGGACTGGAAATATTTTCTCGATGCCACGCGGGATGGAATCCTCATCATGGGCAGGCGCTGCTACAAAGAATTCGAACAGTTCGCCAAAGATAGGGAAGTGATCGCCTTGAGCCGAGACCCCAAAACGTCCTTTCCCTTCGCGACCAAAGCGGGATCGCTCAGCGAGGCCCTTGCCCTCTGCCGCGCTCAAGAGAGGACTGCCTGGGTTTGCGGTGGCAGTGAAATATACCGGGAAGCCCTTCCCCTCGCGAACAAGCTCTACCTCACCCTGATCAACGCTTCCTTTGAGGGAGACGTTTTTTTTCCACCCTGGGAAGACTCGTTCTTTCGGGAAATTTCCAAGACCAAGGTCCAGGCAGGCCCTTACGAGCTTACTTTCCTTGTTTTGGGCAAGTAGTGGTAATTCAGCCCCGAGGCTTGCCTACGTCCGCGACCTTCCCTATGCTTGTGGTCCTACTTGGAACAAATGAATACCCTGCGATTTCTAACTCCCGAAGATCTCGACCAGATAAGGATGGACTTCGAGACCCCATCTTTCGTATACGACGAGGCGACCCTTCGGGCAAATGCCCGGGCGGTGATGGAGTTTCCCAACGCGTTCGGGCTTTTTCCCCGCTACGCCATGAAGGCCGCTCCAACCTCCGCCATCCTGAGGATTTTCAACGAGGAAGGACTGGGCATTGACGCCAGCTCGGTCTTTGAAGTGGAGCGAGCGGTCAGGAGCGGATTCGGTACGGAATCCATTTCCCTGAGCACCCAGGAACTCTCCGAAGATTTCAGGTACTGGATCCATGACGGGGTAAAGACGAATCTTTGCTCCCTTCATCAGATTCACAAGTTCGGGCAGTGGGGTAAAGGCGAGTCCATCGGCTTGCGCTTCAACCCGGGAGTAGGCTCCGGCGGCACCAACCGAACCAATGTGGGCGGGCCAAGCAGCAGCTTCGGAATCTGGAAGGACGACTTGGACAAAGCCCGCGATCTCTGCAAGGAATACGACCTGAAAGTCGAAAGGATTCATACCCACATTGGGTCCGGATCCGATCCCGAGGTCTGGAAGAGAGTGGCTGCGATGAGCCTGGATTTGGTCCGTGCCTTTCCTACCGTAAAGACCCTTAACCTCGGAGGAGGATACAAGGTGGCCAGGATGCCCGACGAGCAGGCTACCGACCTCCTCGCAATCGGGGAACCGGTCAGGCTCTTGTTCGAGCAATTCGAAAAGGAAACGGGAAGGGAGCTTACCTTGGAGATCGAGCCCGGCACTTTTCTGCTGGCAAACGCCTGCAGCTTGGTCACTACGGTTCAGGACGTCACCTCGACCGGAAACGAGGGGTATCGTTTTCTCAAGCTCGACGCCGGCATGACGGAAATCCTACGCCCCAGCCTCTATGGGGCCCAGCATCCGATCGTCCTCGTGCCTGAGGGCGGACAGGACAAATTCAGGGAAGAACTCGACCAAGTCGTCGTAGGACATTGTTGTGAATCGGGCGACCTGCTTACCCCAGCCCCGGGCGATCCGGAAGCCATCATGACCAGAAAACTGCCAAGGGGTGAAATCGGTGACTTTTGCGTAATCGAAGGAGCTGGAGCCTATTGCTCCTCCATGTCGGCCAAGAACTATAATTCGTTTCCCGAGGCCGCCGAGGTCCTGCGCAAGTTGGACGGGAGCCTGGCCTTCATCCGCAAGCGCCAGACCTTCGACCAGATCATCGAGAACGAAGCGGTACCGTGATGACGTCCGGCTTGGGCAGGTTTGAGCTCGGTCGTCCCTTTCCGGATCGCGCACATGCAGTCTGCGTAAGCCTGCCCACCGTACGGGACTTGGTTGGCTACGAAGAAAAGGATCCCCGGGTCCTCGAGACCATGGTTTCGGGCTACCCTCGTTTCGTTCGTCATAGCAGGATAGAACAATTGATCGATTACCTAGACCGAAAATCCGGTGAAGACGGTATGACCAGGTTCCTCGTCAGCGACCAAAAGGCCTGTGAGGAAGCGATCCTTTATTGCTCGGCGGACCAAGCCCAAGTCATTCGGGAAAAGGGTTTTTCATCCCTCCTCGTGCCCAAGGGAACCGACCAGTCCGAGCGTGTCTCCATGTTCCTTCAACACAGTGGCATAGGCATCTCCTCAAGACGGGCGGAAGACGTTCTTGTCCGGGAAGGCCAAATCCAGTCGGCGGAAAGTACCACCCTAATGGATGATCCCGGCGGCCTGGTTAGAGAAATCATCGCTAAGGCCCATGGCCCCGAAATCTTTCCAGAAGACGTGTTGCTTGGTTCTTCCGGAGCCAACGCCTTCTACGCCCTGTTCAGAGAAGCCAGCAAGCAAGCGGAATCGTCCGGCAAGGATCTATGGGTCCGGTTAGGCTGGCTCTACCTGGATACCATCGAAGTGATGGAGCTCTTGGCGGGGGAAACGGTTCAGATCGACGATCCCCGCGACTTCGGAAAAGTGGAGGCGATCTTCAACGAATACGGACCAAGGATCGCGGGCATCGTGACCGAATTCCCCACCAACCCCCTCATGCAGGCGTGCGACCTGCAAAGAATCAGATCACTTTGCGACAAGTGGAACTCGCTCTTGGTTGTGGACCCGACTATGACCTCCCCCAAGAACGCCAAGGTATCAGGTCTTGCCGACGTCATCGTAAACAGCTTGACCAAATACGCGGGATGCGAGGGCGACGTTATGATGGGCAGCCTCGTTTTCCCCTGCGGATCGGACCGGGGCCGAGAATTGCTGGAGGGGACAGTATCCCGGCTCTGCCCTCCCTACAGGGGGGACCTCCTGCGCATGGCTGAACAGATTCCCCTCTATAATGATTTTATCGAGCACGCGAATCAATCCCTACCCCATATCGTCAGGTTCCTTGAAGGACATTCCAAGGTTAAGGCCGTATACTGGGCGTATCAATCCTCCAACCAAGGGAACTTCGAAGAGCTGGCCGGACCGAACCGACCCGGGTGCGTGGCGAGTTTCGAGGTGGACGGATCCTTCAAGGACTTTTACGACAACCTTCCCATGCTTAAGAGTCCCAGCTTCGGGACGCAATTTTCCCTCTGTTGCCCATACGTCTATCTCGCCCACTACAAGCTTGTGAAATCTGAAACGGGACTTGAAGAGCTCAAACGGGCGGGACTCTCCCCCTTTCTCTGCAGACTCTCCGTGGGCACGGAACAACCGGACCAGATTATTGCTGCTATAAGCGAGGGTCTAAAGGCCCTCGGAGAATAACGCGGAGAAGACTCTACTCGAACTCGTGGGAATCCAGAACCTTACGAATACGTTTCCTCGAAAGCTTTACGTAGGCAGGAACCCCATTTTCGTAGGGAACCTCGACTTCGCCTTGGATAAGGGGCTGGCAGTACTTGATGAACTTCGCCGACATGCTTACCCCGTCCTCGGAAATCCAGTCCTCGGGGATTTCCTTGACGCCATTTGCAATCTCGGAGAGGTCGGCGAGGCTGGTTTCACACTGGTAATTTTCCCCCTCCGTACGGACAAGGATCACCATCTTGTCGGTTTCTCCTTCAATGGCCGCCTTTACCGCCGCCTGACCGGCCATGAAGGCCTCGTCGTTATCGGTCTGGGAAGAGCAGTGAGCCGCGGCCCGCTGGCCGGTGCCGAGTTTGGATGAACGGGCCTTCACGGCAAGATTTTCCTCCACCAGGTTGGCGAGAAAATCACCCACTCCACCCAGTTGCTGGTGCCCGAATGCATCTTGCCCGGTAGCACTGTTGGCCACGTAATTACCGTCCTTGTCGAGAAGCCCCTCGCCCACTACGACGAGGCAATATTTGTTCTTCTTAAGAACGTTTTGGACGTCTTCCACGAACTTCTCCTTGGAGAAGGGGATTTCGGGCAGATATATGAGGTGGGGAGCGTCATGCGGGTTTTCCCGGCCCTTGGCCAAGGTTGTACCTGCAGCGATCCAACCTGCGTTGCGACCCATAACCTCTATGATGGAAACCAAATCGTGCTGACCCATAGCTTCATGGTCAAGAGCCGTTTCCTTGACCACCGTGCAGAGATACTTGACCACACTCCCGTATCCCGGGCAGTGATCGGTGGTCACGAGGTCATTGTCGATCGTCTTGGGAACGCCGATGACCCGCAGGGGATAGCCTTTTTGTTGAGCCAGCTTTGATATCTTGTCGGCGGTATCTTGGGAATCGTTCCCTCCGGCATAGAAGAAATAGCGGATGTTATGGGCCTCGAAAACCTCCAGCACGCGCTCGTAGTCCTGATCGCGCTTGAGCTTGAACCTGCAGGTTCCAAGGGCCGAAGCAGGGGTATACCTAAGCCCACGTATATTCTGCTGCGATTCCTCTGCAAGATCGATGAGATCTTCCTTCAGAATCCCAAGGACACCGTTCATTCCACCGTAAATCTCCTCGATACAGGGGTGATTCAGGGCCTCCGAAACAACCCCGGCAACGCTTGCGTTAATAACGGCTGTTGGACCGCCCGACTGGGCGACCAAGCAATTTCCAATGAGTTCCTCTGCCATAGCTAAAAATTCAAATAACGAAAAAAGGTTCATCCCACAGACGAACCACGCAAATGGCAATCGCAAAATCCTTGCCGGGAAGGAAGAGTGGGAGGGCTCGCCTCAAAGGATATCAGGCGGGCTGTATTCCCTGGATCCGGGATAACGATCGCCCCAGGAACTGGCCAATTCGACGAAGTGGTCGACTTGAGCCGAAGCCGCCCCGATCCTCTTTTCGCCCTCCTTGAGCAGATCCTTGAGGGCTCTCGCCTTCAAGCCAATACGCTTGTCGCAAGCTAACCGCTCGACGAGATCGTTGTCCCTGATCTTGCCCTTCCGAAGGTCTTTCACGGTTCGGACCGCGTGCTCCTTGATGGCGGCATGGGCATCCTCTCTGCCGGACCCGGCCTTGACCGCCTCCATCATGAAGGTCGTGGAGAGAAGGAAGGGAAGGTAGCGCTGGGTTTCCGCCGCTATTACCTTGGGGAAAACCTCCATCTGCCGTAGAACCGTGAGAAAAGTGTCGAGCAAGCCGTCAATGGCGAAGAATGCGTCGGGCAAGGCGACTCGGCGAACCACCGAGCAGGAAACGTCTCCCTCGTTCCATTGATCCCCCGAAAGAGCGGAGACCATGGCCAAGTGGCCGTTCAAGATGGCATGAAAGCCGTTGATCCTTTCGCAACTTCGGCTGTTCATCTTGTGGGGCATGGCGGAAGACCCGGTCTGTCCCTTGGCAAAACCTTCGCCCAGTAATTCGTGGCCTGCCATGATTCTGAGGGTCTTGGCAAAGCTCGAGGGAGCGGCGGAAAGGCGGACGAGAAGGGAAACCACCTCGAGATCGAGGCTACGGGGATAAACTTGCCCCACGCTTTCCCAATTAGCAGGCGCCCCGAGGTGCTCCATGACCTTCTTGTCCAGTTGTTCCGCTTTTTTGGCATTGCCAAGGAGCGTGACCTGATCCAGACGCGTCCCAACCGCACCCTTGACGCCACGATAAGGGTAAGTTGCACAGAGACGGGAAAGGGCATCAAGAGCCCGCTCAAGTTCCTCGCCCCAATTCGCCATCCGCTTACCTAAGGTAGTAAGTTGGGCTGGAACGTTGTGGGAGCGGGCGGTAAGGGGAAGGTCCCTATAGGCCTCGGCCTTTTCGGCCAAGGCAAGAAGGGCCGCTATCCCCTTGTCAAGGAGGAGCGAAAGAGAGCGGTGAACCTGCAACTGCTCCACGTTCTCGGTCAAGTCGCGGCTCGTCATACCCTTGTGGGCATGCTGGTGACCAGCCTTGTCGGCAAACTCCTCGAGCCGGGCCTTGACGTCGTGCTTGGTCACGGCCTCCCTTTTGCGTATGGAATCCAGGTCTACGAGCAACTTGGCTTTTTCAGAGGCCTCGATGTCCGAGGGAGCGATCTTTATGCCGAGTTCCAGCTGGGCTTTCATAACGGCAATCCAGAACTCTCTTTCCATGACCACCTTACCGCTGGCCGACCAGAGGTTCTTCATCGAGGGCGAAGCATAACGCTCGGCCAAAACGTTGGGTATGTCCATTTTCATTAAGATGAGTTGCCGGGGAAGGACTCCAGCCGTTCGCATACCGAACGGATTATGAATTCGGGGGTGGAGGCTCCAGCGGTCACGCCTACGACCGAACAGGAGGAAAAGGATTGCTCCTTCAATTCTTCTGCAGTCTCGACGTGAAAGGTCGGGCGGTCATGGGACGCCGCGAGCTTGGCTAGTTTCCGGGTATTGGCGGAATGCTTGCCTCCAATCACCACGATGGCTTCCGCTCCGCCCTCGACCAAATCGACCAAATCGGATTGCCTCTCCTTGGTGGCGCCGCAGATCGTGTCGAACACGAGAATCTCAGGATATTTCTCGGCAAGCATACCGGATAATTTTTTAAATTCATGGGAGAACATGGTCGACTGGGAAACCATCGCCACCTTTCCCGCGAACTCCGGGAGCGACAGGAGATCCTTTTCTCCGCTGACGACGTGCCCCTTCTCTCCGGCATATCCAAGCAGTCCTATGACCTCGGGATGCTCGGGATCCCCGAAGATCACGACGTCATACCCCTTGGCCGCATGAGTCCTTACCTTGCCCGCAATGACACCGACGTCGGGACAGGTCCCGTCCCGGAAGGGCAAACCCAAACCCTTGAGGTATTTCCTCCGCTGGGGAGAAATTCCATGGGCCCGAATGACCATCACTGAATCCTTCTCTTCATCCTCCTCGATCCGGATTTCGTCATGGCTTTGATAATCCCCGACTTCGCGAATGTCCTCTTTGCTCAAAGCACTCATCATCTGTTTGTTATGAATGAGCGGCCCATCGGTCAATACAGTCCGCTCTCCGTCCTTCGCCTGCTCTCGGGCGATCTGAATGGCCCGTTCGACTCCCCAGCAGAAACCGGCGCTTTTAGCTCTAATTACTTTCATTGGCTCTCCCATCCTATATAAACCTATCTCCCTGCGCGTTCAATATTGATTTGCGTTGCAACTCTAATCGGTGGAGGATGGGAGTATGGCTGTTTTATCGAAATCCTTCCCTTTTTTTCTCATCACCGCCCTTTTCCTTCCGATGGCTTCCATGCTTAGCGCGAAGGCCGACAAGAAGAACGAAAGCACCTATTCTTACGGCAAGAAATCCAGGGACGGGATCGGTAAGTTCTACATGGGACGCGAAATATCCCAAGTCATGGGTCACCTTGGAGCAGGCTGGCTGGAAAGGCCCAAAAGAGAACAGGAAGAAAGAACGGATCTCTTGGTCAAGAACATGCAACTCAAACCCACCGACGTGGTTGCGGACGTCGGGGCAGGCTCCGGCTACTTTACCTTCCGGATGGCCGAACTCGTGCCCAAGGGCAAGGTCCATGCCGTCGACATTTCCCCTCAGATGCTGGGTATCGTACGGGCCAAGATGAGGAGCCTCAAGGCAACCAACGTCCTGCCCGTCCAGAGCACCATCAAGGATACCAAGCTTCCGCCGGGCTCCATCGACTGCGTATTGATCGTCGATGCCTACCATGAGTTTTCGCACCCGAGAGAAATGGCGGAATCCATTTCCAGAGCCCTTCGTGTAGGAGGTCGCTTGATCTTGATCGAATACCGTAAGGAGGATCCCTCCGTTCCCATCAAGCTTCTTCACAAAATGACCCAGGAGCAGGCCATCAAGGAAGTTTCTCAGGTTGGTCTGGCCTGGAAGGAGACCCTCGACGTACTTCCCCAGCAGCACTTCATGATTTTCGAGAAACAAGCCAAGAAAAAGTGAGGCTTCCGCTTTTCCCCACTGACATGATCCTGTCTTTTTCGGGTTGCCGCAAGGCTTTGCCCATGCTCGTCCTGATCCAGAGCCTTGCTTTTCCTCTCCTCTTGCATTCCGAGAACTGGAACCGCTTCCGCGGGCCGGACGGCGCAGGATCGGCAAGTTCGGGAAGCTTTCCCGATGCCTGGACTGCCAAGGACTTCAAGTGGTCCGTCAAGCTGCCTGGGGTGGGACACTCGTCTCCCGTTCTGTGGGAAGAAAAGATCTTCACGACTTGCGCCAGCGAGTCGACCGGGGAACAGTTCGTCCTCTGCCTGGAGGCAGGAACGGGGAAGGAACTTTGGCGCAAGAGCTTCCCCTCCAAGGTATACCCTCATCACAAGTTCAATAGCTTCGCGTCCTCTACGCCAACTGTAGACGGAGAATTCCTTTTCGTTTCCTGGACGACTAAGGAATCGAACGACCTTCTTTGCATCGACCACCGGGGAGAATTGGTCTGGCGGAAGAATTTCGGCAAGTTTCAGACCGAGCATGGGAATGGATTCTCTCCGGTGATCGAGGGGGATAGGGTCGTCGTCACCCACGATCATGAAATCGAGTCATCCATTCTCTGCCTGGACCGCAGGACTGGCCGCACCCTCTGGAAGGTCCCCCGCACGGGGTCCAAGCCTTCCGCGTCCACTCCCCTAGCCTATCATGCCCCGAACGGTCGAGGCCTGCAGTTCGTAAGCAACTCCAAGTCCCATGGCTGTTACGGCGTGGATGCCCTCTCGGGCAAACTTCTGTGGGAAACGGGGCCCGGCACCCTCGACCTCAGGAGCGTCTCCTCCCCCGTCCTTTCGGAAGGGCTCTTTTTCGCATCCTGCGGGGCCGGAAGCCGCGGCAGCCGCCTCGTTGCCATTCGCCCTCCCGCCAAGAAGGGCGGCAAAGCCGAGGTTGCCTACGTCCTCGAAAAAAACGTCCCCTACGTCCCCACCCCCCTGCCGATCGGAAAAACGATGTTTTTGCTATCGGACGGCGGCATCGCCTCCTGCATCGAAACCTCGAGTGGAAAAGTCCTGTGGCGCGAGAGGATGGAGGGAAACTATTTTGCCTCCCCCATTCTTCTCGACGGCAAGGTCTGCGCGATCTCGAGGGAAGGAGAAGTGAGGCTCCTTTCGGTCGACCCCAATGGAATGAAAACTTTGGGGACGTCGAAGCTCGGCGAGCTGACCTACAACACCCCTGCGGTATCCCGTGACGCAGTCTTTTTCCGCACCTACTCGAGCCTGCACTGCCTGTCGGCGAGGTAATCAGAGCCTTCATTCCCGTTGACTCCGCCTTGAACCTGTTTAAGAAAAGCCTCATGAAGAAGTTTTCCTTCCCCCTCGCTTTTCTCGCCCTGGCCTGCCTTGCGCTGGCCTCCGGAGCCAATGCGGTCGAAGTGGCCGGCTACTCCTTCGCCGCCCCCGAAGGCTGGAAATCCTCCCCACCCTCGTCCAGCATGCGGAAGGCCCAATTTTCCGTTCCCGGAAAATCCGGTAAGGACGCCGAGGCCGTTTTCTTTTACTTTGGCAGCGGGGGAGCCGGTGGAGTGAAGGCCAACGTCGACCGCTGGATGAAGCAATTCCAGAACCCCCAGGGCCAAAGCGTCAAGACGGAGACCGTCAACGGCACGAAAGTAACCTTTGCCCAAGCCTACGGAACCTTCCTGAGCGGCCGCCCTTTCGGCCCCAAGACCTCCAATCCGGGCTATGCCATGCTCGCCGCCATCATCGAGGGAAGGAAGGGCGCAATCTTCGTCAAGATGACCGGTCCCAAGGAAGCGGTGGAGGAAAACTCGACCAAACTGAGAAAGATGGTCGCTGACGCCCTCTCCAAGTAGCCTCAGGCTACTCGTTCAAGGCGTTCATCAATCCCTTGGCCACAGCCTGAGCGTATTCCTCGACCAGGGCCAGGCGGCGGATTCCGTTGATCTCGCGCGCACCCGCGTAGCTCCCCGCCATAATCCTCCCGTAGGCTCCCTTTGAATTCGCCCTGTAGGGTTCAAGAAAAACCACCGGGCACCTGTACAGACGATTGGCCAGGAGGTTGCGGGCCCAAACCCCCTCGGCCTTACCTATCTTGAGGGCATTGGGTCCCTTGTAGGAGAAAGCGGGCAGACCGGTGGCCTCGGCAAAGGCAACCGAGAGCCCATCCGCCAGTTTTTGCTCGGGGCGGTGCCAGCCACTGAGCAGGCGCAGCAGCATCTCGAAACGCTGGTCGTCGTAGGCCAGCTCTCCGCCCATGTAGCATCCGTTGACCAGGACGTGAAAGTCGTTGCGATCAACCAGCTCCTTCTTGTCGGGATCCTTCCAGGCCGAAGCGTTGAGATGAAGACAAATCACCAAGTCGGGACGGATACTCTCGTTTACGAGGCGGGCCCGGGCCCGAATCTCGCTGACCCGGTAAAAAAGCATCTCCCTCCTCTTCCTGAGCAACTTCTCCCTTTCTTCCTTTTCCAGCTTCTCGAGTCCCCTATCCTTGGCCCAGCGGTTGGCCAGTTCGACGAAATCGCCGGGCTTCTTGCTCGTCACGGGCTCCTTGACCCGGCGGACGAGGAAAACCTCGGCTCCCTTGGAAGCAAGGATCTTCTCAAGCCTGAAGGCAGTCTGCAAAGACAGGTCTCCCTCCTTGACGGCAGGTTTCCCATCAATGGAAAAATGGCGCCCTTCCATTTCCGAGTACTTGCCCCCGATATGACCGGGGTCCAGAGCGATTCTCATTCCCTTAAGGGATTTCCAGGCCGGCAATGGGTAAACCGAAGAAGCCGGAGTCGAGCGGAAGGACAGGTCGAACCAATCGTCCTTGCCCGCCTCCTTGCGGATACGGGCCTTGTCCTTCTCGATCACGATCCAGGGAGCCCACCATTCCTTACGCGGACAATAAACGCGGGTAAGTATACCCTCGAACTCAGGTCCGGTCAGTTTGCCCTGAAAAGGCTCGAGATGGGTCCAGTCGGGGGCCTTGCCGAGAACGGAAGTTTCCGGAAAAGCCGACTTCCAGCCCAAGCAAATAAAGCAAACGATGAGTGCCCCGCGCCACACGCTTACGAGCATGGTCACGGAAAAAGGATTTGCAAAGTTTTTTCTTTTTCCAAAGGACTCTATCAAGCCATAGCCTACGTAACGTGACTCTCGGAAAGGAAACTCTCGGTTTTTTCAAGGATAAGGAAATTCTCCTCCTCGAGGATGATTCTCTTCTCGCCAGGCGCTTGGTCTCGGCACTGGAAAGAATGGGTGGTGAAGTGACCCATTGCTCGAGCATCGAGGAAGCGAGGCATGCCTTGCGGGATCTTTCCTTCGAAGCCACCCTTCTCGACTTGAACCTGCCAGACGGGGAAAGCCTCGACCTATTGCGCGAAAAATTGGTCCCGGAATACACCCTGACCGTTCTCATGACGGGTGAAGGCGGTGTTCGATCCGCGGTCGAAGCCCTCCAGCTTGGAGCCGACGACTACCTGGCCAAGCCCTTTGACCCGGACGAGCTCCCCCTCGTTTACGCCCATGCCGACCTCCGCCGCAAAAACGCCAGGCTTAGCCAACATGCCCGGGAAAGCGAGAGGAGGAAAAGCCAAGCCATCTTCTTCGGCAGCTCTTTCGGGGACGACCTGGAAAAACTGGAGAAAATCCTCGAGGCCGACGGGAGGTTGTCCGGCAGTCTCCCCCCCGTGCTCATCGACGGTCCGACCGGGTCCGGCAAATCCACCTATGCCCGCTGGATCCACGATAACGGTCCTCGCGCCGAGGGTCCTTTTGTTGAGCTGAACTGCTCGGCCATCCCCGAGAACCTTCTCGAGTCCGAACTCTTCGGCCACGAGAAAGGAGCCTTTACGGACGCCAAGAATACCCGCATAGGCCTTTTCGAGGCGGCGCACCTCGGCACCCTTTTCCTTGATGAAATCGCCAGCCTTTCCCTCCCCTCTCAGGCCAAGGTTCTCCTCGCCATCGAAAACGGCGTCATCAGGCGCGTGGGCGGGACGAAGGAAATCCAGGCCGACGTCAGGATCATAGCTGCGGCCAACCAAGATCTCCGGGAAATGATCACGGATGGTACTTTCCGGGAAGATCTATTCCACAGGCTGGACCTTCTGCGCATGAGCATCCCGCCGCTCTCCAGCCGCGGGAGGGGAATTGTTGAGCTGGCCGATCATTTCCTTGCCGCGCTCTGCCAAAAATACAGGGTTCCCCAACCCGCCTTTTCAGATAATAGCCGGGCGACCCTGACGACTTATCCATGGCCGGGCAATGCCCGTGAGCTGATTCACGAACTCGAACGCTCCCTTGTCATGAACGAGAAGAGCGGGGAACTCGATCTCTCAATCTCGGGTGGCGGGAAAACGCAGACCGCCGGCATCGATGCCGGCGATTGGCTCAACCCCTCCTTTTCTTTCCCGGAAACCGGCTTTGATCTTGAGAAGGAACTTTTGAGACTGATCAAGGTCGCCATCGACCAAGCGAATGGAAACGTCTCCCAAGCCGCCCGCCTCCTGGGAGTGCCGCGCGATTACGTCAGGTATAGGCTCCAGAAGAAAGAAGACTGAGTCCTGGGGAATATTCACCAGAGATGAGGCCTACATTTGGGGTATATCCCCCAAGTTGTGCTCCCGCAAAGGTCTTTAAATCAATATGAAAACACATATACATCTGATATTAAGCTACTTGCAATATCTCCACTTCTTGGCGCGACAAATGATATGACGACATAGTCCCATATTTACCAAATCAAATCCAAAATTATGAAAAAGCTCATCATTGCATTATTCGCAAGCTTACTGCTTTCGTCCTTTCTATTTTCAGACAGCCCGCAAAGGCCGGATAACGGTGGAGAAAAGCCTGAGGTCGGACGACCCGCCCCCAAGCCATTCCCTCCCCACTGGGGAAAGCCACCGGCCGCCCAGACCAAGGATCTTCGCCCCCTCCCGGGCGGTTTCGGCATGGGTAGCTCAACCCTCGCCCGCTGGATCGGGGAAAACCTTGCAAAGGATCAGGCCGATGGCAAGGGGCCACAAAAGCCCGGCGAAGGCGAAAAGAAGCCTGAAGTCGAGCGGCCTCAGCCGAAGCCTCGCTTCCCCGCGCATTGGGGGAGGCCCCCTGAAATTCAGCTGACGGACCACGTCCAGCTCCCCGGTGGATTCGGGATGGGCAGCTCCACGCTTGCCCACTGGATCCAAGAAAACATGCAACAGGATAGGGAAGACAAAGCAAACGGGAAAGGGCCTGACGGTCCCGGCAAACCTGAGAGACCCAAAAAGCCCGACGTTCTGACCGAGAAGGAAAAGCTTGATCCGCGCAAATCCGAAGGCGAAGTTCTCAAGCAGGTCAAGGAAGGGAAGATTTCACAGGAAGACGCCAGAGAGAAACTGGACGCTCTCCGTGGAGAAATGGAAAAGCGCGGCGAATTCAAGCGTCCCCAGCGCCCGCAGAAGCCCAAGTTGTCCGACGAGGTCAAAGGCAAGCTGGACGACATCAAGGCCCAACAGGATGCCTTGGCCAAGGAAATGAAGACCAAGCTGGACGCCCTCAAGAAGGACGGCGCCACCAAGGAGCAAATGCGGGAAGCCGTTCATTCCTTCCAGAAGGACAACAAGGACCGGCTCGACGCCATCAAGGCCGCTCACAAGGACATCCATGATTCCCTCAAGGGCGCCCGTCCCCCCAAGCCCGAGCGTCCCGAACTGACCACGGAGATCAAGGCGAAGGTAGAGGCTCTCAAGGAAAAGCAAAAGGAATTGCACACCGCCCGCAAGGATCTGCATGAGAACCTCAAGGGCAAATCCAAGGAAGATCGTGAAGCCCTGATCTCCACCTTCAAGGAAGCCAACAAGGCCAAGCATCAGGAAATCAAGGCCAAGGCCAAGGAAGTCAAGGAAGAGATTCGGGCCCTCGTCGAGACCGAGTCGACTCGTACCTCCGACCTTTGATTCCCTAATCGAGTAAAAAGTGGAGACCGGTTGACGCAGGGGCCTCCACGGGCTCGCTCAAATTTAGAGAGGGACGGATTCTTCCGTCCCTCTTTTTTTATTCCGAGACAGGCATTCGTCTCCGAATTTTGGTTCCCTTCCCTGCAAGAATTCCCTAAAAGAATTCCATTACCTCTTCCGCGCTACCCTTGAAATCTCATTTTTTTGGCTGCCTTCGAATGGCCCTGATTCTGGTCTTGCCCGCTTTCTTACAAACGGTTGGAAAAAGCGCTCCCGAAACCGACGACGCCTTGGAGGCGTTTTCTGATGAGGAAAACGAATTTTCCGAGGAGCAAATCAGGGAAATGCTTTTCGGAGCCGACCCTCTCGAGGAAGAGGCGGGAAGCGAACGCCCCAAGACCCCGGCCCCCGTGGAAGCTCCCAAGCCAAGCTATTGGCTGCCTTCGTTTTCAGCCAAGCTAGGCCTCGGCTACTCGGACAACCCCATGTACGGCCCCTACCTCCGCAACGAAGCCGGGTATCTCGAAATGGAAAGCGAGGTATTCGTAATTCGGGAAGGCAACCCGAATTACTTGACCTATCTCTATCTCTTCGGGGACGGCAAGTGGTTTGAGGGCTTGCCGGACTACGATCTCTCGGGGATTCTTCTGGCCCAGGCGGAGCATACCTACGTCACGGAAGACTCCGGCCATTCGTTTGGCCTGAGGCTTCGCCATACCTACTACGACCAAGCCTTCGACTTTTCCGACCTGGGCCTTCCCTACTCCATGCAGATCCGTTCCAACAAGCCGGAGGTCATCCCTCACTTCTCGAGCAGGTTTTCAGAAGCCATCACGGCCAAGCTCGAGTTTTCCAGTGGCTGGGAAAGGTTCGATGATCCATCTGAAGACAACGAGGACCGGCAAGTACGGGCATCCCTTGCATGGCAGATTCTGGAAAAACTCAGCCTCGAGGCCAAGGCATCGGGCAGATGGGTCGATTATGATGAACGGCTCAGGAGGGAAGCGGACGGGAACGCGCTGGCGGACGGAAAATTGGAAACGGAAAAATTCGGTCTCGCACTAGTTACGGAAATACGTACTTCCTCCCCATGGTTGGAGAGCCTGGAGTTGCAGATCAAGCTCAGTCAACTCGGGGACAACGCCGGAGGGTACTACGACTATGGCGGCCTGGGATTTAGTCTTTCCCATTCCGCAAAGTGGGAAAAATGGCTCCTTGGGTTTGAATTGGGCTGGTCGCAGTTCCGCTACGAACACAGGACCGTATCGAGTGGCGAAAGGTTTGAGCGACAGGGTTTCACGAACGAACTTAGTGTGACCCGTATCCTCAGCGAGAATTGGTCCGCATATCTCAAGTGGAACCGAGAGGAGGATATATCCAACTCGAGGGATTACGAATACTTCACGAATTTCTTATCCATGGGAATATCCGGCCAGCGTTAGGATCGCAGGCGCGTCATGACACAACCAAGCAAGCAGACTACTAAAGACATGAGTGAGTCCAGGTCGACCGAGAGAAAAGGCTGGCTGGCCTTCCTTGCCATCGTAGCCATGTTTGGTGCCTTGACCACCGCCCTGCAGTTTTCCTCCCGTGAAAAACTTCATCAGCTCGCACTGAACCGTGAGGCATCCTCCTACCTAACCAACTTGGAAAGCTACAGTCTGGCAGTTGAGGATGAATTTCTCGAACAAGACCTCGTTTTCGTGGAGCTCGGCATGGAAGAACTGGTTCACGACTCAAGGGATTACCTCGAGGCCATCGCTCTTCGATCCCTCGAGATTCAGGAAACACTCGGCGTCTTTGCCTTCGACCGCAACCAAAGGCTTCTCGAAATGGCCACCGACTCAACCCACCCGCCGGCCGACGCAGACCGCCTCAAGAGCCTGGACCTCCTGCCCTTTCATCCCCTGCTGGTGGGTGAAAGACATCTCTCAATCCTTTACCCCATGGGGGAAAAGGGCGAGCTTGGGTTCTTGGAGCTTTTGGTCGAACCCCAAGCCATACTCGCCCAACACGGAGCCATCGACGAGGAAATTTTCCAGCAGGGCCTGTGGGCCTTCGCATTGGGGACGATCTTGCTTTTCCTGATATTCAGGGCTCTTCTCAGTCGCCTCCTTCGCTCGGAACGCGAACTCCTGCGCAAGTCGGCCAACCTCAAGGAGGCCAACCTTCGGCTGTCCCAAGCTTGCAAAACCGCCGGAGTCGGCGCCGTCACGGCCCATTTAATGCACGCATTGAAAAGCCCGTTGATGGGCCTCAAGAACCTGGAACTTGATCCCGGCGAAGGACGAGAGAGCACGGAGGAGAACCTCCGGGCAACGACCCGGAAGATTGAAAGCCTCATCGAGCAAACCCTAAACACTCTTAGGGAGTGCAACCTCAATGAGGAGAGTTATTCCTTCGAATCCCAGGAAGTGCTAAGCCTGGCAGCCGGGAAGTTCAACGAGGGAGAGAACTTGAGGGTCAGCGTCCTGGAGGGACCTGCATCGACTTTTAAGATCGACAACCTCAAAGCCAATCTCATTCTCCCCATTCTCCATAACCTGATCCAGAACTCAATCGAGTCCGGGCCGGAGGTCAAAGTCTTCCTGCAGGCCGAATCCCGCGGGGATTCGCTTTTCCTGTCCGTGCGGGACAACGGGCCCGGCATCTCCCCTCAGGCTGAGGGGAATCTATTCAAGCCCATGCAGAGCCAAAAGGAAAACGGCACCGGTATCGGCTTGGCCATATGCAAGGAGCTGGCGGACAGGGCGAAGGCCGCAATCGAACTGGAAAAAAGCACCAAAAAAGGAACCTCCTTCAGGATTGAGATTCCGGTCGAGAACGGGAACTGATTTAACTTTTGCAAATCGTCCGAAAATGCGTGAAGTATTGTGTAAGATTCATTTTTGCCCATCCTTCGATAACCGACCCGTTTCCGCTTCATGCACCTGATGCCCGCCCCGCGTATCATTCCAGGCCTAGTTTGCCTTGTTCTTGGCGGCACTCTATTGGGAAACAACCCGACATTGGAATGGAATGCCTCGACTGGCGGGGTCGTCTACTCCTCGCCCGCGGTCGCTACCGACGGCACGGTCTACGTCGGGTCCAACGACAACAAGCTCCATGCCTTCAATCCGGACGGCACCACCAAATGGACCTTCACCGCCGGCAACTGGATCGACTCCACACCCGCCATCGGAGCCGACGGTACGGTATACGTCGGATCCTGGGACAACAAGGTTTACGCCCTAAATCCCTCCGACGGCTCCAAGCTCTGGGACTTCAATACAAGCAGCAGCGTCATCGCAGGCCCGGCCGTCGGCTCGGACGGGCGGATTTACGTTGGGTCAAAGGATTACTTTTTCTACGCGTTGGATTCGAGCGGAGCAAAGCTCTGGGAATACTTTGCGGGACAACCCATTTCCTCATCCGCAGCCATCGGGCGAGACGGCACGGTTTATTTTGGGGACGAGAACGGGACCTTTCATGCGGTCAACCCGGACGGCACGGAAAAGTGGACCTATCTTGTGGACGACGTTGCCGACACCAACAAGTCGATCCTTTCCTCCCCTTCCCTAGATCTCTCGGGAAACGTCTATTTCGGAAGTGGAAACGGCTACTGCTATTCGATCGCGGACAATGAGACCAACGCTTCCCTGAACTGGAAGCTGCAAACCGGCGACCGCGTCGATGCATCTCCCGTGCTCGGCCTTTCAAACGAGGCATTCTTCGTTTCGCGGGACGGTTATCTCCGTTCCATCGACACCATCACGGGCATCGCCAACTGGGAAACCCTGATCGGCGACGTCTTCTACAGTTCGCCCGCGGTCGACTCCAGCGGCAGAGTGTACGTCGTTGCCTATACCGGAGGAGGATCAAACCACCTCTTTGCCTTCGACTCGAACGGGACCAAGGCATGGGATACCAACGGCACCAACCCTCCCTTTACCATCGGCGGCCTGGTCGACTCATCCCTTGCCCTCGATTCCAACGGCACCCTATACTTCGGCTCCTACGACAACAAACTCTACGCCGTGGGCGTAGGAACCGGGGTCGCCGACTCGGACTGGCCCCAGTTCCGGAGGGATACGACCCGAACAGGGGCATGGCCTTCCCTCAACGTAACTACCGATGCCTTCCCCACCGCTTCCGGCAGCTCGACCGGCGCCGGTCAATACAACCAGGGGGCAACGGTTACGCTTCAGGCGACGCCCGAAATCGGTTACGCCTTTGCCAACTGGTCGTCCGGCGGCTCGGTCCTCAGCTCCGCCAACCCCTTCGAGTTCAACGCCTCCTCCGACCTTTCGGTCACGGCAAACTTCACCCTTCAGTCCTATGCCTTTACCATTTCCGCCAATTCGGGCGGAACGGTGCCGACGGGGCTCTCGCAGTCCTACTCCCATGGCTCGGTCGTCCCGATCTCAGCCACTCCAAGCACCGGTTACGCCTTCTCTTCCTGGTCCGGCGCCGGCATCACCGACCTCAATGCCAAGGACACCAACGTTACCATCACCGGCATCCAGAGCGCCGTCGCTTCCTTTGTTCCCATCAACTACGTCCTTAACGCAACCGCCGGGAGCGGCGGGTTCGTCAACAGCGCCTCCGGCACCTACCCCTACGATACCAACGTCTCCATCGTGGCGACGCCCGACCCTGGGTATGCCTTTGCCTCGTGGACCCAATCGGGCAACGGGATCTCCAGTCCATCCAGCGCCTCAACCAACGTTCACATCGATGGCAACCAGTCCGTGCAGGCCAACTTTTCCCCCTTGTCCTACGACTTGAACCTGACCGCAGTCGCAGGAGGCACGGTATCGAATACCCCGGCGGGAACCTCCCATAGCTTCGGGAGCCAGGTCACCCTCGTCGCGACCCCGGATTCAGGATTCTACTTCACGGGCTGGACGGGCCCGGGCCTTGCCGATGCCAATGCATCCACCACCACCCTGACGATTTCCGGGGACCATAGCGTCCAGGCCGGCTTTGCCCAGATTCCGTTCGGAAGCTTCGTTCTGCAACTTACCGCGAACCCCGGCAACTCGGCCTCCGGCCTGTCTGGAGGAGGTGCCTACCCCGCGAACCAAGTCGTGCAAATTTCCGCAACTCCCATTGCCGGCTACGTTTTCCAGAATTGGACCGGCGGGAACGTTGCCGATGCCAATGCCTCGACCACCACGTTAACCGTTAGCCAGGACCTGAACCTCACGGCGAACTTCCAGGGAGTCAGTCACCTGCTCACGGTAAGCGCCGGGGCGGGTGGCAGCGCAACCGGTTCCGGAAGCTTTGCCTACGGCGCCACCGCCCAGATTTCCGCAAGCCCGGCCAGCGGCTATTCCTTCGTCAAATGGGACGGAAACCTTACCTTCGCCAACCCATTTGCCGCCACCACTTCGGTCACCGTTACTCAGGACGCCAACCTAACCGCAACCTTTGCCGTAAGTTCCTACGTCGTCACAACCAACGTCTCGGGACAAGGTTTCGCCTCCGGAGCGGGCACCTACCAGCATGGGAGCCAAGTGACGCTGTCGGCTTCCGCGTTGACTGGAAACGCATTCTCGGGATGGAGCGGGTCGGGCATCTCCGAATCCAATGCGTCCTCCATTACCCTGACCCTCACTCAGGATCTAAACGTCACGGCCACTTTCGTTCAGTTGCCCAATAAGCTCAACGACTCGATCAGCGCCACCGAGGCGATTGCCAGTTGGTACGTCAGTAATTGGCTGGGCTATTTCTACCAGGCCGACAACGGATGGTGCTACCACTTCAACCTGGGATGGATCTACCCCCAACCCCAGTCAGACGGCTCGCTCTGGATCTGGTCCCCGCAACTGGAATGGATCTGGCTCGGACAGGGTACCTTCTCGAACTCCTTCATCTGGTCTGGTGACGACAACAACTGGCTCTACTTCGACTTCAGTTCCGCCCTCGGTCCGAGAGTCTACAAATACCTGACTGGAGCTTGGTCTGCCTTCGACCGCGACAAGGCCATCGACCCTCTCGACTCGGTTTTCTGAGCAACCAAGCCTAACCGGTGTCGAGATCCGTTCGTCCCTCCAGGGCGCTGCGGAGCGTCACTTCATCGGCAAAGGTCACGTTGCCTCCGCTAGGCAAACCGAAGCCTATCCTCGATACCTTGACGGGACGGTCTCCAATTACGACTTCCTTGAGGTAGTGGCAGGTCGCCTCCCCCTCCATGTCGTTTCCCAAGGCAAGGATGACCTCGCTCACCCGCCCGCTCTCGATTTTTCCCTTGAGCGAATCCAGATTTAGCCGTTCGGGACCGATACCCCGGATGGGTGAAAGCTTTCCGTGAAGCACCTGGTACTTCCCGCGGTATGCCCCCGAGCGCTCCATGGCAAACAGGTCCGGCACGCTCTCCACAACGCAAACCAGCGAATCATCGCGCTCATGGGAAAGGCATACCTCGCAGGCCTCCGACTCGGTCAGGTTTCCACAGGAAGAGCAAGGACCGATCTCCTCCGAGGCCTTGACCAGCGAATCGACCAGGGCCTTGGCTTGTTCGGTCTTTTCAACCAAGAGGCTCAAGGCTATGCGTTCGGCCGAGCGATACCCCAGGCCGGGCAACCCCTTGAGGATTTGAATCAACTGCTCGTAATGCGGGGTCAAGGACCTGTCCGCCTAAAAAAGACCGGGCATCTGCATGCCGCCCGTGAGACCGCTCATGGCCTCGTCGTTTTTCTTCTTGGCCTGCTCGGACGCATCGACGATAGCCTGCAGAATGGCCTCGGATACGAATTCCGCATCTTCCTTGAGGAACTCGGGGTCGAGCTTCAAGTCCTTGAACTCGCCCAGGCCCGAGACGGTTATGGAGACCGCTCCACCACCTCCCGAAACCTCTATCGTTTCCTCCGCAAGGAGAGCCTGAGCCTCCTCCATCTTTTGCTGCATCTTCTGAGCCTGCTTTAGAAGTTTTCCTACGCCTACCATGATTTTTCCTTGTTTGAGTTGAAAGTTTTTCAGGTTCGCTACTAGGCTACTATCGATTCGTATCCTTTTTCAAAGGAATTATACTCGGGTTCCCATTTCAGGTCCCTCCTAATCGCATCGATGGAAACCCTCCGGTCGGGCGCACCGGGAGGATCGTTCTCCAGGAAAGGCGATTCCTTCACCCCCAGTTTCCCAGCCAGCCAAGAAACGATTTCCCCTCGGGATGCGGGCTTGCCGTCCGAAACGTTGTAGATTCCGCCTGCCTTACTTTCATCCGCCCCAAGGCAGGCAATGACTGCTCCCGCCGCATCCTCGATACGAACCAGGTTCAGGTTCCGCCTCGAGTTGCCGGTCAAAGTTTCACCCCTCTTCACCTTGTCGACCAGAACGTGACGGCCGGGACCGTAAAGTCCGGCCAAACGCAGAACGAAGCTCCTGCCGATCGCCGGCGAGGGCGAAAGGCAAGTCCGCTCCGCCTGGAGGAGGAGCGCTCCCCGCTCGGACACTCCCTCGGTGGAACAGGATTCGTCCACCACTTGCCCACCGGTTTGCGGATAGACCGAGATGCTGCTTGTGAAAAGCAAGGTTCCGACCTTGCCTTTGGTCAACCATTTGCTGATCGACTCCTGACCCTCGGCATAGGATTGGCGGTAACCCCCCAGATCTCGGCTGGCCGCTCCCACGCAGTTTACGACGTAGTCGAAGCCAGGATCGAGACGGGCGTGCCAACCCGACCCCTCCAGTCTATCTTCAACGACTTTCCGGACACCGTCCGCCCGGAGGGCTTCAGCGGTACTGGAATTCCTGGTAAGGGCCGATACGGTCCAGCCCTTGGCAAGGGAACGTTCTGCAAGAAATTTTCCCAGGTACCCGCAGCCCAAGATGGCAATGCTTCTACTCACTGTCCACCCATTAACGAGAAACAAGTGCCCGAGTCAAGATAAGCAGGACTGCGGAGGTTCAGCCTTGAATCAAGGAAGGCGGGGCAGTAGATAGATCGGATGCATATCGTTTTCGTTTGTTGGGGAAACATCTGTCGCTCGCCGGCCGCGGAGGCAACCTTCCGAAAACTGCTCGAGAAAAGAAACCTCGATGGGAATATAACCTGCGACTCGGCAGGAACCATCGGCCAGCATCACGGCAACCCCCCCGATCCACGCATGCGCAAAGCGGCCCAGGCCCGCAACCTGCCCATAGGAGGGACCGCCCGCATGGCCACTGGCGAAGACTTCGAGAAGGCCGATCTGCTCCTCACCATGGACGACTTCAACTTTTCCGAGCTCTCCTCCCTCGCCCCCAGCCCAGCGCTCGCCTCCAAGATCAAGCCTTTCTGCTCCTACGTCCCCGGAGATACGCGGGAAGTGCCCGATCCCTACTACGGCGGAGCCTCCGGTTTCGAGAATGTTCTCGATCTCCTAGAGGATGGTTGTGGCCGACTTCTGGACGAACTCGAGCGGGAGCTCGCCCCATAATTTCGAACGCTTTGCCCGCTTCTTCCTCCTTCCCAAGCGTCGCCGAGGCGATTTCCCGAGCCACCGGTTCCCCCTTCCGCCTCACCGGCTCCGCCTCCATCGGCGGCGGCTGCATCAGCCGGGCCAGCAGAATCGAGGGAGATGACGGCCGTTCCTTCTTCCTGAAGCAAAACGACCTCGATTTCCTCGACTACTTCGAGGCGGAGGCGGAAGCCCTTCTTGAAATCGAGGCAACTTCGACCGTTCGGGTACCTAGAGTCATCGCCTTCGGGAAGACCCCTCAAGTTTCCTTCCTTGCTCTATCCTTTATTGAGGAAGGTTCTCCCTCCCCTTCCAGTCAGCACGACTTGGGAAGGCAACTGGCCCGTCTGCACCAGATCAGGCAACCTTACTTCGGCTGGAAACGGGACAACTGCATCGGAGCTACCCCCCAACCCAATCCGCCCGGCGAAAATTGGCCGGACTTCTACCGCGAACACCGATTGGAACACCAATTTTCTCTCGCCAAGGCAATAGGGCAATCCTTCCACGGCGCCTCAGACTTGATGGAAAATCTTTCCACCTTTTTCGTCGGCTACTCACCATCCCCCTCCCTTCTTCACGGTGACCTGTGGGGAGGAAACGCGTCTTCTGATCAAAGGGGAGCCCCCTTCGTCTTCGACCCGGCCAGTTACTATGGAGACCGGGAGACCGATCTGGCCTTCACCCATATGTTCGGAGGATTCTCTCAAGCCTTTTACCAAGCCTATGAGGAAGTTTATCCTCTCGACCCTGGGTTCAAGATCCGCAAGATTCTTTACAACCTCTACCACGAGCTCAATCACTTCAACCTTTTCGGCGGAGGCTACGCCTCTTCCGCCCAGTCAAGCATCAACCAGTTACTCGAACGACTCCCTTGAAAAACGACCTCAAGCAGATCCTTCTCACGGAAGAGCAAATCAGCCTGCGCATTTCCGAGCTTGGACTGGAAATCGACCGCCACTACGAGGGCAAGGAAATCCTTCTCGTCACCTTGCTGGATGGAGCCATCGTCTTCACGGCTGATCTCATACGCAACCTCTCCATCCCGCTTCGACTCGACTGCATCCGGGTCTCGAGCTACGGCGACTCCACGGATCCCGAGACCGCTCCCCGCATACTGAGTTCCCTCAAGTCGGAAGTCGGGGGCAGGCACGTACTCCTCGTCGACGACATCCTCGACACTGGCAACACCATGAAGCGCGTCCACGACGAGGTCCTCGCAAGGGATCCGGCATCGGTACAATCCTGCGTCTTTCTGGACAAGCCCGAGCGACGTCAAAATGATTTCAAGGCCGACTGGTCCGGCTTTTCGATCCCCGATGAATTTGTGGTCGGGTACGGGCTTGACTATGCCGGCCAGTATCGCCAACTGCCCTTCGTCGGGACGCTCAAGCCATCGGTTTACGAGTGATGACGAAATCGAGGAATCCGCTCAGAAGGATCTATGATTGGACCCTCTCCCTGGCCGAGAGGAAAACTTCCTCTTGGTGGCTCGGCCTGATTTCCTTCTCCGAGGCCAGCTTTTTTCCAATCCCCCCCGACGTCCTGCTCATTCCCCTCTGCCTGGGAGCCATCCGCAGGGCTTTGAAGTTTGCCCTCATTTGCTCCATCGCCTCGGTCCTCGGAGGCTTGGCCGGATATGCAATCGGGTTCTACGGTTGGGAGACGCTGGAAGGATTCTTCTATGATTTCGTACCCGGCTTCACCCCTGAAAAATTCGAAGAAATCTCGGGGTGGTACGAGGAATGGGGTTGGTATATTGTCTTTCTGGCCGGGTTCACGCCCATCCCCTACAAGGTTTTTACCGTTGCCAGCGGGGTCATGGACATGGCCTTGATTCCCTTCCTCCTTGCTTCCGCAGTCAGCCGCTCGGCTCGTTTTTTTCTGGTCGCCATCCTCATCTCGAAATTCGGCGAGCCAATGAAGGAGAGGATCGACCGGCACTTCAACAAGTGCGCCCTCGCCTTCGGAGTCCTGCTTGTGGGCGGTTTCCTGCTCCTAAAGGTGGTCCTCCACTAGAGCTGCCGGCCGGGCCTACTTGATCTCGATCTCGAGGCGACGGTTCTTGTCGATCTCGCCCCCTTCCCGATCTTGGTAGTAATAGCGGTAATGCTGGAAAGGGAAAACCCCGGAGTAACTGCCAACGTGAAGGGCGGAATCCCGCAGTGACTTTGGAGCCACCGTCAATTTCCTGCGGCCGAGAAGCTTGCCCGTGGTGAGGGCCGACTGGATGCCCTTCGAGAAACTCAGCTTCTTTTTTGCGTCTATCCATTTCTCCAAGTAGGGAATCCTTTCCTTGGACCCGGAACTGGAAACCACGTCGAGGGCCGTATCGTCGACGATGGATTCCCATTGGGCAAGGCCATCGCCATCCTTGACCTCAATGGAATCGGGGACCGCAAGCCTAAGGGCGATGATCGTCGGGTGCTCGACCCCGGAAGGGTCCTCCGCCTTTCCCCAGATGGCAATCCGTCTGGAGCTGGCCTCAAAGCCGATTTCCATGCTGACCCCATCCTCGAGCTTGGCCACCAGTTTCATCCGCCCGAGTTTCTCGGAGGGCTCGGGAGGGTTCTCGAAGCCCGTGACCTTGCGGTAGTAATAATGGTAGTCGCTCCTCGTGACGTGATAGGCATAGGTCGATCCCTTTGGGTGAGGCTTGGAGTAGTACCCGTGGTTGAACTGGAGGATGATGGGACGACCGTTGAGGAGGTTTTCGCTCCCGTCCTTCAAATAGAGATGGAATGTCCCGTTGCCATGAAGGGCCACGTCGTGGGTGGAGGTCTCGAGGACGGAATGGAACTGGGCCCACTTGCCCGAGCCGAGGACAGGCAGGACCGTCTTGCCTCCCTGCCCGATGGGTTTGGACGAGGTCTTGGTCGTTGAGGAACCGGAGCTTTGCCCGGCGGGCGGGGAAGTCTCGGGGGCGGGAGCAACCGGGACAAGGGGAGGAACGGAGGGAGCGGAAAGCTTGCGAGCCTGTGCCTGAGACTCCTCGCTGAGGTCAGCCAGTTTCAGAACGAAATTACGGCCGTTGAGAAAAATCGTGACCGTCTCGGCATCGCTCCGCAAGAACTTGGCCTTGATGGTCCGTCCCGCCTTGTTCGTCCATTCGTGGATCTGCACTTGACCGAAGGAAAGGGAAAGAGGAAGAGCGAAGATGAGCAGAAAAAGAAGACGGGGCGAGGTTTTCATGGAAGAGTATTCTGAATGGGTTTTTGCGGGACGTCAAATTCGCCGTCGAGGATAGCGGCGTTCAGGAAAGGGTCGGACCGGTATTTCCCTTGGAGTAGCAACTGCGGCAAAGCGAGACGTAACGCTCGTTGCCTCCAATCTCGATCTGGGCTCCTTCCGTCTCCATCTTGCCGGTGGCATCGATGCGGGCGTTCATGGTTGCCTTCTTCCCGCAGTGACAAATAGTCTTGATCTCCTTGATCTCGTCCGCCCACGCCATGAGGTAGCGGCTTCCCTCGAAAGTCTCCCCCAGAAAATCGGTACGCAACCCATAGGCAAGCACGGGGATTCCCTCCGAGTCCACCAAATCGGCCAGTTGCCCGACTTGTTCCTTGGTAAGGAACTGGGCCTCATCGATCAGGATGCAGTCGACGGGACCGCGCTCCCTTTCCCTGCGCGCCATCTTCAGCAAGTCGTCTTCCTCCGCAAAGACGAGGGCTTGGTGGTCGATGCCAATCCTCGATCGGATTACACCCACCCCTTCCCGGTCATCCAGCTTTGCCGTGAAGAGTACCGTGGCCATCCCACGCTCACCATAATTGTGATTCGCCTGCAGGAGGGCGGTGGATTTGCCTGCGTTCATCGATGAATAATGGAAATATAGCTTGGCCATGGGGTCGCTTCGAGGATTTACCCGATCCTCTACGATTTCAAGCCTCTTCCTCGTCTAGTCTTTGCATATATTCGGTAACGTTGCAGGTCAGCATCCTGGCCTTGCTCGATGATACCTCCAGCACCTTGGTCACCACTCCATCAAGGAAAGAGCGGTCGTGGCTTACGATCAGGGCGGTTCCCTCGAAAAGGTTCAAGGCTTCCTGGAGAACCTCCTTGCTTCGAATGTCGAGGTGGTTGGTCGGCTCGTCCATGATGAGAAAATTGCAGGGCTTCATGAGCAGTTTGGCCAAGGCCACGCGGTTTCTCTCCCCACCCGAAAGGACGGAGGTCTTCTTGAAAACGTCGTTGCCGCTAAAAAGCAAGGCCCCGAGGGCGCCCCGGGGATTTGCATCGGGGTTTTCGCTGAGGACTTCCTCGACTTCCGTGAGAACGTCGTTGGCGGGATTCAGTTCCTCCGCTTGGTGCTGGGCGAAGTAGCCGATCACCGTATTGACGCCCACCTCCCTTGCCCCCTCCTGGAAGGGTTCGACCCCGGCCAGGATCCGAGCAAGGGTCGACTTCCCAGCTCCATTCACTCCGACCACGGCAATGCGGTCGCCCTTCTCGATCCTTAGGTCCAGCCCCTTGAACACCTCCAGGTCGTCATAGGACTTGGACAGGTTCTCAATCTCCACGACCTTCTGACTAGCGGGTGGCGAGGGAGGAAAACGGAAGTAGATCTTTTTCTCTTCCGCCTCGGGCTTGACCAGCTCCATCTTCTCCAGGGCCTTGATCCGGCTTTGTACCATGGCCGCCTTCTTGACGTTGGACCGGAAGCGGTTAATGAACTCCTTCTCCTTCTGGATCTCCTTCTTCTGGTTAACGTAGGCCTTGCGCTGCCTCTCCTTGCGGGCGGCGCTTTCGCGTAGGTAAAACCCATAGTTGCCCTTGTAGCTGTTGAGGGCGCCCATCTTTAGCTCGAGGGTCCGCTCGGTGACCGTCTCCAGGAAGGCCCGATCGTGCGAGATCACGAGGATGGCCCCCTGGTAGCTCTTGAGGTAATTCTCCAGCCAGTGCTGGGAAACCACGTCGAGGTGATTGGTAGGCTCATCCAGAATGAGAAGAGAAGGGGATTGGAGGAGAAGCTTGCCCAGGGCGATCCTCATTTGCCAGCCCCCCGAAAACTCCTCCAGTTGACGGTCGACGTCCGCCAGGGAGAAGCCCATGCCCATCATGATTTTCTCAATCCTGGCATTCATTTTCTCGGGCTCGAAGGAAGCGAGTTGCTCTTCCCATGATCCCATCAGGTCGATCAGGTCGTAAAATTCCTCCGTGTCGGGATCCATCTCGCCAAGCTTGACCTCGGCATCATCGAGCTTCTCCTTGAGAGCCGCCACGTCGGCAAAGGCCTTGCCGGCCTCCTCCCTCAAGGAGTGACCCGCAACCGAAATACCGTCCTGGGGCAAATAGCCCACAGTGGCGTAGTCGGGCTTCTCGATCATGCCGCTATCGGGGGTTTCATCCCCCATCAGCATCCTCAGGAGGGTTGTCTTTCCCGAACCGTTGGAACCCACCAGGGCAATTCGGTCGCGGGGAGAAATCGTTTCCGAAACCTCCTCGAAAAGCTTCTTGTGACCGTAGGCCAAGTTCACCTCCTTAATGAAAATCATGTCGGTCTATGAAATTCCTTCGGGCAAAGACGGCAACATCATTACTTCTTTCTTCCTTTGCGAAATAAGATTCCCCGCGCCATTCGCTCAGCCCAACACCTCGCCAATCGGCTTGCCCAAAGCCAGACAGACCGGGAGTACCGAAACAACCGCAGACACGAGCAACACCAATAGGAGTACTTGGTTTTAGCCGAATCCGTAGGGGTTGAAAACGGACAAATCAAGAAGATCCCGACTGAAGCCCGACGCCTTGAAAACATAGCCGGGAAAGGCCTGGGCCAGTTCGAGGGAGGCAAGCGAAGCCAAGAGTAGCCCAAACAAGCTATCCGCAAGGCACCTTAGGAAAAGATAAGTATGCCGACTAGGGATAGAAGACGAAATGAAGGGGTGGTTTTCAAAAACAAAGAAAGGTTGATCTGAAGAATCAAAAAGGATTCTCTTACGTGAAAAGAGTTTTCCCCTCAAATTGAATAATTATTGCAATTTTGAATAAGCAGGCTCCTTCAGCCATATTTGCGGCACTGCTCCCCCTTCTCGCGTTGCTCCATCTCGCCCCGGGATGCTCTCCCGACTTGAGGGATTACAAGACTTTCGAGGATGTGGTCAGCAAGGCCTCCTCCATCGAAAAGCTTACCCGCAAACGGATGTACGGAATGATCATGCTATTCGTGGACGCTGATCAAAAACCATTCACCGGGTGGGTCAAGGCAACCGGAGACGGGGGCAACCTCGAGACGTTGGGTCGTCTGGAGGATGGGCAAAAACAAGGGCTCTGGATGAATTGGCATGACAATGGGGCCAAGGCTTCCGAAATCGAGTGGAAGAACGACGTGATGGAAGGTTCCTTCGAAGAGTGGTATCCCGACGGCAAGCCCAAGACGGTTGGGCAAACCCTCAACGGTGAGGTCGACGGCGAATGGAAGACTTATTACCCGGGAGGCTTGATCGAGCAGGTTTCCTTCAGTCGGGAAGGCAAACTGGTTCGCATGCAGGTCTGGAAGCCGAATGGAGCAGTTTGCCCGGAATCCTCGGTTAAAGAAGGCCATGGAACCTATGGCGAGTATGAGTCGAACGGTTCCCTGAGGCGAAGAATGATCTTCCGGGAAGGGGTTCGGGTCGAGGCCGTTCGCCGGTCCGCTCCTCCTGGGTAACCTTTTCTCGCCGGCCAAACGCTCTTGCCCTGAGTCTCCCTTAACTCGGGCAAAGAATTCGCACGCTCCACCGGCCCACCGAAAAGGAAAGGCTTTGAGGGTTACCGTCGCAGGTGTTGGCGAGGGAAGAAAAAACCGTTCCTCCGGCCGATCCCTCTCCGCCATAGTGCGGTGAATCGGTATCAAGAAGAACCTTCCAGCCGCCGGGATGAGGGCAACCCCAATCCCTGTGGACGAGCCGGCCCGAGAAGTTACAGGCTACCAGAAGGGTTTCCGAGGCCTCCTCTCCGAGCCTGAGAAAGGATAAGGTCTGCCGATCCCTATCGTTGCAGTCCACCCAACTGAATTTGTCCGACTGGTGATCGCATTTCGCCCAACCGGGATGAGAAGAATAGTTGCAGTTGAGGTCCCGGATTAGGTTCACGAGACCTGCATGCAGGGGAGCATCCATGAGGGCCCATTCTAGAGGGGAATTGAAATCCCACTCCTTCCACTGCCCAAACTCGCAACCCATGAAGAGAGTTTTCTTGCCCGGCCAAGTCCATTGCAGGGCCATCAAGGCCCTCAGGTTGGCCAGTCGTTCGGATTGCTCGGGCAGGTTCATCTTGTTGGCCAAGGAACCCTTCCCGTGAACTACCTCGTCGTGGGAGAAAGCCTGCACGAAGTTCTCAGAGAACTGGTAGGTTGCACCGAATGTCAGGTTGTCATGGCGTTTTGACCTCTCCCAGGGGGAAGCCCTAAAGTAGCCGAGTACGTCGTGCATCCAGCCCATATTCCACTTGAAGTCGAATCCCAGGCCGCCCACGTGAGGAGGCTGCGTAATCTGAGGAAAAGCAGTCGACTCCTCGGCAATGCTGATCACCTGAGGATACTCCTCGTGAATGGCCTGGTTAAACTGGCGAATGAATTCGATTGCTTCAAGGTTATGGTTGCCACCCATGCGGTTAGGCACCCATTCGCCATCCTGGCGGCCGTAGTCGAGGTAGAGCATGGAGGCCACCGCATCGACCCGGAAGCCCGAAATGCCGAAACGGTCGATCCAGGCAAGGGCGCTTCCGATCAGAAAGCTTCTCACTTCGGCCCTGCCGTAATTGAAGATCAGCGTGTCCCATTCGGCATGCCTTCCCTGCCTTGGGTCCTCATGCTCGAAAAGACAAGTTCCGTCAAACCGGGAGAGGGCGAACTCGTCGGCTGGGAAATGGGCGGGTACCCAATCGACTATAACTCCGATTCCCGCATCCTTGCATGCATCCACTAGGACCTTGAATTCGCTTGGCGAACCATACCTGTGCGTGGGTGCGTAGAAGCCCGTTACCTGATAGCCCCAGGAAGCACCGAAGGGATATTCGCTGGGAGGAAGAAACTCCACGTGCGAGAAACCCATGTCGAGGAGGTACGAGGGCAGGCAATCGGCCAGTTCCAAATAGCTCAAGGGGCGATTCTCATGCTCGTGAAACTTCCAGGAACCAAGATGCATCTCATAAATCGAAAGCGCCTCCTCCCTTGGGTTTTCGGAGGGAAGCAAGGCGCCTCCGGCGATCCCGTCGGCGACAAGTTCGCGGTCGCATACCATGGATGCGTTACCTGGCAGCGATTCGCACCTAAAGGCAAAGGGGTCGCTCTTCTCCCTCAGGACGCCATCCGCCCCGAGCACCCTGAATTTGTACTTTTGTCCGACCCGGGCATTGGGCACGAAAAGCTCGCGACATCCGCAGGAACCGAGGGAGCGCATGGGGAGTGAGCTCGAGTTCCAGCTGTTGAAATCTCCCACGAGATGGACGCTCCTCGCGGAAGGGGCCCATACGACGAAGGAAACTCCTTCCACGCCATTCATGGTTCGGGGCATGGAACCAAGCTTGAGAAAAGGACGCCTGTCCGTTCCTTCGCTGAATCCCTTCAGCTCATCATTTCCGACCGATGGAAGAAAGGAATATGGGTCTTCCCATTCATGTTCCCCACCTCCTCTGCGGGAGACGAAACGGTAGGGAAAAGGTTTCGACTCGCCCGGCAGGGCAACCTCGAAGAATCCCCTCTCGTCCAAGCGGACTAGCGACTGAGAGGAATCGTCCCGCAGATCGATGATCCGAATCGAATCGGCTCCCGGGTCCAAGGCCCGGGCAACTAGACCTTTTTCAGCGCCAAGGGGGTGAACGCCAAGGCGAGAATGAGGGTCCCCCGTCTCGCCCAGGAGGCATTCTTCCATTTCCCTTTCGCTTATGATCATTGCCTTCCTGACCTTATAATACCTCCTGGCGAGGAGTGGAAGAGCAAAGAAAAACAGCCCATCGGCATTTCTTCCTTGTTAAAGAACCTCATCCTCTCATCTTAGTCGGTTAGTGAGAACCCTAGCCTGCCTGATCCTTTTTTTTGCCCAGTTGGCCCACCTGCATGCCCAGGCCATTCCCCAAGAATCATCCTCAAGCCAGCCCAAGACTATTCTGGAGGCTGAGGAGGAAGTCTTCTACGACGAGAAGACACAAAGGCTCGTGGCCCTGCCCAACGCACGGCTTTCGTCCGGCAAGCTGCTTCTGAGCGCCGACCGGATCGAATACGACCGCAACCGCACTCAGGCCTTCGCCAAGGGCCGGGTGATCCTGACCAACGGGACTTTCCGCCTGCTGGCGCAAACCCTCGAAATCAACTTGCAAAACGGTGACTTCGAAGCCCGTGGCGTCAAGGCCGGGTACTATCCGTTGGCGATGGAAAGCTCGGTGATGAAAAGGGAAAACGGAATCATCACCAGCTCGGACGCTACCGTCTTTCTTCATCAAAGGCATCCCCTCGAGCCCTCCCTTGGACTCGGGTCACTCAGTTTTGACCAGAATGAAAGTCGCCTCACGGGCAAGGCCGTCTCGCTCAAGGTCGGAAACAGGAAAATTGCCGGATTGCCCTCGCTTTCCGGAAATATAGGGCGCAACCCCTTCCGCTACGGTCTGCATGCCGGTCATAGGGACCGTCTGGGCTGGTACCTCGGCATGGAGGGAAACCATCGGGTTTCGGATTCGATGGACGCGCAAGGCAAAATCACCGCCTACGAGGAGAGAGGGGTATTCCTGGCCCCTAAGCTCAGCTGGAGAGAAGAACTCGATGAAGGCTTCAGGAGAGGCTCCCTCGAAGCCGGATGGATCGACGATCAGGGAAACCAGCGCGGTCTTGACCTTACGGGATCGGCGATCGAGGAAAGTCGCGGCTACCTGCATGCCTCCAGCCTCAATCGCTTCAACCGAAGGTGGCGCTTGGCAGGACGAATCGAGTGGCAGGAGGACTCCGAGGTCTTTCGGGACTTTCAGAGGGATAGGTTCAATGATCACCAGTGGAACGACCATTTTGGCGAGCTTGCCTACGAGGCCGACAACTGGACCGCATCGCTCATGACCAGGTGGCAGGGGAACGACCACGAGGCAATGATCGAACAAATTCCATCCCTTCGTTTCGACCTCGCCCCCACTCCATGGCCCAAGCCCGATCTTTACAACACCCTTTCCCTCGAGCTTGCCGGCTTCAGGGAAAAAGACGATGCCGGCAGCCTCCTGCGGCGTTCCAGAAAGCTCGACTTGGGCTATCAGGTTCAACGGCCCATCAGGCTGGCAAACGGCCTTACCTACACCCCCTTTCTCAGCTACCGCCTGCAGGATTACTCGCTCGATGGTCCCGATGCCCAAAGAACTTGGGGGGAATGGGGCAATGACCTCAACTACGTTACCCATGGGGATTACGACTTGCAAAACGAGACTTGGGGGATCAATGGCCTGCGTCACGTCATGGATTTTTCGCTCAGCCATCGAAAGCTGAACCGACTTGATTCCGAGAACCTCTCCCTCATTCCCGCAATCGACCGCTCCATCATCGACTTGAATTTGGGGCCGGTCGATCTCCTCGACAGTATCGAGGCGGACGACTTGGAACCCCAAGAGGTAGTACGGGTAGGCTGGGGAAACCATCTCCTCACCCGAGACGGGCAAGGAACCCGCAGCTTGCTTAGCCTGCAGATTTTCCAGGACCTTTGGCTTGAAAACGAAAGTGGCGACGACCTTGCCAGGAACTTCCATTCCGGACTACAGCTCAATCCCGCAAACTGGTTGGGAATCCGGGGTGAGGCGAAAATTGATCTCGATCGCGGGGAGACGACGAGAAACAGCATTACCGCGGTTTTGAGAGACGGAAGAATCAACCAGCTTGAGCTATCTTACTTCAATTATCTCTCCCTGAGCGACCAGTGGCAGTTCCTAGCCTCTCACCGCATCAATGAAAGAAAGGCCGTACACGGGGCCCTCAGGCTACAGGGAGATCGACCCAAGATGCCTTACTGGAGAGTTTCCCTTGAATTCAGGCCCTCCACTTCCTGGATTTGGTTTTTTCACCTCTCCGAAAGAACCGGGACTTCCAAGGAAAACGAGTGGGAGGGATCCGTCAGCGCCCGCCTTTTTTCCTTCTAGCTCCTGCAAGAATATTCCTTCATAGTGTTGACTATCGTCCGTTTACGTAGATAAATTTACCTATGACCGACAGACACCAAGATCATGACCAGACTGCCCCGGAACCCAAGGCGTCGGCTCACCTCCTTGGCCTCGGTCTGGATGGTTCGGACGGCCACAAACGCATTACGCAGGCCGAGAAGTTCTCGATCCTTGGAGGATCTCAGGACACGCATGACAAGATGACCGAAACCCTTTGCAAGACTTTCGAGGACCTTTCCTCCAAAGGCAAGTCACTCGAGGAGGCTTCCCGGGAGGAACTCTCCGACCTTATCAACAAAAACACCCCCGAAGACTGAGCTCCCGTCGCGCCGAACAAACCCGGACATTCAATCCCGAACCTTTACCTTTATTCGTCATGACAGATCCCGGCCCCCCTCAACCGCCCAAGCCCTCCTTGAAACTTACCCCTAAGGAAGGAGAGCCCCCCAAGCCCGGAGACGGAGCCAGCCCCAAGTTCAGGGTTACGCGTTCTCCTTTCGCCCCCAAAGTAAAGCCCGCCGACGGCACGGACCCAAGCGCCGGCACGCTACCCGCGCCCGCAGCACCTTCGCCTGATGCCCCACCTACTCCTGCCCCGGTTCCCGCAGCAACAGCCACGCCGGCTCCAGCGCCGGCACCCGGACCGGCTCCGCTTCCCGCCCCCGCCGGAGGACCGGCCCCAGCACCCGGACCGGCCCCGGTTCCCTCCCCTGCCGGAGGACCGGCTCCAGCACTTTCCCTTCAAGCGCCTGCAAGCCCTTCCGCCCCAGGTCCTGCTCCCGTACCCGCTATGCCGGCAGGGACGAAACCTTCCCTTGAGGCACCCAAGGCCGGTCCCGGCTTGCCCCCTCCGGGTGGAGCACCCGGCGCAGCTCCCGCCATGCCCGGCCCCGGCGGCAGTCCCCTCCCACCCCCAGGCGCCCCTCCAGTAGGAGGCCCACCCCCGCCCGGAGGCCCTCCAGGCGTCCCCGGAGCAGCTGGAGATCCTCCCGGTTCTCCAGCCAAGAAGAAACCGAATATCGTCTTCATGGTCATTGATTTTCTGACTTTCGCGGGGGCCGTTACTCTC
>DLRY01000074.1 GCA_002500665.1 Opitutia bacterium UBA7876
TGGTTGGTGACCGTGCCCGTTTGTCCGACGATTACCTTGATCACTTCGTTGCCATTGAGGATGAACTCGCCTGCCAAAACGGCCCCTTTGCCTCCGTTGGTTCCGCCTCCCATGGCTCCTCTGGCCTCAATCCTGTAAAGACCCGAAGCGGGAACCGTCCATTCCTGGATGCCCCTGGTGCTGATGGTGACTGAGTTCGCCAAGTTTGTGCCCGAGTAGTTGGCGTCGACCTGAGACTGGGTCGGGCCCTCGCGCCCGGTGGCTCCCGCATTGCTGAAAACGTAGGTGGTGCCCGCGGGACCGGCGTTCTCGTTTGCGTCCTGAAGGACGAGGGTAAAGGCGCTTGTCAACGAGGCGTTGAGCTCGTCCTTGACTTGTACGCGTATGGAATAGGAGGAGGCGTTGGACTCGTAATCAAAGGTGGTTGCGGTCTTGAGGGTGCCGTTTGCGTCCAGAGTGAAAAGGGAATTGTTGCCGTCCCCGACGCCGGATACCAAATAATAGCTCAGGCTGGAACCCGAGTCGGCATCGGTCGCATTGAACTCGCCCACCACGCTCCCGACAGGCTGGTTCTCGGAAAAAGCTAGGGTAGCGGTGGAATTCAGGTCGGTCGGCGGGTTGTTCGCCGGGGCGGTCGAGGATCCGGAAAGATAAGTGATGACGATCCGCCCGTGGCCGACGTTGGCGCCTGCGGTGTTGGTCTGGTCGGTTCCGGAATTGTAGGAACCGCCTCCGCCTCCTCCTCCGGTTGGCGGAGTGCCGACTCCGCCACCGGTGTAACCACCACCACCACCGGCTCCTGCGTAGTTAGAGCCTCTGCCTGCTCCACCCCCTCCGAATCCACCGAAAGGATCATCGCTCGTGTTGTTGTTCCCTCCGATCGATCCGTTCCGGGGTGCTTTTCCTCCCGAGGCGGTCATGTATGAGGCGTCTCTCGAATCGATTCCATCTTCGCCGTCGGTCAACCACCCGCTGCCTGCCGCACCGGAGTACTGGGCGTGGGAATTCTTCTGTCCGCCATGACCGGGAGCGCCAGCCGAACCAGCCCCCGATCCTTGCCCGGCAGTCCCTGCGGTCGAATCGACAGCGTCGAGGCCGTGAGTGGATTTTCCACCTCCGCCTCCGCCTCCAGCGGCGAGGATCGGATTAGCGTCGTTTGCGTTGAAAAAGACGAAAGTACCTCCACCGCCCCCAGCCTCATAGGGAGCGGATAATCCCTGCTGCCCAACGATCATACGGATGACCTGCCCGGACTGAAGGGAGAAATTGCCGCGCATGGCCGCCCCCTTGCCTCCGTTCCCACTTCCATTCGATCCCGAATTACCCCCGGAGGCTCCGAAAGCTTCAATCCTGAAAAGACCTGAAGCGGGAACCGTCCATTCCTGGATGCCCCGGGTGTTGATGGTGACTTTTCCGTTCAGGTTGGTGCCCGAGTAGTTGGCGTCGACCTGAGACTGGGTGGGGCCCTCGCGCCCGGTGGCTCCGGCGCTGTAAAATCGATAGGTGGTGCCCGCGGGAATGGCCAGGGTGCTCTCCATCGAGTAGAGGTTGCCTATTTCCCAAGAAGACAGGGCGCGGTTCCATACTCGGGCTTCGTCGACGGCTCCCTTGAAGAAGTAAGTGGGGCTGCTCTCGCTTCTGCCTGCCCCGATTCGCAAGGGGCTGGCCGGGTTTTTTACGTAGGATTGGTCTAGAGACGAAAGATGATTCCCGTTCAGGTAGGCCTTGTAGGTCGTGCCGTCGTAGGTGAAGGCAAGGGCCGTCCAGTCAAGGGTTATGACTGGTCCGTTGATTGCCAGCCAGCCGTTGCCTTTACCCATTGTGAAGGACCATATGTTGGAGGGAGACTTGTAGAGGTTGAACCCTTTGAGGTGTCCTCTGAATGCAAAGGGGGCGCCATGGAGGGAGGTCGTGGAAGTAGGTTTGACCCAAACCGAGTAGCTGAAGCTGTCCGAGGAGACGGTTGAGTTGTAAGGGGCCTGAAGGTAGTCGTTGATGCCGTCGAAAAGAAGCGCTTTGCCGGCCGAACCGTGCCGGTCGGCGGTGGGAGTCGCCCCGTGAACCGTTCCGTGGTTTGAAGTTGAGGAGACATCCGAACCGTCCCCATCCAGCGGGTACCAGGCGACTAACCCGTTGTTGAGGGCGGCCTGATTGTCCAAATCGTCGTCGGTTACGCTGACCGTAAAGGATTTTTCGACCGATGCGTTGAGCTCGTCGGTTGCCCGGACCCGTATGGAGTGCGATCCGTTGGCCTCATAGTCCATGCTGACCGCGGTCTTGAGGGTGCCGTTGGTTTCGAGGGTGAAGAGGGTGTTGCCTGAAGATCCTTCACCGTCGATGAGAGAAAAAACGTAAGTGGGGGAGGGCAGTGCTAGCTCTTGAAACGTCGGGGCTCCACCTGTGCCGTCCCCATCCACCCAGTAGGGTACGCTTCCGATGGGTGATCCGGCAGAACCGTTTTGGTCTTCCAAAATGGTTTTCCCGGCAAGGACGACTTTCCAGTAACCCCAGCCATTGTTGTTGGAGTCAGGTAGGAACTTGAGCTTGGTTGGCTTGGCCACCGTGGTAAAGGTCTTGGTCTTGACCTCCCCTTTGTCCGCTCCCGTGAAGAACGATTCAGTGGAGGACCAGGCTCCGTTTACGAAAAATGAAATGGCAATCGCTCCTGGTGTGTCCGCCGATTGGTCTTGCGAAGTATGAGCCGACAAGTCGAAGGTGAAGTTGTCGTCCGAATCGATGGCGCTGATTGCGCCCACTGCCGTCCCGGCGGGACGGTTCTCGGGGATCGAGAGGGCGGTGGCGTTAAGATCGAAGCCGAGCGGGGGAGGAGGGACCGGAGCCGTAACGGGAGCCGAGGAACTCACCCAGTCGGCCGTTCCCGTGATGGTACCGTGGTTTGCGTTTGGGGAGCTGTCCGATACGTTCGTTCCGGTTTCGTGGTTGAATTTCCAGTAAGCGAGAATGCCCGAAGTATTGCCTTCGAGGCTCTTGATGAAGTCGGCTTGGATTTCCTGCTGGGAGCGGACGCTGTTCCAAATGCGCAGCTCATCGAATTGACCGTTGGCCAAGTTGCAGGAGCAGGTATCAGGGGATTGCCGACCGATGTTTATCAGGCCGTTGTCCGCCGAACCCAAGGAAGAGGCGTGGGAACTGAGCAACACTCCGTTCTTGTAGAAGGAGACGACGCCGTTGGCAGCTACCGTAACCGCTACGTGCGTCCAGGTGTTAACGGGTACGCTGCCTTGGGAATGAATCCATCCGACGCCTTCCCGGTAGAGGCTGATTCCGGTGTTTCCGCTGGTGTGGGTTTGAAAGAGAAACCGGTAGTCTCCCTTGTCGATGATGGTGTTGTTGGAAGCGTCGGAAACCTTGACCCAGGCTTCTATGGTATAGTCGGAGATGAGATCCAGGGTTCCGTTGTCGGGAATCGATACGTAGGTCGAACCGTCGAACTGAAGGGCTTTGCCGGGAGCCGTTCCCTCAGCGTGGACAGTGGCCCACACGGGGGCGCAAACAAAAAGAAGGCAGCGGAGGACTGCCCGCCAAGTTGGCCTGGTGGTCGGAGAAGGAGTTGAAATGTATGGGTTACAAGGCATTCGGACCGAATGGTGGATGATATGGGATACCCTCCTTAAGGCAAGCCGTCATTATATTGTATTTTAGCGTGAATTATCAAAAAAATACATGAAAAGAAAGAAACGTTC
>DLRY01000057.1:0-209 GCA_002500665.1 Opitutia bacterium UBA7876
GGAAGTCTTGGCCGGCCGGTTTTCTTCGCGGAGGACCCTGACCAGGGCGAGGGCCTGCACGGTCTTTCCCAGTCCCATCTCGTCGGCGAGGATGCCCCCGAGTTCGTTGCGGAAGAGGTGGAGCAGCCAGGCCACTCCGGTCTTCTGGTAGGGGCGGAGAAGGCCCTCAAGGGAGTCGTCGAGCCGGGGGGCGGGCAGGGCGGACAGGT
>DLRY01000057.1:533-32490 GCA_002500665.1 Opitutia bacterium UBA7876
GCGCAGGGCGGCGCTGCGCTTCTTCCACTGAGTGGGGGTCTGGAAACGGGGGTCGGCCTCAAGGAGGAAATCCTCCACGGAGGGGGCCTGAAATTTTTCCACTCGGTGGCTGGCCCGGGCGAGTAGGAGAGCGTCGGGGTTGCCGGAGATGCGCCGCTGGAGCTCCGTGGCTTTGTCTAGGAGTTCGCGCGTAAGCAGGTAGACTTGGCTGCCGTGACGGACGTGGTTCTGTCCGGTGGCGAGGGCATGCTCGAGCTCGTCGGGAGGAACCTCGCCGGCCTCGATGCGTACCTCGACCTCGGCTCCCTCGTCGTCTTCGGTGGCAGAGGTCCGCAGTTCGGCCCTCATGATGCCGGAGGTGAGGCGACGGAAGTTCTCTGTGAACTCGGCCTCGTGGTCGAGTTCGAGCTCCTCCTGATGGGCGGCTAGGAAGTCGAGCACTCTGGATGGATCGCGTAGCCACCACCAATGGCGGTGGGACCGATCGCGAAGGAAGTTCCACTCGCGCATCAGCCTGAGAACCTCCTTGTATCCGGGGTGCTCGGAGGAGGGCAGGATGATGCGCAGGTATTCGGTCGAGCCCTCGACCTCGATGGGCGGGCCCTCGTAGTCGGGCTCGCTGAAGACCGGCTCGGGTTCCGGGTCGGGAACCTCGTCGACTTCGCGTACCGGGCGGGGGGGCTCGGGCTGGCTGAACGGGATGAAGTCGCTCACCCCGACGAGTTCGTCGCCCGCCCACTCGATGGCCCGATTGGGATCGTTGGCGGGGTAGAAGCAAGGGACCCCTTGAAGAAACTTGAGCAGTTCGCCGGCCTGGGCTAGGTCGAGTTGGATGAAGGAGGAGATCGTTCCCCCGCACCACTGGGAGAGAGCAAAGAGGGCGGAGCGTTCGGAATCGGAAAGTTCGCCGAAGGAGGCGGGATTGGCTTTCTCCGGAGCTATTCTTTCCCCCCGGTCGTCCTCGAGCTCGATCTTGGCGGGGATGGCGTTTCTCTGGACGCACCCGGCGAGGGTGGGGGGAAGGAGGATGCGCAGCCTCACGGATCGGGCTTCAGGAAAATGAAATCGCTCCAATGGCCTCCGCCAAGTCTTTGCCGGCAGGGGCGCCGCCCATCGCGAAATCGGGCTTGCCACCGCCCTTGCCCCCGAGCTTTTCCGCGAGGATCCCGAGGTACTTGCCGGCCTGGTGACCGGCTTCCACGGCCTCCTCGGAGCAGATGCAAACCAGTCCGCACTTTCCGCAGCTCTCGCTGGCCAACAAGACCACCGAGGGGGTGGCCCGCTTGTTGATCTGGGCGGCGAGGGAACGCAGGTCGTTGGGCGAGAGGTCGGGGACTACGGCCTTCACGAAGCGCAGGTCGCCCGCTTGCTCGGCTTGCCCGATGAGTTTGTCGGCCAGCCCGGCTTGTCCCTTTTGCTCGAAGGATTTCAGCTTCTTGTGGAGCTCCTTGGCCTTGTCCTGCATCTGGACGATGCGCCCGGGAAGTTCCTCGGGCTTGCAGGCCAGTTGGCGCGTCAGGAGGTTGACCTGGGTGATGCGCTCATCTGCCCATTGATATGCGGAGATACCCGCCACGGCCTCGATCCGGCGGGTGCCGGCGGCGATGGCGGATTCGCTCACGATACGAAGGGATCCGATCTCGCCGGCGGAGGACACGTGGGTTCCTCCGCAAAGTTCCTTGCTCCAGCCACCGAGGTCGACCACCCTCACCTTGTCCCCGTACTTGTCGCCGAAAAAGGCGATGACGTCTTCGGGTTTTTCGGCGAAGGGGATCTCGTAGGCCTCGAGGGAATCGTTCAGGAGGAGCTTCTCGTTCGAAAGACGCTCGATCTCGGCCAGTTGATCGGGCTTGACCCCCTCGAAATGGGAAAAATCGAAGCGCAGGCGCTCGGGCTCGACGAGTGAACCGGCTTGGCGGATATGGTCGCCCAAGACTTCGCGAAGGGCCCAGTGCAGGACGTGGGTGGCGGTATGATGGCGCTGGATGGCCTTCCTTCTTTCCAGATCGACGCTGAGGGACGCCGGCTTGCCCGCAGGCCCAGAGAGTCCGTCGGCTGCCTCCAATTGGTGGAGGAAGCGTCCCGAGGAGTCCTTGTGGACGTTTCGCACGATAAGGGTCCGGTCCTCCAGCGAAATCGATCCGGAATCCCCGACCTGTCCTCCCATCTCGGCGTAGAAGGGGGTCTTGTCGAGAACCAGAAAAGCGTCGTCGTCCTGCTCGATGAGGTCGATGACCGTTGCTTCGCAGCCTTCGAGGTTGGATGGCTCGTAACCTACGAACTCGGTGGCGTCCGCCCCGTCGGCATCCTCGCTCACGAGAACGTCGACGGACTTATGGGCCTCCCGACCGCGCTGGCGTTGCTTCTCCATCTCGCTCTCAAAAGCCTTCTCGTCCACGATCAGGTTTCGCTCGCGGGCCATCAACTGAGTGAGGTCGAGAGGGAAGCCGTAGGTGTCGTAGAGCTTGAAGGCGAATTCTCCGGAAAGCGTTCCCTCCGCCTCCAGACCGTCGGCCTCCGAGGTGAAGAGCTCGATGCCTCGGTCGAGGGTCTTGTTGAAGGATTCCTCCTCCGACCGAAGGGTTTTTTCAATGAGCTCGGCCCGATCCTCAAGCTCGGGGAAGACGTCGCTCATCTGCTTGACCAGCACGGGGGCCAGTTTGTGGAAGAAAGGTTCGGAAAAGCCGAGGGTCCGTCCGTAGCGGATGGCCCTGCGCAGGATCCTTCGGAGCACATAGTTGCGATCGCTGTTGCCAGGGAGAATGCCGTCGGCGATGGAGAAGCTGAGGGCCCGGAGGTGATCCCCGATTACCCGGAAGGCGACGTCGATTTCCTCCTGTCCCCCGGAGGGAGCCCCGTCCGCGGGCAGGGTGGAGGCGTATGTCTTGCCCGAGAGCTCGGCCAGCTTGGCGAAGATGGGAGAGAAGACGTCGGTGTCGTAATTGGATACGGGCTTGGAGAAATCGGTGAAGCCGTTCGTCGACTGGATGACTGCGGCCACCCGCTCGAAACCCATCCCGGTATCCACGTGCTGGGCCGAGAGGGGAGAGAAATTGCCCTCGCGATCGGCGTTGAACTGGATGAAGACGAGGTTCCAGATTTCGATGCAGAGATGGGAGTCGGCATTTACGAGCTTCCCTTCGCTTTTCCCGTCCAGGGTGAGGTCGAGGTGTAGCTCGCTGCAGGGCCCGCATGGGCCGGTCTCGCCCATCATCCAGAAATTGTCCTTCTTGTCGCCCGTCACGACGTGGACGGCCGGGTCCAGGCCGGCCTTCTCGAAGATGCCCGACCAGATGGAATGGGCCTCCCCGTCGAACTCAGCGGGATCGCCCTCCTTGGGCTGGTAGACCGTTGCGTAGAGCCGATCGGCGGGGAAATTCCAGGTATCTACCAACAATTCCCAGCTCCACTCGATAGCTTCTTTCTTGAAATAGTCGCCGAAGGACCAGTTGCCGAGCATCTCGAAGAAAGTGTGGTGGTAGGTGTCGAAGCCGACGTCCTCCAAGTCGTTGTGCTTGCCGCCCGCCCGGATGCATTTCTGGGTGTCCGCTACCCGGGCGAAGGGAGCCTGCTGGTCCCCTAGGAAGTAGGGAACGAACTGGTTCATTCCGGCGTTGGTGAAGAGCAGGTTGGGGGATTCGGGCAACAGGGGGGCGGAGGGCACCAGCTTATGCTCCTTCGATGCGAAGAAATCGAGAAAGGACTGTCTGATCTCCCTAGCGTTCACAAGCGTCGCGCCCTAATCGAGGCGGTCCATTATGGCCCGGCCCATTTCCGCCGTTCCCACGGAATCGCCTCCCTGGGCGAGGTCGCCGGTGCGAAACCCGGCCTTGATGGTGTCCTTGACCGCTTGTTCGATGGCGGCGGCGGCTTCCTCCAGCCCGAAGCTGTAGCGGAGCATGAGGGCGGCGCTTAGGACTTGGGCGCATGGGTTGGCCAGTCCTTGGCCGGCAATGTCCGGGGCGGTGCCCCCGGCCGGCTCGTAGAGTCCGAAGGGAAGGGAGAGAGAGTTTTCGCGGGCTCCAAGGCTGGCCGAGGCCAGCATCCCGAGGGAACCGCAGATCACTGCCAACTCGTCGGAAAGGATGTCCCCGAACATGTTCTCGGTGACCAGGACGTCGAACTGGTTGGGGTCGCGCACCAGCTGCATGGCGGCATTGTCGACGTACATGTGGGAAAGCTCGATCGAACCGTCCAGCCTTTCCACGCACTCCGTTACGATCCGTCTCCAAAGGACCGAGGTTTCGAGGACGTTGGCCTTGTCCACGGAGCATATCTTTCCGCCCCTCAGGGAAGCCGCCCGGACTGCAATTTCCGTGATCCGCTCGATTTCGCCGCTTCGGTAAACCATGGTGTCGATTGCTTCTTCCTCTCCGTTTTCGAGGGTCTCGGTACGCTTGGGCTGGCCGAAGTAGACGCCCCCCGTCAGTTCGCGCACGCACAAAACGTCGATGCCGTTGGCCACGGTTTGGGGGCGCAAGGGGGAAAGGTCGGCCAATTCGGGGTAGAGGTTGCCGGGGCGCAGGTTGGCAAAGAGCTCGAAGGCTTTTCGGAGGGGGAGGAGGGCGGCTCTCTCCGGTTGCTCTTTGGGGGGCAGGTTTTCCCACTTGGGTCCGCCTACGGAGCCGAAAAGGATGGCGTCAGCCTGCTCGCAGGCCGAAAGCGTGGAGTCGGGCAGGGCCTTACCGTGGTTGTCGATGCCGATTCCACCGACGTCGTGAGAGGTGGCCTCGACTTGGAAATCGTGCTTGGGCCCCAAGGCGTCGAGGACGTCGAGGGCGACCTTCATGACCTCCGGTCCGATCCCGTCTCCGGGCAGGGTTGTGAAGCGTAAGGTTTTCATGGGAAAAGAGCATCCATAAAGGATCGTGACGAGTCTGCAACGATGAAAACCGATCAAGGTGTCCGCATGGATGAATACATTGACAATTTGCCGTGTACTTGTATAGTGATTTCCTTCTAGTACAGTCTCATCCGAAAAGGAGCGGGCATTGCTCGCTTTTTTTTGTCCTATTTTCCAAAACCATACAAAACAGCCAAGATCATGAGTAGTGAAATTCTCGCAGTTCTTGAATACATGGAGAAAGAGAAGGGTATCAGCCGAGAGGATATGATCGCCACGATTGAGAGCGCCGTCAAGGCGGCCGCGGAAAGGGGGATCAATGCGCCCGGGGACGTGCGGGTCGAAATCAGCCCCAAAACCGGCGCCATGCAGGCCTGGAGCCAACTCGAGGTGGTCGAGTCCGTTTCCGACACGGCCAAGGAAATCCACGTCGACAAGGCCCGTTTGTACGCCAAAAACCCGGAAGTGGGTGATATCGTCGAGCGTGAGATGGATCCATCCTATCTCGGGCGGATTGCCGCCAAGACCGCCGAGCAGGCCATCAAGCAAAGACTCCGCCAATTCGAGAAGGAACATATTTACGACGAGTTTCGCGACCAAGTCGGAAGTCTCGTGACGGGCACGGTCAGGCGCAAGGAGAGGGGAGACCTCATCGTGGAGGTAGGCAAGGCGGAAGCCCTTCTGCCCTGGCGTGAGCGCGTCCCGGGTGAGGACTGGGTTCCCGGTGAACGCATTCGTTGCCTGCTCAACAAGCTCGAGCAACATGGGCGTGGTCCGGAATTGATTCTTAGTCGCTCCAGCTTGAATTTCGTACGCAAGCTTTTCGAGATGGAAGTCGCCGAGATCGCCGACGGAACCGTTACTCTGGCGGCCATGGCCCGCGAACCCGGTTATCGTACCAAGGTTTGCGTGAGGAGTTCCGACCCGAAAGTGGATCCGGTGGGTGCCTGCGTTGGGGCCCGGGGAGCCCGCGTCAAGAGCATCGTTCGCGAAATGAATGGCGAAAAGGTAGACATCGTACGCTGGTTCGAGGATCCGGTCGAGCAACTTGGCGAGGCTCTCAAGCCCGCCGTTCCACAGAACGTCAACCTGGACCGGGACAAGAGAAGGATGTATTTCGAGGTGGTGGAGGACGACTTGTCGGTGGCCATTGGCCGAAAGGGCATCAATGCCCGACTAACTTCCCGCCTGCTTGGATGGAAGCTGGATATCGGGAAGGTCGAGGTCAAGGAAGTCGGCTTCGATGAGCGCAAGGCCAAGGCGGCCGAGGCTCTTACCTCCGTGGGCATCGAATTCGAAGTCGCCGATAGGCTGGTTGCCTTCGGTCTGGTCAGCCCGGAGGCCTTCGAGGGCGTGACGGCGGAAGACCTGGTCGGACTCGGCTTCGAGGATCCCGTCGCCCAGGATATTCTCTCGAAAGTTTCGGTCGGTTCCAATGAAGCCGATGAGCCCGAAGCCGAAGCCGAGGAAGAGTCCAAAAACGACTAGTTAGCCAAGAATTTCATGAGTGTCCGCATACATGCCATTGCCAAGGAGGTCGACAAGACCAGCAAGGAAATCCTCGAGATTCTCCAAAAGCGCGGATACGACGTAAAGAGCGCCTCATCCACACTCGACAACATTACCGCTCAATCGCTCATCGATGAATTTAAGATAACAGAGCAAGAGGATGCCGTCTCCGAGCCCCCGCCTGCCGAGCCTGACGAATCCGCTTCCGATGAAGAGGAGTCGAGCGATGAGGACTCCGCTTCCGCGGATTCAGGCAGCGTTCCAATCGTCAAGAGCAAGGCCGATCTCGAAAAGGAAAGACTGGAGAAGGAAGAGCTTGAAAACCCGCCTGATGAATCGGGGGATGATGAGGAAACGGAACCTTCACAAGATGCAGGTTCGGATTCTCCTCAGGGAAAGGCTCCTTCAGTTCCTCCTCCACCAACCAAAAAGGCATCCGCTCCCCCGCCCCCGACTTCGGCGGGAAAAGCTCCGGTGCCTCCTTCCGTTCCCTCCCCCGGATCCGGGGAGTCGGATGGTGGAGTGGTTGAAGGAAACAAGATCATCCTGAAGCCTCCCATTGTCGTTCGCGATTTCGCCGGCTTGATCGGGCTCAAGCCTTTTCAATTGATTTCCGAGCTCATGGAAATGGGTATTTTCGCCTCCATGAACCAGACCGTCGAGGAGGAGGTAGCTCGAAAGATTGCAAAAATCAAGGGTTTTGAGCTTGAGATTAAGCATCGTGGAGAAAAGGCGGATCCGACTGAGAAGGTAGTGCAGGAGGAGATCGATGAGAATGACGAGAAATTCCTCAAGACTCGCCCGCCCGTGGTTTGTATCCTTGGACACGTCGACCATGGAAAAACCACTCTTCTCGACACCATTCGCAAGGCAAACGTCGTTGCCGGCGAGGCTGGTGGCATAACCCAGCACGTCGGAGCCTATCAGATCGAGCGCAACGGTCAGAAGATCACTTTCATCGATACGCCCGGCCACGCCGCCTTCTCCAAGATTCGGGAAAGAGGGGCCAACTTGACTGACGTCGCGGTCCTGGTGGTTGCGGCTGATGATGGGTTCATGCCCCAGACCGACGAGGCGCTTAAGTTTGCCCAGCGAGCCCAAGGATCCCTCTTGGTGGCCGTTAACAAGATTGACGTCAAAGGGGCCGACGTCGAAAAGGTCAAGACCCAGATGCAGGAGCGATCCATCGCTTCCGAGGACTGGGGGGGAGAAGTCGTCACGGTTCCGATTTCCGCCTTGAACGGAGACAATGTGGAGGAATTGCTTGATATGATTCTCCTTCAGGCGGAACTGATGGAATTGAAGGCAAACCCGGACGCCGTAAGCGAAGGTGTCGTGGTCGAGGCCCGTCAAGAGGTCGGACGAGGCGCTACGGCTACCGTAATCGTCCAGAAAGGCACCCTCAAGATAGGAGACTCGGTTCATTGCGGTTCAGTATTCTGCAAGGTCAAGGCGATGATCGACGACAAGGGCAATCAGGTTAAGTCCGCTCCACCCTCCACCCCCGTTAATATTCTCGGTTGGTCGGGAGTGCCCGACGCAGGGGCCGTCTTCAAGGGGGCCAAGAACGAGCGCCAGGCCAAAAGAGAGGCTGAGGAATTCGCCTTGGGCGGCAAAAAGCCTGAGGTTGCGCCCGAAGAAACAGCTGAGGCAGTGGCTGAAGTTTCGGGTGTCGACGCTTTGTTCGCCGCTATTTCAAAGAGTAAGAAGACGACCTATCGGGTCGTTCTGAAAGCCGACGTCCGGGGTTCCTTGGAAGCACTCATCGGTTCACTAGAGCTCATAGAAAGTGATAAGGTCCTGCTTGAGGTTCTTCAATCGGACGTGGGTCAGGTCACCAAGAACGACGTCAAGCTGGCCAACACTTCCGGCGCCGACGTGATTGGTTTCAATGTCAAACTGGAAAATGGCGTCATGGGAGAGGCCAAACACCTCGGCGTGCAGGTTTTCCAGAACAACATCATTTACGAGATCATCGACTTGGTCAGGGACAATATGGCCGACTTGCTGGAGCCAGAACTGGTTGAGCAGAAGACCGGTCGGGCGGAGATTCGCCAAGTCTTCAAGGTAAGCAAGGGGCGCACGGTCGCCGGCTCGATGGTCATGGAGGGTGCCATCATCAGAAACAAGGGAGCCCGCCTTATTCGCAATGGGGAAGTCATCGCGGAGGGTAAGATCGACACTCTCAAGCGCTTTAAGGACGATGTTACTGAAGTCAAGGCCGGCTTCGAGTGCGGTATCCGGCTGGATTCCTTCGACAACTACGAAGAAGGGGACGTCTTGGAAACCTTTGAGGTCGAGAAAACTCGTCCAACCCTCTAGCTTTAAGGGAAAATGAGCCTCCGGCTTGCTCGAGTCAACGAATTGGTAAAGCGCGAAATCGGCAATTACCTCAGGACTCGCTACCGCTCCGAGAGCGTTTGCTGGACCATCACCTCCGTGGAAGTGGCCGCCGACTTGAGAAATGCCACTGTGGCTTACTCCGTTCTCGGCGACGAAGTCAAGACCCGTGAGGCTCAGGCTTTCTTCCGCAAGCATGCAGGGGAGATCCGCAAGGAGGTGAGCCGGCACGTTATCCTCAAGTACTCCCCGCGCTTGCAGTTCGTAAGGGACTACGGGATTGAGCGCGGAAATCGGGTCATGGAAATCCTCGACGAACTTGAGGAGGAGGAAAGCGAATCCTCGACGGAAGAGGAAAAGCCAAACGAGACGTAAAGTGTGACGCAGGTGGGGCATCTTGTCCCAAGATTCCCGTCCCTTTCCAGTTACGGCCAAGGGTTTAATTACGCATCTATATAATAGTTAGTATCTTGTGTATTGATATGGAAAAGGCGCAGGAGTTGCATACCAGAGTGCGTGAGTAAAATAATTGGTATAGATCTTGGCACGAGCAATTCGTGCATGGCGGTTATGGAAGCGGGTGAACCAAAGGTAATTCCTAATTCCGAAGGCATGAGGACTACCCCCTCGATCGTTGCATTCAGCAAGAATGGTGAGAGGTTGGTTGGTCAGGCGGCCAAGCGCCAAGCGGTTACCAACCCCGCCAACACCATTTTTTCGGCCAAGCGGCTCGTAGGCAGGAAGTTTTCCGAAGTCAAGGATGAGGTTGCCAATCTCCCTTTCAAGGTAGTGGAAGGAAAGAACGAAGCCGCCGTTATCGAGTGTGAGATCGACGGCAAGAAGGAAACCTTTATGCCCGAGCAGATTTCCTCCATGGTCTTGGCCAAGCTCAAGGCGGATGCTGAGTCTTATCTGGGGGAGCCGGTTACAAAAGCCGTTATAACCGTCCCCGCCTATTTTAACGACGATCAAAGAAGGGCAACCAAGGATGCAGGCGCCATTGCCGGACTGGAAGTCGAGAGAATCGTCAACGAGCCCACTGCCGCTTCCTTGGCTTATGGTCTGGATAAGAAAGGAAATGAAGAGGAGACTATTGCCGTTTACGACTTGGGAGGCGGAACTTTCGATATCAGCATTCTAGAAATCGCGGATGGAGTTTTCTCCGTCAGGTCGACTAACGGGGACACCCAGCTCGGTGGAGACGACTGGGACCAGAAGATCATCGACTGGCTGATTGGGGAATTCAAGTCTGAGCAAGGAATCGACCTTTCTTCCGATCCGATGGCCATGCAGAGGCTCAAGGAGGAGGCCGAGAAGGCCAAAATGTCTCTTTCCTCGTCTCAGTCGACTGAAATCAACTTGCCTTTCATCACGGCTGACCAAGACGGTCCGAAGCACCTCAACGTCACCTTGTCCAGAGCGAAGCTGGAACAGATTTGCGATCAGCTATACGCTCGAACCAAAGCTCCTTTCGAAAAGTGCCTAAAGGATTCCGGCCTTAGTATCGGCGACGTCCACAACCTGGTTCTGGTTGGGGGCATGACGCGGAGTCCCAAGATCGTTGATTTGGTTAAGGAGCTTGGTGGCAAGGACCCTCATCAAGGCGTGAACCCGGACGAGGTCGTTGCTATTGGAGCAGCCATACAAGGTGCAATTCTAAGTGGAGACGAGGGAGTAGGTGACGTTCTCTTGCTCGATGTTACTCCACTTACGCTGGGCATCGAGACCGCGGGAGGGGTTTGCACCCCCATGATCGAGAGTAACACCACCATTCCCCACAAGAAATCCCAAGTTTTTTCGACTTACGCCGATAATCAGCCGGCGGTCGACATCGTGGTTCTGCAGGGCGAGCGTAAAATGTCCCAGGACAACAAAACTCTCGGAACTTTCAAGCTTGATGGCATCGATCCCGCTCCGCGCGGCACGCCGCAAATCGAGGTCACATTCGATATCAACTCGGATGGAATCCTCACTGTCACGGCCAAGGATCAAAATACCGGTAAGGACCAGAAAATCACTATTTCGGGCTCTTCCAGCATGGATGAGGCGGAAGTGGAGCGCTTGCGTAAGGAAGCGGAAAAGTACGCCGAGCAGGATAAGGAGCGCATGGAGCTCGTCCAGGTCCGTAACGAACTCGACTCCATGGTCTATCAGTGCGAGAAGCAACTTGCCGATCTCGGCAACAAAGCTCCCGACGAAGTCAAGACTTCGGTGGACGGCCTTCTTTCCGAAGCCAAGAAAGCTCTCGAGAAGGAAGATGCAGAATTGGCCGAGCTCAAGGCCGCCAAGGAAAACCTCCAGAAGAGCTTCGAGGAGATTGCCAAGGCGGCAGGTCCCATGCCAAGTCCGGAAGCGCAACCCGATCCCGCCAAGTCCGATGCTTCGGAAGGTGAGCAAGGGGACAAGAAGGACGAGGATATCGTCGATGCCGATTTCGAGGTGGTGGACGACGAGGACGAGAAAAGCTGAGATTTCTAATGACATCCCCCGCATTTCAAGCGAAGGGGTTCGCTAACCCGAAAATCTAAACCAACCCAAAACAAAAGGAACATGAGCAAAGTAAAAATAACTCCGTTGGGAGATCGCGTCTTGGTCAAGCACGTCGATGACGACGAGCAAGTCAAAGGCGGGATTATCATTCCCGACTCCGCGAAGGAAAAGCCCCAGGAAGCCGAAGTAGTGGCCCTTGGTACCGGTCGGAAGGACGATGACGGCAACGCCGTAGCCTTCCAGGTCAAAAAGGGAGACAAGGTGCTGATCAGCAAGTACGGCGGCACCGAGGTCAAGCTCGACGACGTCGAGTACCAGCTCGTCCGGGAAGACGATATTCTCGGCGTCATCGGATAAAGGCTTTTCCATCTGAAACTTATTAACCACTTACTTACTTAAAAAATGGCTAAGCAAATATTATTCGACGAAGCAGCCCGTAAAAAAGCCCTCAAGGGCGTCAATACCCTTGCCGATGCAGTCAGCGTGACGCTCGGACCAAAGGGTAGAAACGTGCTGATCGACAAGAAATTCGGTTCCCCGACCGTAACGAAGGACGGTGTGACCGTAGCGAAGGAAATCGAGCATGCGGACCCCTATGAAAACATGGGAGCCCAGATGGTGCGCGAGGTTGCCTCCAAGACTTCGGATGCCGCCGGCGATGGTACCACAACCGCTACCGTTCTGGCCGCTGCCGTCTACCAGGAAGGCCTCAAGAACGTAGCCGCGGGAGCCAACCCCGTCTACCTTAAGCGCGGGATCGACAAAGCTGTCGATGCAGGCGTGAAAAAGCTTCTGCGCGACAGCAAGAAAGTTTCCGACCGGGAGGAAGTCCGTCAAGTCGCAACCGTTTCGGCCAACTGGGATGGTGAGATCGGCGAAATCATCGCCGACGCCATGGACAAGGTCGGAAAGGACGGCACCATTACCGTAGAGGAGGCTAAGAGCATCGAGACCACCCTCGACGTCGTTGAAGGCATGCAGTTCGACAAGGGCTACCTCAGCCCCTACTTCTGCACCAACAACGACACAATGGAGGCCGTTCTCGAGGACTGCTACATCCTTATCAACGAGAAGAAGATTACCGCTTTGAACGACTTGTTGCCCTTGCTTCAACTCGTCTCAAAGGAAGGAAAGCCTCTCCTTATCATTGCCGAGGACGTAGAAGGGGAAGCCCTTGCCGCTCTCGTGGTGAACAAACTCCGCGGTACTCTCAACGCCTGTGCCGTCAAGGCTCCCGGCTTTGGTGATCGTCGTAAGGAAATGCTTCGCGACATCGCTATCCTGACCGGTGGACGCTGCATCACCGAAGACCTCGGCATCAAGCTCGAGAACATTCAGCTTTCCGATCTCGGCCGGGCCAAGCGTCTCTCCGTGGACAAGGAAAATACCGTTATCGTCGAGGGTTCCGGAAAAGCTTCCGACATCCAGGGACGCGTCAAGCAGATCCGTCGTCAAATTGAGGAAACTACCTCCGATTACGACCGCGAAAAGCTTCAAGAGCGTCTCGCAAAGTTGGCCGGTGGTGTTGCCGTCATCAACGTGGGTGCAGCTACGGAACCTGAGATGAAGGAAAAGAAGGCTCGCGTCGAAGACGCCCTTCATGCAACCCGTGCTGCCGTCGAGGAAGGCATTCTTCCTGGTGGAGGCGTTGCCCTTCTCCGGGCCGCTAATGCCATTGAGAAAGCCGCAGACGCCCTTGAGGGCGACGAAGCCATCGGTGCCGCAATCGTTCGCCGTGCTATAGAGTCTCCCCTGCGCAGGCTTTGCGACAACGCCGGAGTCGAAGGTTCGCTGGTCGTCCAGCAAGTCCTCAAGTCCAAGGGCTCAATGGGCTACAACGTAGCCACCGACACTCATGAGGACCTGATTAAGGCCGGAGTCGTAGATCCGACCAAGGTTACCCGCACTGCGCTCCAGAACGCAGGTTCGGTGGCCGGTCTTCTCCTGACCACCGACTGCATGATCACCGATATCCCGGAGGATGAAAAGCCCGCCCCCGGAGGACATGACCATGATCATGGCATGATGTAAGGTTATTTCCTTGCTGTATTTTGAAAGGGCGCCTCCAAACGGGGGCGCCTTTTCTTTGGTCTGGAATCCTGAGATCTACCCTTTGGCAAAGTCTGGGTAGGTCTTTTTTGCAGTCGATTTTTTCCTCTTCTGTTTCCAATAATAGGCAGATGAATAAATTCGTCTCACTCTTGCTTTCACTGGCATCTGGGCTTTCCCTAGCGGCCGAAGAATGGAACCAGTTCCGTGGACCTTCCGGCCAGGGCCATGCGGCTTGGGATAATTTACCCCTGAAATGGAACCGCAAGGAATCCGTTGCCTGGAAAACCGATCTTCCCGGCAAGGCTTGGTCTTCCCCAATTCAAGTCGGCGAGTCCCTGATTCTGACCAACGCTATCGAGCTAGAGGACGGCCGACTGAAGCTGGAAGCCTTGGCCCTTGACCTAGCTACCGGTGAAAGGGAATGGAGTGTTTTCTTGTTCAGTTACGACAAAGCGCCCCGTATTCACAAGAAGAACAGTCATGCCAGCCCGACCCCGTTTCATGACGGAGAACGGATTTTCGTACATTTCGGGAACCTCGGGACGGCCTGTCTTTCGAAGGACGGCAAGGTGTTTTGGAAGAAGAGGTTCGACTATAGCCCCGTGCACGGCAGCGGGTGTTCCCCAGTCGTCCATGGCGACCTTTTGCTGTTCAGTGCAGACGGCGCCCAAAACCCAGGGCTTTACGCCCTCGACAAAAAAACAGGGAAGGTCAGGTGGAAGGCCAAGCGGGATAGCGAAGCAAAGAGAAAGTTTTCCTTCTGTACGCCCCTGGTCGTTTCGCACAAGGGAAGGGAGCAAATCATCAGCCCCGCCAGCGATTACGTCTTCTCTTACGACCTGCAGGGCAATCAGCTTTGGAAATCCCACTATCCCGGCGGATATTCCGTCGTTCCCAGACCGGTCCACGAGAATGGAATGATCTACGTTGGGAGTGGTTACGACAGACCCACGCTTTATGCGGTAAGGATTGACGGAAAGGGCGACGTAACCGATACCCACGTGGTCTGGAAGCGGAGTCGATCGGTCCCGCACAACCCGTCGCCCGTTCTTGTCGGGTTTAAGGAAGGGACGCTTCTCTTCATGGCCGCGGACAGCGGGATCGTCAGTTGCCTGGATGCCCGTACCGGAGAGCTCAAGTGGATGGAAAGGGTGGCGGGGAGCTGTTCCGGTTCCCTATTGCATGCCGCGGGCAGAATTTATCTTACTGACGAGGGTGGTACGACCTTTGTTTTCCGAGCCGATCAGGAATACGATTTGCTCGCCGAGAACGAACTTGAGGAGCGAACCCTGGCGAGCCCGATACCAGTGCCCGGGGGGTTGGTCCTGAGAACGGAATCGGCGGTCTGGAAAATCAGCGGAAAGTAAACCCAGACGTCCTTAGGCGGACTCCCTCTTCTCCTCCGCAAACCTAGCCGACTGCTCTTCCGCGTGGTAGGAGGAGCGAACGAGTGGTCCCGACTCGACTACCTGTATGCCCATGGCAAGAGCCTCCTCTTTCCAGCGGGCAAATTCCTCTGGAGTCGCCCAGCGGTCGATGGCTGCGTACTGTGGGCTCGGCTGGAGGTATTGTCCCAAGGTGAGCACGTCCAGTTCGATGGTCGCCAAATCCAGCAGAGCCTGCCTGATTTCATCTTCTTTTTCCCCCAGACCGAGCATGATCCCGGACTTTATAGGGAAGCCGCGGCGCTTGGCGTGGGCCAAAACGTCCAAGCTTCTCTGGTAGCTGGCCGTCTTGCGAATGGGTCTTTGCAGCCTCTCGACGGTCTCGAGGTTGTGGTTAAAGAGGTTGGGGTTGGCGTCGAGTACGATATCGAGGTTCTCGAAGTTTCCCTTGAAGTCCGGCACGAGGACCTCGATGGCGGTGTTGGGGTTTCGGTAACGCACGGCCCGGATGGTGGCGGCCCAGACCTTGGCCCCGCCATCGGGCAGGTCATCGCGGGCCACCGAGGTCAGGACGCAATGTCTTAGCCCCATCTTGAAGACCGCATCCGCTACCCGCGGAGGCTCGGCGAGGTCCAGTTCGGTGGGCATGCCGGTCTGGACGGCGCAGAAAGTACAGGCACGCGTGCAAACGTTGCCGAGGATCATTAGGGTAGCAGTTCCCCGCGACCAGCATTCGCCCATATTCGGACACTGGGCGCTTTGGCATACCGTGTTGAGCTGATTCTTGTCCACGATATCCCTTACCCCGACGTACTCAGGGCCGGAAGGAAGCTTGGCTCGAAGCCAGGTGGGCTTCTTGGACTTGGTTTTCGTGGAAGACACTTTCGGTTGCAAAAGGAATTACGGATGGATCGAGTCGGGACCCGCTCCGCCCTGCTTGCGGTAACTCCCGTCGGAATTATCCTTATGATAAAGGGAGAAGCCGTGTTTGTCCAAGTTTTCCTCGGAAAGGGAGTTTTTTTCGCTGGTGGTCGAATGATTCAGAGAGAGGGAAGGGGAAGCCGGGACTCTCTTGATCGGTTCCTTGGTAACGGGATGCTCGTAGAGAGGAGCGTCGTAGGCCTTTTGCTCCACCTCAATGATTTCCTCGGGTTGCTTGCCGTTGAGGACGACGTATTGGTAGACCGGCATGTTTAGGGAGGGGATGCTCAGGCGGATTTCTTTTTCCGAGGAGGGAACTCGAAGCCGATCCCCCCGCCTTCCTTGAGGATGAGGTTGGCATCGAAGGGCCGTCGGGTCCGCTTGGAGACGAAGCCTTTGATTAATCCGGTCTTCTTCTCGGTCACCAGCTTTTGGAACTCCTCGAGCGGTATCTCCTTGTCGAGTAGTTTTCTGGTGATCCTAAAGTTGCAATCCTCATCCGAGACCTTCCTGTGCCGGGTGCAGAGGAAGGAACGGGTGGTTTGCCTGATTTCGGCTTGGCACAAGGGGCAGTCGGCTACCTTGGGCGCATCGTTTATTTGTTCCTTCTCGTCTTCCCCTTTTTCGTCCTCGTTCTCGAACACGAAGGAAACCTTGTAGTCATCCTCCAGCTTGAGGATGGCGGAGAACTTGCGTCCTTGTTTGGAGATAAAATCGTCAAGGGGACCGATCCTTCCTTCCTTGAGCAATTGATCCACCTCCTCGACGGGCAACCTGCGCCCGGCGATGCTCTTGGGAATCCTGAAGTCGCCCTCCAGGTTCTGGTAGAAGCTGAGTCCTTCGAAGAGGGCCTCGTCGTTTACGGGCGAACGAAGGGTGGTGTCCTTGAAGTTGTCTGCCGATTCCTTGAAGGTCGTAGTCTTCTCGACGAAATTCTCCGTGAGTTTGGAGATTTCCTCCATGAACTGCTCGCGGGTCATTTCCCCTTCCTCGATTTTGCGAAGCTTGTGTTCCCATTCGCCCGTCAGGCTTGGACTGGTGAGCACGTCCGTTCCGGCCGCCTCGAGGAAATGAAAAAGGTCTTCCGCCTTGAGGGTCGGGTGCAGTTGCGTACCTTCCCGGCCGACGTATTTTTCCTTGATGAGGTGCTCGATGGTCGAGGCTCTCGTGGCTGGGGTGCCTAGACCCTTTTCCTTGAGAGCCTCGGCCAAGTCCTCGTCGTCAATGAACTTGCCGGCCCCTTCCATGGCCGAGAGGAGAGTCGCCTCACTGTAGCGCGGAGGCGGCTTGGTCTCGTCCGCATGGAGCTGCGCGTCGATACGACCGGCGCTTTCGTTATCCTCGGGGAGCAGGGGAGGCAGGGTGTCCTCGGGCTGGTTGTCCTTGCCGTAGATGGCAAGCCAGGAAGGCTCGACCAGTACCCGGCCCTCGGTCTTGAATTGGTGTCCCACAAGGTTGCTGGCACGGGTCGTCACGTCCCATTGGGCCGGAGGATAAAAGACGGAGATGAAACGCTTCAGGATCAAGTTGTAAATCTTAAGCTCACTTGCATCCAGGCTGCTCGGGGGCGAATTTGTGGGGATGATGGCGAAGTGGTCGCTGATCTGCTTGTTGTTGAAAATTTTCTTATTCTTCTCGTCCACCCAACCCGACTGAAGCACGAGCTGAGCATGGGGAGCAAGCTCGCCGGAGACCGTCCCGAGCATCTCCAGGCAGGTCGGTCCGTAGTCCTCGGGCAAGGCCTTGGAATCGGTACGGGGATAAGTGATGGCCTTGTGGCGCTCGTAAAGGGACTGGGCAAGCTGGAGGGTCCGGCTTGCGGGAAAGGAGTGCAGGCGGTTGGCCTCCCGCTGGAGCGTGGTGAGGTCGTAAAGCCTTCCCGGGCTTTGCGGCGAGCGCTTCTTGGTCTCGGAAACCTCGGCCTTTTCGGCATGGCTGACTTCCTGAAAAATTCTCTCCGCTTCCTCCTTGTCCCATAGGCGGTCGATACGGTCGTGCTTGTCACCGTCGCTTTTCTTGAAGTCTTCCTTTTGAAAGATCCCCTGATATTTCCCCTCGGTGAGCGAAAAGTCCGCCGTGATCCTGTAATAGGTGCGGGGAACGAAATCGCGAATTTCCTTTTCCCTCTCGATTACCAGGGAAAGCGTTGGGGTCTGGACCCGGCCGACGGTCGAGACCTGCCTGCTTCTGCCCCGGCTTCGCTTGATGGTAACGGCCCGGGTACCATTTATCCCGATCAGCCAGTCCGATTCGGAACGACACCGGGCGGCATCCTGCAGGGGCTGAAGTTCCTCACCCTGGCGCAGGTTCAAGAAGGCCTCCTTGATGGACTGGTCGGTCATGGAGAGCATCCACAACCGCTTGACCGTCTTCTTGGACTTAGCCAGTTCGTAGATGTAGGTGAAGATGAGCTCACCCTCGCGCCCGGCGTCGCAGGCATTAACGACCACTTCGACGTCCTTACGCTTGAGCTGCTTCTTGAGCTGCTGAAACTTCTTCTTGGTCGCGGCGATGGGCTTGAGCTGAAACTCCGGCGGGATGATGGGGAGGTTTCCGATTTTCCAGGCCTTCAGCTTCTTGTCGAAGTCGTCCGGCATGAACAGCTCGACCAAATGTCCGACTGCGCAATCGATGACCCATTCCTCGTTTTCAAAAAAGTCCTCCTTCTTAGGGACGTTGCCCAGGACGCGGGCAAGGTCGCGGGCGACGCTCGGCTTTTCTGCGATGACTAGTTTTTTCACTTGGTGGGCAATGGGTTGAGGGTCGAGTGAATGAGTTAGGAAGCCATGAAACGGGGAAGGATCTCATCCATTTGGCCGAGCAGGTGAGCCATCGTATCGGTCGACTCGTCGCCCATGTTGGAGATACGAAAGGTCTTTCCCTTCATCTTTCCGTAGCCACCGTCGATGGAGATCTTCTTTTCTCGTCTGAGGGTGTCGACGAAGCCGGCCAAGTCGATTTCAAGGTTGTTCTTCACGCAAGAAAGCGATTTGGAGGCAAACTGTTTCTCCGGCAAGAGCTCGAACCCCTTGGACTCGACCCAGGCGTGGACCATGCCGTTGAGGTCGGAATGCCTTTGGTGCCGCTCTTCGACGCCCTCCTTGAAAATCTTATCCAAGGTATGGTTGAGGGCATGGATCAGGGGAATGACGGGAGTACTCGGCGTCATCCCCTTCTCGTGATTCTTGCGGAACTCGAGAAAGTCGAAGTAATAGCCTCGGCCCTCCACTTGCTCGGCCCTTGCGAAGGCTCGTTCCGAAACGGAAAGCAGGGCCAGGCCTGGGGGCATGGCGAGGGCTTTCTGGCTGCCCGTGAGGATTACGTCGATGCCCCAATCGTCCTTTGGTATGGGTACGACAGAAAAGGAGCTCACGGTATCGATCACGGAAATGACCTCAGGGAAATCGCGCAGGACCTCCATGATCTCGAGTAGGGGGTTCATCATTCCGCAGGACGTCTCGTTGTGGACGAGGGTCACGACGTCGTACTGTCCGCTTGATAGTTGATTGCGGAGTTCCCCCGGATCTATGTTCCTTCCCCAGTCGACCTGCAGGCCATCGGCTTCCTTCCCGGACCTGCGGGAAACGTCCAGCCATTTGTCGGAAAACGCTCCGCACATACAGCAGAGAACTTTCTTTTTGGTCAGGTTCCGGATGGATCCTTCCATCACTCCCCAAGCGCTGGAAGTGGACAGGAAGACGGGGTCCTCGGTCTGAAAAAGTTTTTTCAGGTTCGGCTGGCACGACTGGTAGAGCGCCACGAAGTCTTGGCTGCGGTGGCCCATGACTGGGGTGGACATGGCCTGGTAGGTCTCGTCCGATACGTTTACTGGTCCTGGTATGTGAAGCTTGTAGTCAATCATAAGTCAGGTCATTTCCCCTTGGGGGCCAACTCGTGGGACTTGTTGTCCTTGCCGACGATGACCACCCGTGGTTCCCAGACGGATGCTTCCTCGGGCTCGAGGTTGATGAAGGTGAGGATGACGAGGAGGTCGCCCACGCTGCCCTTGTGCGCGGCCGCTCCGTTCAAAGCGATCTCCCCGGATCCCTCTGGCGCGGGGATACAATAGGTCTCGAACCTTTCCCCGTTAGAGATGTTTCCGACGAGAATCTTCTCGTGCTGCAGGAAGCCGGCCTCCTTCATGAGGGTACGGTCGATGGAAAGGCTGCCCGAATAATCGGGGGAGACAGCCGTAACTGTAGCCCGGTGAAGCTTGGATTTCAATAAGGTTACTTGCATCCGAAGATAGAAAAGTGGAACTCTTCATCAAATCGCCTTCCTTCCCAAAGTCAATCGATCAAAGAACTCAGGAAGGGGAATGCGGTTGTCAAGAAGGCCATTTTTCTTAGATTTTGGCCAAGCATGGATACGGAAACCCGTTCATGGGCCAAGAGAAAGTGGACAGACTTCGAAGGTTTTGTCGAAGGGGTCATCTATGATCGCGACCTTTCCGTGTCGGCCCGTCTTTTCGGTCTCTTCCTCCGGCCTTTTTCCTACCTTTTTTCGGCCATCGTCCGCCTGAGGCTTTTTCTCTACTCGCATCGCTTGCTGTTCAAGGACCGTCCCCTCGACTGCCTTGTGCTGGTGGTCGGAAACCTAACCGTGGGCGGGACGGGCAAGACGCCGGTGGTTGAGCGCTTCACCAAGGAATTGATGGCCAAGGGCAAGAAAGTGGCCATCCTTAGCCGCGGTTACAAGAGTAAGGAGGAGCCCCGCCAACCCCTCTGGCGAAGGATCCTTAGGGGCGGGGACGAAGCCCCGCCCAAGATCGTCAGCGATGGAGAGACGGTGTTGCTAGATTCTGAGGAGGCGGGCGACGAGCCCTACATGCTGGCGATGAATCTTCCCGGGGCGGTCGTCCTGGCGGACAAGGACAGGGTCAAGGCGGGCCGTTTCGCCATCCAAAGGTTCGAGTCCGACGTCCTTATCCTCGACGACGGCTTCCAGTACCTGCCTATCAAGGGCACCCTCAACCTGCTTTTGGTCGACCAGACAAACCCCTTCGGCAACCGTTGCCTTCTGCCCCGTGGAATCCTGCGCGAACCCGTCAGGCATATTTCGCGGGCGTCCTACGTTTTCCTTACTAAGTCAGAGATCGAGCCCGAGCTTGAGCTTCTTCAGACCATTCGAAAGTACAACCGCACAGCCGAGATCATCCGTTGCGTCCACAAGCCCAAGTTCTTCAAGGAGATCAACGGCGACGAGGTAAAGCCCCTCAACCTGCTTCATGAAGCCTACGTCGGGGTCTTTTGCGGGATCGCTTCCCCGCGTGGCTTCGAGCAGCTCATCATGAGGATGTCGGGCGAATTGCGCTTCCGACGAAGGTTTCTCGATCACCACAGGTATGAGGAGGAAGAGCTCGATCGCCTTTTCCTTCAGGCCAAGAATGCCGGTGCGGACGTCATGGTGACTACGGAAAAGGACGCCGTCCGCATACCTTCTAACTACAAGTCCCTGATCCCTTTTTACTACGTCCGGATGGAGATTGAGATTACGGAGGGATTCGAGGATTTCGAGGAGGCCGTTGCTGGCATATGCTTCCCCGGGCGCAACGGTGATTCCGGCCCGGCCGGCTCCCCGCCCGGCGAGGAAAGAAAGTCTGCAGTGGTCTAGGAGTCCTCGGAGCGGAAGGATCTTGCCGTCTCCACGAGGGCCTGGACGCACTCGATCTTGCCCTGTGGCCTGATTCCGTGGCCTAGGTTGAGGACGTGGCCCGGGTCCCCGTTCATGGAGAGGAGGAGGTTTCGGGCCGTCTCCTCAACCTGGGTGGGCGAGGTTTCCATGAGGGCAGGGTCCAGGTTGCCCTGCAGGGCGAAAGGCTGGGGGAAGGTTTCACGGGCTTCGCGAAGATCGCATTCATGATCCAGGCTGATCCCCTGCGCCTTGCACCCCGCGAGGAGGTTTACCCTGTCCTTGGGCGTTTTGGCGTAGAGAATGACGGGGACCTCCCCCGAAACGGCTTCTATGACTTCGTCGATCCATCTCAGGCTCCAGTCGCGGACCTTGTCCGGGGGGCAAAGTCCGTGCCAGCTGTCGAAAACCTGTAGGGCATCGATTCCCGATGCCGCCTGCATGCGAACGTAGTCGGCCAGCTCGCGGGTAAGCTTTTCCATGAGCTTTGCGAAAAGGACCGGGTTCCCGCTTGCCAGGCTCCGCGTTTTAGGGAAGCCCGGCGCCGATCCCCCGTCGATCATGTAGCAGGCCAAGGTCCAGGGTGAACCGCAAAACCCAAGCAGGCCTCTTGAATCTCCCAGTTCCGACCTAAGCAGCTTGAGGGCATCGCCCACATAGGAAAGCCGGTCTGCTGCGCACCCCGAATCGAGCTTGTCCAGGCAAGCTTCCGACTCGAGCGCGTATTCCATCTGAATCCCCCCTTTGTCCCTGAAATGATAGGGCTGGCCCATGGCTTCTGGAATTACGAGAATGTCGCTGAACACAATGGCGGCATCCAGCTCGAACCTTTTCAGCGGCTGAAGGGAAACTTCTACTGCAAGCTCGGGGGTCTTGACCATCTCGAGAAACCCGTGTCTCTGTTTGAGGGCCCGGTATTCGGGCAGGTACCTGCCTGCCTGCCTCATGATCCAGACGGGTGGCCTTCCCTCGTTTCTGCAGCCTAGAGCCGCATTGAGTCTTTGTCGCGAGGTCATTCGCCTAGGCCCAGCCAGTCGCTGGGTTGAAGGTATTTTTCATAAAGCCTCGCTTCCTCGGAGCCTTTCTCGGGCGACCATCCGTAGCTCCACTCGACGCTTGGGGGCAGGGACATGAGGATCGATTCAGTCCTTCCTCCGGACTGGAGGCCGAAATGGGTCCCGCGGTCGTAAACGAGGTTGAACTCGACGTACCTTCCTCTGCGGTATTTCTGAAAGTCCTTTTGCTCGCGGGAGAAAGGCTTTTCCCATCCCCGCTGGAGAATCTCGAAGTACGCATCCCCGAAAACCTTTCCGACCTGCTCCACGAAGGAAAGGGACTTATCGAAGCCACCCTCGGCGTAGTCATCGAAAAACAAGCCTCCGACCCCCCTTGTTTCGTTACGGTGAGGAAGGTAGAAATATTCGTCGCACCATTTTTTGAAGCGCTTGTAGTGATCCGCCCCATAGGCGTCGCAGACCTCCTTGGCCTGCTCGTGCCAGAAAACAACGTCCTCATGGACGGGGTAATAGGGGGTGAGGTCGAAACCGCCTCCGAACCACCAGACGGGTTCCTCTCCCTTGGGGGTGGCCTCGAAATAGCGGACGTTTGCATGGCTGGTGGGAAGGTAGGGGTTGTCGGGGTGAATAACCACCGAGACGCCCATGGCCCTGAAGGGAGCTCCCTCGAGTCCGGGTCTGCCCTGTGTTGCGGTGGGAGGAAGCGTTCCGCCCCGGACGTCGGAAAAGTTTACGCCCCCTTTTTCGATGATTTCCCCATTGGCGAAGGCCAGGGTCTTTCCTCCTCCGCCCTCTTTCCTTTTCCAAGAATCCTCAGTCCCCTGAATCTTCGGGTCGAAGGCCTCGAGTCTTGTCCGTAGATCCTCCTGCAGGCCCACGAATGTTTTCCTGGCCTGCTCGGCTTGTTCGAGATTACTCACTAAGCATGAGTTGCAAGCCGATCATGAGTCCGACCGCGAAGCGTCTTGAGACAAGGCGCGTTACTCCTCGGCTTCCGACTCGGTTTCTGCCGCCGGTTCCTCGGGGGCAGCCTCGGATTCTGCGGCAGGTTCTGCGGCGGCAGGCGCTTCCTCTTCTTCCTCCTCGGCTTCCTCAATCTCCTTGGCAAGGTGCTCCTTGGCTTCCTCCAGGTCTTCGCAGATTCCCCAGTCCTCGCAGCCATCCAGGTTGTTCCACATCTCGGCATCCTCCCCGGTGGCCAGGATTGCCCCGCGCATGGGAAGCTTCATGTCCTCGATCTTCTCGGCGAACTCGCCCACGACCTCGATGGCTTCCTCGCCGATTTCCTCCAATTCCGAAACGTCGATGATGAGCTTCACGATGCCCTCGTTGATAGTGTTTCGGATGCGGTTGTCCATATTCTCCTTGATGTCGTTCATGACGAAGTTGGACAACTCGTTGGGAACTTTGAAATAGAGATAATCCTCCACGAACTTGAAGTACCTTGCGGAAGAGTCCAGGTTCATGACGTTGTACATCACGGCCTCGGTCTTGTTTGGGTCGAAGGGCTTGGTTATGCAGTCCGCAAAACCCGAGTCGAGGGCTTTCTTCTGAGCCGCCTCGTCACCCTTTACGATCATTCCGAGAATAGGGGTGTTCAGGACGTTGTGGTTGGTCTTGAGCTTGCGGCGCAGATCGACGGCGGCATCATCCGGCAGGGCCATGCTTATGAGAATGGAGGAGAACGAACTCTGGTTACAGGCGGCAATGGCCGATTCCTCGTCATGAGCGCTCTTGCACACCCATTCGCTCCTCGAGAAAATATCCTTCAGCTGGGAAATGATGTTGGGCTTGTCGTCCACGATCAGGATACGGATTCCTCCTGCTCCAGCGCCGTCTTCCTCTTGCGATTCGTCGGCACTGCGCAGATGATCGTTCTGGGAGTCCCCGCGAACGGCCAGCCTGTTCATCCTGTAAAGCCTGCGTCCGAGGGTTCGCATCAGCTTTAGGGCCACCTTTGGGTTTTTTTCGCAAATGCTTGCGATGTTTTCCTCAACGTGGCGTACCCGGGACTCCGTCTTGGCCCGGATCACGGCATCCCGCTTGAGAGAGAGCAGTTCGCTCAGCTCTCCGAAGATCGCCCCGGCCATGTCGATCTCGCTGATTACCTTTCCGTCTCTTATTACCTCAAGGGAGCCGGATTCGAGTATGCAGAACCCCGTGCCAAGCTCTCCTTCCGCGAGAACCACTTCTCCCGCTCCATATTCCTGCTGCCTTATCATAAGAAATTTACTTTACTATAGTGAATGTGATTCCAACAGATCAAATGAAATTATTGATCAAATTTTCCAGCATTTCCTGCCGGCCCGAAGGGAGCGTGCCGGGCTCTGCGGAGAGGGCATGGGACTCCAGTTCTGCAAGGTTTGCGTTTCCGGCCTCGATCTTCGAGCCAAGCTCCCCGTTCCAGCTGGAGTAGCGCTCGTCGAGGAAGGCTTGGTAGCGTCCGTCGGCCCGGATCGCCGCGGCATTCTTGAGGCCGCGGGCGAAGGCGTCCATTCCGCCTATGTGGGCGTGGAACAGATCGACTGGCTCATGGGACTCCCTTCTTCTCTTGGAGTCGAAGTTCAGGCCCCCCGTGGTGAATCCGCCCATCTCCAGAAGGACGAGCATGACCTTTGTGGTATCATAGATATTGGTCGGGAACTGATCGGTGTCCCAGCCCAGGAGCTCGTCCCCTGCATTTGCGTCTACCGACCCCAGGGCTCCCGCGGCCGCGGCAACTTGCAATTCGTGTTCGACCGTATGGCCTGCGAGGATGGCGTGGTTGGTTTCGATGTTGAGCTTGAAATGGTCGAGCAAGTCGTACTCCCGCAGGAAATTCAGGCAGGCCGCGCTGTCGGAATCATACTGGTGCTTGGTCGGCTCCTTGGGCTTGGGCTCGATGTAGAACTGGCCCTCGAAGCCAATCTCCTTCTTGTAGTCGACGGCCATGTGGAGGAGGCCGGCCAAATGATCCAGCTCCCTCTTCATGTTGGTGTTGATGATGGAACCGTATCCTTCTCTGCCGCCCCAGAAGGTATAGCCTTCCCCGCCGAGTCGATGGGTGACCTCGATGGCCTTCTTTACCTGGGCGGCGGAATAGGCGAAGACGTCTACGTAGGGGGAAGTGGCGGCCCCCATGGCATACCGCGGATGGGCAAAGAGACAGGCCGTTCCCCAGAGGAGCTTCTTTCCCGTTTCGCCCTGGAGTTTCTCGAGCTCGTCCACGACCGCGTCAAGGGCCTTGTTGGATTCCGCGAGGGTGGGGAGCTCGGGAGCGACGTCCCGGTCGTGGAAGCAATAGTAGTCGATCCCGACCTTGTCCAGAAACTCGAAGAATACGTGGGTCCGCTTTACCGCGTTTTCCACCGAATCGGTTCCGTCGTCCCATGGCATGAGGGCGGTGCCTGGGCCGAAAGGATCGGCCAGTGGGTTTCTCATGCAATGCCAGTAGGCAGCGCCGAAACGCAGGTGATCCATCATCTTCTTGCCCTCTACCTCGGCATCGGGGTCGTAATGCTTGAAGGCCAAGTCGTTCTTGGAATCTTTGCCCTCGAACTGGATCTTCGAAACTTCGGGGAAGTACTGAGTCATAACGGGTTGTTCTTCGTTGATGGGGTGGGGGTTTAGGGGGAGTTTTGATGTTTGATGAACTGAAGGATTAGTCAAGGGCAGAATAGCGTCGTTTCCTTACCCGATTGGCGGTTCGCCGCGTTATGAGGGCCATCGGCTTGGAACTACGGCGAATCGATCCGCTCGACTGAAAGGTTGCCGATCAATTCGGAGGTCGGGAGCATCGACTCGACCATGGAATCCTCCTTCATGGAGCTTACGAAAAAGATGATCCGGTCCGCTGGGCACCGCACCTTTCGAAGGGCCGAATCGAAGTTGACCCACCTGCCGCGTAGGTAGAACTGGGTCCACATATGGTAGACCATGGCGTTCTTTGTTCCCTTGAACTCCTTAGCATAGACGATGCCCGTCGCCACTCGGGAGGGAATGCCCAGGGCACGCCCGAGGGCGGCGAGAAGGATCCCGTGCTCGGTGCAGTCACCCTCGCGTTTCCTGGCCACTTCGCTGGCGGAGGCGAAGCCCACGGAGAAGTTCTTCTCGGAAACGTATCGGGACACGAAGCTGCAGAGCCTTTCTGCGGTCTCGAAGGGGCTGCGCGAACCTTGCCCGGCCCGCTTGGCGAGCTCCTTGACGAGCTTGTCCTCGCAATCGACGAGGATGTTCGCCTCGCGGTATTCCGGCCCGACTTGCAGGGGGTGCCCCTTGCCCTTGCGGATGGCTTTCCAGTCCTCGGCCAGCACCTCGATTTCAAGGGTGCGCCCGTCGACCCGCCGAATTTTCTGGGTTTTCCCTTCATAGGCGATGTCCGTGATGTTCCCATCCTTGGCCCGGAGCCGAAAGACGTTCCTGCGGGCCATGGGCGGGAGTTCCGACCCCAGTGAGATCACCGAGTCGAGAAGGAAGTCCTCCTTCAGTTCTCCTTCCGCCTTGGCCCTTTTTTCGGAAGACTGGCGGATATCGATGGACAGTCCACCCATCTGCATCTGCGTACGCACGGCTATCCCCTCGCCATCTAGCCAGTTGCTGGTCTTGAGCGACCCGACGCTGCTCACCATCTCGATCTCCGTCTCAAAGGCATCGATATCGCCCTCGGCGAGTGAAACCTTGGCCGGGCCGAGGGTCCGGATGATGGCCCGGGTCGGCTTGGCCATCCCGAAGTCCGGGCTGTAGACCCGCGCCTCATAGGTCAGTCCTTTCTCACGGAACCCCTTTTCCTTCAGTAGCTTGAGGATCCCCCAGGTCATCTTTCCCTGAGGGTCGAGGGGATAGCGCTTGGTCGTTTCGCGCAGGAATTGCTTTTCCCTGACCACGATCTCCCCGTTCTCTACCCATCCTTTCTTGAGAATGGGTATTCCCGCCATGAGGGTTTCCCCGGAGAAGCCGATGATCTTTCCGTCCGGCGACTCGCTGGTTCTTTCCGCGACCTTCATCTCTATGACCTGTCCCGCCCGCTTGATCCTCATCTCGAAAATGCTTTCCGAGCGGACCTCTCCCTCCACGAGCTTCATGGTGGAATGAGCGAACCCGACCTTGGATTCGCCCAAGTACACCTCGTACCAGCGGTCCATCGGCCGGAACTCCGCCTTCTTTTCCGCGGCCAGGTGAACCGGGGCCGGGAAGAGGCAAATCATCAAGGCTTGGAATGTAAGGGCTTTCTTCAAGGATAAATGGGTTCGAACGCCGCGGGGGTTGCTGTGGACAAGTTGCCTCAGCTTTTGCTATGAGTCGAGACGCAATGGAGGAAAACGAGACCTTTGATTTTATCGTGGTGGGTGGCGGAAGCGCCGGCTATGCCGCTGCCCGGACCTTTCATGAGCGCGGGGGCAAGGTTGCGATGGTCGATGGGGCGGGTGAGCTGGGCGGTCTTTGCATCCTCCGCGGATGCATGCCCTCCAAGACCCTCATCTATTCGGCCGAAGCCCTGCATTTCGCCCGCCAAGGCGCCGTCTTCGGGTTTGCGGCCGGCTCCCCGAAAGCCGACCTGTCCGCCATGCAGGCCCGCAAAAAGAAGGTCATTGCCGAATTCGCCGACTACCGCCGGGGCCAGATTGAGGACGGTCGCTTCACCCTTTTCCGCGAGCATGCCTCCTTCGTCGACGAGCATACCCTTTCCCTCGGGCCCGACCGTCTCATCCGTGGGGACAAGATTCTCGTAGCTACGGGATCCGAGGTGTCGGTTCCCTCCATCCCCGGCCTTTCCGAGGTCCCCTACAAGACCAGCGACGACGTCCTCGAGCTTTCCGTGGTTCCTCCCGAGTGCATCGTGCTGGGTGGGGGCGTGGTGGCCTGCGAGTTGGCCCAATTCCTCTCCCGTGTCGGGTCGCGGGTTACCCTTCTCCAGCGCAGTCCGCGCATCCTCAGGGAATTTCCCGCGGAAGCCTCGCGAGCCGTCGAGACGGCCATGACGGAGGAGGGGATCAACCTCCTGACTGGGGTATCCCTGGAAGGCTTCCGCTTATCCGGAGAGGAACGCACGGAAGTTTCCTTTCTTCACGATGGGGAGGCCCGGACCCTTGAGACCGGCTTCCTCTTCCTTGCCCTCGGTCGGACGCCCGCCACTCGTGGCTTGGGTCTTGCCGAGACGGGTGTCGAGTTGCTCCCGGGCGGACGGATCGGGACCAACGAGTTCCAGCAGACGAGCCTTCCCGGGATCTATGCCGCGGGTGACTGCTCGGGCCCGCACGAGATCGTTCACGTCGCGATCAGGCAGGGCGAGACGGCGGCCCTCCATGCCCTCGGGCAACCCGTCGAGCCCATGAACTACGACCAACTGCTCACTGTTGTATTCACCGATCCTCAGGTTGCCCGGGTCGGATTGTCTCCCGACCGGTTGAAGGAGCGTGGCATCGACTTTCTTTCCGCTTCCTACCCCTTCGACGACCATGGCAAGTCCATCCTCATGGAAGCCAAGCACGGTTACGTCGCGGTTCATGCCGAGCGGTCCACCGGCCGTGTGCTGGGGGCGGAATGCGCGGGCAAGGACGCGGGCGAGCTGATCCATTCCCTTTCCGTGGCGGTTTCACTCGGTGCTACGGTCCACGCCCTCGTGAAGGCGGACTGGTATCATCCGACCCTGTCGGAAATCTGGACCTACCCGCTGGAAGACCTGGCCGAGGAAATCCCCCCGCCGGCCTAGAAGAAGTAGTACATCATGAAGATGGCGCAACTGGCCAACCCGCCGGCCCAGAAGCGGTCTTCCTTGTAGACCGGCTCTCCCGATTCGCTCGCCTTGAGGCGGGCGGAGAGGAAAAAGCAAAGAAAGGTCCAGGCGGCCCCGATCCAGGCCGCGATCACCGGGGTGACCATCGTGTCCAATGCGACCAGAGCTCCCAGCAACCCGTAGATGCCCAGCGAGATGAGCAGGGTTTTCCCGAAGACCGCCAGCTGGGCGGGGGTGAATACGCCCAGCCCCGTCCAGGTGAGCTTGGCCTTCTCCTCGTCCGGTTGGGTCGAATTGCTCACCAGGAGGTGAACGATCAGGCTGAGGATTGCCGACAGGAAGGCCCCGTGGAGAAAGTTCAGCTTGGCCCCGAAGAGATTGATCAAGGCGTCGTTCCCTTCCGCAAGCATGGCGTATGCCGGAGGTATGGAGTAACTGAAGATCACGCCCGAAACGATTGCGGCGACGCCTCCCGCAGCGGTGGCTTTTTTCCAGAACATGCCCAGTGCGAAGGCAATCACCACCCCTGCGATGAGGTTGCCCTGGTGCTTGGCCACGTGCAGGAAGAAGCTGTCCTCCGAGTTCGGGTCCATGGTGAAGATGGTAAAGACCCCTGCGAAGACGATGAAGACGACGATCCAGATACGCCCCATGGAAATCAGTTGCTTGTCGCTGGCATCCGGGTTTACGTAGCGCTTGTAGATATCGAAGGTCATGATGGTGGCTGCGGAATTCATCATGGAGTCCAGGCTTGAGAGAATTGCTCCGATCATCCCCGCCGCGATCAGCCCCACCAGACCGTAGCCGAGCGGGGCGATCAGCTCGGTGAGGAGCTTGATGAAGACGGCGTCCTGTGCGACGTCCATGTTACGGTCCTTGAAAAGGTAGTAGGCGGCGATCCCCGTGCCGATGGAGAAGAAGGGAATGAGCAGTTTGAAGAAACCGGCCGCCAGGATGCCCATCCTGGCCTCCTTGTCGGAACGGGCCGACAAGGCCCGTTGGACGATGAACTGGTTCGTGCCCCAATAGTAGAAGTGCAGGACCATCAGGCCCGTCAGGACGCCCGTCCAAGGGAGGGCGGGGTGATCGGAGCCGTTATAGAGGTGCAGGCGTTCCACTCCCTCCTTCCCCAAGTCCCGCTCGACCAGGTTTCCCCAGCCCCCGATCTCGGGTTGCGAAAAGGTGACGTAGGCGACCAGAAGCCCGGCCAGGAGAAGAAGGACCGACTGGATGACGTCGGTCACGATGACCGCCCTGAGACCGCCCAGGATAACGTAGGCGCCCGTCACGATGGCCATGATGAGGATGCCCAGTTTGTAATGGAACGGGTCCACGTCGCCGGGCGAAATCTCCGGGTTTTGGGCGTTGCCGCCCGAGAAGCTGATGACGGGTCCGGGCTTGTCCTTGGGAAAAGAGGGTAGTTCGCCGGTGATCGTGAGCTTGGTGAGCTGCCCGGCCTCCATCGCCGGGGACAGGGCCTCGGTGGGCTTCCCGTTTAGGAGGATCTCGGGCGGGGAGCCGTAGGCGTCTCCACCGTATACCACGTTAACCTCGCTGATCCGTCCGTCGTCCGAGACGACGGCCTCCGCGATCGCCTTTCTTCCGGTGTCCCCCTGCAGGAGCAGGTTGATCGAGCGCGAGCCGATGTAGAATCCGGGAACCATCTGGATGACCACCATGATGACGACCATGATGAGGGCATAGCTGACCCGGCTCCGGTCGTCGTAGCGCTTGCTCAGGTAGTCGCTCAGGGTAAAGACGTTGAGCTTGCGGTAGACCGGCAGAAAGAAATAGCACAGCATCAGCAGGCCGGCGATTGCGGTAATCTCGAAGTGGCTCTGGGCGAACCCGACCGCGAACCCGACTCCCATCATGCCGACGATGTGGTTGGCGGACACGTTGGATCCGAAGATCGAGCCCGCGACCCCCCACCAGCGGGTGTTCTTGCCCGCCAGGAAGTAGTCCTCCGAGCTATCCTCCCTTCTGCCTGCCCAAAGGCCGACGCCCATGATGGCCACGAGCGAGCCGAAGAAGATTATTAGATCGGTGGTGGAAAGAAGGCTGTTCATGGGCCGAGCTTACGCAAAAAGCAAGCCTGGTGGAAAGGTTAAAGTCCTCCCGGAGGGCTATCCTCGGAGGAACTAGAGCTTGAATCCGAAAGCCTTTGCGATCTTGCGGACGAAGGCCCGGCGATCCTCGGTTTTGCATCCGTTGAGCCAGTCGCCCAGGTAGGTCCGGAAGTTTCTTTTCTTGCGGTCCTTTCGTTCGTTCAGGGAGGAGAGGGCGGCCCATCCCGCGGGTTCTTCCTCAAAGAAGGGCAGGAGGCGTATCGCGACCATCAGGTTTCGGGCCCGGTCGGTTGCGTTCCCGGCCAGCTCGTCCTTTTCCCGCTCGTACCAGTCGGCCAGGGTCAGGTCCTCGGGCCATGGTTGCTTCTCCACCCTTTCCCGGGCGTATTTCTCGAACTGTCCGGCATAGGACTTCCAGTTCGAGTAGGGCGGGTTGGTTTTCCAGTCCTCGCTCAATTTTCCCAGGGCGAACAGGGAAGCCGTCTCGCAGATCGTCTCCTCGAACCAGTGGTTGCTCTGGTCGCCCTCCCGGTAGCCGCAGAGGATGTGTCCGATCTCATGGGAGAACTGGAAGGCGTACTGGCACCAGAACCGGTCCCCGGTGTTCAGGTTGACGAAGTATTCTCCCCTGTCGCCCCGGCGGAACAGGACGATGGGCCCGTTGCTCGAGCGGCCTACGTGGATGGCGTTCCAGTCGTTCCTGCCGGAATGAGGGAAAAGCTGGCGGGCGGTCGAGTTGAGGACCGCCAGGACATCCGCCTCGTTGGTTTGGCCCCAGTTCTTCTCGATCAGACGGATCTTCGGGGCCTTGCCCTTTTTTTCCTCCGCTTGTCCGGGATGGGGCTGCAGGCAAAGTCCCAGGAGGACGGCCGGCAGGAGGATGACCGGGCTCATGGAACCCGTATGGTGGGCTTGCCCTTCAGCCAGCCCAGGCCGGCCAGAAACTTGTCCGTCTCAAGGACCGTCTTCTCGTAATAGTTGCCCTTCTT
>DLRY01000020.1:0-1176 GCA_002500665.1 Opitutia bacterium UBA7876
CGTGCTCGGGCAGATAGATCGGAATGGTCGCATCCGTCTTCACTCCGATCGAGACGTAGAAGAGAATGATCGCGGTTTGGAAAATCGACATCCCGATCAGTTTCTTGATCAAATTGTTCTTCGCGATCATGGCATGAAGCCCGATCATGAGCAGGACCACGTAGATCAGGTAGTTCAAGCGTTCCAGGAACAAATCGTTTAGAAGGTCTCCGAGCTCAAACATCGTATCCGGATTCCTCGCAGGCTTAGAGCCCGCCTTCCAGTTTTCCCTCCGAAGAGAGGTTGGCATAAAGGGCGAACATGATCGCGGTGACGGTCAAGCCGACCCCGATCTCAACCCCCAGCATGGCATGGTAGCGGGCCATCTCCCGGGAAACCGGGAGCACCTTCGCGAGTTCGGCGTAATCAAGAAATTCTCCCCCGAGAAACATGGAGAGCAAACCTATTCCACCGTAAAGAATGATCCCGGCGGCGGCCACGATTATGCACCGGTTCATGGGGAAACGCGCCAAGGCGGTTTCCAGATCCCAGGAAAGCGCGACTAGAATGAAACTCGCTCCCATGAGCACGCCGCCCTGGAATCCGCCCCCCGGACTGACGTGACCGTGAGCGAGGACGTAAAAGGCGAAGATCTGGATGACCGGAACGATCAGACGGACGGTATTGGTCACGATCAGGTCGGGCTCGACGTCCACGATGTGATCAAACCTGACCGAGCCCTTCTTGACCGAGTTCTTGAGGATTGCCAAAACGGCCATCCCGGCGATGAACACCACCACGGTCTCGAACATGGTATCGAAGCCCCGATAATCCGCCAGCACCGCGGTGACCATATTGGGCACCTCTGTATCCACCCCCGTATTTGCGATGAAGTGTGAGGAAACCGGGGATTTCGATGCCGGAGACTGGGGATCGCCCCACTCGGGAAAATCCTTGGCCGCAAAAACCAAAAGGAATCCGACGAGGAGAACCGGTATCAAACTTAGGGACTTCATCAGTCGGAAGAATTCCTCTTCAGGTTGAAAATCGTCGCGACCAACACCACCGTGCTGATTCCCGCTCCCACCGCAGCCTCGGTAAACGCCACGTCCACCCCGCCCATCTCGGCCCATAGCAGGCACATCAGGAAACTGTATATTCCGAAGACCACGGCAGCGGTCAGCAAATCCCTGACCC
>DLRY01000020.1:1601-31603 GCA_002500665.1 Opitutia bacterium UBA7876
TTCAAGTCCTCCTCCGTCATGGGCATCTCGTCATCCTCGAACGCCGCCCTCATGAGCGCATGCGAACTGGTCGGAGTGGACAGAAAGATGAAAAGCACCACCCCCATGATTTTGAGAAACAAAAGCCAGCTCCCGAGGGAAAAGTCTTCCATCGTAAACAACCCGAAACCGGCAAGCATGAGCATCGTGGAAAGGGTGTCCCCCTTGCCCGCGGCATGCATCCGGGTGTAAAAGTCGGGAAACCTGAGCATCCCCACCGAAGTGCCCAGAAAAAAGACCAGACCAAGAAAGCCAAGGAACATGCCGAACCAATGAAGGGGATAAAGACCCCCGCCCTCGGAACCGGCGCTTGCGGCAAGGAATTGAAAATCATCCGGGCTCATGACTTCTTGTCCTTGGCTTCGAGTTCCTTGAAAGGAATCGAATGGTTCAAGTAGCGCGAAACCACGATGGCCGCCACGAAATTGAGCAACGCATAAGCGATCGCAAAGTCCACGAACATATCCACCCGGTCGTAGACGGTGCCGATGATTACCAGAAGGACGGCGGTTTTCGTACCGATCACGTTCACCCCGAGAATCCGGTCGAACCCGGTCGGCCCGACCCAGATCCGGTAGACCACGGGAATCATCATCACAAAAAGGGCCGCCCCCATGATCAATGGAAAGTACTCGGTCATTTCTTCTTCAGCACTTCCGGTTCGAACACCTCGGCAACCTTGCGCTCGATCGCGCCGGTCAGCAAATCGTCCTCCAGGAACTGGCTCATGGTATGAACGTGAAAGACCTCTCCCCGGATGAGCATCGTGATCGTGCCCGGTGTGAGGGTGATCGAATTCGCCAGCACGAACTTTGCAAAATCAGTCTTCAGGTAGGTCTCGAAGGTCACCACCCGGGGGGACATTTCCTCGAAGCCCTTTTGAGTCATGGCCAATTTGAAAACGTGCAGGTTCGCCTTGACCACCTCCCAAGTGATCCAGGGAAGATAGCGGATGAAGGCCCAAGCCTCAAGCAGGCGGGCTTTCAATCCCTTGGTCCGGTCGTGGTAGAGCAGGTCATGGGAGAGGTAGGCCACGATCAGGCAGGAGACGACCCCCAAGCCATGGTGGGTATTTCCGGATAGAACGACCCAGTTCAGGAAAAGAAGCAGAAATACTACGAGGGGATACACGCTGAAGTAAAGAAGGCTATACTAAGACCTCATTCTGACAAAAAGAGATTTTTAAGTTTGGGCAACACCGAACGGAAAAAATGGCTTTTTTATCGTTTTCCAGTCGTTCGCAAGTATTACTCCTAGATCCCTTGAATTCTTGCCAAGCAAAAAGCCAAGCACTAGGATAATTGACATGCTAGTACTGCTCTCACCCGCCAAGACTCTCGATTTCGAGACCCCCGCAGGAACCGAAACCTGCACCCAGCCGGACTTTCTCAAGTTCTCGAAATTCCTAATTGGGGCCCTCGGCAAACTCAAGCCCGGTGAGATAGCCGAACTCATGAGCATCAGCCCGAAGCTTGCCGACTTGAACCACCGTCGCTTCCGGAAATGGCAGGCGTCCCATGACCTCAAGAGTTCCAAGCAGGCGGTTCTCGCCTTCAAGGGCGACGTCTACGAGGGCCTGAAGGCCTGGGAGTTCGGGGCAAAGGACCTCGCCTGGGCCCAGGATCATCTGCGTATCCTTTCCGGGCTTTATGGTCTGTTGCGGCCGCTTGATTTAATCCAACCCCATCGCCTGGAAATGGGAACCGTTTATGCAAACCCAGCCGGCAAGGACCTCTACGCCTTCTGGGGAGACCGCATCAACGAGGCCCTCAACGAGCAGATGAAGGAATCCGGATTCGAGTTCCTGGTCAACCTGGCTTCCCAGGAATACTTCAAGTCGGTCCGTGAAAAGAACCTGCAGGGGACGGTCGTCACGCCCGTCTTCAAGGACGAGAAGAACGGTCGTTTCAAGATCATCAGCTTCTACGCCAAGAAGGCTCGCGGACTCATGAGCTCCTTTCTCATACGCGAGCGCGTGGACTCCATCTCGGGACTTTTCGATTTTTCCGAGGCGGGATACCGTTACTCAAGAAGCGAATCCTCCGACCTCTCCCCCGTCTTTCTCCGTACTGAAAAAAACCGGGCCGCGGCCTGACTCCCCTCCTCTCTCCGGAAAATGGGAACCCTTCTTCGTCTTGTATTTGGTTGCTTGATATTTTTGCCATTTTTCGGCTTAAATTCCAGCCCTTCGGAGAAGCGTTCTTTTCAAGTCGTTGCCTACAACGTGCAGAACCTCTTCGATTGCGACGGTGTTTCACTCTACGACGACTACAAGCCCGACTACTATGGCCCGACCGAACTTGCCAACAAGCTCGAGACCCTCTGCAAGGTACTCAAGCGGATAGGAGGAGAAAAGGGACCCGATGTGCTTCTTCTTCAGGAAATCGAAGTAGACCGGACGCCCGATGCGCATCCTTCCGCAGTCGATGCCTTGATCGCCAAACTGACCGAGGAGGGGCTGGGACCCTATGAATTCAGGCGTGGGTACGACCCCGATAAACCCAGTGAAAAATGGCCCGCAGTTCAATGCCTCACGCTTTCCAGGTTTCCCATCACCGCCAGTAAGTTGCATCCCATATCCATGGCCAGGCCTATCCTGGAAACGACCATCGAGATCAAGGGAACGAGCCTTACGCTTTTCAACAACCACTGGAAGTCAGGAGCCTCCTCTCCTGAAATGGAAACGCATCGCCTTCAAAATGCCACCACACTGAGAAAGCGGATCGATGAACTCGTCGCCCGTCACCCGAATGCGGATTTTCTAGTCGGTGGTGATCTTAATTCCCACTACAACCATTCCACGGTTTATTCGGAAAGCATGAAGAAAACCGGAATAAACCATGTTCTGGGATCTACTGGAAAGGAACATTCATCCGCAATGAAGCCGGGCGGTCTTTACAACCTCTGGCACGAAGTCGCCCCTCAGGAAAGAGGTTCCGATGCCTGGCGAGGGAAATGGGGAACCCTCATGCATATTCTCCTGCCTGCCTCGCTCTACGACCAGAAGGGCATAAGCTACGTCGACGATTCGTTCCGCATAGCCAAGTTTCCCGGCCTGAACTGCGTTGAGGGAGCAGGCACCCCTATGGAATGGTCCAATGAATTGGATGGCTTCGGAGCAAGCGACCACTTTCCCTTGGTTGCCAGATTTTCCAAGAGCGGGTTTTCCAAGGGAGCGGAGGAAGACCGATCATCCCTCCAGCAAGTGGAGGGATCCCTCCGTAAGGTTGATTTCTCCCAAGCCCTTCTAAAAGCCAATAAATGGGGTCCTCAGTCACTCGCCCCTGCAAACTTCGGCAAGGTATTCGTTTTTTCCGGCGTCGTATCAAGTTCTAGACCAATTAGCCTAACGGCCCAGGGGCACCGCCTGGGCCTCTACAGCTTTGATCCCGAGACAAGGAAAATCCTCTTTTCCCGCAAGAAGGGGGAATCCCTTGCCGGTTACGGAAGGCTTTCCCGATACCGGGGGCAGTGGCAATTCATTATCGAGAACACCGATTGGCTGAAGTAAGCTAGTTCACTTTGCCGCGGGCCTTCTTCAGGCGCGAGGCTACCGACTTCCTCTGCATGTCGCGGTAGTAGCTGGCATTACCCCTCCTCTTTGAAGTACCCTTCCCGGCCTTCCCTCCCCTCTTTCCCATAAGAGAGGCGATTTTCGAGAGGGACTCTACCGCTTTTCGAACCATCTTTCTCGTCAAGCCATACGGTCGAAGACCTTGATCAGGCGATCCATCCGCTGACAAGCCTCTTCCAATTCCCGCAGGATCCGGGCCGCCCGCTCCTTTTCCTTATCTCCCGCCGCCCTTTCGAATGAGCTTCTGTGATTTTTTTGAACGCTGGTTCCTTCATCCCTGTTCCACACCCGCGCCTTTGTTTTCATTACCTCCCCAGGTATTTTTTGCATAAATTTTTTTTTGCACAAGCGTTTGTGCAATTCAAGCTAAAAAAAAAGTTTTTTCGAGGCCGGTTTCCTCAAGTCAATTTCCGTAGCAATTCCGCCCGAACCTCATCCAGGCCATCCTCCAGAACGGCGGAGATGGAGAGGGGTTCGACGTCGGGAAACCTCTTCTTGAATCGGGCCAGGTTTTCGGGAGCGACCTCCTCGTCGTTCTTGTTGCCAACCACTAAGAATGGCTTAGCGGCCACGTCCGGATCGTACCCCTTCAGTTCCTGCCGGAGATGCTCGAAGTCATCACAAGGATCGCGCCCGTCAGTGGCCGCCATATCAAGAAGGAACAGAAGCAACTTGCAGCGCTCGACGTGGCGGAGGAAACGATGCCCCAGACCACGGTTTTCCGCGGCCCCCTCAATCAAGCCTGGAACGTCCGCCATCGTAATGCTGCGGAAGTCGTCGGGGTAATCGACCACCCCTACTGAAGGAACCAAGGTGGTAAAGGGGTAGGAATCCACTTTTGGACTGGCATTGGACAGGACGTTCAACAAGGTCGATTTGCCTGCATTGGGAAAACCGACCAAACCGACGTCGGCAATCGTCTTGAGCGTAAAAACGAAGTCCCCATCCTCCCCGGGTTTTCCCTCAGTCGTCTGGCGAGGAGTCTGGTTTACGGAGGACTTGAAGGTTGCATTTCCTCTTCCGCCCTTCCCTCCCTCGAGAAGCACGATTTCTTCGCCATGGACGAGCAGTTCGCAGAAAAGGTCTTCCTCGTCCGAAACCCTGACTTGCGTCCCAAGGGGGACCTTGAGCAAGCAACCCTCCCCCATTCTCCCATTCTGATCGGTCCCGCGTCCCGGTTGCCCATTTTTTGCCTTCCAATGTTTCTTAAAGTGGAATGCCCGCAGATCCGATACGTTCTCGTCCGCTTGAAGGACGACGTTACCGCCCCTACCACCGTTTCCGCCGTCAGGCCCACCAGCAGGCATATACTTTTGTCGGAGGAAACTCATGCACCCATGTCCACCGTCGCCAGCCTTCAAATACACCTTTGTCTCGTCGTAAAACATATCGTTTGCCTGAGTAAACGATAACCGACGACACCCCCCGTGGTCAACGGGGGAAGAAGGATGCTGTGAAGCCTGCCCTAGTAGCGGTAGTGCTCGGGCTTATACGGTCCGTCGACGGGCACGCCTATGTAATCGGCCTGATCTTCGCTAAGCATGGTCAACTTGGCTCCCAATTTGTCGAGGTGCAGACGGGCTACTTCCTCATCGAGCTCCTTGCTGAGACGGTAGACGCCAATTTCTCGGTCCGGGTTGTTCTGGATGTCGATCTGGGCAATGGTCTGGTTGGTGAAGCTGTTGGACATAACGAAACTAGGATGCCCGGTGGCACAACCGAGGTTGATCAGTCGGCCCTCGGCGAGAAGGTATACGCTTCGTCCATCGGGAAAGGTGAAACGGCTAACCGGCCCGCCAGGGACACTGTCGTCCTTGATGACTTCCTTGGTAACACCATCCATTGCCTCAAGCTCCGCGACTTGGATTTCGTTGTCGAAGTGGCCGATATTACATACGATTGCTTGATCCTTCATCCGGCTTATGTGATCGGCAGTAATGATATCCTTGTTTCCAGTCGTTGTTACGAAAATATCAGCAATTTCAAGTGCGTCCTCAACGGTCGTGACTTGGTATCCGGACATACAAGCCTGCAGGGCGCAGATCGGATCAATCTCCGACACCATGACTCTGGCCATTTCGTTGGCTAGGGAATCCGCGGAACCCTTGCCGACGTCTCCGTATCCGCAGACCATGGCAACCTTGCCCGAGATAAGGACGTCAAGAGCGCGCTTGATACCGTCCACGAGGGAGTGCCGACAACCATAGACATTGTCAAACTTGGACTTTGTAACCGAATCGTTGACATTGATTGCCTGGAAGAGGAGCTTTCCTTCCTCTTCCATTTGTATCAAGCGGTGCACCCCGGTCGTCGTCTCCTCGGAGACGCCTACTATCGCATCAGCAACCGGACCCCAGTGGCCGGGTTTTTCAGCGTGAACCTTCTTAAGCAGGTCTTTGATTACCTGCTCTTCATGGCTTTCGGAAGCCGAATCGACCCAGTCGCTTCCGCCTTCCAACTCTACTCCTTTGTGGATCAACAGGGTAGCGTCGCCACCGTCATCTACAATCTGGTCGGGCCCAGAACCGTCGGGCCAAGTAAGGGCACTGAAGGTACAATCCCAATAATCCTCTAAGGTCTCTCCCTTCCATGCAAAAACTGGTATGCCGGCGGCGGCAATGGCAGCGGCGGCGTGATCTTGGGTTGAAAAGATATTACAGGAGCACCATCTCACGTCGGCTCCGAGTTCCGCCAAAGTCTCTATGAGGACGGCAGTCTGTATCGTCATGTGCAGGGAACCCATTACCTTGACGCCACTGAGTGGTTTGGACGGACCGTACTTCTCGCGGGTCGCCATGAGACCTGGCATTTCATGCTCGGCGATAGAGATCTCCTTGCGGCCGAATTCGGCAAGGGTGATGTCGGCAACTTTGTAATCGAGGGCTGGAGTGATTGTTTGTGTCATAATTTTTAAAACGCTTGGGGATGAATCTTGGATCAAAGGAATGGCAAATCGCACTAGTCCATGGCTTGCCGAAGGACGTCCACTCTGTCGATCTGCTCCCATGGGAGCCCGACTTTGCCGAAATGTCCATAATGGGTGGTGTCGCGATAGATCGGCCGGAGTAAATCCAACTGGGAAACGATTTCGGCAGGCTTGAAACCGAAGACTTCCTTTACCGCAGCCTCTATTTTCTCTTCAGGAGCCTTCTCGGTACCGAAGCAATCTAGCGTGATACTCGTTGGCTGAGGATGGCCAATGGCGTAGGCGACTTGAATTTCAACACGGTCGGCAAGCTCGGCGGCGACTACGTTCTTGGCAACCCATCGACACATATAAGCTGCCGAGCGGTCCACTTTGCTGGGATCCTTGCCGGAAAACGCTCCTCCCCCGTGACGTCCCCATCCGCCGTAGGTGTCCACAATGATCTTCCGCCCGGTCAACCCGGAATCACCCTGTGGGCCGCCCACCACGAACCTGCCGGTTGGATTAATGAGGTATTCGGTCTCGGACGAAAGCAGTTCCGATGGCAAGGAAGGCTTGATGATCTCGTTAGTGATGAACTCCCGGATGGTCGTATTGTCGGCGTCCGAGGCATGCTGAGTAGAGACGACCACGTTCTCGATGCCCGTCATCTTGCCATCCTCGTATTTCAGGGCAACCTGGGACTTGCAGTCCGGCCGCAACCACTTCGCCTCGTCGGTTTGCTTACGAATTTCCGCCATCTTCCTGAGAATGCGGTGAGCAAAAATAATTGGAGCGGGCATGAGCTCCTCGGTCTCGTTGCAGGCATAGCCGAACATGATCCCCTGGTCTCCGGCCCCTTGCTCCGCAGTGCCCTTCCCTTCGGCCGCCGAGGCATCAACTCCTTGTCCGATGTCCCTCGACTGAGCAGTAAGCTGATTCGCGATGAAAACCTTATCCGCATGAAAGACGTCGTCGTCGTTCACGTAACCAATCTCGCGAATCGCCTCACGCACGACTTCCTCGTAATCAAACTTGGCGCCGGTGGTGATTTCACCGGCAATGGTCACACAGTTGCTCTTGACTAGGGTTTCGCAGGCAACCCGGCTTTGTGAATCCTGCTCCAGACAAGCGTCAAGGATGCTGTCCGAGATGGAATCGGACACTTTATCGGGATGACCTTCACCGACGGATTCCGAGGAAAAGATGAATGATTTTGACATCCCCTCAACACAACAGAAGAAGGGGACTGAATCAAGTGTATTCATCAACGCATCATGATGCGTTGATACGTTAAGGCTTAAATTAGTCTCGTGAAAGGATCGACTGAAGGTATTTCCCGTAGCCTGAGGAACCATGGGCCGCGACCGCTGAAAGAAGGTCGTCTTGAGAAAGCCATTCCTTGCCAAAGGCGATTTCCTCGAGACAGGCAATCTTGAGTCCTTGCCGGCGCTCGATGATTTTGATGAAGTCTGTGGCGGAGGCCAAGTTTTCGTGACTGCCTGTGTCAAGCCAGGCCGTCCCCCGGCCAAGCACCTCTACGGAAAGCTTCCCGGAATCCAGGTAGACCCGATTCAAGTCGGTGATCTCGAACTCACCCCGCGACGAGGGCTTGAGCTCCTTTGCGAGGGAAGACGCATCCTCGTCATAAAAATAGAGGCCGGGAACAGCGTAGTTGGAACGCGGACTCGCAGGCTTTTCCTCCAAGGACAGAGCCCGGCCGGCATCATCGAAATCAACCACTCCGTAATTGGAGGGATCGGCGACGTGATAGCCGAAAATCGTGGCCCCTTCCCGGTGGGCATCGGCATCGGCAAGGATCCTCTCGAGTTCATGGCCGTAAAAGACGTTGTCTCCTAGAATCAGCGCGGAATGCGAGCCGTCGATAAAGTCCTCGCCAATGGTGAGAGCTTGGGCCAGGCCGTCGGGGCTGGGTTGCTCTGCATACTCGAAGCGAACGCCGATTCTGCTCCCGTCACCAAGCAGTTCACGGAAGGCAGGCAGATCCCGCGGAGTAGAGATTATCAGGATTTCGCGGATCCCCGTCAGCATAAGAACGGAAATCGGATAGTAGATCATGGGCTTGTCGTACACAGGCATCAACTGCTTGCTCACGGCCATGGTCAAGGGGTAGAGCCGGGTGCCGGATCCACCGGCCAGAACAATTCCCTTGCGTGGATTCACGTTACGCCCAGCCTCTCCCTTTGGTAGTTGCCCGAGGCAATGCTTTCACACCAGCCCAAGTTCCCTAGGTACCAGTCGACGGTCAAGGCAAGCCCTTGCTCGAAGGTATGACTTGGCCCCCAACCTAGTTCATCCCTAATCTTTGAAAAATCAATCGCATACCTGCGGTCATGACCCGGACGGTCTTGCACGAAAGTCTTCAAATCGGCATGTGGGGCTTTTTCCGGACGCAAGTGGTCGAGCAAACCGCAAATCTCATCAACGATCTGCAGGTTGGTTCTTTCCGAGTTTCCACCGATACAATAGGTTTCGCCCAGTCTTCCGCCCTGCAACACCGCCCGGATTCCCGAGCAATGATCTTCCACGTGCAACCAGTCGCGAACATTTCCTCCATCTCCGTAGATGGGGAGTGGCGTTCCCTCAATTGCGTTCAGAATCATGAGTGGAATCAATTTCTCGGGGAACTGATAGGGACCATAATTATTCGAACAATTCGTGGTCAGAGTGGGAATTCCGAAAGTATGGTAATAAGAACGAACCAAGTGATCCGCCCCAGCCTTGGAGGCCGAATAGGGGCTGTTCGGCGCATAGGGAGTTTTTTCGCAAAAAGGCTGGTCCTGGAGATCTAGGCTTCCATAGACCTCATCCGTTGAAACGTGGAGAAAGCGGAAATCCTTTTTCATGATGCCTGAGGAAATATGCCCCCTGCATGCCTCGAGCAGATGAAGGGTCCCCAATACGTTGGTTTGTACAAAAGGCTCGGGACCATCGATGGAGCGGTCGACGTGGCTCTCCGCGGCAAAGTTGACCAGTGCATCGGGTTTCGATTCCTCAAGAACGGCGGAGACCAGTTTGGCATCTCTTATGTCGCCAAGCACAAATTCGTAACGGGAATCTCGTGCAAACTCCACAAGGTTCTCCGGATTGCCCGCGTAGGTCTGCTTGTCGAGGTTAAGCACCCTTTCGCAAAACCCGGAGTTTAGGGAACCTCGGATGAAATTCGAACCGATGAAGCCCAAGCCGCCCGTTACCAGCAAAGTCTTCATGCTAAGCAAACTTTCTTCATTCGGTCCAAGGCTTCCTTCACCGCTTCCTCGACGGGCCTCATCCCAACACCGGCCCTCTCGGCCTTGGTCGTGTCGAGGACGCAATTCGAGCGAGGGGTAGAGGCCACTTTGCTCATAAAGTCATCATCATCCTCGAAAAACCTGAATTCCTTGTCGGCAACTCCTGCCTCTCGTATCCAACCGACAACCTGACTGGTTGTGATCGAGCCTTGGTTGGTCAGGTTGTAGGTGCCGGGCTCGACCCCACTTTCAAAACACTTGAGACAGGACTCGACGAACTCATCCAGGTGGGAGATTGAATTCTCAGCTTCCAGCAGGGTTTCGTAATGCAAAAGCTTCTGGAGATAATTGCGTGGATGAACCTCGTGATCGAAGGGAATCCTCAATCGCCAGATGAAACAACCGTCCGCGCCTTCCAAGACTTCCTCGCCCAAGGCCTTTGAGCCACTGTAGAAACTCGAGGGTGGTGAGCGGAAGGAAAAATTGGGCTTATCCGTTTCCTTCCACCCTCCCCCGCCCGGTCGTTTCCCGGAATAGATGCAACCACTTGAGACATGCCCCCAGGGAATACCGGTTTGCTCGCAAGATTCGCGTACCCTTCCGGGCAGGACGGAGTTACCGAAAAGACATTCAGCTTTTTGCGCCTCGCAAGCATCCACGTTGGGCTTACCCGTGAAACCCGCCGCGTTTATGAGGAAGATCGGCCTGACCGAACGAAGAAAGAGGACAAGTTCCTCCACCCTCGTATAATCTAGCTGATCCCGGGAAAGACCTACGACCTTGAAGCCTCTGCTTTCGAGACTCCGCGCGAAGCGAGAGCCTACGTAACCAGTGCTTCCTAATACTGCGATTGCGGACATATCGTTAGCATTTGAACATAGCGAAGCAGTCCAAAAGTACAACCGATAACTGGAAAATCAGCAAGTGAGGACTTAGTAAGCGGAAAACAAGCTCCGGCAATCGTCAACGATACCATTAAGTTCCCACTTTTGGGTATCGTAAAGAGACTTGGATGAGAAGGCGCACCGGCAACGCGAAGGTCGAGCTTTATGAAATATAAGCGTCGGGACAGCTTGTTTTCAGATTCGGGGAACCGCACCTTGAATCGGTCCTTTTTTGCCCCCTGCCAGCGGTACTTTCTATTCGACAAAACTTCAAATTAGCCAAGAAAGGAACTTCAAGTTTCGCAGAGGTGAGTTCATTCGAAAAAGTCTTTTTCCTTCATATCCCAAAAACCGGGGGAGAATCCGTCAATCACTTGTTCAGGCAATCCCGGGCGCAAGAACAATACCTCGAGCACATGGAAAACCTCGATTCGTCAATCATCGGCCCTGGATTCCAGGAGGGGAAGACCTTTGTCTCCGGCCATATACCCTTTCCTCGTGTCAGGCATCTTTTCGGGAAGCCCTCGGGCTGGAGCTTGATAACTTTCGTAAGGGATCCCTTCGCCCATCTTTTGTCCCATCTTTCATGGACCCGGAACCTATCCTCCAGCCCGACCGTATTCTCAAAAGTGCCCCCTGAAATTCAACGGGTTTCAAGAATCATGTCCGAGACCGATTTCAACGACTTCGCCTCCCTGGAGGGTTTTTTCAAGTATATGCCCAGTGAAGCGCTCTGTCTTTTCGACAACCGCCAAGTCAGGTATTTCTCGGACCCCGACGATTATGCGACCGTTTCGGAAGGCGACTGCCAAAAAGCGATGAAAACCGCCGATCAATTCGACTACATCGGTCTTTTCGAGGACTTCGATCATTCGATGCGTATGCTCATCGACAGGCTACCGTTCGAGGTGTCCGAAGATGCCATTCCGCATAAGAACAAACATAATCCGAAGATCATTCGCGACGAGTCGTTACTCCCCGCCCTAAGGGAAATGACGACGTCGCTGACCTCATTTGACGACAAGCTCTACCAACGCATAAAGACCATCCGGGCGCAAGGCTAGGAACGCCTTGAAAACAGGCACGTCGAGGGTCCGTTCGGATGATTGGCGTCGTCGGGACCGTACCGTAACTCTTTATGACCAAAGTGTCTGAGGGCACTGACGATAGCGTCTTTGGTCAGCCATCTCGAAGTCTTTCCCGTACCTCCGCAAAATTCCTCGTCCGTCACGCCATATTGATAGGTTTGCTCGAAGAACTCGTAATCCAAACCCCTGAACGAGCCTCCCTGCAAGGGGCCGAACTTCTTCTTGAGGTTCGGATTGGTTTGCATTCGATCGGGATCGGCATAATGCGTCCAAATGAACAAGTTGTCCGAAACCCTGCAAACCGACTCCAACAAAGCCATCGGATCGCTCGAGTGATAAAGAACTCCGCTGGCCACAACCAAGTCAAACCTGCGGTCACAATTCGGCAGGTATTCATTGAAATCCCCGAGGCGAAACTCTACGTTGCCCAAATCAAAGGCCTCCTTGATGCAAAGGCATTTCAGGAAACAGGAGACGTTGGCTTCGATTGATATGATTAGGCTTGGGTCAAGCTTGCTCAGCATGTAGGCGTGTCCTCCCTCGAAAGGACCGAGCTCAAGAATTGATTTTCCATCCGCTTCTCCATAGGCATCCATGAGCCATTCGATTCTGAAATCCTCGAATGCATGCACCTTGCCACCGGTCGAAAGACCGCTATCAACGGGCACTTCGCATATCCATTTGCCCTTGAAAACGTCGAGTATGTTCTGTTTGTCGGGTCGCGCCCGGCAAAATTCCCTGAATTCGTTCGTTTCCATTGGTTGGTACTCGGAGGTTTGCGGCTCAAGGCTTCAGGGCTTCGCGAGGACGACCCAAGAATGAGTGTTGTGCAGGTTTTGGGTGTTCACCGTTATGCCATTGCGCTCAAACTCACCGGCTTCCCGACCGGGCTTGCAGATCTCGGATGAGATGGATTCATCGCAAACCGTCTCGTCAAAGTTGATCTCCTGGGTGACGCAAAGACCCGTGTCCCCGGCGGCAAGCCTGCTTTCCCACAAGTGCAGCCTTTGGGACGGAGGCAACAGGGCGTTTTCAAGGATAAGGTATTGGGAAAAAACCTCCTTCAAGAGGTCTTCCATTTCCCTGAAGGAAAACCCATGATCCGGAAGCATCTCGTCGTTGGGGGTTCCTAGGACAAGAATACCCCCGGGTTTCATAACGTTTCGCAGCTCTATCAAGGCGTCCCTCTCCCGACCGTATTCCTTGATGTGCTCGAGTACTTCGCTACAGGTGACGAGATCGAATTCTTTCCCCTCATAGACCGTAAGATCCGTGATTCCACAGGTTCGAAAGTTCGCAAATTCCGAAAAGTTTCTTTGGGCGAATTCGATCGCGTGGGTGGACAGGTCGAAGGCATGGACTTCCAAGGCTCCACCCTCCTTGAGAATCCTTGCTCCATAGCCACTCCCGCAACCCGCATCGAGAACTGCGCTCTTACCCTCGTTGAGGTATTGAGAGGCAAATTCATAAAATTTGCTGTGGTTCAAAAAGTTGTTGTGATGTTCGGAGGTGTAGGAAACGCTCTCACCCTTTTCGTTGTAAACGAGCCCGTTGGGATAAACGCGAACGAAATCCTCCACGTAATTCCTGCCGGAAACCTTGGCCAAGACTCTCCGTAGTTTATTCCAGACCGTCATTTCTCTTCCGGAGGAAAAAGCCTTCTCGCCTCCTCCCTCCACTCGTACTCCTCATTGTTGTTTTCCCTTATGGATTGCCTGTCCTCTTCCAGGAGGTCGAAGTCATCCATCCCCTTCCCCTTGTTTTCCCAAACCGGCCGAGGCAAGCGATTCCACCCGAGAAGCTTCGCGCAAAGCTTAAGGGACTCTGGGAAGGTCTCGAGGAACCCCACGAACCCATAATCGCAAGGACGGGATCCGCCCAAATAGTTCAGGGCTTGATTACAAACCCAGGGGATGCTTGAAAACTCAACCAGCGTAGGTCGTTTCCGGTAAATATCCATGATCAGATCGTTTTGCCTGTCAGGCCTGCTCATAATATGGCGATATAGAGAGATAGTACGCTCAACGGGGTCCCTCAACCAAGTAATCTTGGAAGCCCCCGGATAAGCCGAGTCAAACGCATCAAACTCAAAATGGCCGTGAAGGCACTCCGCATCATCTGGAATGGAGGCACTCCGGTAAGTTTCTGATTTCCATTGCAAGTCATAGTTAACCCAGAGTTTGTCGGCGTAGACTTCGTTCAAGACCTTTGCAAAAGATGAACCGCCTGTCTTGGGTATATGTATGCTGATTATCATTTCAACTCAGGTTCAGCCGTCTCTTCCGACATTGACCGTACGCGGGGCAACGGCATTCCGCCTTCGAGGCATAGGTTCTCATTAAAAGCAGGATCATGCCAGCCGGAACCGGAAGAACTCTCATAGGGAATATCCTCACTGCGGGCAAAAAAGGCCCGGGCTCTTTGATGAAAATAACAACAAACCGAGGGAAGATAGAGGTTTCTCCGACCGGCCAAGCTGAGCCGTTCGCACAATTTCGACAAGCTGATCGCAGACAATTCGCCTCCCTCCAGGAAAGGCAAAATTACCTCCGTCTTTCCAGCTAGAACGGAGGGGTGGAGAAAAGTCAGGTTCTGGGAAAGCAAGGCCCTGTACTTGTCACCGGGGAAATCAAAGGGAAGCGATTCGTAGAGCGAGGACAGTTTTCCGTCCCGAAGGATCATTCCCGCAGAAACAACTCGGCTCGATGCGGCATGTAGGAGCTTAGGGCCAACCATCCCGGCGCCGTTTTCCAAGGCGTGCGAAAAAAGCCTTTCCAGCCAATCCGGATGAATGGGCTCAATCTCAGGGCGAATGAAGACGAGGGCGTCGTAGGCTTCCAGTTTCCGGTTGATTTCAGGCATCTCGTAGGCGTCAAACACGGCAGATCCCCAATCACTAGGCACCAAGGTATCCAAAACCGGAAAATTCGTCTTTTCCAGAGAGGCGTCCATTATCTTCTGCCTGCGGGCATCTGGAGGAGGGCCGTAATACACCAGGCATGCCTTGGTTTGCTCCAAGCCGGAAGAATGAACGATTTCCCAGTGCTCGCCAAAGGTTCTGCAGGCAACCCCTCTCATTCCGGATCGCTCGACGTGAGAGCGAACGGTTTTTTTCTGGGCCTCGGCAATCCAGTCACCTTTTTCATCAAGGGAGAGTGCGGTTGAGCCCGAATGGGCCCTCCAGTGATAAAGGACTTCCGGAACGTGCCCTATCATGTGGTCTTCGATTTGACCGGTCGCCCTCAGGCAAAAGTCCCAATCCTGGGCGCCCTCGAAACCCTGCCGCAACCCGCCCAGGCCATCAAAGAGGTTTCTGTCTACTGCCACAAGATGACAAAAGTAGTTTTGCGAGAGGAGGAGGCGAGGATTCCAGTCGGGTTTGAAATAGGGGTCAAACCTATGCCCGTCGCAATCGATCTTGTCTTCGTCCGTATAAACGATTCGGGCCTCCGGGTTTCGGCTAAGAAAGGAGGAGATCGAAGCCAAGGCATTTGGATGAAGTTCGTCATCCTGGTCAAGAAAAGCGATCCATGACCCGCGAGACGATTCGACGCCATGATTGGTGCAAAGCGAGATATGCCGATGATCACAAAGAGAAAGAACCTTGATCCTGGAATCCTCGTTCTTCAGTTCGTTGAGGCACTCGGTAACCCGCGGGTCACCTGTTGCGTCGTCAACCAGGATCAGTTCCCACTTGTCGAAAACCTGGCCTTTCACGGAATCGATTGCCCTGAGCAAAAGCTTCAGCTCCGGTTTGTGAATGGGGACGATAATGGAAAAGAGCAGCCGGGATTGACCTGCGACGCAGTCTTTTGGAGGCAGCCTCGCTCCTCCGCGGTCCAGGATGAATTCGTCATAAGGGCATGACGGATTCTCCCGGCGAACTTCCTCCGCCTCCATTGACCCTATAGAGGAAAAGTCAAAACGGGGTCTTCGAGAAGAAAGCCTGGCAAGAAGGCTTCTTTCCAGGAAACGGTTGGCGGTTTCAATGATCTTGGGCGCCCCCTGTTCGGTCGACCAGAGAAAGGGCTTTTCGGGAAACCCATTCTCTCCCTCCATGAAACCCCTGAGAGCCTTGATGATTGCATCTGCCTTGAAAGGACAGGTGACGGCGTATCCTTCCTCCTCCAGTTCATCGATTCCTCCCGAGCCTCGGATTCCGGCAACCGGGATCTTTCTGGCAAGCGCTTCCAGGTTAACCAATGGGAAAGGGTCTTCTCGGGCAAAGCTGAACAGAAGATCAACCCCGGAGATATGCTTCCAGGGGGTGGAGGTCGGTCCAATAAACGACACCTTTTCGGAAGAGCTCCGGGGAACGAGCTTTTCATAAAAACTTGCCCCGTTCCCACACCACGTCCATCTGACTTGTCTGGATCCAATGCGGGCAGGAAGCTCAGGAAGCATGCAGAGAAACCTGTCGATTCCCTTTCGGTAGTCCATATTGGCAAGAACTCCGACATGGAACGGCATCGGCTTCGCCCCGTCACTGGAAGAAACCTCCCGCTTCCCCTGCTCGGATTCCTCCAGATCCCTCAACGAAACGAACTCATTTACCACGGAAACCGACTCTTCCTTGATTTTGAACAGTTCGTGAAGAACCGATTTTACCGCCTTTGAGCAAGCTACGTAATGGTCGGTTTGCTCAAGTGTGCCCCTTACGACCGATGGCTTCATTCCCCTGATCGCAAACTCAAGCTCATGGACGTAGCAAAGAACGGGCACCGAAGAAGAGCCGAGTTGCGACAACAGCAAACCATTGGCGAAGGTGTTGTTGAAAACGAGATCAAACCGGGCGGGAAAAGTTGGCTTTACTGAATCAACCGAGAGATGAATGCGGCCAAGCTTTTCAAAATCCTCCCAAAGCTCCCCCCGAGCAGGATCGTTAAACAAGAATTCGCATTCCAAGTTGGCTGAACTCTTCCAATGGCGAACGAGTTCAAGCAAAACCGCAGTCGCGCCATTTAGGGAGCAATTATGGGAAACGAACAGGATGGTTTTCCCAGGCATCAGAGACGTTCGCTCGGAGTAGATTTCATCGAAGGTCGCCTCACTTCTTTGTAAGAACCACTACGTCCTGGTGGTTTCCGAAGACCCCTTCGTGAAAAGACAAGTCAACTGGCCAACCTTCGACGATCCGCTGGAAGGATGAGGGTAACTGGACTGTGTCGAAATATTTCGCTCCGACTTCGGAGTCTTTCCCGAAGGCATGATTTTTTCCCAAGTTTACGTAGCCATGCTCATGGAGATTCTCGAAGTCTTCCCCGGACAAGTTAAAGCGGAGCAGGCTGCTCGAGCCGTGGTAAGACAAGATGACGACACCGTTCTTGCGGGTCACCCGCAACAATTCGGCCATCCAATCCGCCTGGTCTTCCAAACTTAAGTGTGTCAGAATGGATACCCCGTAAACGGCCTGAAAGTAATCATCCGGATAGGGCAAGGGCGGTTTGTGTTGAGAAACCTCGAACCTCGGGGAAAGATTGGCGAGACACCAGTCGATTGCCTCGCCATTTACGTCCACTCCATGCAAACCTTCGTTCTCCTCCAGCATATAGCGACAAACCCGGGCGCACCCACAACCCCAGTCAAGAACGGGTAAAACCTTTTGATGGCCATCGCCCAAGTGCTCCTTGAAAAGAAAATCGATTTTCTTGTAGGAGGAAAATCCTTCCAAGACGAAGGAGGAGGCGTCATCGGACCCGTGAACTTGGCTGCGAAGCCGAGCGGGAGGCAAGTTCTCGTATAAATCCCGGCTCATTGGGAAATAATAATTCCCGTATTTACTGCTCGAGGAATTGCAATGCCTTGAAACGACGACGGTTTCGCCCGCCCCATGAATATCCTTCCTTTTGATGGAAATCCTGAAGCCTATTTGACCCGACCCCTCCCAGAAGGGGAAAACCTGCAAAAGATCACTCCTGTCCAGTTTGCAGGAGAATTCGACCGCTTGATCGTTCACGAAGAATTCCAATGACTCCCAAACCCCGTCGCATGGAACCGCCCAACCCGACAAAACAACCTGCGAATCATCGATTTCCAGCCGGTCCACGCACCAAGGCTGGGACCGAAGAAAAAAATTCTTTCTCTCGCTGTATTGCGTCAGTTCCATGCGACGAGGATTCTCAGTCAAGGATCCTTTCGGGCAAAACGAAGGGGACGCCCGAAGACTTGCATCTTTCGCCTTCGTCAGCCATTCTTTCGACCAAACGGGCGAGCCTCGGGCTCGCTGGCTCGTCGATTTGCAGACAGTCGCGAAGAACCGTTTGCTGAAAACCGAGCTTGGCCCTCGGGGGATCCAGTAAATCGGCTATGACTTGGCTTATCATTCCCTTGTGATTAAAGCTCCATGCGGATTGGACGTAGGCCGGGCTATTGGTGTAATCCATTACGGCAACCGGTCTATCGGACTTCATGGCCTCGAGGACGATCGTCGATGGTGTCGAGATGACGGCGTGAGCCTCCGCCATGTCCTGAGCGAGCGGAACCTGATCACGGGAACCATGGCCCAGAATATCCTGCAGGTCATCCGTTAGCCTCCAGACAAATTTGCAAATGCCCTTCTCCTCCAGGCCCGAAGCCGTTTCCTGTAGTTCCTCCATGGACTGGACTACCAGCTTTTTGTCCGCTTCCGAGAACCAAGGTTTTCTGGCAGAGCAAACGAGAATCAAAGGGGGTTCCCTTGAGGGAGGAGGCGGGATGTGAAAGTCATCCAAACGAGGCATGCCTACGTTTTCGCATTTCCCGGCATTGCCCCAAGACTCGACAAACCGGCATTGCGAGGGCCCGATGCAGGCAAGCTTGTGCCCAAGCACGGGGTTGAAGATTCCCGCGGGACTCTGGTGTTCTTGCTCCCAACTGTTCCGATACTCGAGAATTCCATCAGCCAAGATAAGCGTGGGTATCCGCCGGTCGATCAAGCGGACGAAGATATCATGGGTCTCCTGCCTGTATGCATCATGGGAAACGACTGCCCCAACCTCTTCAGAGGGGAACCAATCCCGATCGAACTCATTGACGTCGAGAATTGGGCGACGAAGGAATTCCCTCCAGGTCTCGTAGAGCGGTTGGTCCGTTCTTCTGCTCAGGAAAACTACCGGGGGTTCATTCATTGAAATTAGTCGCTATCTCTTGCTGGCGCGCAAGAGGCACCATTCGGCTTCGACCTCTTCGAGTTTTTCGTTCGAGTCCAGTTTCCTCAGTAAACGCGGGTGGTCCGGATACTTCATTCCATTTCCCGCAATCTGCGAATAGAGGGCGTCAATATGCAAAAAGGGGGAAACAAGGTCTTTAAGTTTGAGAAAATCGAAGATATGGAGATGGTGAGGATTCGGATCCTCGCCCGTTTCATCCACCCACATATTCGGAACCGAGCAGATGAACGTTCCATTCGGACTGAGAAGGCGCTGAACGGAACGCAGGAAGGATTCGGGATCTTCGATGTGCTCGATCGTCTCAAAGGAGCAAATCAGATCAAAGGAAGCTTCCGGGAAACGCTCGATCAACCCCTCGACCTCTCCTCTCTCAAACCTCAGGTTTCCCTTCGATGCGGAGAAGTTCGCGTTACAGTACTCGATCGCATCTTCATCCATATCCACGCCAAGCACACTGAGGTCTGGCCGACCGAAACCCAAGACGTGGGACCCATACCCCATTCCACAGGCCACGTCGAGAACTTGACCGGAAAGAGGGGATGCCTCGCGGGCCATTTGATACCTCGCTAGGTGAGAATCTGACCTGCGATTGCTTTCCCTGAGCATGTCGGCATGAAGGTCCCGCCTCTCCAAAAGCCATTTCGCGGGGTATTTCAAGTGGACTTCCAAAGGTATTTTCTGCAGGCAAATGGTCGCGTCGTTCTTCTCAGTCTCCAGGCTTTCGAAAGGAGTGATTGTCTGGCTGGCGGGATGCAACCTGAAGCCATGCCCCAGCAAAAGATCTTCCCACCATTTCCTGGGCTTGACCGTCAAATGCCATTTTTTGTCCCGGTCGGGACGAGTTGCAATGCGCAGGTAGACTTGCCTCCGGGCAACCCTTGCGATTTCCCGGATGGCCAAGGGCAGATCGTCCTCGGCAAGATGTTCGAGGCAATCCGTTGAGACCACCGTGTCAAAGGATTGATCTTCGAAAGGCAAACGGAGAACCGATCCCGTTTCAAAGGACCCCGAGCAATTTTCCCGGCAATAGTCGATCGCCTTGCGAGAAGGGTCTAGGCCAAGGACGTCGAATCCCCGGCTACTGAATTCATGGACCAGTCCACCCATGCCGCATCCGACGTCCAGGATTCTGCCATCGGGCAAAAGATCGAGTATCTCGGTTACGACGGCGGAGGCATTCTCGAAGGATTCGCTTCCATGCCGATCGGGCAAGGCCCAGTATCCGTCATAAAGTCGACCATAGTCCACCTGGCCTTGATCGGGCTCATGTCTCCCGGACCTTTTAAGCACCGCCTTCATGCCCAAATCGCAAACTCCACCGAAGAAATGATCCCCTTGATCCACGTCGACCCTGAAGAACGCCGCCTCGGAAACCCAATCCAGGACGTCCTTCTCATCCAGGGAATTGTGATGGTCGTCAGTAATGAAAGCCTCGATCTGGTACAGGTTCGACCCCAAGTTGCACCTAAACTCATATTCGACCGTAAAGCCGGATCCACCCTCCTGCGCGCGGGCAAGGGTGCCTCCGCTGCCGGTCGCGCTAACGAAGGAGGCATCCTGATTAGCCGTGGCCCAGGAATAAATCTTGACCCCCTCCTTATTTCTGATTCTCAACCCGGCGCTCAAGCCTTCGAACTTTCCGGTTGTAACGAAATCAAGAGATATCCTAACGGAATCCCCGGGTTGGAAATGGTTGCATTCGCTCTCGTCTTGACCAAAGACCTTCACCCCGAGGATTCGCGCCCCCCTTCCGGTACCAGGATCCGGATCCGGTTGACGACCGTCCAGTTCGGACTTTCGAGCCAGGTCGGGTATATGAGTTCGTCGCCTCTGCCCCATGATCAGGTTGTACTCGTCCACGCACTCCTGTACGCCGCCATCCAGAACAAGCCTGCCTTGATGCAAAAGAAATACCCGATTCGTAAGTTGCCTCAACGTCTCCTCGTTGTGAGTGACGTATAGAAAAGTGATTCCGCCGTTCAGAAGCTCGTTTATCTTCTCGTGGCATTTCTTGCGAAAGAACTGGTCGCCAACCCCCAAGGCCTCGTCGATGATGAGGATTTCGGGCTCTACAAAAACCTGCACGGCAAAAGCGAGCCTCATTCTCATTCCGCTGGAATAGGTCTTGACCGGCCGATCCACAAAGTCGCCAATGTCCGCAAAGCCAAGAATATCGTCGAGGACTTGGTCCGTCCTGCTTTTGCTCAAGCCCAGAATCGAGGCATTGAGATAAACGTTCTCCCTTCCCGTAAAGTCCGGATTGAACCCCGATCCCAATTCAAGAAGCGCCGCCAATTTGCCATTCGTGCGCAAGTACCCCGAGCTTGGCATCATGGTTCTTGCAATCAGTTGAAGCAGGGTGCTCTTGCCCGAACCATTCTCCCCCAGTATGCCGACGGCCTCGCCTTTTTTTATTTCAAAGGATATGTCGCGGAGGGCATGAAAATCCCTTTCCCCTTCGCGGGAGATCCCGAGCAAATTTTCCATAAGGGGATGAATGAGGTTCCCGGAAAATCTCTTGCCCAGATTCTCGGCCACCACGGCTAGACCGCCCTTGCTAAGTTCCTCCTTCATAATTGAGATAGAATCCGATCAATTTGGTCGGCGACGGCAGAGGGGGAAAACTTCTCCATTTGCCTCAAGCCTGAAGCCGACAAGTCCTTCCATCTGCTCTCGTCCTTGTAGAGGTTTATGACTTTTTCGGCTATGTCCCCCGCTTCATCGCCAATGAGGGCATCTCGTCCATTTTTAACGTTCATGCCCTCGGCCCCGATGGAGGTAGTAACCACCGGCAAGCCCAGTGACATACTTTGCCCGATCTTGCCCTTCATCCCTGCCCCGTATCTGAGCGGGGCAATGAAGACTTTAGCCTGGTTAAAGAAGGGTTTGACGTCTTCGACGAAGCCCGTGACGCAAACACCGGGTCTCCTGAGCTGCAGAATTTCCGAACTGGGGTTGCTGCCAAGCAAGAAGAGCTGGGCGTCGGGGATTGTTTTCCAAACCAGAGGCATAATTTCCTCCACCAGCCATTTCGCTGCATCAATGTTGGGGATGTGAAGATAGCTTCCTATGAAAAGGATGCCTTTTCTTGCCGGGAAACCAGGGACTCCAGAGGTTTCTGACAAGTGAACGTTGGGTACCACGAAGGTCCTTTCATTCCCCCATTCGCGAACCCTTGCGGCTTCATCCTCGGTTACCGTGAGAGCAAAGTCGCAATGCGTAGAGAAGCTCTTCTCTTGCCTATGGAATTTTTTCCATTCTCTTTCAAGCCCGTTGTCCTTGCATCCGTACAATTCCCATTCTCTTTTGATCCTCAGAAAATGCAGGTCAATCGTATCATAAATGATTCGGGCTTTGCTTCTGTTGCGAATAAAGGCTCCGTACTTTCTGTACATTTGCGGTCTGCAAACCCAAGCAACGTCGACGTTATCCAGACGCGTTCGCAATTGTTTCCTAATTCCAGGCTTGTTAAAAATCAGTACTTCTATGCCTTTTTGCTGAAGTTCCGAAACGTAAGGTTCCTCCGCTTTTTGATTATGGGGAAGAAAACTCACCTGATAGCCAAGGTTCCTGAGAATAATAAGGATTTGGTAAAGACGATGTCCACCGGACTCCCTGTCGTAAACTGGCAAGTAGGTATCGATGACCAATATGTTCTTACCTCCATTCAACCTGTTTGCGGCTGCATACTGCTGCGAGAACTTCCCAACGGGCGCGGAATGCGCGGTCAACTCGCCAGACCACTCCGACTTGAAGCGATGCCTGTTCGTTCGCTGGTAGGACTTGACTCCCGACTCCTCGGAAGTACCGCATGACGCGCCCTCGCAATGAATAACCACGGATTTGGGCTGATACATTACGCGATAGCCCATTTTACGAAGACTGAAGCAGAAGTGGGTGTCTTCATAGTATGCGGGGGCATAACACTCGGCGAACCCGCCCGCCTCCTTGAATAAACTTCTTGAAGTAGCCAAGGAAGCGCCCGAGCAATAATCTACCTCTCGAAGGAAATTGAAGTGCGGTTCAGTATGGTCCTTGCCTTTACCATAATTGCATCCCGTCGCATCCTGCCAAATAATTCCGCCCGCTTCCTGCAAGGTGTTGTCAGGATATAAAAGCTTGGAACCAACCGCCCCAACCTTGCTTTCGTTGGATAAGGTTTCAACCAGAGAGCTTAGCCAGTACGGTTGAACTTGAGTATCATTGTTAAGGAAAATCAGGTATTCCCCTCTGCAAGTTTCCGATGCCTTGTTGCATGACTTCAGGAAGCCGATATTTTCCCGATTGCTCACCAACCTGACACCCTCAAGGGAGCTGGTTAATTCGGTGGAATCCCTGGAATTGTCGTCAACCAGTACGATTTCTACCGGAAGATTTTTTTCCAAGTTCAATTCCAAGGCTTTCAAGCAAAGCCAAGTCAAGCGAGTCTGCTCATAAAAGGGTATAATTATTGAGCAAAGAGGCTTGTCGTGGGAAGGGAAACAAATCTTTTCAAAAGTAGAGAACTCCAGAGACTCGTAAAAAGTGGGTTTGAGGCGCGACTTGGTTTTTCTTTGCCCCGGGAAGAAGCCATAGTAGCACTTCATGAAAAACTTTCTTACCTTCCATGCATAGGTTCCTTCCATGAATTTGATCCTTTTGGAAAGGCCGTCTATTTTTTCAAGCAGGTCTATTTTTTCCCGCCCGGGGAGCATGCTTAATTCCTTGGATGCCATAAGCTTCTCAAGGGTGCTTGCCTTGAATTTACTGCTTAAGCCGGCAAAGTGAGGCGAATATAGCAACTTCTCGTACAACCGTTCGAAATCATTGCTCAAAGTGCCTTTTTCCATATTGGAAACCGATTGCTGAAGATCATGTACCCTAAAGGAAGACAGCGTCTGATCCAGATACTGGACTTTCCCTACGCACATCAATCGCAACCAAAGATCTACGTCCAGCAACTGGGACATTTTCGAATCGAATCCCCCGACTTCCATGAAGGCTGATTTCGAGATGAAGGTATTGGAGGGTTCTCCGATTTTATTAGCGGGCGAGTCAAGAAGCTTCGGATCCTCAAGGAGCAGCTTCCCTTCCTGAATCCTTTCCAGCCTGCTCCAATGCCTGGGCAAATCCTGACAACCGATGAAAATGTCCTGGCACTCCGGGGAATCGGGAGAATCGAAAAGAATTCTTCGATCCGAGAATGCGAGGGAAAAGGAATCATGCTCTTTGGTTTCCTTGAGGAATACCTCGATACAGGAAGGATCCAGCAAATCGTCTTGAAAAAGAAATTTCAAGAATTTGCCATCGGCTTCATTGGCCAAAAAATTGCAGTTTCCGGAAATACCCAGTCCCCTGTTTCGAAAAACCCTTGCAGGAAAAGGAGAGCTTTTCTCGAAATCCTCTACCAAAGACAAGGATCCATCAGTTGACCCGTCGTCGGAAATCAAGACCTCGAATTCCCTGTAGGTCTGTTCGAGGACGGAACCCAAGGCATCCTTTAGGTAAGGAAGGCCATTATAGGTGGGTATGCAAATGGAAATGTCCACCACTTGCTGTCAGGGAAGAGGAAGACGACCCGACCTAGAACTATTCGACTTCGTAAAACTCGACGTTTGCGCTTCCGGTTCCGCCGGCGGCGTCCTCGACGCGCACGCCGTAGGTACCAGGGTCCATGTCTACAACTGCGACCGGTTCCTTAGTGTCGCTCGTGGCTCTGGAGGCATAATTGGTCGCGGTGCTTGCATGATCGCCCCAGTTGTCGACGGTTAGAAAGGACTCGAATTGGCTTGTGCTGGCGTTGTATTTGGTAATGGTAATTTTCGGATCATTAAGCTTGGGACCCCCAAAGCTCATGGTCGATCCCTTCACCCGAATCATCACCTTCTTGCTTCCCGTCCCGCTAATGGTTATGCCACCAGCAACGGGGTTCTCTCCTACCTCGGCACGGAGCGCAAGGCCATAAAACCTGCCGGTGCCCGTATCGTCCGTAAGTCCGTAGAATTCAACGTTTGCATTACCGGTTGCGCCTGATGCGGCATCCTCTACTCGGACGCCATAAGTCCCTGGATCCATATCAACCACCGCAACCGGTTCCTTGCTGTCACTGGTAGCCCGATCTGCATAGTTGGTTGCCGTGCTCGCGTGGTCGCCCCAGTTGTCCACGGTTAGAAAGGCCTCGAACTGGTTTGTACTGGCGTTGTATTTGGTAATGGTGATCTTCGGGTCGTTGAGCTTGGCTCCTGTAAAGTTCATGGATGAACCTTTCACCCGGATCATCACCTTTTTGCTGGTGGAACCGGTTATAGTCATGCCTCCGGCCACTGGGTAGGTGCCTGCATAACCCCGCAGGGCAAGCCCGAAAAAAGTCGAGGAAGAAGAGGAATTGGTGTCGGGAGCAGAACCAGGGAGGGAGGCAAGAATAGTTGAAGTATCGAGGGAAGGAACCGTTTCTACCGGAACGCTCAGGTTGGCTGCGGCGATGGAAAGATCGGTCCAATAGGTCGCGTTGGGCGGTGTGTTTCCTGCAGGAACGCTTTGTATGGAAATGTAGGAACTCTGACCGACCAAGACCAGAGATCCGGTTGCATAGGTCTTGCTGGAATTGTAGTCTTCGATGGGTGATTGCCCGTATAATGAGGCACTCACGAACAAACCCAGTAGCATGGAAAGGATTTTATAGGGCATAGACATAGATCGGAATATACTCTTGGGATGAAGACTAAGGCAACCTCAATCTACATAAAGGTTCATCGTCGAGACAAGCCCAATTTCATTGCATGCCATACCTCGCCCTGAGGATTTTTCTCAAAAGGGCATCGGGTATCATCCGATGCAGAAAAGGAGCCACTCTGGCCTGAAAGAATCCTCCCCCATAAAAAACACCATGTCTCTCTTTGTCAATAACTTGCAACAATCTTAGGGAGGCTTCCTCGGGAGGTGGAGAGTGATTGAGCTGGTCTTCGATTTTTTGCCAAGCCCGCTTCATGGAAGTGGTCTGTCCCGAATCACTCTGCTTGGGTGCCGATTGATTGAAGGATGTGCTTACGTCACCGAGCCTAAAGTCGACGAACTGTGGGTTACTCGGAAATTCCAGCATGAGAGTCCGGGTTAGGCTGGACAGGGCGCTCTTGCACGCATTGTAGAGCGGCATATAGGGCAAGGGATAGAGGGTTGCGAGGGAGGTGACGTTAACGATGACGCCCTTCCCTTCATCGGCCATTTGAGGAGCGAATTGCCTGCAAAAAAGGACAGGGGCGCTAAAAAGTACCGAGCATTGCCTTGTTATCTCTTCCCTGGGAAACGCCTTCCACTCGAAAAAGGCCCCGTATCCTGCATTGTTGATCAAAAGGTCCGGAACCCCGTGTTCATCTGAAAAAGACTTCGCGAAACCTTCCGCCGCCTTTAGGTCGGCAAGATCCAGTTGGATGTCGTGAACAAGCCCGGATCCCCGGATCGGACTGGGTCTGCGGGAAACCGAAAAAACCTCCACGCCACGCTCTGCCAACCGTTCGCAGGCAGCCAGGCCGATTCCGGAGGATCCCCCGGTCACAATCGCAGTATTTGGTCTCACTCCCTGTGACCCTAACAAAATTTGGGCTTTGCAGCCAAGCGGAAGATTTCAATGATTGGACTCAACCCGGAATGAAGGATAGGACCATCATCTTGCTCACGCACGAGTACCCGCCCAAGCGCGGGGGAGCGGGCACCTATTGCGAAGAACTGGTCCATGCATGCGCAAGCCTGGGTTTCCGAATCGAGGCATGGGTACCCGAGTATGGACGAGAGGAAGAAAACGGACGGGTCATCTCGCTCGCGATCAAGGGCACGCAAGGCTTGACCTGCTCCATTAAGTCGATGCTGGAGACGGGCAAACGGCTCACAGGGAGGAAGGATAAAGTACTTCTCCACCTTGCGGAACCCGGAGCGTTGCGGGCATTCCTGCGGTTCGGGCGATTGCTCGGAGAACTCCCTGCATTGACGGCAACGATTCATGGGACCGAGCTGCTTAGGTTCTGCTCGAACCCCTTGGAAAAATTTCTCTTTCGCAGGCAATTGAGGAAAATCGGGAGAATCCACGTTCTTTCCGATTTCAATCGCAGGGCCCTCCTCGAAATATTCCCCGAGCTGGAGGAAAAGATTCTTCTACTTCCAGGCGCCCCGGCCCGCGAGTTGGCGGGACGAGCAAAAAGACCGGAAAATCACGGGAAGAAAAGGCTCAGCATCCTGTGCGTGGGGCGCCTTCACCCTCGCAAAGGGCAGGACAGGCTTCTTCTTGCCCTGGGTTCCCTCCCTTCGAGCGCCTTGCAACGAATCGAGTGCCTTTTCGTGGGACCAGTCGTCGATCGGAAGTTTATGGAAGAAGTCAGGAGAAAGGCCGACCAGGTTCCTTGCCCCGTCTCCTTTCTGGGCGACCTCAAGGATGCCGACCTTAGAGCCGTATACGAAGGAGCGGATCTTTTTGTCCTCCCTTCCATGCCTCGAGCCAAAAGCGTGGAAGGTTTCGGTTTCGTTTACCTGGAGGCTGGTTCCCACGGTCTGCCCGTCCTTGCGAACAGGACGGGAGGGGTCGAGGATGCGGTTCTCGATGGCAAAACCGGGCTGCTTGCCGACCCCGAGGATTGGAGGGACCTGAGCAAACACCTGCTTGCATTGATCGAGAACGAAGACCTAAGGGAAAAACTAGGAGAAGCTGGGGCCAGATGGGCCCAAAAGCATTCCTGGGAAAAAGTTGCCCGCCAGCTCTACTCGAACGCTTAGACGGCGTCGGCAAATGCCGAGCGGAGTCTTTGAAAGAACCAGGCTCCGGCTAGGAAGACGATGATTCCGAAGACCCAGGCGTATCCGATCTTCATCCAATCAACCTCCCCTCCCCACAAGGTAACTTGACGCATCGCGTCGATGACCTGAAGGAGTGGGTTCCACTCAAGGAATGCCCAAATTCCCGGAGCCGCCGCTCTTGCCTTCTCAGCGGAATAGAACACCCCACTTCCATACAGAAGAGCCAGTCCCAGAAACGAACCCATTTGGCTGAGGTCCCTTATGAATACTCCCAAGGCAGAGAAGAACCACGCCAACCCTAGGGCCATAAGGAATACTGGGCCGATGATGACGGGAAGGTAGAGTACGGAAACAGTCAGGCCAGGTCCCAGAAACTGAACCCCCAGCAGGCATAAGGTTAGCCCGATCAGCAAGTCGGAAGCAAGGGCGCCGCACATGGCGGCGGGTAGAATCTCAAGGGGGAAAACGACCTTTTTAACGAAATTCGGCTGACTGACTATGACTCCCGGCGACGCACCGATGACCCCTGAAATCAATCCCAGCACGCTCAATCCCAGAAAAACTCCAAGTGCAAAATCCAAGGTCGATTCGTCCGAATCTGTAGTAAAACGGCCCCCAAAGACGACCCCGAAGGCAAATACGTATAGGGCAAGCATAAGAAGGGGGTTTGCGATCAGCCAAAAGGAACCGAGGATGCTACCCCTATGCCTGGACTTGATGTCCCTAAGGAGAAATTGCCACAACAATTCCCGTCGTTTGAGTAGGCTTGAGATCAGTTGCATCTAAGACTGGGACGCTATCAAAACATGGCTCGTAGAGCGAGTGGAATAAGACAACCTAGGGAGACTGAGCCCAAACTCCTTGGCTATAGTCGTAATACACTGCGCCCGAGTGACTGGAGCGGGCCGTGTCGAGATACAGCCAACCCGATCGCGTGCTCGAGTAAAGGAAAGGATAGACCGATGAACCCGACCACCACCAACCAATGCCTTCCTGCCAAGCCCAAAGGGTTTCCCCGCTTTCAACCGAGGCATAGATCCAGCCGTGTGAGGGATGGAAGATCCAGGAAGAAGCCAAGGGAGAAAAATAGCCGAACCAATCCGACTGCAACCAACCCGCCTGAACGGTCTTGCGGGCCTGACTCCACGAAGGCAAATAAGCTCCGATCCAAGCTTCGTGGTTGGCAAGGCGGGTATAGACCGTCACGTCACCGTAAGTGGAATCGGATGACCCATAGGAAACGGCCCCGATGATCCTCCATGCATCTCCGATTCTCATGAAGGCGGGTCCGCCACTGTCTCCGACTACGGTACTGGCTTCCAGGTCAAGGGGAGAGGAGTTGCTGTCACCCGTGGAAAGATTATCGATTTCCGGTTGTCCCTTTCCCAAGGTATTTGAGTCGAGCTGCGGGGAATCGAAGTCAATGGCCAGAAGCCCCCCTGAATATTCCGCAGGGACATTGGGCTTCTCCACCTTCTCAACGATCCGATCCAACGAGTTGACCCCGCCAACTCTTCTGTGGTTGAGGACGTTCTCGGCTCCGGTTGCGCCGTCGACCAAGTTCCCGAATCCACCCAATACCACGCGCCCCCCCAAGGTTTCGGCGTTACCCGAAGGAAGTTTTGCGGGGTAAACCCCTATAACTTCGGTCTTGAGGAGCACCACGGCCAAATCGACCCCCAGGACGTCGCCGTCACCCGTTCCGCCGAGTTGCGGCAATCGAGCCTCCCAACCGGCATGCAGGATGATTTGCGAAACCTCGAAAGTCCGTCCCGTTCCGGCTTCGTTGAACGGAGTGTGCAGGACGAATTCCCAATTTGATGGGGAGGGAGCGGGACTTGAGTTCTGATTCCTGAAAAGGTGAGCGGCCGTCACGACCACGGATGGAGACACCAGAGTTCCCGTCCCGAGGGTTCCGGATTTATCAACCAGCGCGCCGACTGGTGAAAAATCAGGATACTCGATGGACGCCTCATAGGGAGATGCATTGCTCCCAAGATCATAATAGGAAGACCAGGACAGGCTGTCGAGTTTGCCGATCCTCCTTTCCCGAGCCTCCAGGAGAACCGTGACCAACCCCAGCAATGGAAGGAGCAGGCTAAAACCGAATTTACTCTTCGCGTGAAGGTTGAATGTCAGGAGGCGCACTGGGGGGCAAAATATTGGGGGGGGGCGGCGGCGGTGGAAGGGAACTTAGGTCTATCTCGCTCTCCGACTGTGCGGATGGCGCAGGATCCTGCGTTTGCGGTGAAGAGGATACCGCGGGAGAGGTCGAGGGAACACGGGAAACGGAAGTGGGACCGGCGGGAGACCTCACGCCGGGGGAAGCAGCGGGTGAGGGTTGGGGAGCGGG
>DLRY01000020.1:31926-63561 GCA_002500665.1 Opitutia bacterium UBA7876
GGGAGCGGGGGAGCCCCCACCTGGCAAAAGGGGAAGCAAGGGAGATGAGGGAGGAGGAACTCTCCTGGATGTGGCGGCGGGGCCCGCGGAACGAGGAGCAAAGGAGGAGGGGTTTGACTTAACCAGAGCCGCGGGCGGTTGGGGAGTAAACTTGGGAACGGGCGGCATGACCTTGGGGCTAGAGGCTTGCGGAGTAGCGGGTTTAGGGGAACTGGGGGGAGGGGCTGAACGCGTCGACACGGAGGGACGGGCGCCCGGTATGGTGGTACTGGGACCGTATAGGTTGAGGTTGAAGGACTGGCTTCCGTAGGTAACGGTGAGGGTTTCCGAATCGGCCTCAAAATCAGTGGCGCTGTATTCCTCGTAGGTCGATTCCCCCAGCGAAACCCATTCACTGAACTGAGCCTGCACGTTGTAGAGACAAAAGCGGGGAACCCCGTCCAAATAGAAATAGCCTCGAAACTCGACGTCCTGAGAATGATCCTCTTGCTTCTGGGGCAGTCCGCTGGGCCGAAAATTCTTTTTCGGGGTAAAGTTGCTCCTTTGCCGACTTCCTCCGGAGGAAAACGGGGAACGCTGGGCCTCAACCCCGCTTTGCCATATCAACAAAGCGAAAAACGAGCCGATAAACCGAGTGCGCATGACAACAACTTGCCAAAAAGATCCTGAGGTAGCAAGTGACAAGCGACTATTGAACCACGAGGGAAAAAACACGGAACCCCAAAAAGATCGCAAACACGGTTCCGAAGAGGTTCAGACCAAGATAGAGAAAACCGGTGGTCCATTGGCCCTCCTCGATCAACCTGATCAAATCCATCCCAAAGGCGGAAAAGGTCGTGAAACCTCCACACAGGCCTACGACCCAGAATGCCTTGAAGGAATCCGGGGTCGTGGAATTCTCTGCAAACTTAACCAGAAAACCAATCAGGAAAGCCCCCAGCACGTTTACCATCAAAGTAGGCCATGGAAGAAAGGATTTCATCATCAAGCCGACCGCCGCCCGCAGGACGGAACCGCACGCCCCTCCCGAGGCTACCAAAAGAAAAAAATTAAGGCCCATTTTCGCGCGGCGCAAACCAGCCTAACCGATCGGGACGATCACTCCTCGACCTTTTCGTCCTCGGCTTCTTCCTGAAAATCCTCCTCCTGCTCGTCGTCGGGTTCCTCAACCTCGACCTCCTCAAGGGAGTTGAAGCGTAAAACCCTCTGGTTTTCAGGAAGGGGCGACAGGTTCACCATGATGAACCGCCCGCTCAATTTGGGCTCGTCGTCGGGTTTCCCAACCCCCTCCAAGTCCTTGATGGCGCGTCGGACCAAGTTCATGCCCAAGTCGATGTGCTCCATCTCCCTGCCTCTGAACATGAGGGTTATCTTGAGCTTATTACCTTGGTGAAGAAATTTTTCGGAACGCCGGACCTTGGTCATGTAGTCGTGCTCCTCGATTCGAGGACGGAACTTGGCCTCCTTGATTCTTTTGGCTGATTTTTCCTTGTTCCTCTTGTTCTTGCTCAGTTCGTATTTGTACTTTCCGAACTCGAGAATCCTGCACACCGGGGGCCTGGCCGAGGATGCGACCTCCACGAGATCCAAGTGATGGGACTTGGCGATCTTAAGGGCTTCATCCGGTGGCATGACGCCAAGCATTCCACCGTCCGGACCGATCACACGCACTTCCCGAGCCCGAATCTTATCGTTCTTCCTTATGTAGTCGCGGTTATGAAACCGTCTTCTGTTCTTTCCACCTGGTTTCCTTACCATGTGGTTATCTGAAGGTAGTTATGATCAAAATGATATTTTCGGAAGGGGGGTATTCAAAGGAGCGAGAATCTTAATTTTAAAGCGCTGAGGCAAGCCTTAATTTCAGCCCTTGCGTCAGAGGTTGAAGCTTTCTCCGCAACTGCAACTTGCCTTGGCATTCGGGTTGGAAAACTTAAACCCTCCAGCCACCAGTTTGTCTGAATATTCCAAGGTCGTTCCCCTTAGGTAAAGGGCCGTCTTGGAGTCGACCAACAGACAGATCCCATTGCTTGCAACCGCGATATCCCCCTCTTTGGCATCCTCGACGAACTTCATCTTATAGGAAAGGCCGTTGCACCCTCCACCGGTAATCCTTATACGAAGAAAGTTCCCCTTTTCCTCCCTTTCCATTAATTGGATAACCTTAAGTGAGGCGTCCTGGGTTACCTTGACCAGCTTCTCATTGCCCTCCCGCGCTTCTGCGGGTATCTCGACCAACTTGCTCACGCCACTAAGGTTATGAAGCTCTCCTCGACAAGGCAACCTCGCGTTCAATCGTCTTCCGAAGAGCGACTTCTGACGAAACCCCGTTCTCCATGCAGGAAAAATTCCGCAAAAGAAAGGCCAAGCGAACTCTCGGGGGGGGATGAACCCTCGATGATTTTTTTAGCATGATGGGACGGGTTCCCGCCCTGCATGAGGATACTCCGGTACAGGTCCTTAAGTTCCTTCATCGTCTCCCGGGCGACTTTCCTTCTCTTCAGACCAATGAGATTCAAGCCGCAGGCCCTATTCCTTCCCGACACCGTTACTTGGGGAGGAACGTCAGCGGAAACTTCGGCCAATCCGCCGATCATGGAACCCTCCCCCACCCTCGAGAACTGGTGCAGGCCCGCTCCTCCACCCACGAACACGTGTCCTCCCAGGGAAACGTGTCCTCCCAGAAGGGCCCCGTTGGCCAGGATGACGTCGTCTCCAAGGCTACAGTCGTGGGCTACGTGGGAATACCCCATGAGAAAACAATTTCTGCCCACCATCGTCACACCGTCCTCGTACATCGAACGATGGACGGTAACGCCTTCGCCCAACCGAGTACCCTCCCCGATCGCGACCGATGAAGCCAGGGTCCGATCGAAGGACAGGTGTTGGGGATCCCCACCCACCACCGAGAAGTGTCCCACCCTTACGTTCTTTTCCAGAATGGCGTACTGCTTGATCACTGCATGTGACTCGACGAGACAACCCTCGCCGATTTCCGTCCCCGACTCGATCACCGCATAGGGACCTACCGAGACCCCTTCTCCGAGCCGGGCGCCCGGGTCAACGATGGCAGTCGAGTGTATTTGGCTTCCCATTCCTTTACTCCGAGAACATCTCAAGCTGAGGTTCGCGTACCAAGTCATAGGCCTTCATTAACTGAAGGACCTGAAAGATGGACTTCCCCTGGAAGGACCCCGTGGGAACCGATTGGCGCAGCAGGTTGTCCAGAAGAGAGCGCAAAGTGAACACGCCATCGATGCCGAGACCAGCCAGAAAACTAATCGTCTCCCTCAGTTTGCCCTCAGATTTCGGCAGTGCGGGAACCACCAGCAGACGAAGGAACTCGTCGAAACCGCTTCCCTTCAATTCGGGTCCGGCCGCAAAGGACTCCTCGAGCCGGGCGTCACCGGCTTCCTGCTTGAAATATTTGAGGAGACGGGCATCGCTGGTCATCAGCGAATTGGCAAAGGACGTATTCCCCCAACCCAGAAGAGCGACCAATCCGGAACGAATTTGGGACAAGTCTCCCGTAAAGAGGCGAAAATCCAAGCCTTCGGCATTGATGTCAGCGGAGGGGTTGAATACTGCCAAGGTAGGAAAGAGGGAGACTTTGTTTCGGGGCTCCGTTTCTTCCAGCTGGAGATTTTTTCTAACCAGAAAGCCATTGCTTTCGAAATAGGCCTCCACAACTTCTCGCTCGATCTCCATTTGGGGTTTTGAATCCTTATTCCGCGCCAACCGACTTCCAGACCTCCTCGACTGCCGAGATCTCAACTTCGCTTGAGACGAAGGACTTCCCGATATTTTCCATGAGCACGAAACGCAGGTTTCCGGCCAGCACCTTCTTGTCCGAGCGCATCACTCCGAGCAAGTCATCAACGCGAAGAGGATCGCCAAGACGATCGGGCAACTCGTAGGCCTTGAGTAGATTGACGAGGCCTGCTTCGTCGCCCTCCCCGCAATGCCCCATGAGGCGGGATAACCTAAGGGCGCAAACCAAGCCCACCGCGACCGCCTCGCCATGCAGGTAGGAACCGTACCCCGAAACGGCCTCAATGGAATGGGCAAAGGTATGACCGAGGTTGAGGAGCGCCCTTCCACCGGTTCCTTCCGCCGTCTCCCGCTCGTCGTTTTCCACGATGCGGGCCTTGTCCGAACAACAGTCTCGAACGATCTCGTTGAGTTCGGGACTTGATGAGCGTAGCGGGGAGGAAAAGTCCAGAAGCCTCCGGTAGAGCTGCGCGTTACCAAGCAGGCCATATTTGATGATCTCGGCGATCCCGGCGGAAAATTCGCGAACCGGTAACGAATCCAGGCAACCGAGGTCGACGTAGACGGCACTGGGTTGGTGAAAGGCGCCGACTAGGTTTTTGCCTGAGGAAAGGTTGATTCCGGTCTTTCCGCCCACCGAACTGTCGACCATGGCGAGAAGAGTCGTGGGCACTTGGTAAAAGGAAACTCCGCGCAGATAGGAAGCGGCGGCGAAACCAGCCAAGTCACCCGTTACGCCTCCGCCAAAGGCAAAAAGGGAACTGGATCGGTCGATCTTGCCTGCGGACAGGAAGTCCCACAGTTCGGCCAGGCGCTGGACGGATTTCGTTTCCTCCCCGGAGGGTGCCCTGAAAACCGGTACGTCCGCCCTGAACTTTTCGCAGAAACGAGGGTTGGCATCCATAAGCCCTTGGTCGAATACGGCCACCACCTTACGGCCCCGGTCAAGCAGAACCTCCTTCATCTCAAGCAACTCCGACTCCAAGTCACGGCCTATGTGAATCGGATAGCTTCTCGCCCCCAGATCTACCTGAATAATTTCCTTTCCCGCTGAATTCATCTTAGGTGGTTTGCTCTCCCTGCCCTCATACGGTTTCCTCGATGGGGACGGGTGGAAAAATGGAATCGAGGTAGTGCCCGATGGAAAAGGGCTGCAAGTCTTCCGGGGACTCACCCAGGCCGATGAAATAGATCGGTAATTTCAGTTGCCGGTAGATGGAAACCACGGCTCCCCCCTTCCCCGTTCCGTCCAGTTTCGTAACAACCACTCCGGTAAGGCCGAATTTTTCGTGAAAGGCCTTGGCCTGCTCCAGGACGTTCGTTCCCGTCGAGCCGTCGATGACCAACCAGGAATGGTGCGGAGCTTCCTCGCTCCTTTTCTGGAGGACCCTTTTCATTTTAGCCAATTCGTCCATCAGGTTCTCCTTCACGTGCAACCGACCCGCCGTATCGATGATCACCAGGTCATGACCTCTAGACTCCCCGGCGGAATAGGCATCGAAGGCGACGGCGGCCGAATCGGCCCCATGATGACCCGCTACGATTTCCAAGTCCAGCCTGTCGGACCAGGACTTGAGTTGCTCCGTGGCCGCCGCGCGAAAGGTGTCGCAGGCGCCGAGGACAACCTTGCTTCCCTGCTTTTTAAGCCTATGGGCAAGCTTGGCGCAGGTCGTCGTCTTGCCCGAGCCGTTCACCCCGATCATGCAAAGGACCTCGGGAGCCTTGGCCGGTTCCAAGTTAAAAAGGGCTTCGGAACCTTTAAGAAATCTCTCCACGACGGTGCGGGCTATCTTGCCTGCATCCTCACCCCGCAGCTCTTTTTCCGAACGGTGAGCCTCGCGTATGGAATCCATGATCTCCTCGGTCGCCTCGACCCCGAAATCACTCTCGTAGAAGGCCTCTTCGATCCGCAGCAACCCTTCCTCGTCCAAGCTCCCCCTCCCAGTGACCGCGGAAAGCGCTCCCTGCACTGCCTGAGCCCCTTTCTGCAAGCCCTTTTTGAATCTGGAAAAAATACCCATGGTCAAAGGAAAGGAAAAGTTTCCTGCATATTCTCTCTCGGCAAAGCCCTGCTTCTATTTGGGCTGGATCAACAAGGTGCAGGATGAATACTCCACCATGTTGTTAGTGCAGCAGTCCTTGATCTTGAAGGATTGCACGGTAAGCATTATGATGCGGTCCTTCAAGTCCCAGGTGTCCGTGACGTAGCCTCCGGGATCACCCATCGGGACCTGCTTGAGCTTGGGAAATGCCCTCGACTCCCTTTTATCGCCATACTTGGCGACCAAGCGCTCACGCAAGTTTTTCCATTGGGGATTGAGCACCTCGTCATAGAAGGAGAACTGCCAGCCCTTGGCACCCTCAATCAAGCATAGGGCGAGCTTGCCCTTTTCCAGTTTGCAGGTCAATTCATAGCGGAACCCGTTCCATCTCACCGCGCACTTGACCAACTCTCGGTCCCTCTCCTCGTAGATCTGGATGAAGCTCGCCTTGCGCAGCTTGTCTAGGACGATCTCTCTTGAATCTCCCTTCTTCAAGTTCGCATGTATGAAACCCGAACCCAAGTCGGCCATTCCCGGCGACTCGGCGTTGAGGAGTGAGGCCCAGCCAAGAAGGAGAATCAGCAGGCAAGCCGAGTGGATCGTGAGCTTCATTTCCTGGTAGCGGGGCAAACAGGCGTTCAACACCTAGAGGGAATAGTAGACCCGTTCCAACGAGAGTAGAGCGTAGGCGGTAACCAGAATGGGATCCCGCTCCCACCACCTGCCGTTCTCATTCATCCAGAATCCCTTCGGATCCTGCTGATTGAGCAACTCAAAGGCCAGTTCCTTGCGCCAGTCGCGCATCTTGCCTTCGCCGTCCTTGATTTCCTTCATGCCCGAAAGGGAGAGGGCCTTGGCCATGGTATGGTAGTAATAATAGAGTCCCTGCTCCCCCATTCCCGGGTTCTCCTTAATCGTGTAGTGGGCGCGCAGCCAGTCTCGGACTGCAACCAGACGAGGATCGTTCTCCTTCATCTCGGCATAGATGAAACTGAGCAGCCCTGCATAACTCATACTGCCGTAGGAACGGAGGGCAATGGAGCCGTCCTTGCCCTTACGCTCCCCCGCCATGCTGCTCCCGGGGAAATAAACGAAGCCTCCACGGTCGTCCTTATGCCCGCTGACCCACTTCTCGTTGTTGGATCCCGGCAGATTCTGGCACTTCTGCACAAAGGCGATGGCCGCATCCCAATCGAGGTCCAGTTCATCCCCCTCCTTGGATTTGAGGGATTTGTTGGCGTAAAAGAGGGCCTCCATGGCAAGGTGAGTGTTGGAGAGATCGGAGTGGGCCCATCGGGAACCATAGCCGACTCCACCGTCGAAGACGTTGTCCGCCACCCCTTTCTTGTCGAAGTCCGACTGCTGGTTGATGAGGAATTTGCGGGCGTTCCTGACGACCTGTTCGTAACTCGGATCTTTGGACTGAAGGAGGGCCAACATACAAATGGAAGTGTTGTAGGAAGCCAAACCCTTGCCGTAAATCCCGCCGTCGGACTGAACTTTGGAAAGGATAAAGTCAAAGCCCGCCTTTTGATTCTTGGAGAATTTTCCGACCACGGACGGATCCGGATGGCCAAGCATGGCCCTGAGGGCCAAACCGGTCAGCGCGGGATATTCAGCAACCCCCCAGTTTCCGCTGGTCGCGTTTTGTTCTCCATTGAGCCAAGCGACCCCCTTATCGAGGGCCCGTCCGATCTCCAACTTGAGGGAAACGGGGTCGGCCGCATGGAGAGATACCCCTAGGAATAACGACGAGAGAAGGCAAAGAGGAAAGGAAAGGAACTTACAAAAGCCGAGGTCGGAGTATTTCATTCAGGCAATTTAGCCGATCCCTCGCCTCGTGGCAAGTGGAAGCGGAGGGTTACGGGACATTCCAAGGGCGGCATCTTTTCCTTGTTCGCATACCACACGTCGTCATTGTCGCTATCGTGTGCGGAGCTGTTGATGATGGCGACGTCGTCCGCGTATACGGCTAGGATCGAGCCGGCGGACTCGGCCATGAAGGTTCCCTCCACGATCCTGGAACCGGTGAAGACGAAGGATTGGAGAGGGATGGCCTTCTTATTCTTTTCATTCAGGGCCATGCTCGCGAGCTCGAGCCTGTGTTTGGTCGCATTAAGCTCCCAACTGACCGTAATCTTCAAACTATGGGCGGAATAATCGATTTCCTTGGGTTCCTCGGCCCACAGATTCTCGAAGAAGTCCTTGACAGGTTTGTGCTTGAGCAAAAGCAGGGACGTATGAATCAGTTGAGGACGAACCGCAGTCCGAAAAAGGGATTCGTGGATTTTCCCGGAATCATGAACTATTCCATACTCGATCAGGCCGTTAACCTGGTTGGTCACTCCAGGGAAGGAAATCTCCCCGGCCGGTTTGTTTATGATGATATCCCCGAAGCGATAGAGGCCATCGCCCGCCCTCTCGATCTTGGGTAGCGCGGAAGCATTGTCCTCGCCGGAGACCAAGCCGGTGGAGCAAAAGAGCAACAAAGCCCAAAGAACTTGTGAAAATAAGCGTAGGGTTTCCTGACTCATCAGGGTTATACTGACTTCAAAACTCGGCCATGGCAATTCATTAGGAGCAGGGAGCGGGAGTTTGGGTTGCCGACCCCTCCGTGCGGGTGAGTTAGAGAACCGTGCATGGAACGAGGGTCTGATGATTTCTTGACCTACCCCCATTCTCGCCTTACCTTGCTCGTACTTATGGACCAGCAAGCCGAATATCCCGAAGAACTCTACGAGGAAGAGTTGGAATACGAAAACACCACTGTCACCCCACCCCTAGAGGGGCCTTTCGCAAGGTACCTGCGGGAATACCGACTGCTCAACAGCCTGCTCATTTCCCTTTTCGTGATGATCATCGTCTTCGCCATGTTGTGGAGCATCGTCATCTACGTAGCCATCGGCGGTGAAGGGGATTCCGACTTTTCCGATGGCGGGACCGCTCCCGCCCAGCAGAAGCAGGAAAAGCAAAAAGTCGTCAAACTGATGCAGCGCCAGCAGAAGACGCAACCGACCGCCCAACAGACCTTCCGGACCACCGCCATATCCGACATCACTCTTCCCGACTTCAACGAACTCGACGTGAAGGACTTGGCTCCCGTGGTAAATGCCGCCGCCCCCTCCACGGGTAACGTGGGCATGAACAACGACGCCATGAAGAATGCCTTAAAGGGGATTGGACTGGCTCTGCCCAAAACCATGCAACAGCGCTGCGACCCCAAGAAACGGATCGCTCGTCTCAAGTCGGGCGGGGGCAAGGAAATGACCGAGGCAGCCATTGTCCGTGGGCTCGAGTGGTTGCAGTCCGTCCAGGACGCCGATGGTTCCTGGGGCGGCAAGGACAAGGACGATCAAGGCAACCCCAAAAAAACCAACAAGGACGCCATGACCGGGATGGCCCTGCTCTGCTACCTCGGGCATTGCGAGCTTCAGGATTCCCCAAAGTTCGGCAAAACGGTCCAGAAAGCCATCGACGCGATCACCTCGACCCCTCCCGAGACTCCCCTCGGTAATGGAAACACTGGTTCCTATTCCCACCCCATTCGGACCTACGCCATCTGCGAGGCCTATACCATGACCAAGATCAAAAAGCTTGAGGAGTACGCCAAGCGGGCCGCCCTTCACGTCATAAAGGGCCAAAACGAGAACGGTGGATGGGCCTATGGGTACGGCAAGGGAGTCGCCGCGCATACCGATCTTTCGGTAACCGGCTGGAACATTCAGGCCCTCAAGGCCGCGGCCCTTACCGGTATCTCCATCGACGGCCTCGATGAGTCCATGGACAAAGCCATCGAGTATGTCAAGAAAACTCAGGACCAGACCGGCAAGTTCGCCTACAAGATCGGTAGCGGAGGCAAGCCCAGCCTGACTGGGGCGGGCGTCCTTTGCCTCCAGATCTGGAAGAACGCCAAGTCGCAGGAAGCCACCAAGGGCCTCGACTGGATCGTGGGCAACCTGGACAAGGAATGGAAGGACGTGAACGTTTACGAGTGGTATTACCATGCTCAAGCCTGCTTCCAGGCCACCGGCGTATCGGGAGGCAGCAAGTACTGGAGGGAATGGAACAAGGACTTCCAGCAAATCGTCTGCGGCGCCCAGGATTCGGACGGGCATTGGCCCCATGGCGCTCACTACCACGGGGACACTGCGATCTACCGTACCACCATGACCATCCTTATGCTGGAGGTCTACTACCGGTACATGCCTTCCTCCAAGGTATAAACTCGCCACTTTCAACCTATCGCGCTTGCATTCGGACAAGTTCGCGTTAGCTTATTCTGCATGAAATTGTCTACTTTACCCGCCTTACTTATAGCGCTTGCTCTTTCCGTCGCCTCTGGCAAGGAAAAGCCCCAAGAGGTCGTCATCTCCGGCAACGACACCATGCAGTTCGACGTAAAGAACTTCGAGGTAAAAGCCGGATCGAAAGTCAAGCTCACCCTCAAGAACGTCGGCAAGATTCCCAAGATCGCCATGGGTCACAACCTCGTCGTCCTGAAAAAGGGAATCACCGCAGTCGCTTTCGGCCAGAAGGCCCTCGGGGCAGGAGCCAGCGCCACCAATGCCCTTCCGGAATCCCTCATGGGAGACGTCATTGCGGCCACCAAACTACTGGGCCCGGCGGAATCCGAGACCATCGAGTTCACCGCCCCCAAGGAGGCCGGTTCCTACGAGTACGTCTGTACCTTCCCAGGTCACTTTGCCCTCATGCGTGGAACCATGATGGTCAAGTAGTCCCCGGCGCCCTTCCCTCTCCCGTAACTTTGCCTTCTTGACATCTTCGTTCATGAAGATGAAGTAGCTTACATGCCTTCCATTGAAGAAGAAAAGAAATTCCTCGCCAACGCAGAAGCAAAGGGAATACCTTCCAGGCTTGGCGCCTACGTAAAACTTTCCGGCCCTGGCTGGCTCCAAAGCGCCATCACCCTCGGTGGAGGCTCCTTGGCCTCCAGCCTCTTTCTCGGTGTCCTCGCCGGGTATTCGCTTCTCTGGCTACAGCCGGTGGCAATCATCCTCGGGGTGATCATGCTTTGCGCCATCAGTCACGTCACCCTCTCGACCGGGCAGAGCCCCTTCGTTTCCATCAACTCGGAAATCAACCCCGTCTTGGGATGGGGATGGGCAATTGCCACTATCATGGCCAACATCGTCTGGTGCCTTCCCCAGTTTAGCCTCGGCACGGCTGCCGTCACCCAAAACCTTTTCCCTGAATTCAAGGACAGCGTCCCGGCCAAGGTTATCTGCTGTTCCGTCCTGCTGGCCCTCGCAATTTTCGTGATCTGGAATTACGAACGGGGAAGCAGGGGGGTCAAGGTTTTCGACTGGGTCCTCAAGATCATGGTCGGACTGATCGTCATCTCCTTCTTCGGCGTCGTCGTTACCATGAGTTCCTCCGGAAAACTCGACTGGGGAAAGATCGGAAGCGGCTTCATTCCCGATCTCTCTCTTCTCACCCAACCCGCCGAGGTCTACGATCCCTACCTCGAGCAAACGGGGCAATTCCGCTCCTTCTGGGAAAACAAGATCGTGGGAACCCAGACCGACGTTATGATCTCGGCCGCAGCCACCGCGGTAGGCATCAACATGACCTTCTTCATGCCCTTCGTCCTTCTCCGCAGGCGCTGGGGCAGAGAACACCGCGGTTTGGCAAAGTTCGACCTATGGACCGCCCTGCTCATCCCCTACGTGGTCGCCACTTCCTGCGTGGTTATTGCCGCTGGAACCCAATTCAACGGAAAGCCAGAGTCGGCTTACGAGGACTACGAAAAGAAAGTTCTTCATGATAACCTTAAGAAGGGTTTTGGAGACTTGGCCTCCGCCAGGATCAACGAACAGCTCAAAACCTCGCCCGCCTCCGGACTCCCGGAGGCAACCCATCAGGCTCTTATGGCCCAGTCGCAGGACCTTGACGACCGGCTTGGCCTGATCGTGGCCAGAATCGGCAAGGAAAACCGGCTCGAGTCCTATCCCTTCATGGAAAAAGCCGATCAGGAAGGTCTGGTCGCCCAAGCCGTTCACGACCAGTTGCTCGACGAATTGCCCCAAGCGGACAGGCAGTTGGCCGCCATGCTGGTCAAAAGGGACGCCTTCAACCTTGCCGCCTCTCTTGAGAGCTTGTTTGATAACAAGGCCTTCTCACACTATGTCTTCGGCATAGGAGTTCTAGGCATGGCCCTGTCCACAATAATCATCCTTATGACAATCAATGGACACGCCCTCTGCGAAGTATTCGGACGTCCCCATAAGGGTCCTTTGTTTCTGGGGGGGGCCTTGATAGCGGGAATCGGTGTTCTCGGACCATTCGTCTGGAAGGATGCCGCCTTCTGGTTGGCCGTTCCGACTTCCATCATCGGCTTCACCTTGATTCCCGTTGCCTACCTGAGCTTCTTTTTGCTCATCAACAACAAAAGGGTGCTTGGCCGGGCAAGACCAAGCGGGGGCCTACGCTGGCTTTGGAACTTGGCCTTGGTCGTTGCCTTGCTCGTCATGGGCTCAGCCGCGTTTTACGTGGCCTGGAACAAGACCTGGGGAGACGTGCCCTTTGGCCGGATCGCCCTGATTGCATTCGGCATTCTGCTGATCATCGGGCATTTTGCCCGCAAGAACGCCAAGCTTGAAACCAAGCTTAACGCCCTGGACCTAAAGCTCCAGAAACTGGACAGAAAATAGGTTTCCGGCTGGCCTTCGAGCTTTCCGTCCATTCACCCTTTTACCCCTCTCTTTAGAGATGAAGAAAATACTTCTTACCACCACTTCATACCAGGATACCCCCGGAGAACACCATGATCTTCTCGAGTCCCAAGGATTTGAGATCGTGCGCGAGCGCGGTCCTCTCGACGAAGAAAGAATGCTCGAGTTGGCAGGGGACTTCGACGCTTTTCTGTGCGGGGACGACGCAATTACCGCACGGGTGATCGAGAAGTCCCTTCCCCGCCTGCAGTTGATTTCGAAATACGGGATCGGCCTGGATAAGGTCGACGTCGAGTTCGCCACCGCCAAAGGGATCCCCGTCACATTCTGCCCCGGGGTCAACCACACAACCGTTGCCGAGCACACCTTCGCCCTTCTCCTCGCCCACTGCCGCAACCTCTGTGAGGAAGTCAACCATACCCGTAAAGGTGAATGGACTCGCCTCACGGGCAACGAGATCATGGGAAAAACACTCTCCATCATCGGCTTCGGGCGAATCGGCAAGGAAGTCGCGGTTCGAGCGAAGGCCTTTGGGATGGAAGTCAAGGCCTACGATCCCTACTGGGACGAAGCCTTCGCCGAGTCTCTCGGGGTTTCCCGGGCCAACAGCCTTGATGACGCCCTTGGGGACGCCGAAGTTCTTTCCCTTCACCTGAACCTTTCCGAAAGCACCCGCAACCTGATCAACGGCGAATCCCTCAAACGTGTCAAGGACGGCGCCATCCTCCTGAACTGCGCCCGTGGCGAGCTGGTCGATACGCAAGCCATGGTGGAAGCCCTCGCAAGCGGAAAGCTGAAAGGTTACGGGTCGGACGTTCTCGATCAGGAGCCTCCGCCGCCGGACCACCCCCTCCTCAGCGCCCCCGGCGCCCTAATCACCCCCCACATCGGTTCACGGACCTACGAGTCCGTCGTCCGGCAGGCGACCATGGCGACCCGCAACCTCATCAACGTCCTCAACGGCGAACCCGCCCTGGCCCAAGCCAACGAGTTGCCAGGAGAATAAACGAAGAACCAATGGAAGACAGCTTTTTCGTCGTACCCGAATCCCTTCACAACCAATTGGTCGAGGCCGTCTTCGCCAACCGCGGTTTCGACCCCGAGGAAGCCGCCGCAGTAGCCGAGTTCGCCGCTTTCGCCACCCGCCACGGAGTGAGGACGCACAATGCCCTCAAGGCTCTTCACCTCGACGAACTCTTCGGCTCGACGGTCGGCGGATGCAAACCTCGCGCCCGGGTCGAGGTCAAGGAATCCAAGTTCGACGCCTGCCAGATCTGGAACGCCAACTCCAAGGTCGGACAGGCCGTTGCCCTCGACGCCATCGATGCGTGCATGGAGATGGCCGACAAGCACGGATCCGGAACCGTCGTGATCGACAACGCCTTCCACTACCTGTGGGGCGGAGGCTACGTCATGAAAGCCGCCGCCAAGGGCTACTATGCCTACACAAATTGCACTTCCACCCTGGCCGAGGTCGTTCCGTTCGGGGGCAAAACCCCCACCCTCGGAACCAACCCGCATTCCTGGGGGCTGCCCACGGTTGATGCAGTCGGGTTCCCCATAGTCGTGGACTGGGCAACCTCGGTCATAGCAATGGGACGGGTCCAGCAACTCAAGAGGGAAGGCAAGAGCCTTCCGCCCAATGCCGCCGTCAATGATCAAGGCGTCGAGACCACGGACCCCAACGAAGCCGTCTCGCTCCTTCCCTTCGGGGCCCACAAGGGTTACGGCCTGGGCCTTCTCAACGAAATCATAGGTGCCATGAGCGGGGGGTCCCTCCCCACCGTCCGAGGCGTCCCCAAGGATTTACCCGGGGAAAAATTCTCCTGCAACTTCTTCTTTCAAGTCATCCACCCCGAGGCCTTCGACTCCGGCAACTTCGCCCATGGACGCAACCAGGGAACGAACCTCAAGTCCGTGCTTGACGACATCCTGCGCGAAGGTAACGAGAACTGTCTGCTGCCGGGCCAACTTGAGGCCGAATTCGCACGCAAGTCGGAAACCAATCAAGGGTTGCTCTTCAGTCTCAAGGAACTTGAGGAATTCGCCACCCTCTCGCGGGACACGGCGGTCGAGTTCGACCCCGCAGAATTTTCGCCCGCCCAATGACTCTCGAACCCAAAACCACATGACAGCACTTGACCTCAGACCCGCCGACGATTGCGAATGGGACCTCGTTTCCTTCGGTGAAATCATGCTTAGGCTCGACCCCGGTGAGGGACGGGTCCGTACCACCCGCTCCTTCAATGCCTGGGAAGGAGGAGGCGAATACAACGTGGCCCGCGGTCTCCGCCGCTGCTTCGGCCTCAAGACCGCCGTGGCAACGTCCTTCGTCGAGAACGAGGTAGGCCGCCTGCTCGAGGATCTCATCCTGCAGGGCGGAGTCTCGACCGACCTCCTCCGCTGGGAACCCTTTGACGGCATAGGCCGCACCATTCGCAATGGCCTTAACTTCACGGAACGCGGATATGGCCTCCGTGGAGCCGTGGGCACCTCCGACCGAGGGAATTCAGCGGCTTCCAAGATCAAGCCCGGGGACTTTGACTGGGATGAGATCTTCGGGAGAAGAGGGGCTAGATGGCTTCACACGGGGGGAATTTTCGCCGCCCTTTCGGAGTCAGCCGCGGAAGCCGTCATCGAGGCGGTCGAGGCGGCCAAAAAACACGGCGTGATCGTTTCCTACGACCTCAATTACCGGCCCTCCCTCTGGAAGTCGATCGGCGGGCTCGACAAAGCCCGTGAAGTGAACCGTAAAATCGCCAGCCAGGTAGACGTAATGATTGGGAACGAGGAAGATTTTACGGCCTGTCTCGGCTTCGAGGTCGAAGGCCTTGATGAAAATATAAGCAACATAGAAATCGAGTCCTTTCAGGCCATGATCGAGCGAGCCACCACCGAGTTCCCCAACTTCAAGGTCACTGCAACCACCCTCCGAACGGTCAAGACGGCCAGCATCAACGACTGGGGCGCCATCTGCTGGTCCAAGGGCCAGTTTCACCAGGCTACCCATCGGACTGGATTGGAAATTCTGGACCGCGTGGGAGGAGGCGACAGTTTCGCTTCCGGCCTGATTTACGGGCTGCTTACCACTAACGATCCCGCCCAGGCGGTCGAGTATGGAGCCGCCCACGGCGCCCTTGCCATGACGACTCCGGGTGACACCTCGATGGCCAGCTTGGAGGAGGTGGAAAAACTCGTCGGTGGAGGTGGGGCCCGCGTGGATCGATAAGTTGAACTTTTTTTCAAGAAAATGAATTACTTGGAGAATTTATTCGGATTGAGTGGGAAATGCGCCGTTGTGATCGGCGCAACGGGGGAGCTCTGCGGCGCCATGGCGGAGGGCCTGGCGGGCGCCGGAGCCTATGTCTACGTCATCGGAAGAAACCCAGAGAAGGGGGAAGAGCGCCTGCGACGGATCAGGGAGATCGGCGGAGAAGGGGAATTCCTGGCCTGCGACGTGAGCAGCAAGGATGAACTCGAAGGCCTGCGCGACGCAATCCTGGCAGACCGGCCAGGGGTCGACGTTCTGGTCAACGGCGCCGGCATCAACTCCCCGACCCCCTTCCTAGACATAACGGAGGAGGAATTCGACCAAATCCTGAGCGTCAACCTTAAGGCCATCCTGCTGAGTTGCCAAGTCTTCGGCCAAGCCATGCTCGACAGGAACGAGGGAGGTAGCATCATAAACCTTGGCTCGATCTCCGGCCTCAACCCGCTATCACGGGTATTTTCCTATTCCGCCAGCAAGGGAGCCGTACACAACCTGAGCAAGAATCTGGCACGTGAATGGGCTCCTAACAACATCCGCGTCAACATTCTCGTCCCGGGATTTTTTCCCGCCGAGCAAAACCGCAAGGTGCTCACCCCCGACCGAGTGGAATCGATCATGAATCACACCGCAATGAAGCGTTTCGGGGACAAGGAGGAATTAATCGGAGCCACCCTCCTGCTCGCCTCTCAAAACGCGGGATCCTTCATTACGGGAACCGAAATGATAGTGGACGGCGGATATGACTGCATGACCATCTGAAGCGGGGATTTTTCCCAACGGGTTAAGAGTCTTACCCCTACTTCGCCCAGAATCAGAAAACAAAAAAAGCCGTCGGTCTTGCCCAAACCGACGGCCCTGTCGGATTATGTCCTAAAGGACTCCGATCTTGATCTTTCCTATTGAAATCCTTTTTCTCGGTAAAGAAAAAAATGATTAAATATTCTTTTTTCCAAAAGAGGGTGAAGGAAGGCGCAACGATGGCAAAAGAGGCTCCTGGACGTTCAATCCTTCTCTTCTTGCAAGAACACAACCGCCTGCAGCCAATCGCCATTTTCGCAGAGCGGTCCGCCCAGGCATTGCCATCGCCCCGAGGACTGGAAGATGAAACCCTCCTGGTCCTTGTATTCCCTCTGAATGAGCTGGTTCACTTCCTCGGCAAGTTCCTTGGCAGAGGCCTTCTTTATAATCTTGTACTTTCTCTGAACAGGCATCATCAATATTTGTTGGAAACCAACTTAGTGTTTCCCAACCGAACTTAAACCCAAAAAGGAAACCACCCTCCGCTATCCAAGCGAGTTTGAACCTATCCCAACAATCCACAATCAAATGGCTACAACAACCAAATCACCGAGCAAGCCCAAGGAGGAATCCCTTTCCAAAGACGACGTCGAGGCCATAGACGAACTCAGGCAATCCTACGGCGACATCAAGGCCGAGTTGAGCAAAATCATCATCGGTCAGGAGGAAGCCATCGAAAGGATGTTTCTCTGCATGCTCTCTCAGGGACACGCCCTCCTGATGGGAGTCCCGGGCGTGGCCAAGACTCTTCTGGTCAACTCAATCGCGCAGACTACCTCGTTGTCCTTCGGGCGGATTCAGTTCACCCCCGATCTCATGCCCTCCGACGTCACGGGCACGGAAATCCTGCAAAACAGCAAGGATGGAGAAGGACGCGAATTCGTTTTCATCAAGGGGCCCATCTTCGCCAACGTAATCCTCGCCGACGAAATCAACCGGACTCCCCCCAAGACTCAATCTGCCCTCCTCGAGGCGATGCAGGAAAAGAGAGTGACCGTGGCCGGGACCAATCACCAGCTTCAGGAACCCTTCTTCGTGCTCGCCACCCAAAACCCGATCGAGCAGGAGGGAACCTATCCTCTCCCCGAAGCCCAACTCGACCGTTTCATGTTCCTCATCCGAATGGATTATCCGGATCGGGACGAGGAAATTTCCATCGCCCAACAAACCACCACCGGAACCCCACCCAAGCTCAAGAAGGTTATCTCCGGCAAAAAACTCCGGGACTTCCAGCAACTGGTCGAGCGTGTTCCCGTTCCCGATCACGTACACGAACTTGCCGTGGACCTAGTCCGCAGGACCCGGCCCAATTCCGAGGAATCACCCGCTTGGCTTAGAAAATGGGTCCAGTGGGGAGCCGGACCCCGTGCCATCCAGTATCTGGTCAAAGGGGCTAAGGCCCGTGCCGTTCTGGAAGGAAACTACATGGCCTCCATGGAGGATGTCGAGCAAGTCGCCGACTCCGTCCTCCACCACCGCATCTTGACCAACTTCCACGCCCGTTCCGAAGCCATCACCAGCACCGAGGTGGTGGCCCGCTTGATCGAGGACGCCCGCAAGGAGAAGAGATAAGGCCATGGCCCGGCGTAGAAAGAATTATTTTCATTACGTCGACCAAGATTCCCTCTCCCGCATTTCGGGGGAGCCTCTGCTTACGCCCTTTCCAATGGAGGGAAGCGTATCCGGGCATCACCGCAGCCCGCACAAGGGTTCCAGCGTGGAATTCGCCGAGTACCGTGAGTATACTCCGGGCGAGGATCCCAAGCGTATGGACTGGAGGGTGTTCGCCCGCTCCGACCGCTATTACCTTAAGGAGTTCGAGGCCGAGACCAACTTGAGAAGCCACTTCGCCCTCGACTGCAGCGGATCCATGGGCTTCGGTGACCCGAAGAGCAAGCTCGAGTTCGGCAAGAGTCTCGTCAGCACCCTCTCCTACCTCTACGTCGGCCAAGGGGACGCCGTTGGACTTCATACTCTTCGTCGCAGAAAGCCCCAAGTCCTGCCGGCCAAAAGAAACCCATCCCAGATTCAAGAGTTCCTCGAGGTACTCGGGCCGGTCAAGCCCAAGGGAGACACCTTTCTCGCCCCTGCCCTTCACGAGATTGCGGAGACGGTCCGCATGCGGGCCATGATCTTCGTCGTATCGGACATGCTGGACGAGCCTTCGGAAATCCTCGACGCGGTCCTTCACCTGCGCGACCGCAAGCACGAGGTCGTCCTCTTTCACCTTTTCGACCGGCAGGAACTGGAGTTCGACTTCGACCGACCGACCCGCTTCGTGGACCTTGAGGGAGGAGGGTCGCTTATTACCGAGCCGACCGTCATCCGAGAGGAATACCTCGCCCGCCTTGACGAGCACGTCCAGGAACTTAGGAAGGGCTGTCTGGAGTCCCAGGCCCGTTACCACGTCGTTCGGACGGACAAGCCACTGGTCGATGCAATAGACCAATTCTCCGCCGGACGGATAGGCGGCAAGGCAGCATGACCTTTCTCCAACCACTGGCCCTCTTCGGGCTGTTGCTTGCCCTTGCTCCCATCATCATTCACCTGCTGAACCTTCTCCGGCACCGCACCCAGGCTTGGGCCGCGACCCGCTTTCTTCTCCAGGCCAGAAAAAGTTCCTCCCGCGTCTCCAAGCTAAAGAGATGGCTCACCCTGCTTTTCCGGGTTCTCGCCCTCGGTGCTCTCGCCTTCATGCTCTCAAGGCCGATGACGGGTGGAGATTCCCTCTTTTCCCTCTCCAAGGGAAGCCCTGAGGCGCTGATCCTTGTATTGGATCGCTCGGCCAGCATGGAGACCAGGACGGAAACGGATCCACGCACCAAGCGCGAAATCGCCCTGGAAGCTTTCCAGTCCTTCGCCAAGCCTTGGCCCGAGAGCCGTCTGGTAGTCATCGACAGCGCCCTTAGGGAACCGTTCTTCATTGATGATGCGGCTTCGGTCAAGGATCCTTCCCTGTCCCGCTACTTCGGACCCACCGATACCGCGGCGGATTTGCCTGGGACCCTGATCAAGGCCATCGAGTGGCTCAACGATACCGGCGTCGGGACGGCTGAGATTCTGCTCGCATCCGACATGCAGGCCAGCAACTGGGAACTCGACGGCAACTCCGACGCCTTCGTCAGGATCAACCGTGAACTCAAGGAGAAGGAGGATTTCTGGAAGCTCACCCTCCTTCAGCTTGACGATACCCCTCCTTACAACCTCAACCTCGCCTTCGAGCAAGTCAACCGCAAGCCCAAGAGCGTTGAACCCGTCCTCAATCTCTCGTGGAAGGGAACCGGTAGCGAGCGGGTTCTTTTTTCCACGAACACCAATGGGAAACCGGGCAACCTGGAGGTCGATCTTTCCTCCCAGAGCACCCTCTGGCGCCCCTCCTTCCAACTCGAGGACGAACCCGACGAAGGCTGGATTTCAATCCTTTCTCCGGATGACTTCTGTCTCTCCGACAACGTCGGTTACCTCATCTACGGGGCTACCGAACCCCCCAAGGTCGCAGTCCGTTCGCAGAACCCGAGGGTCAGTCTCATCCTCCGCTCTGCCTCCCAGACCGAGGACGGCGACCTGGCCGATTCCCTTCCCGCCGGTTCCCTCGACCTGAAGGACTTGGGCATACGGCGAATTCTCGCCCACCAGGGAAAATTCGATGCCGAGGACGACGCAACCCTACAGCGCTTCGTCAACTCCGGCGGCACCCTCGTCCTCTTCCCTCCCGATTCACCCGACTCGTCCGGTTTCTCATTCCTTTCCTGGGAAGCACGCGAGGAAAAGAAGGACGATAACTTCTTCTACGTCAACGCCTGGAGAAAGGACTCCGGCCTGCTTGCCAATTCCTCGGACGGCAACCGTCTTCCTCTCGACAAACTCGACATCAGGATCAGGCGAGTACCCATCCAGGGCGAACCCATCGCCTACTATTCCGACGGCAAACCCTTCCTCACCAGCCTGACCATGGGCAAGGGCGTTATCTATTCCTTCTCCACCCTTCCCCTTGACGACTGGTCGGGCTTGTCCAACGGTTACGTTCTCGTTCCCGCCCTCCAGAGGCTGATCGAGGAATCATCCTCCTCCAATACCTTCATCCAGTCCTGGGCCTGTGGAGGCAAGGAAACCCGGGACGCAATCCTAACCGATTTCGAGTCCATGACGGGTGGCAAGGATCCTTCTCTCGAGGCTGGTGTCTACCGCGTGGAAGGACGCCTCACCGCCGTCAACCGGCCCCGCGAGGAGAACGAGGCCCAGTTTCTCAAGGCCGGCATGATCGGCGGAAAACTGCCCGGGATCACTCCACGGATCATGGACGGGGAAAACGTCTCCGAATCAACCGACCGGACCGAAGTGTGGTCCTTCTTTCTCATCCTCTGCCTTGTCCTGCTCCTGGGCGAAGCCTTTCTGGGCCAACCCGCCCTCGCCTCCAAACCCGACGCCCAAGCCACTTCGACCAATGCTTGAGTTATTGGACTGGCGACTGACCTGGGACTTGGCCGACGCGGTCATTGCCCTGGCGGTTCTCGGGTTGAGCGTGTATCTCTCCCGCAAGACTTGGCTGCGCTCGGGGAAAAAGAACAGTGTGCTCGCTCTCGAATGCCTCCGTTTCCTGACCGTGTTCATGATCCTGGCCACCCTCCTCAACCCCGAGCAACTCGAGCAACTCGACAAGAAGGGTGAACCCGAGATCGTTTGCCTACTGGACGTATCGGGCAGCATGAGCACCCTCGACGTCATCGACTCCAACGGTTCGGTGGAATCACGAATCGACTGGGCGAGGAAATCCCTCGATTCGGACTGGAAAAGAAAACTCGAGCAAAACTCGACCCTAACGGTCCGCAATTTCTCCTCTCAGAGCGGGACTCAGGCCACCAATCTTTCCATGGCCCTCGGCGACACCCTGGAAGGAACGGGCAACCTCAAGGCCGTCCTCTTCCTCTCCGACGGCGATTCCAACGACGGTCCTTCCATCCTCTCGCTTGCGGGCAAGTGCCGCTCATCCGGGGTCCCCGTCTACAGCATCCGGGTTGGTTCCCCCAAGCCCTTGCCCGACCTCGCCCTCGAGGATGCCTTTGCTCCCTCCTTCGCCCTCCAGGAGGAAAAGATAACCATCAACTACAGGATCAGCAACGCCTTCGATACCCGGCAGAAGAGCTCCCTCAAGCTCTTGGCCAACGAACAGGTGGTCTCCCAAAAGCCCGTCCTTCTTCCCGCCTCGGAGGAAATCGCCGGCAGCATCGCCTGGCTTCCACCCGGCGAGGGCGACTACGACCTCAAGCTGACCCTTGACCGGGTCCCTGGCGAAAGCCTGCCCGGAAACAACGAGAGGATCCTCACCACGAGGGTCGAGAACAAGATCATCAAGGCCCTCCTCGTCGATTCCTTTCCGCGCTGGGAATACCGCTTTCTCAGAAATGCCCTCGAGCGCGATCCCGGAGTGGACATGAAGTGCGTGCTTTTTCATCCTGGAATGGCACCGGGCGAAGGGAAGGGATACCTGCCCGGTTTTCCTCAGAGCAAGGACGACTTGGCCTCCTTCGACGTCGTATTCCTCGGGGACGTCGGGTTGGGCGAGAACGAGCTCAACGAGGAACAATGCGAAAACCTCGCCAACCTCATCCGCCTGCAGGCTTCCGGCCTGGTCTTTCTTCCCGGCCGGCGCGGACGCCAACTCACGCTCTCCGACTCACCGGTCGAGGAACTTCTCCCCGTCGTCTACGACCCCAAAAAGCCTACCGGACTGGGCACCTCCAACCCCTCCGGCCTGCAGTTGACGGCCCGGGGCAAAGACCACTGGTTGACCAACCTGAGGGGAGCGGGCGAACCCGACCGGCAGTTCTGGGAAAGGCTTCCCGGCTTTCATTGGTCCGCCATCGTGAGGAAAAGCCGGCCCGGCTCGGAGGTACTGGCCGTTCATTCCAATTTCCGCAACGACTGGGGCCGCATGCCCACCTTGGCCATCCGCTATGCCGGGGCCGGCAAGACGCTCTACCTGGGAAGCGATGCGGCCTGGAGATGGAGAAGGGGCGTTGAGGACAAGTACCACTATCGGTTCTGGAGCCAGGTGGTGCGCTGGATGGCCCACGGACGCTACCTGGCCGAAAAGGAGGGCATCCGCGTGATTCCCGATCCGGAGCGGCCGAAAGCCGGGGAAAAGGTATTCGTACGCGCCATCGTCCTCGATCAGGCTGGTTTTCCCCTTGAGGAAGGTGAAGTCAGGGGACTGATCGCCCACCCCGGCGGACAGACGGAAAACCTCCTCTTCAACCCCGCCGAGGAGGGGCCCGGGGTCTACCTCGCCTCCTTCAAGGCCAGGGAAGCGGGTCCGCTCGAGATGAAAGTCACGGCCGAACCCGCGGAAAGGGAACTGAGCCTCACCCTATCGGTCGAGAAACCCACCCGGGAAAAGCTCGGTAAACCCGTCGTGTCCCGGGATCTCGGACAGCTCTCCGAGTTGACCGGGGGTGAATCCGAAAACTACCTCGATTACGAAAAAGTCGTACAATCTCTCTCCTTCCTTCCCGACCCCAAGCCGATCACCCGGATTCACCGCCTGCGCACGGACACCGCATGGGGCCTTTTTCTCTTCGGATTGCTTGCAATTTACTGGACCGGACGCAAACTCGTTGGAATGATCTGAGGACGGAAATCCGATGGAAGAAACCAAAAGCGAAAGATGAACCAGAACAAGGAACCATTGCCGCCCGCACTGGAGGATGCCCTTGCATCCCTTACCCTCCTGTCCCGAAAGATTTTCTCCCTCAAGTTCGGCTCTTTCCTCCTGCTTTCCCTCTCCCTCTCCTGGTTGGCCCTCTTTATCTCCGACCGGGTATGGGATACCCCGGACTGGGCCCGTATCGCCCTCACCTGCTCGGGTTGGGCGGCCGCCCTCGCCTTCGCCTGTATGATCCACCTCCTTGCCTTCCGTCGCTCGGAATCCATCAAGTGGCTTGCCTGGCAGGTCAGGCACCGCTTCGGAGGACCTGGAGACCGTTTCCTCGGCGTCATCGAGTTGGCCCGCAAGCGCGACCAAGCCGAGCCAAGCTATTCCGCCTCCCTCTACGCCGCCGCCCTCAAAAGGGTGGAGACGGAAATTTCCAGGCTTCCCCTCGAGGACACCTTCGACCGAACTACGACCAACCGTGCCGTTTTCGGAGCAGTGGCCGCCGCCCTCATGGTCCTCGGTTGCTTTCTCTCCTTTCCCGGTCTCGCCGGCAACGCCTCCCTCCGCTGGGCCCTTCCCTGGGCCGGTCCCGAGAGGCAGACCCTGACCACCTTCACCTCCGTTCCGTCCCAATTCTTCGTTGCGAGGGGTGAACCCAGCGTGCTTCGGCTCGCCCTTGCGGAGGATTCCCAGTCCACCCCACGCTCCATTTTCCTCAGTGGCCCTGGAGACCTTGCCCTTCAAGCCCGCGAAAACGGGAGAGTGTACGAGTTTCTCATCCCCGGCCAGCAAAAGGCCAAGCTCCTTGCCCTCAAGGCGGGAGACTACCGGGCCGCCATCGATTTGGTGCCCATGGACAGGCCCGTGGTCACCGAGTGCGAAGGACTCGTTTCTTACCCCGCCTACCTTAAACTCCCCGAATTCACCTCTGGCCCGATGGTCCGCTCCATTGATTTCCCCCTTGGTTCGAAGGTCATCCTCCGGGGATCCGTCGACCGGTCCATCACCATGATGACGGCCGCAACCCCCGACCGGTCCCATCCTGCCGAAATCGACGGTGATTCCTTCGTCATCAACTTCGGCCGACTTCAGGAGGAAGAGCTTGCCCAGCTTCATTTCGTGGACCGGTTCGGGCTCAAGCCCAAGCTCAGGCATGCCATCCGCCTCAATGCCAGGGAGGACGAACCCCCGCAGGTCGACTTCCGGGAAGTCCCTCCAGAGTCCTCCATTCTCCTGCTTGAGACCATTACCCTGAGGATCTCCTCCAATGATGATTTCGGCCTTTCCTCCACCAAGCTGAGGATGAAGGCCATTCGCGGGGGCGACGTCATCATCGACACCACGCTCTACGATCAGCCCGAAGCCAACTCCTCCGTCCTCCAGTCCGGTTTCACCTTTCCCTTCGACCCGCGCTTCTTCACCCTTCAGGACGGCGACGTAGCCGAATTCACGGCCCTCGCGTCCGACCGCATGCCTGATCGCAAACCAGTGCAGTCGCGGGCGGTCAGGTTCTTCATCGTCGGTCCCGAGAAGCATGCCGAGATCATCCGCGACCGGATGGAAGCCATCATGTCCCGGACTTCGGAAATCGCCCGGGAACAGGAGAGCCTCCTCATGGAGACCATCGAGCTCCAGGAGGAAGTTGAGGCATCCGAGGAATCCATCGACTCCAAGACGGAAAGAAAGCTCTCCAAGCTGGCCGATATGCAACGGGCCAACTCCCGCGACCTCAAGGCCAACGCCGAGGAAGGCATGGAAGTCCTCGAGGAAGCGGCAAGGAACCCTCTTTTCGACCAGGACGCGCTCAAGGATTTCGGTGAAACGCTCGAGAAGATGGAAAGCGTGGCCTCCAACCAGATGAGCCCCGCCAGCTCGAAGATGCAGGAAGCCCAGTCGTCCCCACCCTCCGCCGCCTCCGAGTCCCTGGCCGAGGCCGAGCAACTTGAACGGGAGGCCCTCGAGCAACTGCAGGAGATCCTCTCCGACAGTTCCGAGCAACTCGACCGACTGGAGGCCCTGACCTTGGCCCAGCGCCTGCGGAAGGTGGAGAAGACGGAAAACCTTCTGTCCAGAAACGTCCTTACTCTCCTCCCCAAGTCCATCGGGGAAAGGGCCGAACAACTGGCCGAATCGATTTTCTCGGAGAAGGAAAGAATAGAGACCGTTCAGCTCGAGACCCACCTCGAAGCGATTGAGGTAAAGAAGGAGATCAGCCGCTTCCATGAGAGGACGGGCAAGCCCGCCTACGGAGAGGTAAGCGAGTTGATGGATGAGGAAAAGGCCGAGGAGGGGCTTTTCGAGGTCTCCAGGAAGATCGACCGTAACGTCGGCTTCGAGGCTCTCGACGAACTCGAGCTATGGGAGGCCAACTTCAAGAAGTGGGCCGATATGCTCGAAGAGGCGAATTCCGAGGAGAGCGGAAGCGGACAGGGTCAGGGACAGGGCGAAGGCAAGGACATCACCGAGCAGATCATGGCCCTTCTCAGAATCAGAGACTCCCAGGGAGACATCATTCAGAAGACCAAAGTCGTCCACAGCGGAAATTTTCTCGCCCAGCGCGAGAAATGGACCGAAACCCTCGCGGACCAGCAACAGGAGCTCATGCTTGACCTTACGGACGTCCAGATCGAGCTGGCCGAGGAGAGTCTCAATCCCCTCTTCGACGACGCCCATACCGCCATGTACGGGTCGGCCGCCGGGCTCGAGAATGGAGACTCCGGAGACGAGACGGTGAGCGCCCAGACGGAGTCCAAGGAAATCGTGACCGACCTCATCAACATCCTGCTCGAGTCCGCCGGCTCCCAGCAGCAGAGCGGACAGGGACAGAGCATGACAGGCATGCAGCTCCTCATGCAGCAGATGGGCCAGCAGCCCGGGCAGTCCCAGGCCGCGGGCATGACCCCCGGCGAATCGGGCCAGGGATCGACACAGGGAGGAACCACCGACAAAGCTCCCGGCGACCTGACCGGAAACAACCTTGACCTGGAGGGTGACCGTCGCAACTCCAAGCGGACGGGAGGGGCTTCCCAGTCTCCGCCCCCGGAATTCAAGAAAGTCATGGAAAGCTATTTTCGCAGCATCGAGGAATGATGATCCGACTCACTCCTTTAGTTCTTCTTTGCCTGCTCGGCGCCCCTGCACTCGGCCAGGATCTCTTCGAGCAGTCGAACGACCTCTTGGTCCGTGAAATCGACGGGGTCTACCGCAGAGGGCTCGGGTACCTTGCCGACACCCAGGATTCGCGCGGTTGCTGGCCGGACACCTCCTACGGTTCCGAGCCCGGTGTCGTCGGGGTGGCTATTCTCGCCTTCCTGGCCCGTGGGGACGACCCCGAGTTCGGTCCCTACCGGGTTCATTACAAGAAAGCCATGGACTACCTCCTTAAGGCCCAGAATCAAAAGACCGGCTATATTGGAAGTTCCATGTACAACCATGGCTTTTCCACACTCGCCCTAGCCGAGGCCTACGGTCTGACCAACGATCTGCGGCTCGGTCCGGCTCTCCAGAAGGCGACCAAGCTTATCGTCTCCTCCCAAAAGGGAAACCCCAAGGGCGGCTGGCGCTACAGCCCCGAGTCTCAGGATGCCGACACGACCGTCTCGGGCGCCCAGATGGTCGCCCTTTTCGCTGCCCGCAATGCCGGGGTAAAGGTTCCTCAGGAAGCCATCGACCGGGGCAGGGCCTACCTCATTTCCTGCCAGGACTCCAGCGGGGGCTTCGGCTATACCACGGCCAGCGGGGCCAACCTTCCGCGCTCCGCCATCGGCTCCCTAGTTCTCTCCCTGGCCAAGGACACCGATTCCGACGCCTACAAAAACTCCGTCGAGTACCTCAAGAAAAACGCCAAGTTCGGTGATTCCGGGCACAAGTTCTACAGCCTCTATTATACCTCCCAGGCCATCTTCCGGACCAACGCCTCCTTTTGGAACTCCTGGAATTCCCAGAACTTCAAGCGCCTCCAGTCCACCCAGGTCGACGACGGTTCCTGGAACGGGAGCTACGGAAAGACCTTCTGCACCTCCGCCGCCCTCCTTTCCCTGGCCCTCAACTACCGCTACCTGCCCATTTACGAACGATGAAGATTCTTCCACCCCTCGCCTTCCTCCTTCTCGCATTCACATCCCAGGGACAAACCTTGCCCGCAACCGCCCCGCAGGTCCTCATCGGAGGCACCGATGCAAAAGTCGAGAAACAACCCGAGGAAGCCGTCCGGGACCTTGTCGTCGGACTGGAAAGGGTTCGCTTCTTCGACGGTTCCGACCTGAGGGGTTCCATGATCAGCCTCGACAACAACAGAAACCTCTTTTGGCGGCACGAGTCCTCCTCGGACCCCATCCGCTTTAAGTTCCGGGCCGTCGAGTCCCTCGTCCTCGACCGAACCTTGCCCGATGAGGCCGATGGTCTCCGCAACCAGCTCAAGATCCACCTAGGAAACGGCGACAAACTTCGTTGTAACTTCAAGCGTCTTGAGAAGGACAGGCTTGTGGTCGAGACCGGGTTCGCCAACCGGATCTTCATTCCCCTGGACAAGCTCCGCCGGATGGAATTCCTCCCTTCCACCCATGAAATCCTCTATGATTCCACCGAGGGGCTCTCCAAGTGGAAAAGCAGCAACCGCAAGTCCTGGACCTCAGAGGAAGGAAGCCTGGTCTCCGTTTTTTCCGGGAGCACGGGAACCATTCTTCCCCGCAAGGATGCCCTCGAGGTCGAGTTCGATGCCCAGTGGGAAAGATCCTTCTATCTTGCCATCCGCTTCTTTTCCGACTCCGACGGGGCCAGTTACGGAAACACCGGCTATCACCTCTCGTTCTCCAACAACCGCCTCAACCTCCAGGCCAACAAAAGGGTCAAAGGAAGGATTACCAGGGAAACCCTTGGTTCCACGACCATCAGCGAGCTCACCACCAAGAAGAGCGGTCGCTTCTCCGTCTTCGCCCACCGCGAGAGGAAGGAATTCATCATCCGTCTCAACGACCGGGAGATAGCCCGCTGGAAGGATGCCAGCGAGGATTTCTTCCCGGACGGCAACGGGATTCTCTTCATCAACCAGGGAGGCAACTCCTACATGCGCCTCAAGGAACTGAGCATCACCGGGTGGAACGGAAAGTTCTTCCCCCTCGCCTCCAAGTCGAGAGACGACGATTCCGCCAACGCCATCGTCACCTTCTCGAACGGGGACTCGACCGAGATCACCGAGGGAACCGGGGAGAGTGACGTTTTCTCCCTCCGGACCAAAAGAGGCGACTTCGAAGTTCCGCTCGAGCGCATGAGAAGCCTCGCCTTCCCCAGTGGGGAAGAGGAGGAGATGGACACTTCCGAGCAGGTATTCCTCAACCGCTCGCTGGGCCGGCTGAGCTTCGACCTCAAGGCCATAGACGACAAGACGCTGACCGGGACGCACCCCTCCTTCGGGGAATTCACCATTCCACTCACCGTGATCAAGAAGATGAGCTGCAACCGCACCCTCAAGAAGATCAGGCAGTACCTCGACCAGCTCTCCAAGGCCCGCGAGTCCCTCGACCAGCGACGGCCCGACTTAGCCGTCACCTCTCTCAATGAGGCCAACCCGTCCTATCGCGGCTGGTACTGGGGCCGTCTCATGCTCCTTTCCGCCAACATGCAGTCAAGGGAAGTCCTCAGTTTCGCCCCCCACCCCGAGAAGGGACTGACCAAGGTTGCCTTCGCGGGGAATTCAGAGACCGTCCTCTCGACTGGAAAGGACGGCAACTACGCCCTCTGGAACGGACACGCCAAGCTGGCCGACGGAGAGTTCAACGACCCCGCCTCCTTCCCCATCGAGATCGGCCGGTTTTCCAACGAGGAGCAAAAGGTGGTGACCATCTCCAGGCCCTTCTGGCTGGGCGAGACAGAGGTCACCCAGGAACAGTACGAGCTGCTCATGAACAAGAACCCCAGCACCCGTAAGGAACCCAACCTTCCGGTGGAGGTTTCCTGGAACGACGCCCAGGCCTTTTGCCGAAAGCTCGGCCAAACCGAGAAGCCCCCCGCCGGCTACGAATGGAGGCTGCCCACCGAGGCGGAATGGGAATATGCCTGCCGGGCAGGCTCCACGGGGCCTTATTCCGGGAGCTCGGCCGGGCAACTCGAACCGGACGAGGCTTCCTACGCCAGGCACCTCGGAAAATTCGGCTGGTTCTCCCAGAATTCCTCGGGCCAGACTCATCCCGTGCGGGGCAAGAAACCGAATGGCTTCGGGCTTTACGATATGCACGGAAACGTCTGGGAATGGTGCATGGACTCGGTCAAGCGCAACAAGACGAGCTTCATGAACGACCGCAAGTCCGGCCTGGTCGACCCCTATTCCGGGGAAGGCGAATGGCGGGCCCTCAGAGGGGGTAACTTCGAGGTCCCCTATTCCCGGTGCCGCTCCGCCTACCGCGGGGCCAATGCCCCCAACGTCACCCAGTCCGACCGTGGCTTCCGGCTCGCTCTCGCCCCCATCCTGAACGAGGAAGGCAACGCCAGCGCCCTGCCCAAGCCAGAGGATCTGAAGATCGAGAACCTTTCCCTCTCCATGATCGCCATTCCCAAGGGAAGCTTTCTCATGGGAAGCCCCAGTTCGCTCACCGCTCCCCGGGCCATCACCGACTCGAGCGGAGACTCCCTCCTTACCGGCTCCGGCAGGGGCGTTCTGGGCAAGACCGATTTCTCGGGCAAGCCCGTCATCGCCCTGTATGAGTTCAATGCCTCCATCAGCGCCTTGTCCTCCCTCTCCGACCCCGAACTGGCTCTTGCCGGGTGCCTCGACGGAAGCGCTCACCTCTACGACATCGAGGCCAAGCGGTTGGTCAAATCCTTCCGTGACCACCGCTTTCCCGTGACCTCGGTCGTCTTCAGTCCCAAGGGGGACGTCTTCGCGACCTCCGGCCTCGACGGAAGCATCAACCTCTACGAACGCGAGGGGCTGGCCCTCAAGTGGAGCTTTTCCGGAGCCGATCAGGGAATCGGGGTCGATGCCATCGAGTTCTCCGGGGACGGCAAGCTCCTTCTGGCCTCCGCCCAGGGATCCGCCCCGGTCCTGGTCGATGCCGGCGAGGGCAAGATGATCCGGATCCTCGATATCGGCATCGGCGGGTTCGTCGCTTCCCATTTCCATCCCGATGGAAAATCCGTCGTTTCCGTGACCGAAAAGGGCCAACTGGTCTTCGTCAACGTTCCTTCCGGCGTAGCCTACAACCTCATCCGCCTCAACCTAAGCGGGGTTCGGGATTTCTCCTTCTCCCCTCACGGCAAGCGGATCATCGTCTCCAACGAGGAGGGAATCTGCTCAATCCGGGACTTTCCGGACAAGGGAACAATCGTCGTGAAACCCCCTCAGGGCGAACTCGAGACAACCCCGGACTATTTCTTCGCCATGACCATCGAGGGCAAGGCCTCAATGGGCAGCCTGAGCGACTTCATGCAGGAGAGAAACCTCAACTACGGTCCCGATGCGGCTCCCGCCGGCTGCGCCTACTCGCCGGACGGCAAATGGTTCGTTACCGCGGTGGACGGTGCTCTTCGTCTGTGGCGCTCGGAAACCGACGGCTGGGTAGCCACCCTGGCCGAGAACCTGGCAGCTCCCGTCACCGACTGCGCCTTTTCCCCGGATGGGAGCTACGTCGTCGCCAAGCTTCAGACCGGTCACCTTCTGGCCTATCCTTCCGGCACCGGGGAGAAAACCCCCAACGCGATCAAGTCGGGCAAACAGCTTGAGGCTTGGCTGAAAGGGGAGGATCAACGCTAGCCCGTCCCTGGAAATTTTTGGTTGTCTCCCCCGCCTGAGTCGTTACCCAAGTATTTTGTAGACCTCGCCCATCCCACCTACCAAAATTCAATTTTCATGAAACAAAATCTCAAAACCTGCATTAGCCTGCATTTCTTGGCCTTTTGTTTGCTTCTCGGCGCCTGCGGAGGAGGCGCCTCCATACCCGTACCCGATGCCCCCCCACCCTGGCAGGAAGTTTCCGTTCCCGGGTCCCCTTCGGTTTCGGGCAGCCAGCCCCTCCCTCCCCGCCCCACCGGCCTCACCTATGGCCCCCGCCCCTCTTGGAGAGATCGATTTCCGCCTCCGCCCCCCTCGGGTTCGCCCTATGAGCCGCCACGTCCGTCTACCCCCTCCCCATCTCCCTCCGCCGAACCCGCTCCCGTATCCCCCAGTCCCTCCTACCCAGCTCCCACGACTCCTCGTCCCGTTTATTCGGCCAAGCCCAACTACACCGTCAAGGCCTACGCCAATGTCTGGGTATTGGTCCAGGACAAGAATGGCAACGAACTGGAATGGCTCAGCATGAAGGCTGGGGACGAAGTTCCCATCATGCACCGGGGACCGCTCACCATCACCTGTTCCTCGGGAAAATCCGTGAAAATTACCGATAAATACGGTAAGAAAGTGGATGCCGTGGCCGACGA
>DLRY01000020.1:63984-84608 GCA_002500665.1 Opitutia bacterium UBA7876
TACCCATTGACTAACGTCAGTTTGTTTCAGTTTAGTTTGTGTTTCAAAAGCCAAAAAGCGCCGCTCTCATAGCGGCGCTTTTTTTTTCCTATTGCCCGGGCTCAAGAGCCGGTTCCCCCTCGGTCAACTGGACCGGTGGATGCTCGAGCCGAACGTTGACGTAGGCGCAAAGCCCCTTGAGAAACTTGAAGGAAACCAGGCTCCAGGCATAGACAGTATCGGACGCCTCGTCGTAAATCGGTCTACGGTAGTCCCAAAGGTATCCGTTTCCGCCATCCAGGCTGCGCCCGTCGGGAGGTCCCATCAGTTGCTGGATTTCTATGCGGTTTCTTCCGATCGCCAGGTGCTCGAGGTTGTTCTTGCGGAAAATCCTCTCTCCCTGGCTCAATTTCAGGTCCCGTTCGAGCGTCGCTCCCCCTTCTTGGTCCGGGGCATTACCGAACCCGCCTCCCTGCCTGGCGAAAGTGCCACCCGTTTCGCAGGAAACCAAAAAGGTTAGCCCGAGGGGCAAAAGAAGCGCCAGCGAGATACGCAGAATCTTTCCTGAACCTGAATGTTTCATCGTTCCGAGATGCTCATCTTGGCAACGCCCAGCTCCTTAGTCAACCACGCGGATTGGCTCAGCTCAGGGTTGTCCGGTCCGCCCGATCTTAAGATTCCCTCCGAAATGGTCGAAAGCATGCCGGGTATTGATCGGGTTGCCCCCCGAGGAGACGTTTTGGATGAAGTTCACCCGCCCGACCTGCTGAGCCGCCGGGATGGCCGTCCCGAAGTTGGGATACTTTCCATCGATCGGGCCCTTCAGGCTGTTCAATCGGATCGTCGAGGTGGCGGGAAAATTCACGTTGCTGAGACGGAGGGTGGTTGCCTCCATGAGCACGCTGGCGGGCGGGCGGGAGAAGGTCATCCCATCCACGTTCAGGTTCCGGGCCGCCCTCACCGTGGCCTTTGCGTTGGCACCGAAGTCAACGTTTTGGAGGGACACGTCGCGCATCCCCTGCACCGTCGCCTCCTGCGAGACTAGGAGCTTGACTGCGTCGAGGGACAAGTCGGAGCGCGAGGAGAGAACCAGATCGCTGGTCGCCGAGCTGAGGGTCATTCCCGGGGAAAACTTCGCCTCCCCCGCGCTCATCACCACCAGCCTTGCCTTGTCCGCAGCCTGGTCCCCCCAGCTCAAATCGCCCTCCATCACGAGGGTACCGGATGCGCTCAGCACCACGGTCTTTCCGCCCGCGCCGGACAGGTAGGGTGAAAGGGCCTGGGCATTGGCGGGCACGACGAGGTTCGCGCCACCCACAAAAGTGGTTTCCCCCGCCACCAACTGGTCCGTTTCCAGCTTGCGGTAGAGGGCGGAGATCTCCTTGTAGAAAGGGTTCCCGATCACCTGAGAACTCTTCAGTTCGGTCGGTCCCGTGCCCGCCGCCCCAGTGAGGGAATAATCACTCGCCAAGACGTCGGCCACTTCCGCGATCGCAATCTGATCATCCGTCAAGGCGGCGCCACTCGAGGAAGCCTCCAGTTCCTCCAGGATGAACGCATTACCCGATTCCTTGAGCTTGGCCACGAGGCCCAGGAGCTTCTTGTCCGCCGTCTCCGGGGCGGAATTCCCGGGCAGGCGGTCGGGAGCCGAGCCCTGCAGGTTGGACTCCGTGAGGGTTCTCGTCAGCAGGCTCTCCGCGAGTCCCTGCTCGAGGGCCTGTACCGCCGCCTCGTCGGTCAGGGCGAGGATCTTCGCCCGGGTATCGTCGGAATAGGTGAAGAAGGTATAGGCATTGGCCTTGGACAGACCATCCATCCGGAGCACCCGGGCCGTCACCTCGGGGGATTCCCCGAGGAGCTTCTCCTGAGCCTGAGCAGAGAGCGAAAAGAAAAGATCGGCCTGCCGGCCATCGAGGTCGTACTTGGCCAGGACCGCCGTCATCTCGTCCAACCTGCCCATCTTCCTCGCCTGCCTGGCCAAGGGAATGTTGTCTAGGACCTCGCTTGTCCGGGCCGGATTTTTCCTCTCCGGGGAACCGGAAACCCGTGATACGGATACAGGAAGTGGATTTTTCGGCTTGGCCGGCTTGGTCCCATCGGGCTTGATGACCGCCTCCGGTCCCGGCTTGGTTTGCTCCCCCGGCTCGGCATCCGGTCTGGGCCTGCCATCGGTACCGTCCGGGGCGCCGCGTTGCGGGTCTTCTGAATCCGGCTTGTCGGGCCCGGGTTGACCCGGTGGGGGCTCCCTGCCATCCGGGGATTCGTCCGGTTGCCCTTCGGACCGGGTCCGCGGGACGAATTCTTCCCGCACAGGGGGCTTCCGGTTGGTTGCCCGGCTCATCGACTTGCGGACGAAGGTCATGGGCAGCCTTCTCGTGGAGATTACCGCCTTGTCGTTGGAACGATTGATGCGGCGGGTCGCTTGCGGGGTAACCGGGCGTTCAGCTGGTTTCATCCTCGGGGGCGCAGTGAGCCCCCCTCCCGCACCCACCATCCTGAGGGCTCCCCCCGCCCGAGGGCGGAAGGAAACGGTCGATTCCGTAACGTCGAGGAGCATGCCCCGGCCCGGGGTGAAGTTCATGGAAAACTGGGTTCCCCGGATGCCTGCCGTACCTACCGGGGTGGTGATCTCGAAATTAGATTTCGCGTTGAGCTTCTTGGTCCTCACCACGATGTCCCCGATCTCCAGATCGATCAGGATGTTCGAGGCGCTTGGTTCCTCCTTCAGTTCGGCCAGGGTCCCCGCCGCATCGAAAGACTCCTGCAAGAAAACCTCCACCTTCATCGTGGTGTTCTCCCCCACCGTGACCAGGGTCCCGTTGCTCAGCAGGAGAATGGCCTCACCCCCCTCGCCCGTTGCGATCGCATGCCCATCGGTCAGGAGGGCTCCCGGCCTTATCTTTTCGGGCGCGATCTTCTCCCCCTGCCCATGACGGATCTCAAGGGGATCCCTTTTCGCCGCCAGGATTACCGCTCCCCGCTCCATCGATTGCTCGCCGGCAACCGGCAGGGCGGCCAAGGTCCCCAAGAGAAAGGCGATGGTCAGGAATGACCTCATGGGTTTTGCACGGTCCTCCATTTTTTCAATTGATAGTCGTAGAACAGGCGCGTCCCGTCGTGCAGGCCGAAGAAATAGAGCCACCCCACCCCGCCTTCCCCATAGAGAAAGGGATAAACCTTATCGTCCGTCCAGAGCCACCCCACTCCGTCCAGCCAGAGCCAAACACCTGCCGATGGACTCCGTACGGGGAAGACCCATCCCAGTTTTTCGTGCAGGACCCACCCGTTGGAGGACTGGAAGAACCTCCCCAGCCAAGGGCTCGTCCACCAGTCCTTGGTCGCTTCGGGGGTAGCCCCGATCCAGCCCGGTTGCAAATCGGCAATAGTCGTGAAATGACCGTCGCTTCCGTAACTGATCCCCTCCCCATTGATCGCATAGGCTCGGAAATAATACTTTTTTCCAGCCACCAACCCGCTCGCCGTTACCGAGAAGGAGCCCGTATCGATTCCGCCCGTCAGGTCGGTTACCCCGGTTTTCAGAAACCTCGGGTCGGGATCGAGCGAGAGCAGGAATCCGCTGGTCACTCCAGCAGCCCCTCCCCCATCCATCACCTCGCCCTTGAGGACGGCGGAATCCGCTCCCACCGATTCCGCCGGGCGGGTCTCCACGATGGGCCTGAAAACGTCCGTAACCGTAATACTGAAAGTCAAGTGGCGCAGGAAGGTACCGTCCGCTACCCGTACGAGGGCTTCATAGGAATTGTTGGCATCCGCATCTCCTGGGTTCTCGTAGTCGGGCGGGGTCTTGAAGCGGAGGAGTCCGCTGGTGGAATTGATCTCGAACTTGTCTTGGTCGGCGCCGCCGGCCAACGAGTAGACCAGAACGTCCCCATCGTCGTCGGTAGCGTTTGCGTCGAGAGCCACGACCTGGTTCTCATAGGCATCGACGGCTACGGCGGACTTGAAGACGGGCGGGTCGGGCCGGTTGGTCACGGTCACGGTCACGGCCTGGGTAATGGGATAGAGCCCGTCGTCGGCCTTTACCGTCACGAGGTAGGCGTTGTCCCCGGCAACCGACCCGTTGGCCTCGAAGTCGGGCGGGTTGACGAACCTGAGGACCCCGCTGGCCGGATCGATGGAGAACTTGGCCTGGTCGGCACCGCCCGCGAGGGAGTAGATCAGGGAATCCCCATCGGCATCGGTCGCATTGACGTCGAGGGCGAAGGTCAGGTTCTCGGGAGCGCTGGAGGATGCGGGCGTCGTGAAGACGGGGGCGTACTCGTTCAAGTCCGTCACCGTGACGCTCACTGCCTGATCGACGAAAAGGGACCCGTCCGATATCCTCACCGTCACCGCATAGGCGTTGTTCCCCGCCGCCGATCCCGGGCTCTCGTAATCGGGGGGCGAAAGAAAGCTCAGGATTCCCGTGGCCGCGTTGATGGAGAATGCCGCCGCGTCCGCTCCCCCGCTGAGCGAATAGACCGGTGAAGTCCCGTCCGGATCGCTCCCATTGACGTCGAGAGCGAAGGTCAGGTTCTCCGCCATTAAGGCGACCGCACCGGAAAGAACGCCCGGGGTCTCGTTGACGTTGGTAACGTTGATCACCAGGGACTGGCTTGACGTGGAAACCCCATCGGTCGTTTCGATCGTCACCGCATAGGCGTTGTCCCCCGCCAAGGAAGCGTTGGCCTCGAAATCGGGGGGACTATTGAATGTAAGGACCCCCGTCGAGGAATCGATCAAAAACCTTCCCTGGTCGGCGCCTCCCGCGAGGGCATAGACCAAGGCAGTCCCTTCCGGATCGCTCGCATTTACGTCAATGGCGAGGACCTGGTTCTCCGATACGCTGATCGTGGCCGGGGAAGTGAAAACCGGGGGATCGTTCAAGTCCGTCACATTGATGGTCAGGGCCTTGGTGACCGGGGCAGTACCGTCGGTCACCCCGACGGTCAAGGTATAGGTGTTGCTTCCGGCAACCGAGCCCGGCTTCTCGAAATCGGGCGGATTCTGAAAAGTCAGTCCTCCACTGCTCGTATTCAGGTAGAATTTCGAGGAATCGCCCCCCGGAATAAGCGAGTAGACCAGAACATCCCCGTCCGGATCGCTGGCATTTAGGTCGATGGCCGGGATCTGGTTTTCCGGGACGCTCACCGTGGCCACGCTTACGAAATAGGGCGGAAACTCTTCCATCAAGCGCTGAACTTGGGTAGCAACCTGTACGGGGTTGGAACGGTTAACATTCGTCCCGTCGCCCAGTTGCCCATTAAAATTATTTCCCGTCGCCCAGACCGTCCCGTCCGATTTGAGCAAGATCGTATGAGTGTTGCGGGCGGCGATCCCCGCGACCAAGGTAAGGGGGTTCCCTAACATATCCTTCACCCTTTCCGCATGATTGCGGTCGCTGGTAGTGCCGTCCCCTAGTTGACCCGCGTTATTTAATCCTACCGTCCAGACCGACCCATCGCTTTTTAGGAACACGCTGTGATTAGAGCCCGCAACCGCAACTATGCTCGACAGGGGAGTGCCTACCGCATCCACCACCTGTACCGGGTTGGGACGGTAAGTATTCGTCCCGTCCCCCAGTTGGCCATCCATATTTCTCCCGACAGCCCAGACCGACCCATCGCTCTTCAGGAACACGCTGTGATATCTACCTCCCGAAACCGAGACCACGCCCGAGAGAGGAGCCTCTACCGCATCCACCACCTGTACCGGATTACTCCGATCCGTGGTCGTCCCGTCCCCCAGTTGACCATAGTAATTTTTCCCCACCGTCCAAACCGTCCCGTCTTTTTTCAAAAACACGGTGTGGTTCCCAAACGCCGAAACCCCCACAATCCCCGTGAGCGCAAACCCACCCGCATACGTCACCTGCACCGGGTAGAGCCGGTCCGTAGTGGTTCCATCCCCCAGTTGGCCAAAAGCATTATATCCCGTCGCCCAAACCGTCCCGTCGCTCTTCAAGAACACGGTATGGGACTCACCCGATGAGACTCCAACCACCCCATTCAAGGCATTCCCTGATAAATCCAAAACCGGCACCGGTGTGGACCGGTCCGTAGTGGTCCCATCCCCTAGTTGGCCATCAGTATTTCTCCCCACCGCCCAGACCGTCCCGTCGCTCTTCAAATAGACCGTATGATTAAATCCCGATGAACTTCCAGCCACGCCGCTAAGGGGATTCCCCAAAGAATCCACCACCTGTAAGGGGCTGGAACGGTCCGTGGTCGTCCCGTCTCCCAGTTGACCATAAGTATTTTGCCCCATCGCCATAAGCGTTCCGTCGGACTTCAAATAAACGCTGTGATTCCCTCCCCTCAGGACGGTAACCGAGACAAGAAGAACCAAAACCGGGACGAGCCGAAAAATTTCCCGAGATACAGGAAGGGGAAATCGGAAGGAAACAGGCGGCTTCGAGTAAGAAAAGGTTATGGGTGCATCCTTGGGGATGCCAATCCGATAGCAAGATAAATTATCGGATTTGCCCAAGCCCGCGCCATGGGAAATGGCGGAGAGAACGGGATTCGAACCCGTGGAAGACCTATTAGATCTTCACCGGTTTAGCAAACCAGCGCATTCGACCACTCTGCCATCTCTCCAAGCCGAAAAACGAGCATAAGCGATGGAGCACGCGGAGGTAAACCCAAAAGATGAAAGGTTTTGCGGGCTGATGGCCCGGGGAGCTAGATGAGCTCGCGGATGGGCCGGACGTCGGGGTCGACCAGGTAATGGGGCCGGCCGGCGGGATCTTCTACAGTGTTGGCCCGGGGATCGATCCCGAGTGAATGGTAGAGGGTGGAGAAGACTTCCTGAAAGCGGACCGGGCGGTCCACGATCTCTCCTCCCTGCTTGTCCGTCCGGCCAATGACCTGCCCGTGCCTCATGCCTCCCCCCGCAAGAAGGGCGAAGGAAGTGCGGGGCCAGTGGTCGCGGCTGTTCATCTTGTTGATCTTTGGGGTGCGTCCGAATTCGCCCCATACCACGACCGAGACGTCCCGGTCCAGTCCGCGCTCGGAAAGGTCGCGCAGGAGGGCGGAGAGGCCTTGATCGAGAAGAGGAAACTCCTCACGGGAGCGGGGAAAGTTAAGGCCGTCCCCACCGTGCCAGTCCCAGCGGGCGTAGTTGAGGGAAACCACCCGGACGCCCGCTTCCACCAGCCGGCGGGCGACGCAGAAGTTGCGGATCATGCGGGGAGCCCCGTCGCGCAGGTAGCGGGGATCGTTGACCCCGTAGCGCTCGACCACCCGAGGGTCTTCCTTGGTTAGGTCGAGGGCATCGGCCAGACCGGTGTCGGAAAGGATTTCCAGGGCTTGGGACTCGTAGGCATCCAAGCCCTTCATCTGTCCCCTCCGGTCGGCGGCCCGGCGGAAGTCGTCGAGCGAGGCGCGCAGGCCCACGCGGTCGTTGAGGCGGTCCAGGCTAAGCCCGTCGAGGGTCATGTTGGAGACCCTCTTGCCGGGATCTTTCTCGACCAACTGGAGGGGGGCGTGAGCGGGCCCGATGAACCCGCCGTCACCCTTCTTGCTCCAGCCCGCCCCCGTCGGGTAGACAAGGGAGGCGTTGGCCGGAACGCCGTTTTTGGAACCTTGAATCTTGGAGACCCAGGATCCCCAGTTGGGCCATCCCCCGGCGGGGGCGTTGTTGGCGTCGCGCTTGGTCCGTCCGGTCATGCACTGGTAGGAGCTGTGGGCCCCTTCCGAGTCGCAAATGGAACGGATGATGGAAAACTTGTCCCCGAGCTTGGCGAGGCGTGGAAAGAGCTCGCAGATTTCCATGCCCGGGACGTTGGTCGGGATGGGGCTGAACTCCCCGCGTATCTCGCTCGATGCGTCCGGCTTGAGGTCGAAGGTATCGAGGTGGGACGGCCCGCCGGGAAGGAAGACGTTGATAACGGCCTTGTGCGAACTGCCCACGCCCTGCTTGGCCTCGAGGTCGAGCAACTGTCCCATGGACAAGCCACCAGCGGCCATTCCACCGAGCTTGAGGAAGTCGCGCCTCGGTATCCCGTCGCAGTGCGATCGGTTGCTTCGGTTGTTTCCCAGAAGGTTCAGCATGGCTCTTGCAGAAGTGACTCCATGCATGGTACGGTTTTATTAAAGTTTTTCCTAGTAAAAACAGTAATTTTATACGCCTTTTTCGACCCGAGGCTTGACCAGAATGGACCCTTGGGAATAGAAAACCCACGATGAACCCGAAAGACCTCCACAGCATATCCGCCCTTGATCAAGCCAATGCCAGCGAGCACCTAAGCGAGCGTGAAAGACACCTCGTCGGGCTGGCCGTAACCCTTACCAGGGGCTGCGTCTACTGCTCGGGCGGACGCATCGAGAAGGCCCTCGCGGCGGGACTGTCTCAGGAGACGGTGACCGCAGCGGTGGACCTGACCGCAGCGGTCAATGCGGGGGTGGTGGTGCGCACCGCCCTGCAGGGAATCGAGGGGAAGGAGCTTTCCAGTTCCTGCGACGACGGGACCTGCTCGGCCGGGAACTAGGGGGCTTCGGTTTCCTCCGGCTCTTCGGAGCCGGGAAGCTCAGGGGGAACGACGAACCGGCCCTTCGCCCGCACGACCTGAAAGGGGGTAACGAGATCGAGCTCGCGCCGGGGCGCGGCATCGCTCTCGAAGCCACCGTAGTAGAGGAGCGTGACAACCGCAGTGGAGCAAATGTACTCGGAACCGAACTCGCTCCCCTCCTCGGGCTTGAGGTCCTCGTTCCAGAGGGCCAGCATGCCGGTGAAGTCGTAGCCGAAGAAATGGCCCGATTTCTCCCGACACAGGCGGATCCCTTCCCGGATCCGTTCCGGATCGATGCGGTCCCACTTGTCGAGGCGGTAGGCGTCCCAGTTGTAGGTTCTGAGGGAATCGATCCCTTCGTCCAGGTTCACCCCCTTGCCCCCGGCGCTGGTGAAGAGGACCTTGCGCCCGGGCTTGTCGGGATCCTCCACCACGATGGCAAGGTGCCCGTACTTGAAGAGACGGTAACCGATGACCGAGAGCTTGCCCTCCGCGAAAAGCTGGCGACGGGCGTTCCACTTTTCCTTGCGGTAGGCAATGACGTCTCCCACTTCCAGACGATCGGTGAAGAACCGCCACTCGGCATCGCCCGTTTCCTTGCTTTGCCCAAACACGCCCGAGAGACCGAGAATGGTAGCCCCGACGAAAGCGGTGAGAGATCCCGCGAGGACCTTCCGCCAGCGCCCGGAGCGCCTCGGCGGATAGTCCCGTCCCCAGAGTAGCCAGGCCGAGACCACGGCGAGGGCGACCGAGAAGAGGATGAGAAGGTCGAGCAGCGGACTGGAGGTCTCTCCATCGAAGGAGATGACTTTCTCGAACCGTCCCACGTCCTCATCCCGGGCCTTGGTAGAAGGACCGTCGTCGGAAACGCCCTCGACCCAGGAAAGGGATGACCAGCCATCGGACTGGCCGAGCCAGAGCAGGTGCGCGACCTCGTAGGCCAACACGAGGACGATGATGAAAAGGAGTGTCTTGAGGAGGGTTTTCAGCAAAAGATTCCCCATTCATTGGCCGCGGGGCAAAAATGGCGAGCAGAAAAAAAACGCTCCCGCACGGGGTGGATCAGCCTACTTGAGGAGGAGGGACTTGAGCATCTGGACGTTCTTGCCGGCAAGCGCATCCCCACGGTCTGAGGCGAGGGTGAACCACTCGAGGGCCTTGGCGTTGTCCTTGGGCACGCCCTTGCCGCGCAGGTACATGATGCCGAGGTATCGGGCGGCCTCCGCGTCTCCCGCATTGGCCGACTGGGTGAAGAGGGGCAGTGACTTGCCGTAGTCCGGGACGGATCCGCGGCCGAAGTAGTGCTTCTTGGCCAACTCCCTCGTCTCCTCAGTGGAACCGGTGGCGGAAGGAACGGGAAGAGGCGGAGGCTCGGGGAGAGTCGGACGGGGCGCGGGCGGAGGGTTAACGATCGGGGCGCCCTCGTAGGGAGAGGGAAGATCGGGGGTCAGCCTGGTTGCGGAAAAGGGCGGAGGAGGATCGGGGGAGAGAGCCGGCGGGGAAGGAGGGACGGAAGGAGGCGGAGGAAGCGGAACCTCGGCCCCGGAGGAGGGATCGAGTGGGGAGGGAACGTCGGGTCTAAGCCCCGCGGGAACGGCCTTGCCGGCGAGCAGGGACTCGTACTCGGCGATCTTGGCAAGGGCCTTGGTCTCCTGTTGCCCGATGGCGAGGCGGGCGTAGCGCAGGGCAAGGTCGACCTTGGGCTGACCGACCAGGCCGTGGGCATAGAAGTCCGCCACGGTCAACTGGGAGACGGCGTGTCCGCGATCGGCCGCGGCCTGAAAGTGGACGAGGGCCATCTCCTTGTCGCGTTGGACCCCGATCCCCTTGAAATAAGCCCTTCCTAGATAGAAATGAGCGGAGGGAAGGTGGGTCCGGACGGTTTCCTCGAGCAGGGCGATTCCGCCTCCCAGATCCTTGGTGATCCCGGAATCCCTGATGGCGTTGGTCTTAAGAAGGGAAAACTGAACCTTGGCGGGACCATAGCCCCCGGCGGCGGAGACGGAGTAATGCCTGCCCGCCAACTCGACGGAGGGAACGAGGTCGGGACGGACCTCGTCGGAGGTGAAGATCTCGGCTAAGGCGTAAGCCGCGACGGGATCCCCCGAGGCGGCCGCCTTGATCATGCGGCCGTCGGGGTCGCGAAAGGCCTTCAGGTAGAACTCACGCACCTCTTGGGCATTCCCTTCGCCACCACGCATGCGGGCAAGAAAGCCCTCGGCGAAATACCCCAGCCAGTGCCCGGCGAGGGCGGAACGACGGGCAAAGGGAAGCGCCACTTCGACAGTGATGTCCTTGCCCTTGTCCCCGTGGGCGTGAACGAGGGCCAGGAAGCCCTGGGCATAAAAATCGTTGGCCTCGGCCGCGTTGCGGAGGTCCTCGTAGGAAGAGGCCATCCACTTGGCTCCGCTCGTTGCATAAAGGGCTTGATTCAGCGCAATAATGCAAAGAAAGTATAAGGGTATCCTAAAAAAGCCCATTTTCATGATGCCGTATTTATTACCCCATTGGTTTGCCCTTGCAAGCGTGCAATTGAGGCCGCCTGCTTGAGGTTGCATGGCCCCTGAAGCGACCAAGATGATCCTCCCCAACGCCCACCCCCCCCAAAGTGACTGAAAGCGACCCACCGATTTCCACCCTGCGCAACCCGGGTCGGGAAACGATCCGTCAGTTCGTGATCTATGCCGAGCACAAGGTCGGGTGGCTCAACGATTTCATCGAGATGCTCCGGGCGGAGCACATTCACGTCATGGCCATATCCGTCCTCGACACCAGCGACTCGGCCGTCATCCGCCTCATCCCGAACTACCCAAAGGAAACCGCCCGCTTGCTTAAGTCCCAGTCCATAAGCTTTACCGAGCGCAACGTCCTGGCGGTGGAGGTGGACGGGGAAGATTCACTCCAAACCATCACACGCTCGCTCCTGCGGGCCGAGATCAACATCCATTACGTTTATCCCTTCCTCCATCAACCCAACCACAAGCCGGTGCTGGCCATCGCCATGGAGGACGAGGATATCGGAGAGGATACCCTCAAGAGGTACCAGGTCCGCGTCCTATCCCAAGAGGATTTCGCCCGCTAGGGTCTTCAATAGAGCAGGTAGGGAGCGACCTGGGCCCGGAAACGCCGCGAGTCCTTCTCCCACTTGGTCAGGAAGGGAGCCAAGTCTATTTTCCCGCCGTCGCGCAGGAGGGTTTCCCACCACACGCCCGAACCGACGTGCTTGTTGAAGAGCCCGGACTGGGCCTTGTTTGCTTGGGAAAAGGGACTGGGGGACTGCCAGGCGGCGGTCAGCTTCATCATGTGGAAAGGCAGATCGACGGGTTTCCATGCGGCCCAGTCGCTGATGACCAGGTAGACCCCACGGACCTTCTTGCCGCTCGAGTCGGACAAAGTCTTTATGCGGTAGGATAGACCGGGGATCCGAAGGGACTCGAGGGCATGCTTGAGCTCCTCGGGGGTCTTGCCCTCGAAGGTGAGGAAACGGAAGGGATGACGGGTACCGATGCCGTGCTTGAACTTCCCCATCTGGGCCCCCAGCCCGGTCATGGGATAACCCGCAACGGAATCGAGAGTTGGAATGTTTGGCGAAGTCGGATGCCAGGCCAAACCGGTAGCTGGCCAGGTCATGGACCTCTTCCAGCCGATCATGGGGACGATGGTTAGCTTCCCACGCCGGCGGGCTCCCTCGGTAGTCTTGAGAACTCCCGGGCTCTTCTTGGACCAGAGGGCGATTTCCCCGATGGTCATCCCGTGAACGAAGGGCATGCGGAAGGCACCGACGTAGCTCATCCATTTCTCATCCATGGGGGGACCGGCGACCTTAATCCCACCCAAGGGATTGGGCCGGTCCAGGACCACGACCTCGACACCCGCCTCGAAGCAGGCCTCCATGGCGTACCTCATGCAGCTGACGTAGGTATAGCAGCGCACCCCGACGTCTTGCAGGTCGATCACCAGGCAATCCAGGCCGGCCAGCATCTTAGGGGTGGGCTTGCGAAATTTTCCATAGAGGGAGTAGACGGGCAGGCCGGTGCGCCGGTCGACTTTGTCGTCCACCGGGACGGCCGCCTTCTCGTCCCCATAGATCCCATGCTCGGGCCCGAAGAGGGCGACCAGTTTGACCGGACCGGCCCCAAAGAGCACTTCGACGGTGCTGCGGCCGGAGCCGTTCTTGCCCGCCGGGTGGGTGAGAAGCCCGACCCTCTTGCCCTTGAGAATGCCGAAGCTGGTGTCCTCGAGGTAGTCGACCCCGAGACGAATGGCGGGCTTAGCCTCAAGAAAGGGAGGGGAGGCGGAAAGGATGCAAATAAGGAACGGAAGGAGGAGCTTGGCTGGCTTTTGGATAAAGATCGGGTTCATTGGCGTTCCGTGGTTGGCGACTTGTAAAGCTTGGCCAGGCCTTTGTAAAGAAAGACCGCAAGAACCCCTAGGGAAATGCCCAGAATGGAACCGCCCAGAAACATGGGGGGGAAGGTGTCGACCAAGTCCAGCAGGTCTGAAAACTCGAGGGTCGACCATTCGGTTTGGGCGCTCAGGAGACTGCTTGGTTCCTGGCGGATGCCGATCAGGCCGAAGAGGACCATCCCGATCTTGTAGTCCGCATAGTAGATGGGACCCATGGTGATGGGGTTGGATATCCATTGCAGGGCCACGATCACTGGCAAGTTGGCCCGTGCCCAGAGGGCGATGAAGAAGACGACCAACATCTGGATACCGACGATGGGCAGCAAGGCGACCCAGGTACCGAGAAAAATCGCAGGCAGGATTGCCTTGCTCCGGAAGGACCAGAGGTAGGAGCGCTCGTAGGCCGTCTTGGAAAACCATTTGAGGACGGGGTAGCGGTGTACGTTGGAGCGGCGCGGGAGGCGGCGCATGAGGCGCTTGACCCTCCGGATGCGCCTGAACCTGAGCTCCTTTTCCTCGGTGGGCGAGCCGAGGCTATCGAGGACCTCGTCCAGTTTGTCTGCGAAAAACTCTCTTCCCCGTGCCAGGTTCTCCTCGATGGGAAGTTCGGGGCGGCCGAACTCTAGGACCTCGACGAGATCGTTTTCCTGGCGCAGGCGGGCGACCGCATCCTCCTCCACGGACCCAGCGAAGAGTATGGCCTTCTTGCCGAATTTCTCTGCCATGCGCAGGATCTCACACGGCCCCTTGCCCTGCAGGGAGGTGGAGTCGAATCGGCCCTCACCAGTCAGGACGAGATCGCAGGCGCGGATTTCACTTTCCAGGTCGAACCATTCGCAGACGAGAGGGAAACCCTCCACCATGGATACCTGGCAAGCGAGGCTCAGGCCGAACCCGATTCCTCCCGCGGCCCCCGTCCCGGGACGATCCCTGAGGTCACCCACGGAAGGAAAGGCCTCTTCCAGTTTTCCGCTCATGGCGGTCATCTCAGCCTCCATGCGCTCAAGGTCGTCCTCCAGCAGACCCTTCTGGGGACCGAATCGTCTGGTAGCGCCATTTTCTCCCAAAAGAGGGTTCCTTACGTCACACGCGACGATCACCGGGGGCAGGGAAGAAAGGCCCGAGAAGTCGACGGACTCGACACGCTCCCAGGTTCGTGGGGAGGGAAAATCGACCGGTTCCTCCGCTTCGTCGAGGAAACGGGCCCCAAGGGCTCGCAGGGCCCCGACGCCCATGTCGTTTGTGGAACTGCCCCCGATCCCCAGCAGGATCGCGTCGACGCCCCACTCGGCACACTTGAGAAGACACTCCCCCACCCCACGGGTTCCCGTGGACCATGGGTCCCTTTCCTCCTGCCTAAGGTCGGACAAACCGACTGAGGAGGCCATTTCCACAAGGGCTATGGTCCCGCTCTGAGGAAGATCAAGAAAATCAATTACGCCAGAACCAAGTGAGGAAATCTCGAGGACACCGATCTCGACTTCATGCGGGCGACCGAGGGAATCGGACACCCAGACGGGTCGCATTCGTCCCTCCTTGGAGTGCGTCAGGATGGAGGCGAAACCCTCGCCCCCATCGGTCTGGGGAATCTCCCTGACCGTGGCGTCGGGAAACTTGGCCTCTATCCTCGAACGGCTAAGTGAACAGAGTTCGTCCGCGTTGAGCGAATCCTTGCATTTGTCGAAAGCGGCAAGTATTCGCATGGCCCGGGCTTCAGATGACTTCCTTGCCGGTCGACTCGTCGATCACCTTGAAGTTCTCGACGTGATAGGTGTCGGCCGCCTCGAAGGAAAGCTTGAGGCCATAGTTTCTCTCCATCCGGTCGATGAGCTTGGAGTCGGGCCCACGCAGGCGTCGCAGGGTGGAGGGGTGCAGGAATACCTTAAGGCTCAGGTCTTCCTTGCCTTCCTCCACGCGAAAGCGGCGCACCATGTTGGTAATCTTGCGCTGGATCTCGATGCTGACCGCCCGCGGTGACTTGACGATACCTCGGCCCGAACAGTAGGGGCAGGGCTCGTAGACGCCGCTGGAGTTGCTCTCGTCATGGCGCTGGCGGGTGATCTGCATGATCCCGAGCTGGGAAATGGGTAGGATGTTGTGCTTGGCCTTGTCGTCGGCCATGGCCCCCTTCATCTTCTGGAAGACTTTCCTCTGGTCCCCCTTGTTCTTCATGTCGATGAAGTCGATGATGACCAGTCCGCCGAGGTTCCTGAGGCGCATCTGGCGGGCGACTTCCATGGCCGCCTCCACATTGGCCTGGAGGATGAAGTTCTTACCGTCCTTGCGGTTCCCCTTGTGGCTGCCGGTATTGACGTCGATGGACACGAGGGCCTCCGTCTCCTCCAGCACGATCTCGCCCCCGGAAGGCAGGAGGACCCGTCGCATGAAAGTCTGTTCGATCTGGCGCTCGACGTTGAACCTCTCGAAGATGGGAATCTCCTCGTCGAAGAAGGTCACCTTCTTGGCGAACTTGGGGGAAATTTTCTGGATGGTCTCGATCAACTTGTTGTAGTCATCCTTCTTGTCGACCTGGACGCGGTCGACGTCCTCGGTTAGGAAATCACGGGCCGTAAGGCCGATCAGGTCCGGTTCCTGATAGAGGAAGGCCGGGGTTTTGTTGTTTTTGATCTTGGCCTCGATCTTACTCCATTGCTGGAGCAGAAGCTCCAAGTCGCGCTTGAAGAACTTTTCATGCTTCCCCTGTCCCGCGGTGCGGATGATCACCCCCATGCCCTCGGGCAAGTTGAGGGTGTTGATCAGCCTCTTGAGCTTGCTTCTTTCCTGTTTGTCGTCGATTTTGCGCGAGATGCCGCACTGACCGGCATAGGGCATGAGAACGAGAAAGCGCCCGGGCAGGGAGAGGTTGGTCGTGGTACGGGGTCCCTTGCTGCCGATCTGGGCCTTGGTGATCTGGACCACGATCTCGGAACCGACGGGAAAGGCCCGGGGAATATCCTGAACGGACTTGGCTTCCTTGCGGCCGGAAGACTTGCGCTTGTTCTGGCGGACGATCTCGATGGAAGGGTCGTTGTTTGCCCCGGGAAGCATATCCCAGTAGTGAAGAAAGGCGTTCTTCTCCTGGCCGATGTCGACGAAGGCGGCCTTCAGTCCGGGCTCGAGATTCTGAACCTTGCCCTTGAAGATCGCCCCGACCATCCGGTCCTCGTCCAATCGCTCGATGTCGAAGCCCTGCAGGATGCCGTTTTCCATCATCGCGACCCTCCTCTCGAGAGCCTCCGTGTTGATGATCAGCTCCCGGTAGTCCTTGTCGGGCTCGCGCCGAAAAAAGGAGATGATCCTTTCCCTGATGGGACGGTTCTTGACGCGCTCCAGACAGGCATCCCTGAGCTCCCTCTTGTCGATATGTATCGGCTTGGCCTCGGCGGGCGGGGCGGTCAGGTCATTCCCGTTGGTCTCGGGAGAGGTAGAGGCGGAGGAGGTCCGTATTCTTCTACGCTTGGAGTAATTGGGGCGACGCTTGGTGTTTCTGGCCATTTTTTTTGGTAGTGGAGAATCCACGACCCGCTGGCGGCGAAAGGGACTGGAAGCGACGAACGCTCAGCGGAATTCCCTCCTGTGCCGATAAACGCTCTGAACCATACCAAGCATGACGAAACAAGTAACAAGGAAGGAACCGCCGTAACTGAGGAACGGCAAGGGCAAGCCCGTTATCGGGGTGATCCCGATGGTCATACCTACGTTGATGAAGACATGCGTCATCAACAAGACGGAAACGCCGACGGCAAGCATGCTGCCGAACCGGTCGGACGACTTTGCCGCAACCTTCAGGCATCCGAAGATGACTAAGAGGAAAGCGCAAAGCGCGACCAAACATCCCAGTGTGCCGGATTCCTCGGCCAAGACCGCAAAAATGAAATCATTATGCGCAACTGCGGGGGGAAGGTATCCCAACTTGGCCTGCATGCCGTCGCCAAGGCCCTTGCCCGTTATTCCACCAGTGGAAACGGCGATCAGTGCCTGGATTCGGTTCCAGTTTGCATCGACCCCGCCGGGGTCCTCGACTTTAGGCGCAAGGAAGGTTAGAATGCGTTTACGTTGATAGTCCTTGAGTGGTAGGAGAGACGTTTCCTCGTAGGCCGTGACGGCTTCGGAGGGACGCGGATTCTCGAGTTTATATTGATAGTAGCGAAAGACGTCGTACCCCAGCACGCCAACCATGACCACGAACACGAGGGAGGTGGTCACAAAAAAACGAGTGGGTATGCGGGCGACGTACAAGATTGAAAAGGCAATTGGTGGAAATACCATTGTCGATCCTAAGTCGGGTTGCAGGAAAATCAAGAACATTGGTAGGGCGAAGCAACCAGAAAGCTTGAGAATGCCTCGCAGGGAATCGCGCATATTGCCTACCTTGGAACGGGCCAGAATGCTTGCTCCAAGGACCATCGTGGCCCATTTGGCCGCCTCCGAGGGCTGGATCTTGAAGGGACCTAGGTCGATCCACCTGCGGGCGCCGTAGATAACGGGCCCGAAAAAGACCATGCAGAGGGCCAGGATGGCAAGCAGGTAGAAGACGTGGGCGAATTTCATCCAGAAGTGGTAGTCGATTACGGAGAACGCCAGGTAGAGTGAAAAGCCGATCACGCACCAGACGATCTGCATCTTCCACTGACTCCCCCCGACGTAGGCTTGGGCGGAATGAATGAAGAGCACGCTCATGATGCAAAGGATGACGAGGCTGATTGGGGTCAGAAGATCCCAACGACCCTCCTCCGCGAGGTAGGCCTTGGCTTCCTTCTCGGCGGAAGGCAGGTCGATCCTCTTATCCGGTATCATCCGTCATCCCCCCGTCACCCTCTTGTCGTCCTAGAAAATAGGCCGACAGTTCCTCCCATTCCTCCTTCAGGCTCTCCCTGCCCTTGGCCGGTTTCCCCGCACGCCTGTACCAGTACCCAGCGTTTCCCAAGTCTCCCTCCACACGGTGAAGGTAAGCGTGAATCCAGTCTCCGTCTCGGGTACCCTCATCCTGAGCGATGTCATGAGCACGGTCCCAGTCTCCCTTGGCTTCCCACCATAGTGCCTGCAGGCAGTCATACATTTCACCCGACGGCTGATCATTCTCCCTGACGTCGGATAAAAAGTCGCTCACGTTCTTCATGCGGACATAGAACTAGAAAACTTCGGCGGAAGGATCAAGTTTGGAGTCGCCTCCATCGCGATCCCAGGGAAACGGAATACTGGAATTTCCTTCGGTGTTCGCGAATCACGAAGGGGATTTCCTTTCTGTGCTCCCTCGCGAAGGAAGGTTCGAGAATCCTTCCGAGGGCATCCTCCGAATCCCCCGAGCCGAGCCAATGATCCCGCGGGGTGAATTCTTCCAGCCATGTAAAGGGGGTGGTGAGCAAAAGCTGTCCGCCGGGCTTCACGAGCGTGCTCAGTCTATCGAGAAAAAGACGGGGATCGGGCAAGCGGCAAAGCAGGTTGGCTGCATGCACGACGTCGAAGGAACCCAAGCCGGACGGGAGGTCGCAGGCATCTCCTACCTCGAATTCGGCCTTCGACCCCTCGGCAGGCGAAACGGTGGCCGTAGCGGAGCGGAAGGAGTCTCCTTCCTCCCGGAAGCGATAGCTCAAGCTCCCCTTTTGAAGAAGCTCTTTCGCGGCCCGTATGAAGGAGTCCGAGAAATCAATTCCCTTCACCCGGGAGCAATGGCTGGTCAGCTCGATAGTCGAACGACCGACGGCGCACCCGACGTCCAGCCCATGGGCTCCTTCTCCCAAGGTCGCGGGATCGATCAATTCGGATACCGTCCGCACGGGGAAACCGACCGCTTCCGACGGGCCCGCGGGCCAAGGCATGAGGTCAGCGGCGGAGCCATAGTGAAAGAGCATGTATTCGCCCAGCAGGTCGGGCGATTCGTAGAGATTGGAGGTAGCTCTCAACCCGCTTCCTACCCTTCCGAGGATTCCGAGATGGACTTGAAGGCGTCCTTCAGGGCCGGGTAGAGCGAACGGTAGATCGAGTAGTATTTGCCATAGGCTCCACGCTGCTCGCCAGGCTCCACCGATTCGGTTTTCCGAATCCATTTGCCACAGGCAGACTCGACCGAGGGATGAGCCCCGCATCCGACTGCAGCCAGCACGGCTGCCCCGTAGGCCGCTCCCTCGATGGCGTTGACCATGGAACAGCGGGAGGAGAGGACATCGGCAAGCATTTGCCTCCAGAGTGCGGAACGGGTCCCCCCGCCCGAAAGAATGATTTCCTCGGGAGAGACGCCGAGGCCCCTCATGAGCTCGAGGGAATCGTTAAGGCCGAACGAGACTCCCTCCAGTACGGATCGAGTAAGGTGCCTCTTTTCATGGCGTACGCTCAATCCGACGAAGCAACCGCGGGCGTGCGGATCGGGATGAGGGGTGCGCTCACCCGAAAGATAAGGCAGGAAAACCAAACCTTCCGAGCCCGGAGGAACGTCCTGAGCGGGAGCGGTAAGCAGGTCGTAGGCGTTCTCCCCACCGTTATCCTCGATTGCCTGCTCTTCCCGGCCTAGCTGGTTCTTGTACCACTGAAAGGATCCCGCCGCCGAGAGCATGACACCCATCAGGTGCCACTTCCCGGGTACGGCGTGACAGAAGGCATGCAGCTTGCCCTGAGGCTCGACCCGATACTCATCGCTCTGGGCGAAAACCACCCCGCTCGTACCGAGGGTTGCCGAGACCATTCCCTCGCGCACGATTCCGCAACCGACCGCCTGGGCGGCCTGATCCCCTCCCCCGGCGATCACCGGCGTACCTACGGGAAGTCCGGTCGATTCGGAAGCGGCCTGGGAGACCTTGGCCGTGGCCTCGGTGGATTCCGTGACCTCGGGCAGCCAGCGAAGGGGCCATTCCAGGGCATCGAGCATCTCCTGAGACCATTTGCGGGCCCCGACGTCGAGAAGGGAAGTGCCGGATGCATCCGAGACGTCCGTGAAGAATTCGGCAGTCAGCCGCCAGCGGATGAAATCCTTGGGAAGAACAACCTTGTCGATGGACGAGAAAAGTTCCGGTTCGTTCTTCTTCAGCCAGAGGATCTTGGGGGCAGTGAAACCGGCCAGGACGGGGTTGCCCGTAATCCTTAGGACCTCGCTTTCTCCGACCATCCGAGTAATCTCCTCGCACTCGCCGAAGGAGCGCTGATCATTCCACATGATGCAGGGACGCAAGACCTCCCCCTTTCCGTCAAGGGCAACCATGCCGTGCATCTGACCGGTCAGGCCGACTGCCGCGATCTCACCCGGTTCGATCCCCTCGAGAAGGGAACGTACGGCATCCCGGGTAGCTTTCCACCAGACCTCCGGATCCGTCTCCGCCCACATGGGGCGGGGGGTCTGAAAAGGGTACTCGGGCGTGGCCGAGCGTGCGACTTCCCCATCTTCAGAGACGAGTAGCGCCTTGACCGAAGAGGTACCGATATCTAGTCCGACGTAATACATGAAATCCTAGCATCCAAATGGGACCGCACTTTGCAATGAGAATGCGTTGTTTTTGGTCTTTCTCCAAAATCGAATAAGTTGGATTCACCCTTGACAGTATAAGTAAAACGTCAATTTTAGGAACAGTTGACCCAATCAACTGTAATCCAACCAAAATTATTAAACCAAACAAAAGGAAATAGACGTGATGAAGACTCTTCTGACCATCTTAAGCATCCTTTCGTTGGCCCTCTTCGCTTCTTGCGGTGGTGGCGCGAGCGAGGGGGAAGAAAATAACGAGACCGGAGCCGAAAC
>DLRY01000020.1:85026-134468 GCA_002500665.1 Opitutia bacterium UBA7876
AATCCCCTACTTCGGAAAACCGGAGGATAGGGCCAGGCTAACCTTGCCGGTGGCCGCCCACTCTGTTCCCCTCCTGAGGGTATCCTGGAAGCCGATGCACTTCATGGAGTAGTCGGCATGACCCATGGGGGTATGGAAAACCCGTCCCTTCCCGTAGGAGATCGTCATGATCATAGGCTCGTGCCTCTTGCTCTTCTCGCTGTAGGCAGTTGCCAGAACCTCGACTTCCTCGGCCGGTCCGCGAAGGGAATCATAAAGTTCGTCCTTGGCATGCAGCCAAACCTTGGGCATGCCTTTGGTGATCGGGTGGGAATCTTCCCGCAGGGTCACCTTGAACTCCTTTTGCGGGCCATGGCTCCCCCCCCTACCGGGTCGAGGGTCGCGCACTAGCTTGCCACCGTCATCGAAATATAAGTAGGGCCCGGACTTCTCGTTGCGTCCGCCCCATCCGCCCAAACCGATCATTCGGTTGTACTCGGGCCATTTCGAGAAGGAATTGTTGGCCGCGTGAACGACCACGAAGGCCCCTCCGCCCTTAACGTAATCCACGAGGTCGGCGCATACCTTCTCGGGCCAAAGCTCGCCATTATAATTGCTCAGGGTCACGTCGAAATCCTTGAAGGAGGGGGTCCATTTCTTCCAGTCCTCGGCCCCTGCCTTCTTGGGAGGGGTTGTGGATACTTCGACCTCGAACGACTCATCCCTTTTCAGGGCTTCGACCATCACCGGGGTGGTGGCCTTCCAGTTATGGTTGTTCTGCCCATCGATCAAGAGGACCCGTATAGGCGCCTTTTTGGCTGCCGAGAGGGAGAAAGCAGTGACGAGGACAGTAAGGAAGGCAAGTGATTTGGATTTCATATTATGAACCTGTATTTTTATTGGATTTTCTTCTGACCGATTTCCTTTTCCATAGCTTTTATCTTATCCATATCGACGAACTTGCTCTTTCCACCGGACATCGCGGCAATTTCCTCGAGAGGTTTCTTGGCCCCTTGGGGGGCACCGTACCCAATGGTGTATATCTTGGTCCTCCCCTTCTTGCTCTTGATGACGTCCATTCCCTTGAACTTGTCGTTGGCATTTCCGTCCGTCATGAAATAGATGACGTCGGGCTTGGGGTTCATGTAAAAGGCCCATTCGAAGGAATTGTCCCAAACCGTTCCGAAGGTAAGGGGAGTATCGTTGACCGCCTTGATGAGCTTTTTCTTGTTGGACGGCGTAACGGGAAGCCACTTGGGACGAGTGGGCTTGAAACCGGCCACCGGTTTCCAACCGGTCTTGCTGTTGTCCCCTTTCCACTTCGAGTGCAGGGCCTTGGCGTCCTGCCCCGCCACCCAGGTAGGGCCGGAGAAGAAGATAACCGCAACGGATCCGACGGCGGGGAGCTTGTCGATCGCCTTGCTTAGCTCGTAGCGCATGACCTTGTCCCGACCCCGCATGGAGGCTGAGTAGTCGATAATGAACATGATCTTGTTGGCCGACGACTTGACCCCCATGAAGCTGGAGGCGAAGGCCTTGTTGAGAACAGACATGTCGACCTTCACGCTAACGTCGCCGACGTCGCCCATGGGGCTGACCACGATGGCGGGGTCGAGGTTTCTCGTCTCGATATCCACGACCGGAACGGGGATGTCCGATATGGCTTGAGCCCGAAAGGTAAAAGTTTGGCTGGGTTTGGCGCTCTTTTGCCGTTGCATCAGGCGAACTTTTTGTTCCTGCTTCTTAGGGGAAGTGGTGGGCTTTCCGCCATCCGTGAAATCGGAACCCGACTCGCCATCCGGAGCGACCCAGATAATGATGTTCCAAATGGCCGCGAAGAGGAGGATAAGCATGAGCAGGGAAAGCAACATGCTATTGAGGAGACGGTACTCCCTCATGTACTTGCCAACGGGCGTCTCCAAGGGTTCCCCGATGTGAATCACATCAGGTTCTTCGAGTTGCTCCATATCAGCGGTGTCGTCCATCTAGTCTTTGAAGGGATTTGCTTATCAATACATTATGTCACGGAAAGAGCGAAAAAATAAAGGTTTTTTTCGCAAGCTTACAAAAGCTCGGGAAAGATCGAACCTAGAGTATCTCCTCAATCAAGTGACCGTGCACGTCCGTCAACCGCATGTCGCGCCCGCTGAATCGGAAGGTGCTCTTGGTATGATCTATTCCCAGCAGATGGAGCATGGTGGCATGCAGGTCGTGAATTTCGTAACGGTTCTCGACCGCCTTGTAGCCGAACTCATCGGTGCTCCCGACGCTGACGCCTTTCTTGATCCCTCCACCCGCAAACCACATCGTGAAGCCTAAGGGGTTGTGATCCCGTCCGTTGGAGCCTTGGGCGAAGGGCGTCCTTCCAAATTCCCCGCCCCATACGACGAGGGTCGTCTTCAGGAGATCCCGCTCACGCAGGTCCCGAATCAGAGCGGCGATTGGTTGGTCCACGGATTTGCAATTCTTGGTATGGCCGTCCTGCAGCTTGTTGTGCTGGTCCCACCTATCCCCGTTGCCACCAGGGCAAGTCAACTCGATGAAGCGCACGCCCCGCTCGACCAAACGCCTGGCGGTCAGGCATTGGAGGCCGAAGGTCCTCGTATTCTTGAAGGATGCATCCATCCCGTAGGCCTTCTTGGTGGCTTCTGACTCGCCCTTGAGATCCATCAGTTCGGGAACGGCGCTTTGCATGAGATAAGCCGTCTCGTAGTTGCGGATAGCCGCCTCCACCTGCGGGTCGCCATGAAGATCGGCAAGGGCGTTCTCGTCCATGTTGCGCAGAAGATCCAGTTTGGATTTCTGTAAGTCCGCGTTGGGTTCACGCCTGTTGATGTTGGCGACTGGTTCCGGGCGAGGCAGGAAAACCGATCCTTGGTAAGTCGCCGGAAGGAAACCCGAACCAAAGCAATCCAGTCCGCCGGGGGGGATCAGTCCACCGTTGAGCACCACGAAACCGGGTAGGTTGCGGTTCTCCGTGCCAAGTCCGTAGCCAAACCAGGCCCCCATGCTCGGGCGACCTTGAAACCCGTTACCGGTATGAAGAAAATAATTCGCCGAGGTATGCTCGGAAAAGTTTGAGGTCATGGACTTGACCATTGATATCTCGTCGATCACGTCCTCCTCCGCCAGGTAGGGAAATAGATCGGACACCCAGGCTCCGCTCTGTCCTCGTTGCTTGAACGCCCAGGGACTCTTGAGCAATTTACCAATCGAATCGAACTGAGTCGGGGCGAGTTTACCGATTACCTTGCGGGGATCCTGTCCGTTGTATTTCTCCAAGGCCGGCTTGTAGTCGAAGGTATCCACCTGAGAAGGGCCACCATCCATGTAGAGGAAAATCACGTTTGTAGCCCGGGGAGGAAAATGGCAGGGCTTGGGTGCGAGCGGATCGACGGAACTCAATGGTTTCTCACCCGCGATGGCCTGCAGGGCGACCCCGCCAAATCCCATGGCGCAAGTCTGGAGCATGGACCTTCGGGTCAGGTGGGCGTTACTTAGAAAATTTCGGCAGTGCATGGGTCGTGTTACTTCAAATAAATAAAGTTCTTGGTGTTGACGAAAACATGGGCGAGGTCTCCCCAGACCCGCTCGTCCATGTTGCCATGAAGGGTCGTCTGGCGATCCATGAAAGCACGGAAAAGAGCAACTTTATCCGGTTCGGGGAGAGAACCGAAAGCCTGTTCGTACATACGGCTTATCTTTTCCTCGACAGGAAGCTTGAGGTGATGGACTTTCTTTCCCCACAACTTGCACTGGTCGACCACGAAAGGGTCGTTCAGCAAGGCCAGAGACTGGGCGGGTACGTTCGATACGGTTCTGCGGCCCTTCGTCCCGAAAGGCGCGGGTTGATCGAAAGCCAGCATGAAGGGGGAAAGGAAATTGCGGTACACCGAACCGTAGACGCTTCTCCTCCCGGCGCCGTCGGCGGGACCGCTTCCGCGCCCTCCCCGACCAGTCATGAAGGCCGTGCGGTGGACCGCGACCGAGGACCCGAACATCTTACGGTCCAGGCGACCTGAGTGCGCGAGCAGGGAATCCCGGATGGCTTCCGACGTAATCCTTCTTACCGGCATCCTGTACAAGCCCACGTTGTTCGGATCCAATTCCTTGATTTTCGCAACGGAGTTGGAGGGGTGTGGTTTGCTCGACTGGCGATAGGTATGGGAAAGGGCAATTTCCCTGACCATGCCCTTGACCGACCAGTTGTTCCTTACGAAGTCCCGGGAAAGCCAGTCGAGAAGCAGGGGATTGCTGGGCGGTTGCCCCATGGGCCCGAAGTCATCCGTGGTCGGAACGATTCCCCGGCCGAACATATAGTGCCAAATCCGGTTGACCATCACCCTGGATGTTAGGGGGTTGTCCTTCTCCACCAAATCCTTGGCAAGAGCGAGCCTGTCCCCGCCTTCCGAACCGAGCGCAGTAAGGTTGCGGGAAGCTACGGGCACTCCTTTGTTTCGGTGGCTTCCCCGGACGTAAACGTAGCCTTTGTAGTCGACCCCTTTGCCCATGGTCGTGGCATACCTCTCACCCGGGAGGGATTTTTCAATTCCCTGGGCCTTTTTACGAAATTCCGAAACGCGGGCATTGCCTTCCCCCCAGTGGACCAGTTTCCTTTGCTCCAGCCAATTGACCAGATCGGCCTGCTCCTGCGAATACTTCCCTTTTTTGAAACCGCCGACAAAATCGGCAAAAACCTCGTCCAGGTTTTCGGCAAGCGAATCCTCTGGCCCAATCCCTTTGGACAGAACGGCCCGCAAGGGATGGAACTCATGGGCGCCGGGCGCACCGATGCTTCCCGCCCTGACCTGCTCGATCTCGATGAAGGCATCCCCCTTGCCGAGGATTTCAAGGTAGCCCTTGTGTCCCTTGTACTTGTTCAGCCCGGAAACCGACAGCCAGCTTAACTGTCCTTTGCTTGAGTAATTCTTATGAAGAGTACCCCGAAAAAGAAGGGAGTTGTACTTAGCCATGTGAAAGTTGTCGATAACCAGCCGAACGAAAACCTTTTCCCCCCTTATCCTCAGGTAGATCCGGTCCTCTTCCAGTGTATATAGTGGGGAGCGCAGGTTGCCCGAAAAACGACCGGGCAAAACGATGGAACCGAAGCGGTCTGGTGAGGGGATGAAGGAAGTGAAGTTGGGGGAAAGGAAACCCTCCTTCCGGGAGGGAAAGGAATAACCGGTGACCTTCCAGCCATCGGGGAGGAGTGGCGTTGAGAAATCGGCAAGCTTCCGGGTGCTCTTGATGAAGTTTTCCTCATGAAGGATTCGGTCCTTCCAACCCTTGGCCTCCTTGGGAAACTTTTGGTTCCATTGACCGAGCTTGGCCTTGCCTGAGAGGTTGCGGCACCATTCCAAAAGTATCTTGGAATCAAGTCCCTTTTCCCCTGCAAGAGCCTCGACTTCCTTGGCTCCTGGCAAGGCTGCCCTATTTCCCAATGCCTCAAAAAGTTCATCGACTGCCCCGATATAAGCGCTAGGTTTGAAGGCATCCAGGCCAAGCGCTGCATCCGACTTGATTTCATCCAGAAGCTTTCCGGCAAGCGTGGAAATCTCCGAACGGGCCTCCTCGCGCTTGCGCCCAAGATCAAGGGGATACTCCTGACGGGTGCTTCCCTGGAGATAAGCCGCAAGGGAATAGTAATCCTCATCGGAAATGGCATCGAACTTATGGTCGTGGCATCGGGCGCAGCCTATGGTCAGACCGAGGAAGGTCTTACCGAAGACGTCCAGCTGGTTCTCGATGCGGTCGGCGTTATCCTGCTTGGGGTCGGTCGGGGCGTGCACCGCCTCGTGAAAATACCAGTAACCGGTTCCGATGATGGACTCATTAAACTGATCCTTCGGATGCCGACGGGGTTTCTCCAACAAGTCCCCGGCGACATGCTCGATAAGGAGCTGGTCATAGGGCAAGTCCGCATTAAAGGCCCGGATCAGGTAGTCGCGGTACTCATGGGGATGCTCAAGCGGATAATCGAACTCGTGACCACAAGTCTCGGCATATCGAACCAGATCCATCCAGTGGCGGGCCCACTTTTCCCCGAAATGAGGACTCTTTAGAAGCTCGTCCACAACTTTTTCGAAGGCATCGGGGGCGGAATCCTCGAGAAAAGCCGCAATCTGGTCCGTGCTCGGGGGCAAGCCGATCAAGTCGAAGTATACACGCCTGATCCAAGTCCTCCGGTCGGCCGGTTCGGCAGGCGCGATTCCATGTTCACCCAAGGCGGCCTGGATGAATGCGTCCAAGGGCTTGCGGATGATCGCCTTGCTCGAGGGAGAGGGCAGCTTCGCCTTCAGGATAGGCTGCCAGCACCAATGCTCCTTTCTTCTCTTTTCCAAGTCAAAGGAAGAGCGGGCAACGGAGGCGCCGACGTCAGGGACCGCTTCCTCGGGCCAATAGGCGCCTCCCTCGATCCAGCGCTTGAAATCGGCCAGAACGGAAGAGGGTAGCTTTTCCTTGGGAGGCATTTGCATATCCGGATTTTCATAGCTCAAAGCCTCCAAAAGCAAAGGCTCGAGTCCGTCAATGGCCTCGATGGCCGAACCGGTGTCCCCACCCTTCTTGATCAGGCTGATGTGATCAAGCCTGAGGCCGCCTTTGATCTTCTGCGACTGGCCACTGTGGCAATCGTAGCATTTTTCGGCCAAAACCGGCCTAATCTTGCTCTCGAAAAACGTCTTCTTTTCGTCGTCGGCGACGAGCAAGGAAATCGGAGTCAAAAGCCAGCCGAGCAACAACTGCCTTTTAATTCGTGTCTTGATGGGCATTCTATCTAGCATTCAAAATATCGATGGCTTGTCAATTAAGCCGATCACGGATTGATAAAGTTTGCTTATTAACCAACAATCCCGCAAACCAAGATCAAATTTTAACCGAAAGAACGTCCATGAGCAAACACTCTTCAGAAACCGAAGGGCGCAACCAAGTAACCATAACCTATTGTCCGGGTTGCGGCTGGCTTCTTCGTTCAGCCTGGATGGCCCAAGAACTCCTCACCACCTTTCGCGAGGAAGTCGATGGCCTTACCCTTCGACCGTCCAGGGACGAAAGCGGGGTCTTTCGCGTCGAGGCAAACGGGGAACTCGTCTGGTGCAGAAATCGGGATGGGGGTTTCCCCGAGATCAATGCGCTCAAGCAGGCGATCAGGGATTGCGTAGCACCGGAACGAAACCTTGGTCACTCAGAGAGCTAGGGACGCAAGCATCCGGATTCCCTCTCCCGCAAGGGGATGATCCATTGGTTCAATCCCCTGATATGCCGTTCAGGAACTCCTCGAAACTCCCAATTGAGCTCAATTCCTCAAGAGCCGAGCGACAAGTATCCTCGGGGGTAATGCCCGTATTAAGGGCAAGGAAAAGAATATAGCCAGCTACCCCTTGGGCGTAGAGAAGCCTTCCCTCGTCGCTGATTCGGTAGAACCGGCTTCGCTGGCGGTAACCGGCCGCCGAATGATCGCCCAATGATTCCTTGCCCGAGCTCCCCTCCGCAGCAAGGACGTAGAGAAAATTGTACTCGAACCAGAAAAAGTGATCGGGGTCAGGCTCCAGTCCTCTCAGGATTGCCCGACAGGCGGATTCACTCTGGAATGCCTCGTCCGCCTGATCGCCAATGGTCAGTCGTACGAACTCGCGGGCCATGTTTCTTTCCGTCTCGTCCTCGGCAAAGCAACCGTTTGACGCCAACTCAACCGTAAAGGCATACCAGTCCTTCCAGAGGGCCTGGTCATCAGGGTTTTCGGAACGGTGCAAAGCCACTCCCATTTCATATGTGTAACGGCCGCTCGTCTTGATCTCAAGATTGCCGCCCGTGACGTCTCCCGCGACTTGATAGTTCTCGGCCGACTTTCCGGAACCGGAATGGAAGCCGATGGAAACCCCGAAAGATTCGCATACCGACCAGATGGGTTCAACCATCAGGCGCAACTGATCGTTGTCGGGATAGGGTATGTTTTTCTGGAAGCCAAAGGCAGGGGCCACGAAATGAACCTTCATTCCCATCTCGAAAGAGAGAGCAAGCATCACCGCGGTGGTCTCGGGGGTGGTCAACCCCGGTAGTTCGTCGATGGACAACTCGCGCAGGTATTCGCGCCCCAATTCGGTCGTAAAGTTCTTCTCCCGAATGGCCCGGTATTTTTCGTCGCGGACCTTCATCTTTCTCATCGCCGGCCAGACGTAGGCGAGCAAGCCGTTGAACTCGTCTACAGTAGGCGACAATCCCGCCTGCTCAACGCGCTTGCGCGTAGCTTCGACCAGATCCGCCGGTATCTCCTTGCGCACGAAGGAAGCTTTCTCCTCGGCCGAGTCGGGAACTTCCGTAAGAGCCAACTCGGGGGAAAGATCGAAGGTGATGTAACTGGCGAACATGCAGCCCGCCACAAGTTGGTCCTCCCTTTGGTCGAACTTCCCTCCGATGGGCTGGTGATCGGCGTTGAAGCTCCAGGGGATTCCCAGTTTGTGAAAACCATTCTTGAACTTGGCCAGGATGCAGCCATGGGTCATGCCCTCTACGCTCTGGCCCTGGTGGCCCTCGGGAACGTCGCAACCTATGAAGGGGAAAGGCACGGAGTCCAAGTTGTCGGCGAGCATCTCGTCGACGTCGTAGACCAACTCCCTCGGGATGCTGTTCTGGTTGGCCGTGAGACCCTTGCCGAGGCGACTCATGGCCCAATCCACCCCATCCCAGTGCAGGGTCGTGAAGCGGGCACCGATACCAAGCGTCGATTTCCCCAAATCCCCAGCTGCAGTGGGAAAGGCCGTGTTCCTTACATCCCATTCTTGGAGAAGGTTCTTGACTCCGATCAAGTTCTCGAAGCTGGCCGGGAAATAGGTTGCTCCGGCTACCTCCACGCCATCGGCCAGGAGATCCGAGGCGGGGGATTCCGAGCTTAGGCACCAGGCATGGTCGCCGGCCTCGTTTTCAACCAATGTCCAATCGCCATGCTCGGTGGCGAAGGCGCTCTTGGGATACTCCTTGATCACCCCGCCCTCCCCGACCGAGCGTACGAAGGATCCCCAGTCGAGACAGAAGTCGGGACTGACGCATGGGTTGTCGCTTATTCGAAGATCGTTCGAGACAAGGAACTCGTTAATGGGACTGAGGTAACGGGAATCGGCGTTGGATGAACTCATGTGGATGCACGTGAAAGTGAAAACCTGCCAAGCTGGCGCAAGGGCGAGGGAACGCCAAGGCTTTTCGGACTAGGACTTCGAAGCCTGCCGGCGGGCAACGGCGTTCTTGAGCAACTCGTCGGCAACTACGCCCGCCAGTATGACGGCCCCGATGATGGCATACTCGATATGGGTTGGAATCCAGTCCACGAGGACGATCATATTGCGAAGGACCTGCATGAGGGCCGCCCCAATAACCACACCAATGATGGTGCCTGCTCCGCCTCTTAGGCTACAACCACCCAACACGGCCGCGGCTATTGCGTAAAGTTCGTAGAAATTTCCGAAATCAACGGGTTGAGCGGAGTTTACGTCGAGAACGAAAAGTAACCCTCCCAAACCGGAGCAAAGGGCGCAGATGACGTAGGCCAGGATTACCATCCGGTCGACGTTTATGCCGCTGAATCGGGCCGCTTCCTCGTTGTTGCCCAAGGCCAGCAAGTAGCGGCCGTATATCGTCTTGTTCAGAAAAACCCCAGCCAGAGCGGCAACCACCAAGAGGAAAATGCAAGGCATGGGAAGATCAAACCCAAAGACGTTTATTTCACCCGTCGCCAGCTCGCGCAAGCCCTTGTATTCGGTACCGAACCCCTGGGATTGGTCGCCCGTAAAACCCCTCGTAATACCTCTGTACAGCAACAGGCCACAGAGGGTTACCACGAACGGTTGGAGCTTTACCTTGGTAATGAGGATTCCATGGACAAAGCCCACGGCAAGGGAGAATCCGAGTATGGCGGCGAGGGCGACCGGAACTGACACCCCTTGCTCGGTAAGCATCCATGGCAAACCGCACCCCACAAGGCAAACCACCGAACCGATCGAGAGATCAATGCCCCCAGTTATGATAACGAAGGCAACGCCAATGCTGATGATGCCGAACAGGGCCGTCCTCCGAAGCAAGTTCTCCAAGTTATAGGGGTCTAGGAAAACTTCGCTGACGATGGAAGTGGCGATGAAGACAAAAACCAGAAGCAAGAGGATGCCGAGTATTTTTTTCATATCTTAAAAGGCTTGGTTCAGGCGGCCTGATCGCCCAATTGGCTACCGGTAGCCAAGCGCATGATGGCTTCCTCCGCTAATTCGTCACGAGCGAGCTCGCCGGTTATCCGGCCCTCATGCATGACCAATGCGCGATCAGCCATACCAAGAACCTCTTCCATCTCACTGGAAACGAAGAGGATTGCCACCCCCTCCTCAGCTAATTTTTCCATAAGGCAGTAAATCTCGCTCTTTGCGCCGACGTCGATCCCCCGGGTCGGTTCGTCGAGAAGAAGAATCTTGGGCTTCATGGCCAACCATTTGCCGAGCACGACTTTCTGCTGGTTGCCACCAGACAGGTAGCGAATGACCTGATCCTCATTGGGTGTCTTGACCCTCATGGCTTCAATCATTTCCCTTGAAATTTCATCCTCTTTGGAGAAGTCGAGGAAGCCCGCTCTTCTCTGATCTCGGCGGAGGGCCGAAAGGCTGAGGTTTTCCCGGACCGTCATATCGATGACCAACCCCTGCTTCTTGCGATCCTCCGGCGCCAGCGCGATCCCAGCGGAGATCGCCGAAAGGGGGGAATCTACAGAAATCTCGCAATCGGATATGCGAACGGTTCCGCCGAGGGCAGGGGTAACCCCGAAAAGGGTCTCCAGCATCTCCGTCCTTCCGGCTCCAACGAGACCGGCCACCCCAACGATTTCGCCGGATGCGACGGAGAAGCTCAGCTCATGATCGGGGTGAGCGGGCGTCCTGAGGTTTTGGACCTCAAGGGCAAGAGAGCCTTTGGACCGATCCTTTCGCTCGTAATAGTCGGAAAGGTCGCGCCCCACCATGAGGCGGACCATGGCCTCGTGATCCACTTCCTCCCTCTGGAGTTCACCGGCATTCTCGCCGTCCCGCAAAACGGTGACGTGATCGGATAGTTCCTTCACCTCGCCCAAGCGGTGAGAGATGTAGATGATGCTGACTCCCCGCCTACGCAAGTCCTTGATAACGGTAAAGAGGTTCTCCGTCTCGGCCTGCGAAAGGCTAGAGGTTGGCTCATCCATGATCAGGACCCTGGAATTGACCGATAAGGCCTTGGCTATCTCCACCATTTGCTGCCGACCGATCGTCAAGTCACCCACGAGGACGTCCGGAGCGACGTCGAGTCCGACCATCTTGAGAAACTTGGCCGATTCAGTTCTGATGGTGCTCTCGTCTATGAATCCTCCACGAAGGGGTTCGCGACCCAGAAAGACGTTGGCGCCCACGCTCAGGTTGGTGGCTAAGTTGAGTTCCTGGTGAATCAGTGAAATGCCGAGGTCCAAGGCTACCCGGCTAGATTCGATTTCGACCTTGGCCCCATCGAGCAGGATACTGCCTTCGTCCGGGGGCTGAACACCTGCGAGAATTTTCATGAGGGTGCTCTTGCCGGCGCCGTTTTCACCGATTAGTGAAAGAACCTGCCCCTTATGCAGAACTAAATTGACTTCTTTAAGAGCCCGCACCCCGGGAAAGGACTTGCCTACGCCCCGGATCTCCAGCAGAGGGGCGTCCTGAGGAGAAGAATCCTCGCTCATGAAGTAAGCAGGTGGGCGGAAACTCCAGTCATTCCTTCCCGAGACGTTGCTTGAGGGTACTCCAGAACTCGTCCACGTTACCCTTCTCGATGGTCTGGGCGGGGACGTGGATAAACTTTTCCTCCGGCAAGTCAACACCCCCTTTTTCGCGTTTTTTTCCGATTAGACCGTCAATAAGGCCCTGGCGTCGGTGCTTGGCGTTGTCCTGCTCCATGCGGCCAACGAAGATCATCACTTTGCCACCTTCGGGAAGGGCCTTCTTCACCAACTCGGCGCACATCAGCCCGGCTTCGTAGTTGTCCATTCCGACGTAGCAAATACGGTTTGAGGCGGGAGCATCCGAATCGTGAGTCACGAGGTTGGTTCGCTCGGCGGCCTTATTGAGGAGCTCGGTTTGGTTATCGGCATCAATCGGGCTGACGGCGATTCCGTCCACCTTCTTGGTAAGAAGATCCTCAATCTTGTCCTTTTGGTCGGTTATACCACCCGAGGGCATGACCACTTCGACGCTGACGTTAAGGTCTGACTCAGCTTGGAGGGCGCCTTTCTCGGCAATCGTCCAGAAGGGAGCCACACCATTGGTCACGTAGGCAAGTCTCGCAGGAGCGTCACCCTCGTGCAAGTTGGCCAGATACTCCATGGACTTATAACCGTACATGTAGGGATCTTGGGCAATTGTCCCTACGACGTGTTCGTCCTGGATACCCTTGAGCGTGCGGTCGTTCTCGTCGAAAGCCACTACCTTTACGGTCCCTAGCTTGTCCGCCTGCTCCAATGCCTCAAGGATAAGCGGGGGGTTGTACTCGAAGAGTCCCACCATGCAATCGATGTCCGGATGTCGCGAAAGGGTATCCTCAACGTTCGCCTTGGCCTTGGCCCGGTCGAACTGATCGGTCAGGGTACCTAGGATCGTGAACCCGTTCCCCTCGATGACGGCCGAGGGGTCGTTGCCGTTCTTGCCGCCGCCGCAGCCGAGGATTAGGGCGGCGAGGGGAAAACAAAGCAAAAGCGCCAGCGGAGAAGGAGGATGGGGAAGCTGTGGTTTGATCATGGTATTGGGTTGGAGGGGTGTTTGGTGTTAAGAGTAAAGCCGAATACTACCACGGGGTACGCCCACCGTTCACGCACAAAGTTTGGCCGGTTATGAAGGAGGCTTCGTTCGAGGAGAAGTAGGCCACCGCATGCCCGACGTCCTCGGGCGTTCCCCAACGACCGACGGGGATGGTCTTCAGGTACGCGTCCTTGGCTGCCTGCGGGTCGTTCTCATGGCGCTCGGTAGGGATCCATCCCGGGGCAACCGTGTTGACCGTGATGCCAAAAGGGGCCAACTCGTTGGCCATGCTGCGGCTCCATCCGATTTGCCCGCCCTTGGCCGCGACGTAGGCGCTGAACTCGGGAACCCCGCAATGAAAGACTTCGCTTGTAACGTTGATGATTCGCCCCCACCCACGCTCCTTCATGCCGGGCAAAACGGCCCGGGCCAAGTGATAGGGACTGAGAACGAAGAATTCATACATTTGACGATAGAAGTCGGCATCGTACTCCTCGATCGGCTTTTGGGGTTGATCGGGGGTGGCGTTGGGGACGAGGATGTCCAGAGACCCGAACTTCCCTTGGACTGCCTCCACCAGGGCCGAAACCTGCTCCGGGTCGGAGGCATCGGCCCGCACCAGCATGGCCTTCACTCCCTCTTCCTTGAGGGCGGCGAGGGTTTTTTCGGCCGACTCACGATCATTAAGGTAATTGAGGACAACCTTGGCCCCCGCACGGCCTAGGGAAAAGGCCACGCCACGGCCCAGGCCACGGCTGCTGCCGGTGACCAAGGCCACTTTTTTGGAGAGGGAAAAATTCAAGTTCCGAGTAGAATGATCGATGAAGGGGTATTCTTGAGCCCAAAGTGCCCTAGTGTTTGATTTTCATATTTGGGATTTTTGGTATATCAAAGCATTATGGGGCGGGGTCAATCGGCAAAACCTTCTACGTTCACCCTTTTATGCCTCGACCCGCATTTCGGATGGCTTCATCCTAAGCCCATGAAAAAGTCCCTCGGTCTCCTCTTTCTTTTCCTTATTAGCGTCGCCGGAGCCAAGGACGGAGGCAAAACCATCGTCTTCCTCATCGCGGAAAGAGAATACAAGACCAAGGAGAGCCTTCCCGTCTTCGCCGGGAAGACACTCGGGGACTACACCCTGCGCTACTGCCACGCCGAGGATGAAGGTTCCAACCGAAACATTCTCAAGAATGCAGGGGCCATCGCATCCGCGGACTTGCTCTTCGTCAGCGCTCGGCGGCGGGCTTTTTCGGGTAAGACGATGAGCTTGATCCGCAAGCACGTCGCGGACGGCAAACCCGTTCTGGGCATCCGCACCGCATCCCATGCCTTTGCCCTGCGCAAGGGGTCGCCGCCCGAGGGGCACGAGACCTGGGACGACTGGGACAAGACGGTCATGGGCGGGAATTACGACGGTCATCACGGTCGAGGCAAACCCTGCCGCGTGGATCGTTTTCCCTCCGGGTCGGATCATCCTATTCTCAAGAAGCTCAAATTTTCCTTGGAGACCCCTGCTTCTCTCTACCGAAATTCTCCCTTGCCCGAAAAGTCCGTTCCTCTGCTACGAGGAACGATCGAGGGTTTCCCTTCCGAACCGGTTGCGTGGACGCACCGCTCCCCATCCGGTGGTAAAGTGTTCTACACCTCGCTCGGTCACTTGGAGGATTTCGATAAACCGGCCTTCAACAAGCTTCTGCTCAACGCCGTAAAGTGGTGCCTTAAGAAAGATTAGGCTCTTACTCCGGCAGTTCGAAGGGTGGACGCTCATGCCTCAGGCGACCCCGGAAGTCCCCTACGTTGGCCCGCCAGAAGTTCTGCTTGGATAAATCGACCTCGTGGATCACAACCTCGTCCTTGGTGGTCGCCCGGGCATGAAGTTCGCCCGCCCGGTCCCATATGCCGGTCTGCATCCAGTCTTCGTTAAGGCTGTAGGTCGAGGTGACGAGGTGGATCTGGTTCTCGATTGCCCGGGCCTTTGCCAGGGCGGGATGTCCACCCATGATGGGCATTGCGATGACCTCGGCCCCTTTGGCCGCGATTCCGCGGGCCACCTCGGGCATATGAACGTCGAAACAGATCATCATACCGACTTTTCCGAAACGGGTTTCGAAAACGGGGAAACCCGAGCCCGGTGAAACCCCACGCCGATACTCCCCGCGGGCTAGGCAAAGCTTACGGTACTTCCCGACCAGTCCTCCGTCCGGGCCAAGCATGACGGCCGTGTTGTAAACCTTGTGCCCCACCCTCTCGAAAAGCGTGGTCACCAGATAGAGGTCATGCTTGTCGGAAAGGGTGCCGAGAAACTCAGTACAGGGACCGGGAATCGGTTCCGCTCCGGTGACGTGATCGAGACCGTTGCCGACGGTAGTGATGCACTCCCCGAAAACCACAAGGTCGGCTTTCCTGGCGGCCGCCTTTTCGACGAAGGGAGTAAGCATACGACAGTTTTCAAGGGTCGTCTTTCCTCCCCGAGGCCGAAAATTAACCGCAGCCAGCCTGGCCTTTCGGGGCTGGCGAGGAGGGGATTTTTCGAAGGAGGCGCCGGCCCACTCAACTTCGCCTCCCGGTTCCCACCTGAGAAAAAGCCGAACGGTGGCATGGGTGGCTTTGGCGGGAGCCTGGAAAATCTCGGTGAACTTGGTCCATCCCTTGTGGCCGGCGGGTTGGTCCCAAGGATACATGGGACGGGTGTGCACACCCAAACGGTCATCAACGACGTACTTGCCGTTCAGGTCATGAAAGAACACCTCCACATAACGATTGGCCCTTGCGTTCTTAACCTTTCGATCCTTGGCCAAGGCAGTCACCCTGTAATGAACGTCTCCCTCTACCTCAAAGGTCTTGCTCCAAGCTCCGAACAATCCCTCCTTCGCGCCATGACGCATGACTAACCCGCCTTTCCCCTCCGGCCCACCTTTCTTCCTCACGGAAAATTCCGGGCTGATCTCAGGGCGGGGGGAATAGGGTTGCCAGCCCTGCCATTGCGAAGATGCGCCCGGCTCCGAAAAGAGGAGCCCGGGAACGAGGAGCAGGCCGAACAAGGTGGTGGATAAGAGTTTCTTTTTCATGGCTTAAAAATCACGGAACGGTCCACGCGGCTCAGCCGCGGCCATTTCCCTTTTCCAGTTTTCGAACCGGTCCTTTAGTTTCTTGAGAATCTCGGGGCGCTCGGTGGACAAGTCCCTTTTCTCGGACAAGTCCTCTCGAAGATCAAACAATCCGTTCCCCCGACCACTCTCCACCCACTTCCAGTGTCCCACCCGGGCCGCCTTGTCAAGACGCCTTTGCCAAAACATCTCCGATCTCTTTGATTTCTTCTTTCCCTGCAGGACGGGAATCATATCGAAGCCGTCCAGTTCAATCCCCTTTGGTTTTTTTGCTCCAGCGGCCTCGCAGAGGGTGGGGAAGACTTCAAGCGAGGTAAGAAACTCGTCGCAAGTCTCCCCCGCGGGAAGGATCGCAGGCCACCGAACGATGCAGGGAACGCGGATTCCCCCTTCGAACATTTGTCCCTTGGCCCCGCGCAGGGGCGTGTTGTCGGCCGCTCCGCCTCCCCCATTGTCACTGAAGAAGATAACGATGGTATCCTCGGTCAGCCCACGGTCGTCGATGAAGCGGAGCACTTTTCCGATGGACTCGTCCATGGCCGTGACCGAAGCCATGAACTCTAGCCTGCGGGCGGCTTTGTTCGGAACCGTGAAGGTCTTCGGCCCATACCTTCTGACCACTCGTTCCTCGGTCCCCACCCGTGCCTGCAGGCCGGGATAGAGCGTCTTGAATTTTTCCGGAGCCTGAGCCCCCCCTCGAATCACTGGGTCCAGGTTGGAGGCCCCGTGGGGGGCGTTGAAGGGAAGGTAGAGAAAGAACCGCCGATCCTTCGCTCCATCGAGAAAGCGCAGGGCCTCTCGCTCGAACAGGGAAGTGCAATAGGTCCCCTTGTCCTCGGTAGTGGGCTTGAGGTTGCGGAGCATCGAGGGCACCCCGTATCGCTCGTGGGTATAGTAGTCGATGCCGGTGTTGGCAAAACCGTAGAAATCATCGAATCCACGCGAGGTCGGAAGGAAGCGCCGGTGGACGCCGAGGTCCCACTTGCCGTAGATTGCCGAGAGGTAGCCAGCCTTGCCCAGTACCTCGGGCAGGAGCACTTCACGCTCGTCCATGCCGCCAACCCTCTCGAAGGTGCCCTCGTACTCCCCCGGTTTGTACTTGTAGCCATAGTCCGGTGCCTCGTTTCTGATCATGTCGTAGATTCCGTTGCGCTGCGGATAACGGCCCGTCAGAAGAGCCCCGCGGGAGGGCGTGCAGGCCGGCCAGGCGACGTAGAAATTGGTCAGTTTGACGCCACCTTCGGCCAAGCGGTCGAGATGCGGGGTCTTGATCTCACCAGAGCCAAAGCACCCGAGATCCCTATAACCTTGGTCGTCGGAAACGATCAGGACTACGTTGGGTTTCCCTGCTAGGCCAAGAACACCCCAAGCCAAGCAAACGAGCAGGAGAAGGGAAGACCCGAGCATACGATCCTTCATCAGGGTGAAATCCATGTATAAATGCCCGGCAAGTCAATCAACTACTTGGCGGGCGGTCATTTCCAAGGCTCGCTCAAGCTCAGAAACGAAGAATTTTTTCGGGCAGAGCGAATCCCTGCTTCAAGGAGCGGAGGGTCTTCCAGGAATCGAGGTCCGGGTCGCCCACCTTCACCTCATAAGCTTCTTCCTTCACAAAGACCGGCGGACGGAAGGAAGCACCGCGGATCCGCAGGGCATAGACCAGTTCCCCCTTCGAGTCCTTTACCTGGATTACCGGGTTCTTCATCCCCGTGACCTTGATGAGCGGCAAATGCCCGACCGGGTTTCGGCCATAGTTATCAGTATAGCGTATGGTCTTGGGCCAACCCGGAAACTGGTCCTCGGGCCGTGGGTTGGCCGCATCGAAGAGAAGACGCCAACATTCCATTTTGATCGAACCGGACTTGGCATTGAAGCGGGCGATCCCGAAGCCCGAAGCCTTGTCGTGCAAGGTATTGAGCCTTCCTTTGCGGTTTTCCTTGGCCGGGTTGCCAATGGCGAAGACGCTCAGCTTGTTATCCAGTCCATCCTTATAGTCTCCTGTGTTGGGCAAGCCCGGCGCGGGGCGGTTTCGGACGGGGCGCCCCTCCTTGTCCGGCCGCCAAGATCGAGGATAACCCGCGGCAATGCTGGGGACGCAAAAAGAGAACCCCGCATCCCCCCAGTCGTCGATCCCGTGGCGCACGATGGAGGCCAGGTGCTGGTCGCCTGCGTAGTGAAAGACGAAACCCTTCCTTAATTCGGCAAGGGCTCGGTTGCGACCCGCCTGGGGCCAACCATTGCTGTCGAGATCGGCCACAATGTATTGTTGGCCGCCCCCGTGATAATTGGCCAGGTTACAGAAAATAGTCTGGGACAAGGCGACCTTTAGGTCCGTTCCCTTCCAGTCTCCGGCAAAATGGCGGAGGAATTTCAGTTGTCTGTCCCCGAGGAGGACCAAGCCCTCCTTATCCACCGAGGCGGGATCGAAATTCGGGTCCTTGACGTGATCCGGTCGCCCTTGCCAATCATTCACCTTCCCTTCCGGGCCCGACTTGAACTTTCGGTCTTCCAGGATGGCAAAACCGATCCTTCCGTAGATCATGTCCCCATAGTAAACCCCTATCCCGCGTTCCACGGGGGTCGGATCGAAGGGAGCGGGGTGGTGAGCGGTCTGGGTTCGCTGAACCGCATTGACGAAATCCTCGTGCATGGCGAAGCCTCCTTTGGCATGGCCCTTGATTCCCCCGCAGTCCCGGCCCGCGGCGCCCCAGATGTTACCTTGGTAGACGTCGTGGTCATCGGGAAGGGCCAGAGTCGGACGATCGCGCATAAGATCGCGGAAAGCCCAACCCCAGAGATAGATCTTGCGAAGGTAGTTGAGCACCGCCAATTCAACGGGACTGCGGTGAATCCCATACCCACCCACGTCCTCGTAGATCTGGTCGCCCGAAAAAAAGAGGACGTCCGGGTTCATGATCCCCACGTTCTCAACCAGCTTGGAGTTGGGAAAAACCGTAGCCTTGTTGCCGGTAAAACCGGCCACCACAACCTCCTTCTTGTCCACCGGATCCTTGCGGATCACTCCCTCGAAATACCGTTCTTTGGCCGAACCATCCTTTCTTCTTTGCTCGAAGGCAATGCGGTAGGGAACGTCCCGGGAGTCCTTCCAATCCTTAACCCTGAAGGTCGCAGTGCGGGAAAGAGGATCGATCGTAGCAACGGCCTGCTTCCTCCATTTCCCCGACTCGTCCTTGGCATCGAGCCGGACCGATCCCGCTTCCTTTTTTCCGAGGGGGGGCATCTGGGCAGTCAGTTTGAGCGTACCCCGGCTCAAGGTGTGCATGGCATAGAGAATCGGGCCGAACGCGAGACCGGGCCTTGCTTCCACCATCCCGCCTGCAACCTTCCATTCCGAAAACCAGAAACGGGCGAATCCACCACCCTTGCCGCCCGGGGCGTCGGCGTTGCAACCGATGGCCAGGTTTCCGGAAAGGGTCGCGCTTTGAACCTGAACGGAAGACAGCCGGACAAGTTCCTTTTCGGTCCCTCCGGCAAGCGCCTTTAAGGACAACTCGTGGGAGCCCTTGCTTTTCGATGGGGACGCATCGAGGGTGAGGACCAGATCCCGTAGCGAAGGCACGGCCTTCTCGGACACGGCTTTGCCTATGAACAATTTGCCGTCCGCCCTCACCCCGGCGACCAACCCTTTCCCAGTCAGCAAGCTAGCCCGGGGATCCCGCGTCTCGGAATCCATTACGCCGATCAGGAAGCCCGCCGACCCCTTCTTGGAAGGCCCCGGCTCGATGCCCAAGCGAACCGATATCGAGAAGGAAGCCTCCGCCGTGTCTTCCTTCAACCCGTGTGTAAGCAGGTGTATGTTGCGGTTCGGCCCGTTGCTCAGGCAGACGGCCCGGCCGTCTCGAATCCGCCAGTCCTCCATTGGGTTGGCCCAGTAGTGCTCCCCCAACCAGACCCGGTCGTAGGTGTTCTTGAAACCACTGGAAAAGTCCGCGGCATTGAGTGAAAAGGCGCTGATGAAGAGAAGAAGATACAGGAGTTTCATGGTCATGATCGAGGAATGAGAAATTCAGCTTGCGTAGGGAAAGGATGGCACGCCCCGCACGCCCAACCCATCCACCACGAAGACCTTGCCCGCGTCGGGTTCCTCAAGGGTTTTGTGCAAACCGGTCGTAACGTATAGTCGATCGAGGTTGGGCCCGCCGAAGGCGCAGGCCGTGGTCTCCACGCAGGGAAAGTCGACTTGACCGAGAATTTCACCCGAATCGGCATCGATCCTCAAGACGGCGCCCCCATGGCATAGGGCCACCCAGAGTTTGCCTTGCGCATCAATAGTCATGCCGTCAGGCGAACTTTCGAAACCGGCTTGTTCGGTGTCGAGGACCAAGGTGGGTTTTCCTATTTCTCCAGATGCGTTGTCGTAGGGATAGGCCAGGATCTTTTTGGTAGGGGTATCGATATAGTACATGACGGTCGCCTCCGCATTCCAGCAAATCCCGTTCGAATTGGTCACTCCGGGAACCTTCAGGCTAAGGCGCCCATCCAGGTCGAGCATGTAGAGGTTGGCGTCCCCCGTCTTCTTAACGGTGCTTATGGTACCCGCCCAGAACCGGCCCGCCGGGTCGCACTTGCCGTCGTTAAAACGGTTGTCGGGGCGCTTGCCCGCCTCCGGATCGGCAAGGTTTTCCCTCTGCCCGGTTTTCAGTTCAAAGGAATAGATGCCGGAGTCGCCGGCGCAGAGGAAACCGCCGCCCGCCCTCGGCACAACCGTCCCGACGCGCTCGTTCATATCCCAAACCTCCTCTTCCCCGCTCTCGCCATTGAGGCGAATCAGGGCATGGCCCTCGATATCAACGTAGAGGAGTCGGTCTCCCCAAAAGATGGGGCCCTCCCCCCATTGGGAAACGCGCGAACCGACCGGACGTACAGAAATGCTTTCGTTCATTCTTCCTTATTGGTCGCCATGCTGCCGAATGGCAATCCATTCGTTTCCGGTTTGAAACCTGGTATGGGGAGCAATCATTTCCGATTCTTCTTCTCGCTTGTTTTTTTCCAGGATACGCGGAAGAAGTTCATGGCCAAATCGTTGACGTCCTCGCCCTCGGGCAAAACGGGCAAGCCCGAACCCTTGGACCCGTAGGCCGTGCATTTTACGCCCAGCAGGTCACATTGCTTCTTGACGAACAGGGCGTTGTCGGGGTGATGCACCCGGTCGTTTCGGCCCGAGCGGTTGTAGACGAAGATGGGCGGACCATCCCGGCGCAAGAAGGGAATGGTGAGCAGGGGAGTACCCATGGGTTGCTGGACGGGAAAGATGGAACGAATGCCCAGCTTCTCGGCATGACCGACGTAACAGGCGATGAGGGCCCCTGCCGAACCTCCCGAGAGGGATATTCTATCGGGATCCAGGTTGTATTTCTTGGCTCCAGCCTGGAGGAAACGGACCGCCTCTGCGCAATGTTTCATTATCTTCAGGTAGTCTTTGTCCACATGAACGAGAAAGGGATAATTGACGCTCGCGAAAGCCACCCCTTTTGGGTAGTGGCGACGGAGCATCGAACTGCGCGAGAAAAAGGATTTGTCGCCTCCCTTGAAGCCACCCCCGTGAAAGTATACGACGAGGGGAGCGGGCTTCTTTCCCTCGACCGCCCAGAGGTCGAGCACGCTGCGGTCGAATTCCTTGCTGTAGCGAAGGTTGCGATAGGTCGGATCGAGCCTTTGGGCGAGACAGTTCGAACCAATCAGGGTGAGGAGAAAAAACAAGGACGAATATCGGATGATCGTGGTCATTGAGTGGATTTGTGTTTCTTTTTTCGCGGGTCCTTGCTTATAGCGAGATTCATTTCCCCTGCCCACTCTTCCCAGCGGTTCCCCATGCCAGTCACTCGCTCGGGAAACCTGGATGCCAGGTTCCTCGTTTCCGTCCGGTCCCTGCTGAGGTCGTAAAGGGCCCATGGGTTGCTCTTTTGCCTAACGAGTTTCCAAGGCCCCACACGGATGGCTTGCCAACTCCCGTATTGAAAGAAGAGCGGCTTTTCGCGATTCAACTCTTTCCCGAAAAAGGTCGGGGTCAGGCTTACGCCGTCCGGTCTGGGAAGGTTTTTTGGGTATCTCGTCCCTTCGCCGGCCAGTTCCATGAAGGTCGGAACGAAATCGACCAAGTGACAGGGCTCGCGGGAGATTGCATCCTTCGGAAGGTCAATCCCCGCGGGCCAATGCGCGATCATAGGGGTACAGATCCCCCCCTCCAGACCCTGGACCTTCCATTTTCTGAACGGGCTGTTGGTTGAATTGGCCCAGGACTGGCCGATGGCCTCGAAGGAACCCACGCTTCCCCATTCGGCCGACGGGTCCTTGCTTCCCCTGCGGGGCCTCTCGTGACTGGCTCCGTTGTCGACCAGGAAGATGATGAGGGTTTCCTCCAGTTGCCCCAGTTCCTCCAACCTCTTGACCAGGCGCCCTACGTTTTGATCCATCCGGTCCACCATGGCGGCATGGATTTGCATGCGCAGGGCTTCCTCCCTTCTCTCCTTTTCGCTGAGAGTCGACCAGATTCTGTGCTCAGGCTCGCTCAGTGGCGTCACCTCATCATCGAACAAGCCGATCTCCAGTTGCCTCCGATAGCGGGCCTTCCGTACGGCCTCGTATCCCTCGTCATACGCGCCGTCGTACCTCTCGATATCCTCGGCATGGGCGTGAAGTGGCCAATGGGGCGCATTGTAGGCCAGGTAAAGGAAGAAAGGGGCGTCCCTTCCTTCCTTTTCGTCCAACCAATCGAGGCTCCAGTCGGTGAAGGCGTCGGTGGCGAAAAAGTCCTTGGGGGGGAGGTATGGCTTGACCAGCTTGTCATCGAAGGCCCAGGTATAGACCGCACGCCAACCCGGTGGAGCTTCGCCCGGTCTGGCCTTGTCGGCCGGATTCCAGAAGTTGATCGCTCCTCCAAGGAAACCCGAAAAATGATCGAAGCCTCGCCCGTGGGGGTTGAAGCTCGCATGGTGTTTGCCGGACCACCAAGTCCGGTAACCGGCGGGCTTGAGGATTTCCCCGATGAGGGCGCTGTTGCTGAAGTCACGGTCACTTCGGTGATGATACAGCCCCGTCAGGAGACTGATCCGGGTCGTCCAGCACTTGGAGGTGTTGTAGGCTTGGGTATAGCGGATTCCGTTCCTCGCCAGGCGGTCCAGGTTGGGCGTCCTGATCTCTCCGCCGTAACATCCGAGATCAGAGTATCCCATGTCGTCGGCCATGATGAGAACGACGTTCGGCCGACTTGCTGCAAAGGAAACCGATCCCGCAACAAGGGCAAGGCACCCAAGCGCTGGAGGCAAACGCTTCATTTGGCGGGCCTGGGGGGTGTCCGGGCCAATTCCCGTTTCAGTTGCCTCAGCAAGGCATCGGTCTTTGCCGGGTTCCCGGATGCGACGTTCGTCGTCTCATCGGGATCGGCCTTTTGATCGTAAAGTTCGAGGAAGACCGGTTGCGCATCCAAGTCTCGATAATCCATCCAGGCAACAAGGCGATGGCCTTCGGTTCGGAGCGAATACCCCATGAGATGATTCTCAAAGAGGTCGCGATCCCAGGATTTGCCCTGCTGCCTGATGATCTTGCCTTCGACCTCCTTGATCAGGGGACCGAAGAAGGTTTGTCGCATGCCGGGTGAAAGCGGGTTGGCCGCCCACTCCCTGAGGGCTGGGTTGGGGAACTGACTGAGGGCATGCTTTTTCCATTTGCTTTTCGGCTCATCAAGGAGTGGAACGAAACTTTTGCCCGCCAAGTGGTTGGGCCGGGGCAAATCGGCCAATTCGCACAAGGTCGGATAAAGGTCGACCAACTCGACCAGAGCGTGAGTCGATTGTCCCCGGGCCTTCATGCCGGGCGTCCACACGATGAGTGGCACGCGGGTAGCAATCTCGTAATTGGTGGCCTTTCCCCAAATTCCCATTTCGCCCAAGTGCCAGCCATGGTCGCCCCAAACCATGATAACGGTGTCCTCGCGGATACCGGCCTGGTCGAGGGCTTCCAGCATCATCCCGATCTGGGCGTCGACATAGCTCACGCAGGCATAATATCCGTGAAGAAGGGTCCTGGCCAAATCAGGTCCGATGGGTCCGCTCTTGGGAATGCCGTGACGGGTCCGCAGCTCGAAGGATGCGTGCAGACCGGTGGCGGCCCCGCCCTTCGGGGCCTTGGTTTGACTTGCCAATTCGATTTCGTCCCGGTCGTAGAGATCCCAGTATTTCTTGGGGGCGACGAAATCAAGGTGGGGCTTCTTGAAGCCGAGGGCCAGAAAAAGAGGCTGACTGGGTTTTCTTTCCAGGTGATCTTCCAGGGTCGCGATGGCCAAACGGGTGCTGAAACCATCACCGTAGACGTGGTCCTCTACGTCGGCCGCCTCGTAGGCGGGACCGTGAATCAGCCCGCCCGAGCCCGCCTTGCCGTACTTGGCCAGCATCTTCTCCTTGTTGGAGGCCCACAACTCCTGGTTCTCCTTGAGGGCGTAGTTCCCGGGCAACCACTTCATCTTCGGACATCGGTCATACGCGGGCTTGCGGCTCCAGGAATGGTGGTCGTCGGTCATGCGGGCGTGGTAGATCTTGCCGCAGTAGACTGCCTCGTACCCATGCTTGATGAAGTGCTGGGGCAAGGTCACGACGTCCGGGTTAAGCTCACGGAAGTAGGCCGTGTTCTCGATCACGCCGATTTGGTCGGGCCGAGCTCCCGTCATCAGGCTCGCCCTAGATGGACTGCAAATGGATTGCTGGCAGTAGGCACGGTCGAAACGCATGCCCTCCCCCGCCAGCTTGTCGAGGTTCGGGGACTTGGCTATGGGTGAACCATAGCAACCGAGCTCCGGCCTCAGGTCGTCGATGGCGATGAAGAGGACGTAAGGACGGTTGCCGTCCGTCCGCCCGGCAAGAGCCGAGAAAAGGACAGACGACAAAAGAAGCCCGACAAGGACGATGGGGTTGAATCGATTCATAGTTCTGGCGAGGAACAAGGAATCGACGCTTTTGGGCATCGGCTCAAGTCCAAAAGGAAAGGAACCGTCTGCAAAGCCTACAGGGTAGCCAAAAAAGAGGAGCTTTCATCGAACTTCCTCAGAATGTCCCACTCGATCTCCTCGAGTCGCTCCTCGTCCAGGCCGTAGGCTTCAAGAAATCCGGAGGAAGGAGCCTTGGCAAAGTTGTGATCGCTGTTTCCGATCTGGAGATTTTTAACCAAAAGGTTGGCGGGGTAGACGGTGTCGATGAGATGATGCAGTTCTACGCATTCTACACTCGTCCGGTTCATGCCGAAGAACGGTAAGAACGACTTATTTCCAATCGCCGGGTCCGATTAGGCCCAAGATGAGAAATTTGCCCTTACCCTTTGGTTCAAGGACGTAGCAGACGCCCATGGGTTCGGGATAAATACCGGTAGCCGCCTCAAAGGGATCGTCATGGGCCACGATTACGGTATTCTCGCCTTTGGGGGGTATTGCGGAAAGATAGGGGCTTACCTTCTTTTTCATTTCCGCCATTTGCTCCTTGGTGAAGTCCTCGTAAGGAAGGAAATTGAAGGCTGCGTTCTTGTCATATTCACCGAAGGCAAGCCATGCGGTTTGCCAAGCTCGGAAATACTCGCTGCTCCACACTTTGCCCACGGGAATTTCATGGAAACGGAAAGCATGTCCGATATGCACCGCCTCATGCCAACCTTTCTCGCTAAGGACTCGCTGAGTGGATCCGTCGTTAACGTCTGCCTTTACTTGGTCGGCATAGTCCTTCTCGGTCGATGCATGGCGAATATAAAGAACCAGTCCGCCCTTCTTCATCTTCTTGATAAGAGCGGCCTTCGATGGTTCCTTTGGAGCGGCGATTGCGCTTAGGCCCGACATTACGAGGCAAAAGGCCGACAGGACGAGGAGTAGGTTGTTATTCTTCATAATGGTTGGATGTTCAGTTAGAGATTTAAAACAGAAGATAATTGAAAAAGACGAGAAATCGAACCTTTTTTGAGACTCGGTCTCATTTTACTCAAAGGGCCAAGAATTGCTTGATGGTCCCATGGCAGGCATCATACTGCAGGTAAATGAAGCGCGTAAAACCGAGCCGAGCCAAGACCATATCGGGATTAATCCTCATCACCGTCTCGAGCCTGGCGTGCACATGGGCTCAAGGCAACGGCGAGGATAGGAAGAACGCCTGGAAACAAAACGTTGGCAAACCCGGGCCCAACGGCTGGCGCGTAAACGTCATCCAACCCGACCCGACGGATCACGGACCCGACGGCTTCAATTACCATGATTGGGACGGCGACGGTGATCTCGACGTTCTCGTAAACTTCGAGGAAGGAGGATACAGTCGTCTCTACTTCAACCCCGGCCAGAAGAAGATCCGCGGGCTCTGGACCGACTTCATTGAGTTTGAGAAGCATGGCAAGTGCGAGGACTCCGGAATCGGAGACCTCGATCAGGACGGTGACATCGACTACGTCGCCAACGGCGGGCACGTCTATTTCAACCCCGGAGCCAAAAACCTCAGGGATCCGGCCAAATGGAAAAAAATGACTCTCTTCCGCAACGAGGCCCGCAACCCCGTGGTGAGCGACGTCGACGGGGATGGCCTCAGCGATCTGATAGTAGGGGCCAAAGCTTGGTACAAGCAACCGCTCTCGGGCAAGCATTACGCCGCAAACTGGAAAAGGCGCGAACTGGGTGAAGCCATCTGGCCGATGAACTGTATCGTGACCGATATGGATGGGGATGGGAAGAAGGACATTCTGGTGCAGGAGCGAAGGAAGCAGGGGCTCTTCTACTACCGGAACCCAGGCAAGGAAAAGATCGAGGAACGGTGGCCGGTTCAAGTCATCGACCCCCAACCCAGCGGAATGTTCGCGGCTCACGGCGACGTTAACGGCGACGGCCTTCCGGACTTGATCAAGGCGGCCCAAAAAATCCGCATTTTCCTGCGCAGAAACGAAAAGGGCGTCCCGAAATACGACAGGGTCGAGATAGAGCTCCCCGCACAGCCTTCAAGCGTACGGGTCAAACCCAAACCCAAAGGCGTCGCCATTATGGAAATGAACGGGGATCCGTCCTATCCCGAAATCGTCATCATCCCCGAGTACGAAGCCCAGTTGTGGTACCTGACCCGAGTAGGTAAAGGCAAGTGGGTGAATACCTTGATGAGAATGCCCGCTCCCGAGTCGCGCAAGAAGATGGACAATGCCTTCCTCGTGGACCTTGACGGCGACGGCGACCTTGACATCGGCACGACGGAGGAAAATGGGGGGTGGGGAGTCATCTGGTTCGAGAATCCGGGCCTGAAATAAGGTTCCACCCCTCTTCGCTCGGCCCGGTATATGCCCCACCTAGGTTCACTGTTCACTTTGCTTTGCCTGGTGATTTTCGCCTCAGCCAAAACCTACAGAGTAGGCCCTTCGGGGAATTGGTTCGACCTGCTTCATGGGGGTGGTCTGCGCCCCGGGGACGAAGTCGTTCTGGAAGCGGGAACCTACTCGAACGGCCGGAAACTGGAACTTAGTCACGTCGGAGCCAAGGGAAACCCCATCGTCATAAGTGCTGCCGAGAATGCTCGCGTCGTCTTTCAAAGACCCGACGCCCGGCAGAACACCCTCAACTTGGCGGGGACGCAGCATCTTATCGTCAAGGGTTTGGAAATCACGGGAGGATCCACGGGAATCCGCATTTACAAACTGGGCGACAGGATGGCCAAATTCGTAACGCTGGACTCCCTGCATATCCATCATGTGGGTGGCCCCGCAATAACCTGCAACCACCAGGGAAACCTTTACGAGGGAATGATTTTTCGCAGGAACCGCATCCACCACACGGGTGGACACGGAGAAGCGTTCTACCTGGGCGCCAACTCGGGGCCAAACGGAAAAACCCAAGCCCAGTTCTTTCGCGGAATCATCGAGGGCAACCACCTGCACGACCTCACTGGGCCAAAGGTCTCGCAGGGAGACGGTATCGAGTTAAAGGATGGGAGTTGGGGAAACCTCGTGCGCCACAACGTCATTCACGACGTAAAGTATCCCGGAATCATCGTATACGATGCAGACGGCAAGGAACCCAACGTCATCGAGGGCAACCTCATCTTCAACGGGTCGGACAATGGAATCCAGGCGACCGCCGATGCCATCATCCGAAACAACCTGATTTTCAACTGCAAGGGGAGCGGCATTTACTCACGCGACCACCAGAGCGCCGTGGTGGGGAACCTGAAGATTGTCCACAACACCGTACTAAACGAAGGAAAAACAGCCCTGCGTATCGTCGCCCCGGCCAAGGGGAAATATTCGGGCCCGGTCCTGGTCGCCAACAATGCATTCTATGCCGGAGTGGCCATGCAGACTCCCGGCAGCAACTTCATCACCTTCTCGGGCAATGCAGGGCAAGGGAACGTATTGGGAGGGAAACTGGAGCGGAAGGAATGGAATGGCCATGGAGTCAGGAACCAGGACCTGACCGGAGGCCTCTATCCCAAGCCCGGATCGATTCTAATCGGGGCAGCGGTGCCGAGGCATTCCGTAGAACTGGATTTTGAAGGGAGACTCCGCGGCAACTCGAAGGACTCAGGCGCTTATTGGTTTGATGCAAAGGGTCCGAATTGGCCGATCAGGAACGGGTTCAAGCCCATGCCTTGAACCACTTGGTTCTCGCCTCAAATTTTTCCAAACCCTTCCTTTTGGTCGTTGAAATCTTTTCCGGGGAAGGCATGAATGGTCGCTTCACCCGCAACCCGTTCACCCCTTCATATCAAGCCACTATGAAAAGATTAGCCGCCCTCCTTACATCCGTGCTCCTCGGGCACGTTACCTTTGCGGAGGTTCACGAACTCAGGACCTACGTAACCAACCCCGGTAAACTGGATGACCTCAACGCCCGCTTTCGGGACCACACGGTCGGCCTGTTCAAGAAACACGGGATCGAATCCGAGGGCTACTGGGTTCCCTCCGAGGGCGAAGCATCCAAGAACACGCTCATCTACGTGATAAGGCATAAAAACCGGGAGGCGGCCAAGGCATCCTGGAAGGCATTTTTGTCGGACCCTGCCTGGAAGAAAGTGGCGAGTGAATCACAAGTGGACGGCAAGATCCTCGCCCGGCGACCGGATTCGGTTTTCATGAAGGAAACCGGGTACTCCCCCGACTGGAAGAACGGAAAGGTCGAAAAGGACGACGTCTTCGAGTTGCGCGTCTACAAGGCAGCCAAGGGCAAACTCGGGAAACTCGACGCCCGTTTCCGAGACCATACCATCGGACTCTTCCTGAAGCATGGAATGAAGTCGGTCGCCTACTGGCACCCGACCGACGAACCGGACAACAAGGATACCCTCATCTATATCATCAAGCACGAGAACCGGGAAGCGGCCCGTAAATCCTGGAAGGATTTCCTCGCCGACCCCGATTGGAAGATGGCGGCCAAAGCCTCGGGAGTCGGTCGGTTGGCAAAGCCCCCCGAGGCTACCTACATGAAATCCACGGACTATTCCGCCATCCGCTGATCCTCGGCATGATCCGACCGACGAGTCGAACGCTGGTTGCTTTGCTTGCCCTTGGCTTGCTCCGGGCAAGCGGGGACGAAACGTCCGGGCAGGCCCAGTGGATTCAAAGCTACGACGCCGGATATCTAGACGAGAAGGGAGCCTACGCAGGCGGATCGGAGATCATGCACCTGGTCTCTCACAAGGGCAGGCTTTTCGCCTCCAACGGATACTGGGTCGATGCCCGCTGGGTCATCCCTCCGGACGGGCAAAAGCAGTCGGCCCAAGTGCTGCGCCTCGACTCCCTCGACTCCCGCTGGCAGGTCGACCTGGACATGGGGAAGGCCAACAACCTCAACCTGGCGTACATGAAAGGCAACATCCTCAAGTCCGTCACCTTTACTCGGAACGCCGAAGGCAAGCCCTTGACTCGTCCGGAGACACTGCTTGTGATGGCGGCGGGGGCAAACTTCGAGCGGGGAGGAGCCGTATCGTCCTGGACGAGAGACGACCGGACAGGCACCTGGACCCACACCCTGGTAAGGCACGGGTCGAACCTGGGTGGAATCCGATGGGTCCCGAGGGACATGGAAGTCTACCGGGACAAGGAGACCGGCATCGAGCGCCTGTTCCTTTCGCTCGGGAACCCGGGGATCGTTTCGGGAGTTTACGACCCTTCCCTTCCGGGCAAGATCAGGTGGAGCCGTCGACTCGAGTATCCCTTCCCCGAAGAGGGCTCCCTGCACACCCGGCCATTGGGCATGGTCCAAGCCAACGGATCCCTTTTCTTTTCCGAAGGAGGCGCCATCTACCGTCGCAGGGACGGAGTTCTCCCTAGCTACGAGAAAATCATCGACCTCAATGAGGACACCGATACCGACGTCGGGGGCATCCGCGGTTTGTCGGTCATCGAGGAAAAGGGAGGAGATGGCCAGTCCCTCCTTTTTCTATGGGCTCCCGACAACAGGTCGAAAAGCCAGGTCAAGCGCCTCGACCCGAACGGGAAGGGTGGCTATGAACTCCACGAGGAGACTGAGATCATGGAACTCATGAGCAAAAGGCTCGGGGTCGAGGTCAACTACACGCTCGGCGGACACAACATGGCCTATCCCGTGACTGACCCGGAATCCGCAAAGACCGTGCACCTCATAGGATTTCAGGGTAACATCCGGGGCAAGAACCACTTGAAATGGAAAGGCAGCGCCCTTTATGCGGGGGCTCTTTTTGCCGTCCGTTATCCCGACCGAAGCTACAAGGTGATGGAGGTAAACAACGCCTATGCGGAGGGCAAGACGATCCTGGTCTCCCCGCGGGCCTTTTGCCTTTCTCCCTTCGGAGACGATCAGATTTTCATCGGTGGACATGATTCCAGCAGGAAAGTTTCCGACGACATGGCTTGGATCTTCAGGGCTCCGCTCGCGGTCGCCCTCGGTTCAAGGCCCGGGATGGATGCCCAAACCCGCCCGACTCCACCCAAGCCTGCTGCACGGCTTCTTGAGGGACCGCTTTACGAGTTGCGCATCTACCACGCCAGCGAAGGCCGGTTTCAGCACCTGATCATGCGCTTCCGCGAGCACACCGACCGGATTTTCCGCAAGCACGGCCTGCACGCCTTGGGGTATTGGATCCCAACCGACGGATCGGCCAAGAGCAAGCGACGCTTCGTCTATTTGCTCAAGCACCCCACCCGTTATCAGGCCTACCGCAACTGGACGAGTTTCCTCAACGACAAGGAATGGGAAAAGGTTACCGATAAGCCCGAGTTCCAAAGACTGCTCTCGCAAAAGCCAACCAGCATTTTCTTGACGCTCAACGATTATTCGGTCCTTGCGGAGGAGGAGCAGGGACAGGCGGGAGGTGTCTTTGAATTGCGCACCTACCTTGCGAAGGACGGAAAGCTAGGCTCCCTCAACGACCGGTTCAGGAGACACACCACCGGCCTCTTCGACAAGCACGGGATTCGAAACGTCGGCTACTGGACCCCTTTCGATCAACCGGAACGCAGCAATACTCTGATCTACCTGGTTCGGCACGCCAACCGGGGGCAGGCGGACCTTAACTGGCAGGCCTTTGGACGAGACCCGATCTGGAAAAGGATCGCCCGGGAATCGCGAAATGAGGGAGAGCTTTTGGCCAGACCTCCGGAAAGACTCTATCTGAAGGCCCTCGAGTTCTCACCTCTGAAATAAGAAATTCGGCCCGAGAAGGCCCGAAGATCTACTTCAGAGGCACGGCCATAAGGACCTTTGCCGGCAGGCTCCCCTTGAGAACCTCCTTGCCCTTCACGAAAATACGTACGGGCACGGTGGACTTGGACAGGTTGTAGACCAGGGCCGTCCGGGAACCATCCGGTTTCTTAAGGACCACGGAGGTGGGAAGATCGGTGTGGGATTCAACGTCAATCAAGCCGTAGGCCCGGCTGGCATGGGACAGGTAATAGGGAATGCCGGCATGCTTGGGACTGGAGATCCTCCACTTCTTTTCCATCGCCTCGTCAAGAACGCGGCAGATTTCCTCAGGCTGGCAGAAAGCGGCGTAGGCTGCCGTGACCTGGCCCCAATCGCCGTCGATTTCCTCCCAGGTCATCTTTCCCTTGTCCTTTCCCTGGCGCGTAAGCATCTGGTTGAGTTGAAAGACCGAATGCTCCTTGTGGGCCCCGAAATAATTCATGTGAGTCCAAGCGGGAAGCCATTGGATCCCATAAATATGAATGGGTTCCCCACTGAACCAGGTCCATGCGCCCATGTCCCGGTCCCGCATCACCGAACAGATGGTCGGCTTGTAGTTGGGCGACCAGTTGGATTGCCCGGGGTTTTTCCATCCATAGGCGTTGTTCCAGTATTCGTGAACCGCCTCGGTCTCGATGGCATAGCCCATGGCCCCGGTGGCCATCATATCCTCGTCCCCCATGGCCGCCCCGAGAAAAAACGCCCCCGCCCAGGAACCAACTGCCTCGGAGGAAGACTCTTGGTTGTTGCCGTCATAACCGCTGGACATGCCCCCCGCATAGCTGTGACCGGCCCAACACTCGAAGGTTCGCAGGCGCGGGTAGAGAGGGGAATCGCGTTCCCATTCCGCATACTGCTTCACCACTTCACGGGCCAGCGGACCATATTTCGCCAACCAGGCGGGGTCATGCATCCCAACGAGGGCCACGCTCATGGCAAGGTAACCGTAGTGAAAGTGATTGTCCGTAAACTGCTCCGACCCGTAACTGGAATTAAACCCAACCAACCCGCTCCAGGGCAACGGGTAGCGGGCATAGTAAAAAGCCTTTTCCCCCGTTTCGTAGCTCAGCCAGTCGGCCGTAATCCGCCTTGCCTCGGCATACAATTCCTTTGCAAGGGGAAGCTTGAGTTGCCAGGCCATATTGAAGGCCTGACATGTCTTGAGCATGGATTTGCCGCCCCAGTAGGTGTCCGCCCCCTGTCTATCCTTGTCCTTCTTGGCCAGCATGCCCTTGGCCCACCGATCGATTAACCCGGAGAGAACCTCGGGTTTGAACTTTCCATCCTTGGGGAGCGGGAAGACCGGAATGATTCCGGTAAAGGGCCAGGAAATCGCGAACCGGTTGCCCTGGGCAACGATCATTTTTCCACGCCGCGTCCCGTACTCGATCCCCACCGCCTTAAAGTCGTGAGTGGTCTTGCGGTAGTGATGCGGAATCCAACCCTGGAGGGCCGGGGCCCCGTTACTCGTCTTGATTTCCCAGGTCGTATCGACTCTTCCTCCGGCCCGGTCGTGCTTCCATTCGAAGCGGGTATCGCGGGGGATGGCGGCGGCATGCCGGGCAAAAGTCGCGGCTTGGGTGGGGTCCTTGCCCAAAGCGCTGATCGCCAAGACCGGTCCGCTGAACAGGGTAAATCCATCCTTTGCAGACAGGGATCCTCCCGGAGCATGAACTCCAAAAGTCTTGCCATGATACTCGAGCGATCCATTCGGTTTGACGATGCCCGGGATCCTTAGGTCAAGGCCATTCGGCTCGATCCACACGCAAGGCATGCCCCGACCGAAGGTGACGTCCGCGTTCTTGAAAGTGGAAAGGTGAAGACGCATGGCGACGTGCCAATCGCCCCACCCTAATGTCGAGGCATGGGAAAAGGGACCGGACTTCGGCTTGGAGTCCTTGTCCGACTGGACGAAATGGTCTGCGGAAACAAAGCCCCATCCACCCTTCGATTCGTCCCGCAGGCGGATTTGTCCCTTCTTGCCCTTGTATTTGCGCAGGTCCCACTTACGCCAAGTGAAGTCGTTGTCGTTCTTGCCCACTTCCTGCAGGACGGACTCCCCGTCGATTAACAAGTGTACCCCCAGGATGGACTTGTCGCTGCCACCGGCTACCTTGAAGTGAAGGTAATTCTTGTCGATGGCAAACTTGGGGGATGTGGCTGACCCGAGGCTCCCGTCCCGACCGTAGAAACTGGCCGCAAACCTCGAGCCCACGAAACCACGGCTGCCATGCTGCGCATTGGTCATGGGGCTCTTTCCGAATGCATTGCCCTCAATCTTCCAGCCCAGGGTCGCCCAGTCGCTCTCGAAATCAAAGAGAACTCGCTCCTCCGGATTCGGATCGGGACTGGGGTCAATGGGCTCGATCAAGAGCGGATCGCCGGCGATCATTTCCGTTCCCGTCTCATTCCACTCATTCGGGTACCAGATCTTGACTGCCGAGGCATCGGCACTGATCGTGAATGGATAGGCGTACATACGGCCCGGGAAAGGAGACGTGGCGAGTAGCGAAGTCCACCAATCGTTTGTCGGGAGAGGGCGTCCCTTCACGGCCTCCTCGAGATGGACCTCCTTGGCGAACAGCTTCTTGACCTGATCCCTGTCAGGAGGCGAATCCTTGAAGGGAGCCCCGGCGGCGGAGGCGAAGAAAGAGAGCGATACGACGAGAGGGAAAACTAATTTCATTTTGATTTTCACGCCAAGAAGGCAGTTGGACGGGACCGGAAACGAGTCCCCAAAGCCGATTTTCAAAGGGACGGTCGACGCGTTAGGCAAGAATTTGCCTTACGACGTGACCATGGACGTTGGTCAGGCGACGTTCCAACCCATTATGATAAAAGCTCAGGCGCTCGTGATCCAGGCCCATCAAATGAAGAATGGTCGCATTGAAGTCGTAAATGGATGACTTGCCGGCAACCGACTTGAAGCCAAACTCATCACTCTCACCATAGCTGAAACCCTTCTTTACGCCGGCTCCGGCGAAAAAACAGGTAAAGGCATCCGGGTTATGGTCGCGCCCGGTTCCGTTTCCTTGAAGGAAAGGCATGCGCCCGAACTCGGAACACCACACCACGAGGGTATCCTTGAGCAGGCCCCTGCGTTTCATGTCGCTGATGAGGGCGGCAGTGGGTTGGTCCATGATCTCGGCCTGCATGGCATGGGTCTTTGCTATGTTGCTGTGGGAGTCCCAGTTTGTGATTCCGTTTCCACCCGAGGGATCGCTCCCGTTGAAAAGCTGAACCACCCGGACACCCTTCTCGACCAGGCGACGGGCTAGGATGCAGTTCTTGGCGTACTCGCGCTTGAGATCGGTTCCGCTTTCGGTCCCGTATTCCTTGTGAATGGAGGCGGGCTCGGTGGAAATGTCCATGACCTCTGGTATTGATGTCTGCATTTTCCCCGCCAGTTCATAGCTTGCTATGCGGGCCGCCAAGTTGGCATCCTCCGGGTATTTTTCCATGTGACCGCCATTGAGGCGCTGGAGCAAGCTCACGGTCGCCTTGTCGTCCTGGAGGGAATAGGTAGCGGGGCGTGCCAGGTTGGCTGGAGGATTCTTGGCGCTGAAGTCGGTCCCCTGAAAAGCAGCCGGAAGGAAGCCGTTACCGAAATTGTTCTTGCCGGAACGGGCGGGCCCCCTGGGATCGTTGATGGCAACGAATGAGGGGAGTTCGTCGTTCTCCGAACCGAGGGCGTAGGTGGCCCACGAACCGAAGGAGGGAAAACCCTCCATAGTAAAGCCCGTGTTCATGAAATTCTCCCCCTGTGGATGGGCGCTGGTTTGGGTGTGGAGGGCGTGCATGAAGCAGAAATCATCGGCTAGGGATCCGAGGTTTGGCAACAAGTCTGAAATCATCTTCCCTGATTTTCCACGAGGCTTGAAATCCCAGAAGGGCTTGGCGATGTTTCCCGAAGGGCCCTCGAAAGTAACGGCGGGAATTCCGGGAGGCTTTTGACCATGGTACTTGATAAGCTCGGGCTTGTAGTCGAAGGTGTCTACGTGGCTGACCGCACCCGGGCAGAAGATGACCAGAACCTGCTTGGCCGCCCCTTCGAAATGGGCGTCCCTAGGAGCAAACGGTTTGTCGGGATCGATATCCGGACGGATGGGCGTTTTGCCACTGAAACTGGTGGGGTCCTCGGAAGCCAGAAGTCCCTCCTTTCCCAAGAGTTGAGCGAGGCCAAGGGCACCGAGGGAAAAGCCTGTGTTCTTCATGAACAAGCGGCGGTTCAGGAGCGAACGGCCGATAGTTGAAAGGTTTTCCTCGTTAGGATTCATGGCTGGATGCGATCAGGGAAGGAAGGCAAACTCATTGGAGTTGATCAAGGTGCGACAAACGATGGCCAGGCCACGAGCCCTGGCCACTTCCAAGGCGGCCCTGCTCTCGTCCTTGGTCGGTTTGCGGGAAAGAAGAAGCTCGAACGAACGAGTAACCGCACCCGCCAAGTCGCCCTTGCCGGAATCAGCCTGAGCCCGGACAGCCAAGTGCTTGGACTGGTCGACCACGAAATCGCTGTTCATCAAATTCAGGGCCTGGAGGGGCGTGGTGGAAACAGGACGTTTGGCTCGCACTTGGCCACAGTCGGGAAAATCAAAGGCCGTGAAAATCCGGTCGTCCACCCGCCTCATCCGCTCCTGGTAGATCATTCGCCGCCAGGTCTCGGGTCCGAAATTATTCACGACCTGCCACTGGGCGTAGGTTTTCTTTACGTTGTGAATGCGGTAGCTTCGTCCGCCCATCCGGGGGTTCAGCTTGCCCGAGGCCAACAGAATGCCATCACGGATGACCTCCGCCTCGACCCGCCTTGGAGGGAAGCGCCAAAGAAGGCTCGATCCCGCATCCTTATCCTGACCCACCGCCGAGGGTGAGCTCGAGCGACGGAATGCATCTGAAGTAACGAGCAAATGGATAAATTCTTTCATCGACCATGGGGTGCCTTCGGCTCTTGCAGGACGGGCAAACTCGGCAGCCAGCCAATCGAGAAGCTCGGGATGCGTCGGAGGCGCCCCGGCCCGGCCGAAGTCGCCTCCCGTCACCACCAGGCCGGACCCGAAAATATGTTGCCAGATACGGTTCGCCATGACGCGGGCGGTAAGGGGATTTTCGGGATCGACCACCCAATCGGCGAACCGGGCCCTCCTAGTATGGCCGCTCGAATCGTTGCCAACCTCCAGCCCACCCTCGAGAATCTTGGGGGCGCCCGGCAAGACGACGTCGCGCGGGTTTTCCGGGCTTCCGCGATGAAGAACGCGGGTAACCACGGGCTTGATGAAACTTCCTACGAAACTTGGGCGGGGACCCTCTTCAGAAAGCCTGTAGGTCAGGTGGGAAATCTCACGGGCCGCCCCCGCGACCTTTTCGTCCGAGGCAGCCAGTTTGCGAAGCTTGTCGATGGAGGCGACTTCTTCCCAGGTTCCGTCGGGCAACTTCACGTTTACGAGGAACTTGTCGAAGTTGAACTTGTTCTTTTTTTCAAGGTAATCGGTCTCGTAATAATATTCACGGTTGGAGCTCAGGCGCAGGCGACCGACCTTAACCGGAGCCTTGAAGGTCAATTCCAGCCAGGGATTCTGCTTTTTATTCTTGTTGTAACTGGCCTGCCAGCGCTGGGTGCCGAACTTGCCGTCAATGACCCTACCGACCGGGAAACGTCCGCCTTGCTGGGTAAAAACCTCATCGGTCCGTACGGTCGTTCCCATCGATCGGTTGGCCAAATTGAGGTTTTCACCCGGCAGACCATATACCTCGACCTCATCGAGGCCGACGTAACCCGACCAGAAGTTAAGCCTCAGCGCAGTTGCCTCGACGGGATCCCAGTGGACTTCCTTAAAGGCTCCCCAGTCCTCCTCCCAAACCTTGGTCCTGGAGCGGATCTTGTTACGATTGCTTGCGATATCGACCCATATGCCCTGCGCGCTTTGCTTGCGCGGATGCTTCTTGGAAAATTCGGGAAAGCGACTGCCGAACTCAATGTCCTGAAACACCGCCGTCATGGAGTAATAATCCTGAATCGAGATCGGGTCGAACTTATGGTTGTGGCAGCGGGCGCAGCTCACGGTGACACCCATGAGGGAAGCCCCTATCGTCTGCATGATCTCATCCATGCGGTCGGCCCTCGCTTGGCGAATGGCGGAGGCCTCCTGCCCGATCGTTGCCGCCGGCACGTGAGGACCGGAAACCAAAAAGCCAAGCGCCTCTCCCGTGCCCATTCCGTCGCCAGCCAGTTGTTCGCGGACAAAGCGGTCATAAGGTAGATCCTCATTGAAAGCACGGATGACGTAGTCCCGATAAACCCAGGCAAGCTTGCGGTAAAGGTTCGATTCCGACCCGTTGGTCTCTGCCCAGCGGATGACGTCTAGCCAATGCTGAGCCCAGCGCTCCCCGAAGTGAGGCGAAGCCAGCAGCTCGTCGACGAGTTCGGCATAGGCCTTGTCCGCATCCTTTTTGAAATCTGCCAGAAAATCTTGGGCCCGCTCGGGTTTGGGTGGCAAACCGGTCAGCACGATTGAGGCCCGGCGGATCAATGACAGTGCATCGGCTGGTTCGTTAGCGGGAATGCCCTCCTTCACAAGGCGTTCGTCGATAAAGGCGTCAACCGGGTGTTTCGAGACCTTGGGTTTGACGGGCCGCTTGACGGGAAGGAAGGACCAGTGATCGGTGCCTTCCTCCAGTTTTTCATCCATTTGACCAGGCCAAACGGCTCCCTCTTTGATCCATTGCTCGAGCAAAGCGATCTCATCGTCGAACATGGGATCACCCTTGGGAGGCATGCGCTCCTCGAGATTACCGCTTTTGACCAACTCGAGCAGAAAGCTCTTCCTTAGGTCGCCCGGAGCGACGGCGGGAAAACCGGAATCCCCGCCCTTGAGCAAATAAACCCTTCGATCGACACGGAAGCCGGACTTTTTCTTTTCCGGTCCGTGACAGTCCATGCAATAGTCTTTAAGAAGCGGCAGAATGTCTTCCTCGAAGTTAACCTTTGCAGTCAGGGAAAAAAACGGGGAAGCCAAAGTCGCGAGGGACAGACAGAATCTTGGAAACGTGGGCATAAAAGAGGATAACTATACTTTCACAGTTCTCGGTAGAGCAACGCAGAACATACTACCGTTTACTGGTTTTGTAAGAAAATGAGAATTATTGGTAAGTTGAACACATTTCAACGGGACCGTTATAATGAGATACTTATAATCAAAATCTACACTGGAAGGCACGGGATTTCAAACTCCTCTAGAGAAGTTCCCGTACCGGGGACCCTTCCGGAAGCATCTTCATGCGTCGGCCCTTGGCTACTACCTCAGCAGTAGGATCAAGACCGAGCACGTGATAGACGGTTGCCGCAAAGTCGGCCACGGAGACCGGTCGGTCGGTTGGAGTGGCGGCATACTTGTCGCTTTCGCCGACCACAATTCCTGTCTTGATGCCTCCACCGCCCATGGTAAGGCTGAAGCAACTCGACCAATGGTCTCGACCGGGTCCGCGCTTGTGATCGTTAAGCCTTGGGGTGCGTCCGAACTCCCCCGCAGTAATCACTAGGGTCGTTTCCAACAGACCCCGGTCGTCAAGGTCGTTCAAGAGCGCGGAATAACTGGCATCGTAAATGGGCAACTGCGTCTCGAGGTGATCAAAAATCCCCCAATGGTGATCCCATGCGTAAATCCCCGTATCGACGTAGCCTTGAATGGTAACGAAACGAACGCCCGCCTCGACAAGCCGACGGGCCAATAGCATACCTTGGCCTACCTGATTGCGGCCGTATGCATCCCTAAGCTTGGACGGCTCGTTGGACAAGTCGAAGGCCTTCTTGGCCTTGTGGGAGGTAGCCAAGCCGAGAGCCTTCTCAGTAAAAAAGTCGTGCGTGCGCGCAAACTCGAACTTGGTTTCCTGGTCGGATTGAAAAAGATCAAGGGAACTCAGCAGCCTCTTGCGCCCGCCTAGGCGGGTCACGTCGACCTTATCGGGAACGTCGAACGTATTGATCGAGAAACCAGGTGAATTCGCATCTTGGGTGACGAGAAAAGGGTCGTAGGCATTTCCCAAGTATCCGCCGTAACCGGGCGCGCTGTGCCTGGGATGCTTCATGTCTCCCAAGTGAACGAAGGGCGGAACAGGGGCCAACTGCCTTTGCTGCTTGCTCAGAACGGCCCCGATGCCCGGGGCCTGCATGTTCTTGTCCCGGGGGCTCCCGCACATGATGTCGACGTCCCCGGCCCCATGATCATTGGCATAGGAGTGCATGGAGCGGATGAGCGAGAACTTGTCGGCGCACTTGGCCAACTTGGGCAGCCGGTCGCTCAACTGAATACCGGGAACGTTGGTCGAAATCGGATGGTAGTTTCCTCGAATCTCAAGCGGTGCATCCGGCTTGAGGTCATACATGTCGAGCTGGCTGGCGCCCCCTTGAAGAAACATAAAGATGACGTTGATTTGCCTGCCTGCGCCCGAGGTCTCATTGGCCAGGACTTCCGGCAACGAGAGACCCAGGGGGGATATGGCCCCCAGCGTAAGCCCGCCCATGTGGAAGAACTCTCGGCGATTCATCATAACCACGGTATCATGGAAATGCTTATGCACGAAGGGGAAACTTGAGGTTCTCGTAAGATTGAATCCGTGGAATCGGGGGAACAAGCCCGCCACAAAAAAGGCAGCGGCGAGATTCGCCGAGAAGCGACCTACTTCGACTTGCCCGAGGTATGCTTGAGAACGAAATCGACCAAGGGGGAAGGATCCTTGAGGGAATGGGGATGATGCCCCACCTTTTTCTTGTGGATAACCTTGAAGACCCCTCCCATTGACTTGTAGCGCTCTTCGGCGACAGCGGTGTTCTCTGAAACCGGAACCACTTTGTCGGCATCGCCCACCACGTGGATGATGGGAACTCCCGCATCGGCCAAAGGCTTAAGGTTGTCTACCGGATTCCCCCGGTAGGACTTGGCTTCCTCCGTATTCTTGAAGCCATAGGCCTTGAGAATTCCTTTGTCGGTCGAGCCGGGCCAACTCTTGAAGTCCATCACGGGGGCGTCTCCATAGATCACCGCCACTTTTTCGGGGTTTGCGATCCCCCAGTTGTAGATGATCAGACCACCCCGGCTCATGCCTTCGAGGACTGCCTTCTCGGCAAAACCATGTTCCTCGCGAAGGTACTTGTAGAAGGCGTTCCAACGATCGACCGCCTCGTCGTTGCCGTAAAGACCCCCTACGTTGCAATAGACGAGGTGGTAGCCTCTCTTGAGCAGGGCGACGTCGAACTGTGGTTCGTGACCGAAGAAGCGGGCCCGCCAGACCCATGGCTTACCCTCGGCCGCTTCGTTGGGCGCAACGATGGTGCGCCCGCCATCCTTGTAGGCATCAAAACCCTGCCACTTGGACTTTTTGCCGGGGAATGGGTTTGCCACCGCCGACAGGGCCGAAACCACCAACAGCACGCAAGCATACGGTAAGATCTTGGTCGTGAAATGCATTTTGAGGCGAAGTACCATTCAGCCGGGAACCCTTCAGCGTTTCAACTTAGGGGGAGGAGCCGATTCCTTGTTACGGAACCCGTACATCGGCAAGAGCCGGTAATAGACCTCCAGGCTAAGGGTGGCCAGGGTGGTCGAGACCACTCGACCGCCCGAAGCGGCGTGCCCGGCGCCCTTGTCCCAGCTGCCGGAATCCGAACCGTTCTTGTTTTGCAGACGGGGGAGGGTCTCCTTGAGCCTGTCGTTCCATTCCACCCAAACCGGGCCCTGATGCTGATAGAGGGCAAGGGTCGCGTAGTAGACGTAATAGTAGGCCGGGTTGCTTACGCTCATGGGGCGCATCTTGAGGGCTTGGGCGCCCTCGGGCATCCTCGGGTCACTGGGCGGGACCAGATCGAGCTGGCGGCAGAACATGCCGGTTGCGGTCATGGCTTGGTTGTTACTCTGCGGACCCGTGTACCCGTAGAGCCCGCCATGCTTGCCACCGGCCGCCTTGTCGAACCAGCGGCGGGCATTCTCAAAGACGCCCTCATCTACCTCGATCCCGGCCATGCGCGAGCTGTGCAGAGCCATGTATTGCCAGCCCGTGACCGAGGTATCGGAATCACCGGGTTTCGGGTTGTAGCGCCAGCCGCCGTTCTTGGATTGGGCCGAGACGATCAATTCAATGGCTTTCTCGGCCGGTTCCCGCAGGCTCGGATCTTGGGTCAATCCGTAGGCCTCGCAAAGGGCAATGGCTGCGATGCCATGACAGTACATGCGGCCCCTGCCGCGCAGGTCGCCGTTCTCCTTTTGTTGGGATATGAGCCACTTGAGGGCTTTCTTGACGTTCCCCTGGAACTTGCCCTCCTTGAGATGACTTACCCCCCAGCCATAGTAACAAAGCAGGGCGAGCCCGGCGCTTGCGGTATCGAAGTCCCCTCCGCCTCCGTGTTTTTTGGTATCCCATCGCCCATCCGATTCCTGGTGGCGCGAAAGCCATTCCAGGGCCATGCCTATGGCTCTCTCGGTGGCGTCCGAGCCACCGAGTTGCTCGATCACCTCCAGCGAGGGCTTGTCTCGGGTCTTGCGGATCAGGTCGGATAAGGCCCGCGGATCGATGGTATCCTTGGGGGTCTGTAATTCACCCGGAAGAAGCGGATCGGTCTCGGGGTCGTCACCGGGAAGATTCAGGCTGAGAAGCGGAACGTTGCCGGCCCCTTCGAGAGGAGGCGGTTGGCCCTCCGCCTCGAGCCCGGTGTGGGCCACGATGACGTCACCCCCGGTATCGGTGGTCTCCGCCGCGGCATCCCCCGGCTCGATCTGCTCGGTCTCGGGATTGGTTTCGGCAGCCTGATTGGCAATCTCCGCCTTCTGGGCCGATTTCTCCGTCTCCACCTGGGGTACGGCCTCCGTGGGCCGGAAAAGATCAGCCTCGGGGTTGGCGGGCTCTACCGCCTGCTGGGGCTCGCCGGGTTCGCGCTCCTCTAGTTGCGGGGTCTCCGGCTCGGGAAGAAAGGTTTCGGGAAGGGAAGTCATGAGAGGTGAAACCTTGTCCGGCTTGGTGACCGGGTCTTCGTTCGTGTCGACGTTGGCCTTGGAAGGGCGGACGTCGCTGACCAATGAAGTCTTGCTGGTCCGGGCGACGATGGGGCTCGTCTTGGTCTGAACCTGGGCCTCGAGAAGCGGAATCTTGAAATCGCTTTCCAGTTGATCGGCCACCAAGGCAATTGGGGTCTCCGCAACCTGGGCTTCTTCGGGCATACTCTCAAGAGCCAGTTCTTCCTGGGCCAAGGCATCGATGCTTATTGCAATCTCAGGTTCCTGAGGCTCGCCTCCAGCGGTCAACTCCTCGGCCAGTTTCCAGAGGGTGAAGAGAAAAAGGACCAGAAGGTGAACCGCTATCGAGCCGGCGAGACACTTGTGGTAGAGGTTGGTGATGTCGTTCCAGTGCTCGAGGATATAGATGAGGGCGGCGAGGGCGGCGAGGCCAAGCAAAATCCACCAGATGACGCTGCCGAGCAAACTCAGGAACTGGTCCCAGCGCGAGTAATCGGTGTACCCAAAGACTTCCCGGGTGGTCGTCCGGTAGAGGCGGTAGTCGTCATCCGGCGGTTCGCCCTCTCCGGCTTGAGGCGCCTCCAGCCCCGAGCCACTGAAGAGAAGGTCGAAGCCATCCATGCGGACGGCCGGATCGGTGGCCTCCCCTCTCTCGAGATAAAGTTCGACTTTCTCGGGGGCCAGTTCTCGGCCATCCACCACTCGGCTCAGGTAGAGGCTGAAGCCCGACCCCTCGTCCCGCCCGCGATCGGAAGCGAGGAATACGTGGTCCCCCCGGCGGGTCAGGGCGACTTGGACGTCGTCGTCGTTCGAGTTGAGGTAGCCAACCGGTTCGGCCGCGGAAAAGCGGGGAGCCCCCTCTTCCGCATCCGGATCAGGAGGAAGCTTTGAGGCCACCAGAATGTCCTCACCCCGGCCGGAACGGTCTGAAGAAAAGAAGAGGCGATCTCCGTCGGGGGAAGGAGAAGGCCCGAGTTCGTCGTCCGCCGTGTTGACGTTTTCACCAAGCGACTCGGGGGTGCTCCATCCCTCGCCTTCCCGACGGGAAAGGTAGAGATCGTAGCCTCCTTGGCCTCCTTCCCGATCGGAAGAGAAAAAGAGGAATTTCCCATCCCTTGAGAAAGACGGACCCCGCTCGTTGGAATCACTGTTAAGGGAAGACATGGCCTCGGGTGGCGACCAAGTCCGGCCGTTCCAGCGCGAAAGATAGAGGTCCATTCCGGTGGCATTGTCGTCCCGGCGAACGATGATCATGCTCGTCCCGTTAGGGGAGAAGGAAGCCTCCAAGCGGGTGCCTGCAACCTTCTCGAGCCCCGCGTTACCCGGGTTCGTGATCGGGTCTTCCCAGAGAACCAAGCGGGCCTTGTCCTCCTCCACGCCAACCTTGATTCCCGACTCGTCGGTATAGTAAGCCCAGATGTTTTGCTTGAGACTGTCCCAAGTCAGCCAGGAAAAGGCGATGAAGGTGAGGGAAAGGGAGCCCAGAATAAGGGCGCGGAAGGCGCGGCGGCGGCGTTCCGTCTTCCCATTCCGTTCGTCCTGGTTCTCGCTCATGACTTTGAGGTGACTGCCGAGGCAGCGGGTTCATCCCCCGATCGGGGTTTGCGGAAGGCCCGCAGGTAGGCGAGAGCCAGGAGAAGACCGGTCAGGCAAAGACCCACCAACAACTCTACGTTGCGCCCATACCAGTCGGAGGTCGGTGACTTGGAATAATCGAACCGGCGGATCACCCGCTTGCTCTTGGCTTGGAAGAGTTCATGGGGATTCCCCCCCCGGTCCGAGTTGAAGAGGATGTGAAAGCCGGCCATACGAACCGCCGGGTGCGTCTCGTTGGATTCTCCGTTAATTTCCTCCCCCAGGTTGGACGGGGCGGTGACCTCGCCACCGCGCAACCTGGATCGATACAGGTCCGAACCGCCGAAGCCTTCCGGTCTGGTCGAGGTGAAATAAAGAAAATCGCCATGGTCCGTGATGACCGGGGCGGTATCAGTCCCGGGGGAACTGAGGAGCGGCAGGTGCTTGGCCTTTCGGAAAACGGGCACCCTGGGCAAGTCCTTTCCCTCCAGGACGTCGGGACTCGGGCCGGACGGATCCGGTTCGAAACCAAGACCGTAGAGTGGAGTGTACCTGTAGTGAGCCTCCATGCAAAGGGTCACTAGGGCCGTCATGATTCCTTTGCCCATCTGATTCGTATGGGGACCCTTAAGCGTCCAGGAACCATCCGTCTCCTGTGCCTTGACGAAGCTTTCCTGCATCTTGCCGAGCCATTTCCTCCATGCCGGACCCTGGTGCTGGTAGGCGGCCAAGGTACCGTAATAGGCGTAATAGATATCTCCCAGATCGAAGCCCGACTTGTCCAAAATCATGGACGACTCAAATGCCCTGGCGGCATTGGAGGAAGCTCCCATGAGTTGGGAGCAGAAAAAACCGACCGCATTCATGGCGTTAGATCCTTTCCCTCCACCAGGGGAATCCGTGTATCCATACGACCCACCGTCTTTCCCACCGCTGATTTCCTTGAGGAATCTCCTCACCCCCGCCCTGGTCTTGGTGGGAATGGGGATTCCCGACATCTCGCCACTGGCCAAGGCCATGATCATCCAGCCACTGACCGAGAGGTCGCCTTTTTCCTTGGGCTTGTAGCGCCATCCTCCCTCCTCGTGCTGAGCCTCCTCGATGAAGTCGATGGCACGCTGGGCGGGAGAACGCAGATTCTTGTCCTTGGTCACTCCATAGGCCTCGACCATGGCAAGGGCCGCAATCCCATGATCGTACATGTTGCCCTTCTTCCCGCGCAGGTCGCCATTGGGAAGTTGTTGCTCGATCAACCACCTCAAACCGCGACCGACGTTGTCTTTGTATTTACAGGGCAAGTCGTGTCGTTCGCCACGGCCGTAGAAGGCCAGGAGGCTGAAACCGGTTGCGGCCATATCGTGGCCACCACCACCACCAGTTTTTTGAATATCCCATCGCCCGTCCTCTTCCTGAATGGAAACCAGGTATGCCAAGGCCTTGTCGACCGCTTTCTCGCTTTGCTCCGTTCCCCCTAGCTTGGTCATCACCCGGACGTCGCCGAGAGCTCCTTCGCGCAGGGAGTAGAGAATGCTTTGCTGGCGTTCGCTGAACAGGCCCAGCAGTTCGTTGCTGGCGACGTCTGCGGAAAAAAGGTCGAAGTCGACCTTGCGGTCGTCCACGTTCTCGAGTTGGGCCGCGACGGAGGCTTCCATGGCCTTCTTTTCGCTGATGTCGGTGGCGGGATGGGGACGATTGGATGAGAAAAAGAGCTTGGTCGAATCGGGCGTTATGGCGGGATCGATCTCATCAAAGGGAGTATTGACCGAGGACGAGAGCGGAAGGGGCCAAGCATATTCCACCCCATCCCATTTCGATACCCAGATGTCCTGGCCACCCTGTCCTCCGGGCCGGTTGCTGCAGAAAAGAAGCAGGTTGCCGTCCCCACTGAGGGTCGGCGAAGTCTCGTCGAACTTACTGTTGAGAGCCCTCATCGGCTTGGGTTGGCGCCATTTGGTCCCATCCCACAGGCGCAGAAAAAGATCGTCGTCATTTCCATCCTGATTCCTTCCCACGTAGACCATACGGGCCCCGTCCGAAGATATGACGGTCTGGTTGATGAAACCTTCCGAAACATTGGACTCACCAAGAGACTCGGCTTCTTCCCAGAGAACGTAGCCCGGGTCGACGTCCCTCGCCACCTGCTTGATCTTAATATCGTCGGTGTAGGTATGCCAGCGCCACGGACGAAGGTATAATATCATCACTATGACCGCGCCCACGGCTAGGCAAAGAGATCCCCAGGCATAGATCTTGTACCTCCTTCGCCTAGTCAGGCCTAGCCAAGCCTTGGCTTCCTCCTCTGTTTTTTCCTTGGGCATCCGAGTTTCGTCTATTTTTCGGTCTTGACCGCGATATTGGCCTTGGGAACCCCGACGCTGCGGCAGATCGATATGACGTTTGCCAGGTAAAGATGCTTGGCGTCCTGGTCGCACCGGATAAGGACCTTAATGTCGGGCTTCTTGTCCACCTGCTGTTTGGTCCATTCGGATACCTGTTCCTCGGTGAACTGCTGCCCCATCACCACGTAGGTTCCGTTCTCTCGGATGTTGATCTTGGCCAAGTTGCCCGTGGACTGGGTCAAGGACTGGTTTCGGGCGTCGACCGGGAGGTTAACCATGTGGTCGATTTCCTCCTCCTTGAAGGTGGTGGTTACGAGGAAAAAGATAATCAGGATGAACATGACGTCGATCATGCTCGAAATGTTGATGATATCCCCCTCTTGGGAGGAGCTCCTGCGCCGGCAGTTCATGACTCGCTCGCCTTGTCGGCGGCCTTCTTGGCGGCGGGCTTTCTACCGGTCGCCCTGGTGGCCTTCTTGGCGGAAAGCACATGTTGCGCGACAAAAGCGGTTCCCGACTCATCAATATGATCGATCGCCCGGTCTCCCCTCGTGGAGAGCCATTGGAAGAGCAAAAGGACCGGGATGGCGATAGTCAGGCCGGCGGCGGTACTGATGAGGGCCTGGTAGATCCCGTCGGCCAACTCGGAAGTCTTGGCCGCCCCACCCGCATCGGCGGTTTTCTGAAAAGCGTCGATCATGCCGTAGACCGTTCCAAGGAGACCGAGCAGGGGACAGATCCCGGCGATCACGGAGAGCGGACGAACGCTGCGCTTGATCTTTTCGGCCTCACGACCAGCGGCGTCCTCCATGGCCTTGCCAACCGCCTCGTGCCCCTGCTTGCGCCATTGAATGCCGGCCTTGAAAATATGGGCGGCCGAGTCCGGGTATGCTTCGCAAACCTCCTCCGCAGCCTTGCCAGACGAATCGGAATTCCATGCTTCCCCTAAGTCATTCAGGAAGGACCCTGGAAGGATGCGCTCGCTGCCTAGGGATATGAATCGCTCAAGACCAAGGGCGAGGGCAAGCACGGAGGCGATGCCCAAGGGAATCATCACGGGACCGCCCTTCTTGATCAGGCCCCACATGCTGTCATCGTTCTCCGAGGCAATGCCGCCCTCAGCCGCCAAGGCTATAGAGGTGAATACGAACAAGCCACAGGCGGCCAGGATTAGGGTTCCTGCCCGGTAGACGGGCGATAGTGAATAAGGGTGTTTGATTTTCATTATGTTTGTGTTGAAGGGCAGGTTATCCGGAGCGAAGCTGGTCAAGTAATTGACGGGCCACGAGGGCGGCTTTCTCCTTGTGGAGAACCGGATGATTGAGAATGTCCTTGAAGCGCTGCACGGCTTCCTCGCGCTTGTCCTGGGCGAGAAGAACGCGACCAATTTCGAGGACCGACTTGGCCTGCCAGTCGGGATACTTCCTGAAGGACTTGTCGATTTCGAGATGGACGAAGCGGGCGATCGCCTCGTCGTATTTCTTCATGTTAAAGTAGCATTCCCCCGTTTGGAAATGAGCCCGTACCGTCCAAAGGTCCACCTTCTTGGCATCCTCCATGAGCTTTGCGTACTCACGGATGGCCTCGGTAGGCTTGTCATTGTTCTCGAGGGCAAAACCAAGGCCGAAGCGGGCGTTGCGCGTCCACTTGCTTTCACCAAATCGGGACAGAAAGTCCTGGTAGGTCTTGATGGCCTCCTTTTGCAGGCCGGTCAAGGCCTGCGTCTCACCCAGGCGCATGAGAGCGGACTCTGCCAAGGCCTCATCCAGGTTGCGAATCTTCGATACGGCGGAAAAGTGATCGCGGGCAAGAACGGTTTCCTTAATCCTGAACCTCGACTCGCCTGCTTGGAAGAACATGGACCCACGAAGCTTGGACTCTGGGTAGTCGGAGAGCAATTTCTCGAACATCCCGGCGGCAATTTCATAGTCGCCCTTCTTGTAATGAGCGCTGGCCAACTGGATTCGGATAGGCTCCCTCAGGGAGTCGTCCTCCATGCCCTTGAGAGTCGCGGTCAGTTCCGCAATGACCTTTTCCTGAGCCCCTACGTCCAGGTTGAGCTCAGCCATCTCACTCTGGACCTTGACCACGAGAGGGCTTTGCGGATGATCGGCGAGGAGTTTCTCATAGAGGGCAGTTGCCTCCTTGTCCCGCTTGCGGGCCCGCTTGGCCCAAGCCCATTCGTAGAGAGCCTGGTCGGCCAGTTCCGACTTCGGATGCTTTTCCGTAACCTCCTTGAAATAATTTGATGCAGTATCCCAATCCTCCCGCTTGGAGGCCGAAAGCCCGGCATAGTAAATGACCAGGGAAAGCTTCTCGTGTTCCCGAAATTGCCTGAGCATCTGCGGGAAATGCTTGGAGGCCTCCTCGAAGTTCTCCTCCTGGATGAGAGCAATGCCGCGCTGGAAGGCGGCATCCGGCCCGAGGGCATCGTTGGACGGAACCTTGGCGAAGCGCTCGGCTGCCTGCTCGTGCCTGTTCTCCGAAGCCTCCACCCATCCAAGGTAGTAGTTGACGCGTGATCGCTGGGTGGGCGCGGTTTGCCTGAAGGGGTCCCGGTTCTCCTTGTCCTTGCTTAGGAAACTCTCAAAGGAGCGGCGGGCCCGCTTGAGATCACCAGCCAGGTAGGCCAGCCTGCCCTGCTCGGAGAGAGCGAGGGGCAAGTGAGGGGATTCCTCAGGATAATGCTCGGTCAGCAGGAGAAGATTCTCAAGGGCCTTATCCGCTTGATCGATGCGGTCGCAGGCCACGGCCAGTTGCATGAGGGCGGTATCGAGGTTGGGACCAGCCGTCACCTTGGGCTTTTTACGATCCTTGATCTTCTCCCCGACGAAATCTTCCAGCGGCTGGATCGATTCCTTCCATTTCTCCTGCCGGAAATAGGAATCACCGACGACGAAGGACAACTGCGCGAAGAGGACTCCCTCGGGCTTCTTGACCAGGAGCGGAACGGCGCTGGCAAGAGCCTTGTCCCACTGCTTGGCATTATGATGGATCTG
>DLRY01000012.1 GCA_002500665.1 Opitutia bacterium UBA7876
TCGATTCGGAGGGACGTCATTCAGGAATTCAGGGCCAAGATCGAAAGCGATCGTGGCTTGACCGGCAACCTTAGGAACATTACCCAGAAACTGCTCGCATACCAAGTCCGCGCTGTTAGCGTAACCTACCTCAGGCAACTACTGAAAAACCAGGGGGAACTGGAGGAGTTGCTCGAGGGAGACTACCACTACAAGTCGGTTGTCCGCAGGCAGGAAGTTGCCCTCAACCATTGGCGAACGATTGAGAAAGTCCTCAAGCTCAGTTCCAGTACCTACAGCCATTACTTCAGAAACGTATCCAGGGAGGAGAACTCGCTCAGGCAAGCCCTTGACAGGAACGAGACCAAGCAAGGACGAAGCGCCTTGGCCCGATCGGTCAAAAGCTGGAACGACCGGGTTCGTCAAGTCCACGATACGGCAAACAACCGCTTGCGTGGGACCGCCCGATCATCCCGGTCCGGCCGGGAAAACTTCCTCTGGCAAGTCCGCGAATCCTGGTATCAGCTCAATAACTTCGCCGGCTTGGTCGGTGCTGTTGAAAGCAACCCGGATCACGCCTCATGGGAAAGCACCAAGGGCAAGTGGGTCGAGAGGGATACCTTGAACGAGATCCATGGAGCGGCCCTCGTTTCCGAGATTCAGGGAAGGGCCAGCTTGGAGGAGTCAAGAAAAGACGCCGATTCGCCCTTCGTCAAGGACTTGGGGCAGACGGGTCGGGCTCTGCGTCGCCTGGGCATGCAATTCCAGTCTCAAGGTGAGTCGGGGGACGAGGCCGTTCCCATGGCAGACCGGTTCAAGGAACTTACGAACCTGTTCAGGCTCCTGGAAACCTACCACGAGGCCATTGAAGCCCTCGGCCTCGCCTCCACCTTCGCCAACAAGGAAAAGTGGGAAATGGTGAAGTCGGACAACCGGGCCGAGAGGGCCATCCACTGGGGTGCTTCGGCCGCGCCGTGGCGCATCCTCGCGGGACGGGTTGCAGGAATCCCGAGCGAGCAGATGCAGGGTGCGACGCAAGCCCGCAGCGAGGCCGCTCAAATCCTCCGTGATCTCCCCAAGCAACCCTACGCCAAGGCCATCGACGAGGAAATGGATAGGCGCGTCGAGGATCTCGGACGAGCGCCCCGGTCGACGGCCAAGGAAGTCGAGCTGGTACAGGCTGATTTGCGCCGGGTGATCAAACTATTGTCTCCAGCCGTCAAGGCCGCCCGGGAAAAACTTAGTCAACTCGCTCCCAGTTTGCCGGAACTTGCCCGCCAGCTCGCAAAGAAGGCCCGCGAGGCAAAGGCCCAATCGGAAGCCATTGCCGAAAAGCCCGACGACGAAGCCGCCCAAGTCCGACGAGAGGCTACGGAACTGCAGAGGGAACAACGGGTCCTCGGTGGTGAGATCACTCTCTTTAACGCAGCCCTCCGGCAGGAGGCAAACGTACAAAACATCCTCGATGAGGAAGGGAGGGAAATAGCCCGCGATGCGGACGCCGCCGCCGCCCTCGTGCAGGATAGGCAAAACGCTTCCGAAAACGCGCTTGCCCAGGTCCTCCAGGCAACCGACCGGGGTTCGCAAAACGAAAACCTCGAGAAAGCTTCCGAAAAGCAAGGCGAACTAGCCGAAGCGTTGGAGGCCATCGCCGATCATTTCGAGCGGGTCGACAAGGGTGAGGAAGTATCCGAAACAAGGGAAGACCTGCGCCAAGTCGAAAAGGACCTTGGGATCAAGGAACAGGTGGACGAGCAATTCGCTCAGGCGGAGCGTCTGGCCGAGCTGGCCAAGCTCTCGGCCCAAGAACTTCTTGAGGAGCTTGAAAAGGAACTCGAGGAGAACAAACCCATGCAGCAGGAACTTTCGGAGATAGCCGAAGATACCGTAGAAGAGGCCCAGGAAGCTCTCGAGGAAGCGGCTCAGGAGGAGGAGGAAATTGCAGAGAACCTTGAAAATACGGACAAGGAGAAGATGGACGAAAAAAAGCAGTTGGCCAGGGAGCTGGACCGGCTTGCCCTCGACGTAAAGAGGTTGGCCGATCGGGAGGTCAGGCAGGCCTCCCATCTTGCCCGGCAGGCAAGCGCCGGAGAATCCTTCGAGGAACTCACCGAATCAAGGGAGGATCTGCTCCAACTGGCTGAAGAAGCGAGGGAAGCAGCCAAGCCTGAGGAGACCGCCTCCGAGTTGGCCGAGGCCGCCCGAGACCTGATCGAGCCCCTTCTTCAGGAGTCGGCGGATCTGGCGGATGCAGCTGAGTCGGCCGAGGAAGTCTCCAAGCTTCATCCCGAGGCCGCCGCCAAGCAGGCCGAAGAAAGAAAGACCATCGCCGAAGAGACAAGCTCCCAAGCCGAACAAGCTCAGGAACAGGCCGAGGTTGCGCAACAACAAGCTGAAACCGCCGAGCAAAAGGCCAACGATGCCGTCCGAGATGCAGTCGAGGCAGCCCAGGATGCGGCCTTTGCGGAACAACAGGCCGAGCAAGCGGCCGAGCAGGCATCAAGAAAATCGGGCGATCAAACCGCCCAAAACGAGGCCTCCCAAGCCAGCGAAAACGCCGAGCAGGCCCGCGAAGAGGCCCAGCAAGCCCAGCAAGTGGCCCAGCAAGCGCAACAAGCAGCCAATGAACTTGCAGAAAAATCCGAAGCCGCCACCGAAGTGGCGGAGCAGGCGCAGGCCAAAGCCGAACAAGCCGAGCAAGAGGCTGAGTTCGCCGAGCAGAGAGCGGAACGCAAACCCTCCCAGTTCGCTTCCGCCCAGCGCAATGCATCTAGGGCCCAAGAGCAATCCGAGTCTGCCTCCAAGAAGGCGGAGAAACTGTCCCGGCAGGCTGAGGAACTGGCTGAAAAGCTAGAAGAACTTGGAGGGGATTCGTCCCCCGATTCGGAATCACTGGCCCAAGCCCAAAAGCAACAGGAGGAAGTCGGCGAGGAAGTTTTCGACGTAGCCCAGGATATCGCACGGGCCGCCCGTCATGAGGATCGCCTTGGAAACGAAGAGGCGGCCGAAGCTCTCTCGGAGATAGCCGAGAACACCCAGCAGGCAGCCGAGCAGGAAGTTGCCGAAGCGGGACAGGAGCTTCAGAACGAACAACTCGCCCAGCAGCTTGGCGAGCTGGCCGAGGAGGGACAGGAACTCGCCCAGAGTCAGGAGGCGCAACAGGCCGCCCGACAAAATGTTCAAGCCCAGCAAGCCCAAGAATCCTTGCAGGAAGCCGGCCAGGAGGCCCAGCAAGCAGCGGATGGCCAACCGGACTTCCAGGAGATTGGAGACGCAGCCGAAGAATTTGCCCAAGAAACTCAGGCCGCTGCGGAAGAATTTGCCCAGGCCGCGGAACAGGGTCAGCAACAGGCTGAGCAGGCACAGCAACAGGCACAGCAGGCCCAGCAGCAGGCGCAACAGGCACAGCAACAGGCACAGCAGGCACAGCAACAGGCACAGCAGGCCCAACAACAGGCGCAGCAGGCACAGCAGCAGGCTTCGGCCCAACCGGAAAACACCCAAGCCCAACAAGCGGCCCAGGAAGCCGGGCAACAGGCCGAGCAGGCGCAACAAGCGGCCCAAGAGGCGGCACAGCAGGCACAGCAGGCTCAACAAGCGGCCCGAGAGGCCGGACAAGAAGCCCAGGAAGCCGGACAACAAGCCCAAGCCGGCCAGGAAACCGCTCAGGAAGCCGCGGAGTTGGCCGAAGCGGCGGAATCCTTTGCCGAAGCCTTTCCGTCCGAGCCGGCTTTTGCCGATGCCGGTGGAGAAGAATCCGGCGAAGGCGAGCCATCACAGGAGAGTGGCTTTGGGGAAGCCTTGGCTTCCGCCGAGCAAGCCCTTGGCGAACAAGCCGAGGCACTGGCTTCCCTTGGCGAGCAAAGTGGTGAGGGTCAACAGCCGGGAGAACCCCCTTCGGGCGAAGGGCAGCAACCCGGTGAAGGCCAACCCGAATCGGGACAAGGAGAGCCGAGCGAGGGTCAGGGAGAAGCTCAAGGTCAACCCAGCGAGGGACAATCGGAACCGGGACAAGGAGAACCGAGCGAGGGTCAGGGAGAAGGTCAGGGTCAGCCCAGCGAAGGACAACCTTCGGAAAGCCAGTCTGGGGAAGGACAAGGACAAGGAGAGCCTTCTCAGTCCGGCGAATCTCCTCCACCCGGGCAAGGATCCCCATCCCCTTCCTCCAGCGAAGCCGCACTGACCAACCCTGAAACCGCCGAAGCCTTGGCCCAGACCCTAGACTCTCTCGACCAAGCCCTTAACCCCGCCGCCAATCCATTCGGGCAAGAATCCGTACCCTCCGAGGGAGGAATCCCTTCCGACACTCCTCTTTCCGAGGCTGCCCAGGCCGCCCAGCTAGGACAAGGACAACCGAGTGAAGGACAACCGGGAGAAGGCCCTCCTGGTCAAGGTCAGCCCAGCCAAGGTCAGCCCAGCGAAAGCTCTCAATCCCAATCCGCCCAAGCACAGGCCCAAGCCTTGGCAGAGGCGGCTCAAGCACTCGCCCAGGCAACCATGGTGCAGGCCAGTTCCATGGCTCAGTCTAGGATGCAAAGCCAAAACGCAATGACCCAAGGGATGCAGCCCAATTCGGGAGAGGGAGCCGCCGTCGACGCGGCTCCGGTCACTGTCTTCGAGGAATTACCTGCACCCGACCTGGAGAACAAAGCCGAGTTCGAGTGGAGCCGGCTCCCTCCCAAACTGGCTAAGGATCTCATGGATGGGCGCCGGGAAGCCGTGTCCGGAGAATACCGCAATCGAGTCGAAGCTTATTTCCGCGCCATGGCGGAAAAATCCCGCAAGAAGAAATGAGGCTCGAAACAAGAATGAAACCGCTGTCTTCTCTGCTTTTGCTTCTCTCTTGGCTCCCATTCGGCGTGACGGCCGAGGAAGCCGAACCGACCAACCCTTTCCAGAAGGATAAAGTCGACAAGGCGATCGATGAAGGGATTGCCTTCGTCATGACCAAACAATCCGAGGATGGTTCCATCGCTGATCGGGGCAACCAAACGACCATGACTTCCCTTGCCCTCATGGCCATGGCTTCGGTGGGCAACCAGCCGGTCAACCCTGACAAGAAGGGAGAAGCCATGAAACGGGCTCTCGAGTACGTTCTCCGTGAAGACAGACAGAGTGAGACAGGATACTTCGGCTCAAGGGACGGGAGCCGCATGTACGGTCACGGCATCACCACGCTCATGCTTTCGGAAATGCTCGGCATGGGCCTGGACGAAAAGCAGGACCAGAAGATTCGCAAGAGCACTCAAAAGGCGATCGACCTCATCCTGCGATCCCAAAAGGTTCCCAAGAGTCCTTCCCACCAGGGTGGATGGCGCTATTCTCCCGATTCCCGTGATGCCGATCTTTCCGCAACCATCTGGCAATTGATGTCGCTACGCTCGGCCAAAAACGCCGGCCTCAACGTTCCTTCCGCCGCCATCGAGGATGCCATCGGGTACCTCCGGCGTTCCTACTGGTCCACGATCGACTCAAAGGGTGAACCGGTAAACAAAAAGTCCGGCTTCTCCTATCAGCCCGGAGGTCATCCCGAGTATACCACCACCGCGGCCGGACTTCTGGCCATGCAGGTTTGTGGAGAATACGAATCTCCCTTCGTCAAAGGGGCCGCCGACTGGTTGCTCGACAACGAACCGAACACTGGGCGCAAGTTCTTCTACTACGGCACCTATTACTATTCCCAGGCCATGTACCAAAGAGGAGGCGATCATGCCAAGGTCGCCCGCACCAAGGTGGAGGACATCCTCCTAAAGCTACAAAGAAAAAACGGCTCTTGGCACGGTTCCGGATCGGAGGGAAGCGCCGGGGAAATCTACTCGACTACCATGGCTATTCTCGCCCTCGCGGTGAAGTATCACTACCTGCCCATTTACCAGAGGTAAGCCGCCTAATCGACAAGGCCATAAACGCGGGAGGCATTGCCACCCTCGATTGCCTCGATCTCGTTCTCGCTCAGGCTGGAAATAAATTCCCGGCAAAGATCAACCCAAGGCCCATATTCGACGGCAAGCCGGGCAACCGGCCAATCGGACCCGAACATGAGCCGACGTGGACCGAAGGCATCAAGGGCAACCTCCATGAACGGGCGCAGGTCGTCCATCGTCCATTCCTGCCAATTCGCCTCGGTTGCCATTCCGGAAAGCTTGCAGGAGACGTTCTCCCTTCGGGCCATTTCGAACATCTGGGCCTTCCAGGGTTCCATCATCCCATCAACTATCCGCGGTTTGGCCACATGGTCCAGGACGAAGACCTGATCGGGGTGAAGATCTACGAACTCGATCGATGGGGCAAGCTGGCGCTCGTAGATCAAGACGTCGTAGACGAGGTCGAACTGCCTGAGCTTTCGAATCCCCTCGTTGAAGGCCTCCCCCAGGATGAAACTGTCGTCCGGTTCATCCTGTACGACGTGCCTGACACCCCTTAGCCATGGGTTTGCGGCGTACTTGGTCAGAAGATCCTCCACCGAAGGGTCGACCAAGGGAAACCAGCCGACGACTCCTTTGATGAAGTCATGCCGAGCCGCATGCTCAAGAAGCTCATCCGTTTCCAGCATGGATTGATCCGCTTGGACGGAAACGACTCCGTCGATTCCCTTCCTTTCCGTTTCAAGCAGCAGGTCATCCGGTTGGTAATCCTTTTTCAAAACCTCCATGCTCTCATTCATCCAAGAGTACCTGACCGGATCATATTTCCAGAAGTGATGGTGTGAATCGATTTTCATGTCTTTGGTCGTTGATCAGGGGGGAGAGGCTTTCCCCTTCATTTCGCGAAGCATGGCTGGCCAGCCAGCCTGGCCCAGTTTTTGCCTCATCATGCGATAGCCCGCCCCGTAGACGGGGCTTTCGCTATTTTGCATGTTTTCCAAAAGGATGGAGGAAAGCTTGCTCTTCTCACGCTGAAGGACGAGGTAGGAGGCCAAGTTGCAGAACCCCTCCGTGACGGGCAGAGGGGCCTCGATGAATCTCTCGTTAAGCCAGACGTGGGCATGCTCGTGCGCCAAGACCGAAACGCACTCGACATAGGGAAGGCCATAGAGCACGAAAATTCGGTGATTGAAGGTGGTTCTTGGGTTGTTGCCTCCCTTTACGACCTTGTACTTGGTCAAGGTCAATCCCCTCAAGTTTCCGCTGGCATTGATTTTGCTCGCCTCGCGGGTAAGAGTACCGCGGTCGACCAGCAGAAGCTCCAGTTCGCCCCGAGGCTTGTCGAAACCGGCCTCCATCAGGGAAGGCCATATTCTCTTGTCCACTTGGTGAAGCAAATCGAGCTTGAAAATACCATCCTTGAGGCAGGGTCCGCAGGTGATCCTTCCATCGGCGAAAAATTGCTCCTTGATGGCACTTCTTTTTGGGAAAATCCGAGAACAGGTACCGCAAACCCCGGTGGCGGAAAAATGATCGACGTGGACCATGCCTCCCCAGTCGTCCTTTCGGAAACGATCTCCGGGTCCAAAATTCCTGCGGGTGACCATGCAGCGGAAACAGGCCGTATGGTAACTGGCCTTACCCGCCTTGACGGAGCGAGTGCCAAGGGTTCCCGAACAGGCTCCGCAGCGGGGGGTTTGCATCCATTGCTTGACGTAGGCTTGATCGGCCGGGATGAAGCGACCGATTGAAAAGTGATATTCCCGGCCCCGAATCCTGAGGCCAATCCGATCGCCGACTACCTCGAAGAGCTCGCCTTCCGACTTGCTTCCCGATGTCGTCGTCCAGGTCCGGCCCTCCAGATGAGCGCAAAGGGGCACGACGACCAAGAGGAGGTTGAGGCGGATGATGAACACGGGCGCCGAAGGTTCAATCGAGCAGGGACTCCCAGTACCTGATCCGGCCCTCGATCTGGCCCGGTCCGGGCATGCCGGGCTTTTCCCTCTTGGCAAAGGCTCGCTCCAGGTCGAAAACCTCTCTCCAGTCCGGCTCCAGCTGCGGACAAACGGCTTGGACCTCCTGATCCGTCAGGTCCGGCAAAGTCGCTTTCTTGTGCTCGGACAGGGAAACCAGTTCCCCCACGACGTGATGGGCCTTGCGGAAGGGAACACCCCGCTCCACAAGATAATCCGCCAAGTCCGTGGCCAAAAGCAGAGGATCGGAGGCGGCATCCCGGCAAGCCTCCTCGTTGAAGGACGAATCCTTGAGGGCTCCGGCCACGACAGCGAGGCACAAACTTAGTTCGTCGAAGGAATCGAAGACCGGGGGCTTGTCCTCCTGCAGGTCGCGATTGTAGGTCAGGGGAAGTCCCTTGATGGTCACAAGCAGGTTATTCAGATTTCCCAGGATCCGGCCTGTCTTACCCCGGACGAGCTCAAAGGAATCGGGGTTCTTTTTCTGAGGCATGAGAGAGGAACCCGTGGTAAAGGAGTCAGGCAGGTCGATGTAGCCGAATTCGGAGGAATTCCATAGAATCACGTCCTCGGACAGGCGGGACAGATGAAGTGAGCAGGTGGCGCAGGCACTCGCAAACTCGACGAAGACGTCACGGTCGGCTACTGCATCCATGCCGTTTGGCGTCAACCTTGGAAGCCCTTGGTCGTCAACGAAACCAAGGGCCTTGGCAACATGCTCGCGATCGAGCGGGAGGGTCGATCCGGCAAGGGCTCCGGAGCCGAGGGGGCAAACGTTGGCATGCTCCGCAACGGTCGAGAATCTCTCATGATCCCGGCCCAGAGCCTCGATATGAGCCAAAAGATGATGGCCCACCGTCACTGGCTGAGCCCGTTGGAGATGCGTGTATCCCGGAATGGGCAAGAGAGCGTGGTTGCGGGCCAGCTTGAGAAGGGCTCCCATGGCTCCCTCCAGAGCGGTTCTCAACTGTTGGCAGGCATCCTTGAAGAATAGACGCATGTCGGTCGCTACCTGATCGTTTCTGCTTCTGCCGGCATGAAGCTTGTCGGCTGCCTCGGTCTTTGCCCGGAGGGCCTGCTCGAGATTCATGTGGACGTCCTCGAGTTCGAGCTTCCACTGAAACTCATCCGAGGCGATCTCCTCGGACAACTCGGTGATTCCATTTTTGATCTCCTCAAATTCCTCAGGGGTCAGCAAGCCGACCTCGGCAAGCATCCCCGCATGCCCAAGGCTTCCCTGGAGATCATAGGGCGCCAAGCGACGATCGAAGGAGATGGATTCCCCAAACACCTGCATGAGGTCGTCGGGCTTGCTCCCAAAACGTCCACCCCAGGTGACTTGCTTTTCATTATCCGGCATACGCTTGCTATCTTCCAAAGGAAGGCAACTCCCGCAACCCTATATTCCTTTCGGTGGCCCGAAAAGTCAGCTGAAAAGCTTCTTCAGCTTGGCTTTGGCGTGATCGCGGTTGAGCTTGGAGATGAAGTCCAGGGAAATATCCTTGGGGCAGGAAGCCGAGCATTCGCCGTAGTTTCTGCAGTTACCAAAACCGGCGCCGTCCATAGCGGAAACCATGTCGAGGACCCTCTTCTCCTGTTCCGCCTTTCCTTGGGGCAACAGATTCAAATGCCCTGCCTTGGCCGCAGTGAAGAGCATGGCCGATGCATTCTTGCAGGAGGCCACGCAAGCCCCGCAGCCGATACAGGCCGCCGCATCCATGGCTTGGTCGGATTCATCCTTCGGAATCGGGAGGGCGTTGCCGTCCGGGGCGCTCCCGGTCCGCACGGAAATGAAGCCACCGGCCTGAATGATCTTGTCGAAGGCGGACCGGTCCACGACCAAATCCCGCAAGACCGGAAAGGCCCGAGCCCGGAAAGGCTCGATGGTAATGGTATCCCCATCCTTGAACTTTCGCATGTGGAGTTGGCAGGTGGTAGTCGAGTTTTCCGGGCCGTGCGCAAAGCCGTTGATGGTAAGCGAGCACATCCCGCAGATACCCTCACGGCAATCGTGATCGAAGGCAACCGGCTCGACGCCTTCCTCCAACAACTGTTCGTTCAGTTGGTCGAGCATCTCCAGAAAAGACGAATCTTCCGAAACTCCGTCGATGCAGTGAGTCTCAAAGCGACCTGGATCCTTCTGTTCGGATTGCCTCCAAATTTTCAGGGTGAGTTTCATCAGGAAATTATTTGTAACTTCGGACGGCCAGCTTGACGTTCTCGAAATCCATCTCCTCGACATGACGCTCGGGGGTATCCCCTTCGCCCTTGAATTCCCATACCGCGGCATGAGCAAAATTCTCGTCGTCGCGCTTAGCCTCTCCGTCAGTGGTCTGGTGCTCCTCGCGGAAGTGACCTCCGCAGGACTCGTTCCTCTCAAGCGCATCCCGGCAAAGCAGTTCGCCGAAGTCAAGAAAGTCACGGACCCTACCGGCACGCTCCAATTCGGCATTAAGGTTGTCCCCGGACCCGGGCACGTGAAGATTCTTCTGAAAATCCTCCCGAAGATTCTGAATCTCGCCAATTGCTTTTTTCAGGCCGGCCTCGTTGCGGGCCATGCCCGCATATTCCCACATGATCTGGCCAAGTTGCTTGTGATAGGAACGGGAAGACCTCCGCCCTTCGCAGGAAGTTAGCTGATCTACTCTTTGCCTAACTGAATCCAATACCTCCTTGACTTCCGGACCGTCGGGACTGACGGATCCGCTACCCGTTCCCGCCAAGTAATTCCCGATGGTATTGGGGATGACGAAGTAACCGTCGCTCAATCCTTGCATGAGAGCACTAGCGCCCAGGCGGTTGGCGCCGTGGTCGGAGAAATTGGCTTCCCCGAGCGCAAAACAACCGGGCACGGTGGTCATGAGGTTGTAGTCGACCCACAATCCACCCATGGTGTAGTGGATGGCCGGATAAATTCTCATTGGGCGCTGGTAGGCATTTTCACCAGTAATACGCTCGTACATCTGGAAAAGGTTTCCGTAGCGTTCCCGAATGGTGTCTTCGCCCAGCCTTGAGATGGCATCGGAAAAATCAAGGTAGACACCACGCCCTCCAGGGCCAACCCCGCGACCATCGTCGCAGGCCTCCTTAGCCGACCTGCTTGAAATGTCACGGGGAGCCAAGTTGCCGAAGCTGGGGTATTTTCGCTCGAGGTAGTAGTCCCGCTCGTTTTCCGCGACGTCGTTCGGGTTCTTGGGGCAGTCACTCTCGTCCCTTGGCACCCAGACTCTCCCATCGTTGCGAAGGGATTCGGACATGAGGGTGAGCTTGGACTGGTGATCCCCGGAGACGGGAATACAGGTGGGGTGAATTTGCGTGTAGCAGGGATTGGCGAACCCGGCTCCTCGGCGGTAAGCCCGGTAGGCGGCCGTTACGTTACATCCGACGGCATTGGTCGAAAGGTAGTACACGTTCCCATATCCACCCGTGCACAGAAGGACCGCATCAGCCGTCCATGCCTTGATTTCTCCATTGGCGAGGTTTCGGGTCACAATGCCCTTGGCATGACCATCCACGGCAACCAAGTCGAGCATCTCTTGGCGGGTGTGCATCTTAACCTGACCGGTTGCAACCTGCCTGCTCAAGGCGCTGTATGCCCCGATCAAGAGTTGTTGTCCGGTTTGGCCACGGGCATAAAAAGTCCTGCTGACCTGGGCTCCGCCGAAGGATCGGTTTGCCAGAAGACCACCGTATTCACGGGCAAAGGGAACTCCTTGGGCCACACACTGGTCTATGATGTTCACGCTCACTTGGGCGAGGCGATGGACGTTGGCCTCTCGGGAACGGAAGTCACCTCCCTTGACCGTGTCATAGAAAAGACGATGGATGCTGTCACCATCGTTCTGGTAGTTTTTGGCCGCGTTTATACCTCCTTGGGCCGCAATGGAATGGGCTCGACGGGGGGTATCCTGGTAGCAAAAGCAGTCGATGTTGTAGCCCAGTTCGCCCAGCGTTGCCGCGGCAGCTCCGCCGGCAAGTCCTGAACCGACAACGATAATCCTGTATTTTCGCTTGTTCGCGGGGTTGACCAGTTTTGAGGAAAAACGGTGATTGTCCCACTTCTCGGAGATGGGCCCATCGGGTATCTTTGAGTCCAGTTTCATAGGTCAGGGACGTAGAGCGGAAGTGGAGAAAACGTCTGGGTCATAAAGGGAAAACAATCCATATTTCTGGGCCGTGACAGTGACCGGCACGATTGAAAAACCAACGAAGATTATCCAAGCATAGCCCTTGGCCGCCAAATCGAGCCTTCCTTTCCAGCATTCCGAACGAAGACCGAGAGATTGAAAGGTACTCGATACGCCATGGGCCAAGTGCCGACAGAGCAGAAACATAGCGACGACATAGAAAACGGAAACCAAGTCGATGTTAAAACCGGCCAAAATCATCCTGTAGACATCGTGAATTTCAGTATTGTCCGGGGAACCTACCCTAGTCTCCCATTCCCCGAATTCAGGGTGGATGAGACGGATAGTGAAGTGTAGAAGATGGAAGACTATGAAGGCAAAAAGAATGGATCCGGTGAGACCCATGTTGAGGGAAGACCACCCCGTTCTCTTGGTTACTTCGACGTCGTTCCTGACCGGACGAGCAGCCCTGTTCTCCTTGATCAGCAAAATGGCAGTCACCACGTGAACTACGACGGACAGAAACAGGAACATCCTCGAACCCCACAAAATAGGAAGGGGTAGACTTTGCAGTGTATGAGCATAAGAATTTATGGCCTTTTGGCCTAATAAAACTTGGAGGTTGCCGGCCATGTGCACGAACACAAACCCTATAAGGACAATACCTGATAGGGCCATTAGGTACTTCTTAACAAGAGAGGACATTAAATGTTTGTTTGTTTAGTAGCATTGTAAACATGACATAGGGATTGGCAACTAACTAGTTAAAAGGACTCTAAGGGTCCAAGTATTAGGAGATTACGTAAACAAGATTAAATAATATTAATATGTAGTAATAAGCTGAACTTATCGCCTGGGTCGTTTAGAGGCAATTTTAACAAACTAATTTGGCCTTGGGCGCAAAAGGTAGTTGCAAGCACTGGGCGACGCATGTCATTTGAGGAGGATGCGGGAGGCGACATCATGAAATACATCTTTATCACAGGGGGAGTGGTATCATCCTTGGGGAAAGGTTTGACGGCAGCCTCTCTGGGCGCATTGCTCGAACAGAGGGGGTTAACGACCAGAATTCAGAAATTCGATCCCTACCTCAACGTCGACCCGGGTACCATGAGTCCCTTCCAGCACGGTGAGGTCTACGTACTGGACGATGGCGCCGAAACGGACTTGGACCTAGGACACTACGAGCGCTTCACCTCAGGCAAGCTTTCTCGTTTCAACAACCTCACCAGCGGCCAAATCTACGAATCCGTGATACGGAAGGAACGCCGGGGCGACTACCTCGGCAAAACGGTTCAGGTCATCCCCCACGTAACCAATGAGATCAAGGAGCGAATTTACGCCGCAGGGGAAGGGGTCAACGTATTGATTACCGAGATAGGTGGAACCATTGGCGACATCGAAGGCCTTCCCTTCACGGAAGCAATGCGTCAATTTGCCAGCGAGGTCGGCAGAGCCAACGTACTCTTTCTTCACATGACGCTTCTGCCTTCGCTCAAGGCGGCAGGCGAGTTGAAAACCAAGCCGACCCAGCAAAGCGTCGCTAAGTTAAGGGAGATCGGCATTCAACCGGACATCCTGGTTTGCCGGACGGAGCAACCCATTACTGAGGAAATCCGTGAAAAGCTAAGCCTTTTCTGTAGCGTCTCCAAAGAGGCGGTGATCGAGGAACTGGACGTCGCTCATTCCATTTACGAGCTACCCCATATGCTCAAGAAGGAAGGACTGGACGACTTAGTGACGCGATTCCTTGGTCTGGATGCCCCCGCCCCAAAACTGGACGAATGGGAGGAAGTGGTGCATCGCCTGCTCAATCCCAAGCACAGGGTTCGGATTGGCATGGTGGGGAAATACATGGATCTTCAAGACTCCTACCTATCGGTTAACGAATCCCTCGTACACGGCGGGATTCGTAACGACTGCGAAGTGGAGGTCCTGCATATCGACGCAGAGGATATCGAAAGAGACGGAACCGAGGCCCATCTCGCATCGCTCGACGGCATCCTCGTACCGGGCGGATTCGGGGACCGCGGAACCGAAGGCAAGATCATGGCTTCTAAATATGCCCGGGAAAACAGAATTCCTTATTTCGGGCTTTGCCTCGGCATGCAGATAGCAGTCATCGACTACGCCCGTAACGTCCTCGGGCTCGAGAATGCAAACAGTGAGGAATTTGACCCCGACACTCCCGATCCGGTCATTCATATCATGGACGAGCAGAAATCCATCAGCGAAAAGGGGGCCACCATGCGTCTGGGAGCCTGCCCTTGCGCCCTCAAAAAAGGCACGGCATCCTCCACCGCTTATGCCAAGGAAGAAGTTTCCGAAAGGCATCGCCATCGGTTCGAATTCAACAATGCCTATCGCAAGGACCTTGAGAAGGCCGGTCTTGTAGTTGCGGGAGTCAACCCCGACCGCGACCTCGTGGAAATCGTGGAAGTGGTGGAACACCCATGGTTCGTCGGGGTACAGTTTCACCCCGAATTCCAGTCCAAACCAAACAAGGCCCACCCGCTATTCGCGGCCTATATCGAGGCCACCTTGGCCAAGAGCCTAGCGGGCATCCAGGAAGCGGAAAAGGCAGAGGATTCATCCTAGGGGAAACCACGCTGGGCTTTGTAGCCCAAATCTGCAAAATTCGAGCTTCAGGTCTTTCGAGATGAGTTAGCCAACCCTACTAGCAGTGATCGTAGACGCACACACACACCGGTATCCCGACGAAGTCATCCAAGATCCGGAAACCTACGCAAACCAAGCTAAGGAATTTCACTGGCTGGGCTTGGTGATGCCGGAACAAGGAGCGAGTCTTCAAGGTTGGGCCAACCGAAGGCAAATGCTTGCGGATATGGATAACGCCGGTGTGGACAAGGCGGTCCTTCTCGGTTGGTACTGGGAAAACCCAGACTCCTGCATCCTCCACAACGATTGGCATGCCCAATGGATCGAAGAAGATGCCGACAGGTTCATCGCTTTCGTCACCCTTCACCCTTCGATGAAGGACCCTCTGGCGGAATTAAGTAAAAGGCAACAGCAGGGCTTCGTGGGAATCGGCGAAGCGCATCCCTGGGTCCAGTCCGCGAACATGCGGAAACCCGCTTGGCTGGAGTGCATGGCCTTTGCCTCGGAAGCCGGTTGGCCGGTTACCTTTCACGTCACCGAACCCGTTGGTCACGAATATCCGGGCCGAATCCCCACCCCCTTGGAGGAATTCCTATGGTTGGCCCGGGAGTTTCCGGATCTCAAGATCATCCTTGCCCATGCCGGAGGCCTGTTACCCTTTTACGAGCTAAACCCGAGGGTCCGCCCCTTTCTCAAGAACGTCTATTATGACCTTGCGGCCTGTTCCCTGCTCTACGATCCGTCGATCTATCGCAAGCTCATCGATGCAGTGGGGGCCGAGAAAATCCTCTGGGGAACAGACTATCCGCTGCGTATTCTTCCGGATTCGCAAAAAAAACCGGATTTCTCGTCTTTCCGCAGGGAAGTTCTTCAATCGGCCAACTTGACGAAAGAGGAGGAGGATGCCATCTTCGGAAATAACCTTCTTTCCCTCCTGCCATGTTGATCGAGCTCAAGAAAGTCATCCCTGCCCCGATTCCGGAGGAGATGATCGAGCCATCCGAGATCTGGGACTCCGAGCTTAGACTTGAAACCGGTTCCCTCGTTCTTGTCTCCGCCCATTCGGGTAAGGGCAAGTCAACCCTACTGCACCTTCTCTATGGCCTCCGAAACGACTATAAGGGCGAAGCCCTTGCAGAGGGACAATCCATTCGCGGAAAAAGTCGTCGGGACTGGGAAACGTGGAGGCGGAAACGAGTTGCCCTGCTTTTTCAGGATCTCCGGCTCTTTCCTGCCCTTTCCGCCCGAGAAAACCTTGAGCTAATCCCGGTGGCCAACTCACGGGCTCCAAGCCACGAGGAAATGGCGGTTCGGTTAGGCATGACCTCTTTTCTGGAACGCCCTCTCGCGTCCCTTTCCCAAGGCCAACGACAACGCATTGCCCTGATGCGGGTCTTGGGGAAACCCTTCGAATTGCTCCTTCTGGACGAACCTTTCAGCCATCTCGACGAGGAAAACACCCGCCTGGCTTGCGCCTTGGTCGAGGAAGTCACTCGGGCAAACAAGGCCAGCCTGATCCTTACCTCCCTCGGCGACACCCCTCCCCTGCCCTTCGGGCGTTCGCTCATACTATGAGCCAATCCTTCTCCAGTCATACCCTCAGGTCCAGCCTTCGTGTCGCTGGACCAAGAAAGGAACTTTGGATCGCTTCGCTGGGCTGCCTGCTCGGCTCGACCCTTCTCCTGCTGGCGGTCCAACTCTACCAGGACGGCAACGCTTTCCTGCGGGAAAGCAAGGGTCCGAGAAACTACTTCACGCTGAACAAGAAGATCGAGGGTGGGGCTCTCGTCAACCTGGGCAAAAGCGACCAGAGTTTCGACCCTGTGGAGATCGAGCGTATAAAGAAACTGGAAGGAGTCAGGCGCGTCGGTGGCTTCGCCCGCAACAGCTTTCCCCTCACACTATACATTTGGCCGTCCGGAAAGGTCGGGCTGGGAGCGGCGGCAAAGACCGATCTTTTCTTTGAGTCCATCCCCGACGAGTTCCTCGACTTCGTACCCGAGGAGTGGCAATGGGACGACAACTCATCCGCAGTCCCCATCATGGTACCCAAGTTCTACCTCGATCTATGGAACTTCGGCTTGGCGCCCTCACGCGTCGAGTATCCGGCCCTCTCCACCGAGGCCGCCACCGGAATGCCCATCGAGCTATACATCGGCAAGACCGGTGAGGTTAGGCTGATGGGACGTTTCGTAGCCTTCAGCAAGCGTATCAATAGCGTACTGGTACCCGAGAGTTTCCTCAAATCGGCCAACGAGAAATATGGTCAAGCCGATGCCCACGACTTTTTCTTTCTCTGGAAGAACGGCGCCATCGAGGGTCCGCCCATTTCTCGTTCATCCCTCGCTTCGATGGAGGGCAAGGCAGGGTTCGACGATTGGGAAGTCTCCCCACTGGAGAACCCCGCCGAACGAGCCCCGGCATCCGAGACCCTGCAAGGGGAAGCCAAACCCGAGGAACCGTCCCGCATAATTCTCGAGATCGAGGACAACCCAAGCGACTCATTCCTCGCTCACGTTCGAGAACGAGGATACGAGATCAACCGGGAATTTCCCCAGCAGGATCTCATCAAGAAGGCCCTGCTTGCTCTTTTTCTGGGGATCGGGGGGATCGGCGCCCTTCTTTCGCTTCTTTCAATTGCAACCTTTGCAACCAGTTTCCGGCTTGTGGTGACACAGGCCTCCGAGCAAGCAGGCAACCTGCTGCTGTTGGGCTTTTCGAGGGAGGAAGTCGGGCAAGTCTTCCTGACCCGTTTCCTCCGTCTCTTTCTCTGGGTACTCGGTGGAGCGATTTTGGCGGGCTATGGTTGCAAGTGGATCCTGGTCGAGCAGGCCCTCCGATTCGGAGTTGACCTCAACCCAGGGGTTTCGCTCGCCACTCTAGCCTTTGTTTCAGCCTATGCACTCCTCTTTCTGTTCGTCAACAAGAGCGTGATCAAAAATTCAGTCGAGGATCTCGTTCCATGAGCTTTGAATAACCCGAGGAGACCGGCCTCAGGATACCTTCATCAACAATTCGTCGTCCTTGGTGGAAAAGGTAACCTCGGCGCCATCATCCACTTCGCCGGCAACCAAGGCTCGAGCCAATTTGGTCTCGACCTGCTTCTGAAGAAACCTCTTCAGGGGCCGGGCTCCATAGGTTGGATCATAACCCTTCTCACCTATCCATTTCTTGGCAGCCGGAGTAAAGGAAACCGAGACCTTCCGATCCACAAGTCGCTTGTTCAATCCCGCGAGCAGCAGGTCGACGATCTCCGTGATTTCCTCGAGTGACAGAGGTTTGAATAGAACCACGTCATCAATCCGATTGAGAAACTCAGGACGGAAATGGTCACGCAACTCCGCCATCACGGACTCGCGGACTGATTCGGAAATCTCGTTGTCGCTCGAATTATCCTGGAGGTAGCGACTGCCGACGTTTGAGGTTAGGATGACGACCACGTTCTTGAAATCAACCGTACGCCCCTGCGAGTCGGTCAGGCGGCCGTCGTCCATAAGTTGCAGCAGGACGTTGAATACGTCGGGGTGAGCTTTCTCGACCTCGTCGAAAAGGATCACGGAATAAGGCTTGCGCCGAATGGCCTCCGTCAATTGCCCCCCTTCCTCATAGCCTACGTAACCTGGGGGAGCACCGATCAAGCGGGCCACGGAATGCTTCTCCATATACTCGGACATATCGATGCGAACGACATTGTTCTCGCTGTCGAAGAGACTCTCGGCCAACGTCTTGGCAAGCTCGGTTTTGCCAACCCCCGTGGGGCCTAGGAAAAGGAAGGATCCGATTGGGCGGTGAGGGTCCTTGATCCCCGCCCGGGCCCTCATGATGGCCTCGGAAACCGCATCGACGGCTTCATCCTGCCCGATCACCCTTTCATGCAAAATGCTCTGCAGTCGTAGGAGTTTTTCTCTCTCGCCCTCGATTAGCTTGGTGACCGGAACTCCCGTCCACCGAGCCACGATATCCGCAATCTCCTCCGCAGTGACTTCCTCCTTGAGGATTGAATCCTCCCTTTTTTCCGCCTTATCAAGGTTTTCCAGTTCAGCCTCCAGGATGGGAAGCTTGCCGTGCTTGAGCTCGGCAACCAGGTTGAGATCGTAAGCCCGCTCCGCCCTTTCCATCTCCGCCCGGGTGGACTCAATTCGCTCACGCAGTACTCGCACGTCGTCGATTCCCTTTCGCTCGTTCTCCCACTGGCGCTTGATGGTTTCCATTTTGTCTCTGGCATTACCCAATTCCTTTCGCAGAGCCTCAAGACGATCCTTGCTAGACTTGTCCTTTTCCTGCTTGAGGGCAGTCTCCTCAATCTCGAGTTGCAGGACACGACGACTTACCTCATCAAGCTCGGCCGGCATGCTGTCGAGCTCGGTCCGTATCATTGCGCAGGCCTCGTCGACCAGGTCGATTGCCTTGTCGGGAAGAAAGCGGTCGGAAACATAGCGGTTCGAAAGAACCGCGGCATTGACCAGGGCTTCATCTCGAATGTTGACCCCGTGATGAATCTCGAAGCGCTCGCGCAAACCACGAAGGATGGATATGGTGTCTTCGACGCTGGGCTGATCGACGAGCACGGTCTGGAAGCGTCGCTCGAGGGCGGCGTCCTTCTCGACGTGCTGGCGGTACTCGTTGAGGGTAGTGGCCCCTATGCAACGGAGCTCCCCTCTTGCCAGCATGGGCTTCAGCATGTTGCCGGCATCGATGGCCCCTTCCGCCTTGCCGGCACCAACGATGGTATGCATCTCATCGATGAACAAAACGATGCGACCATCCCCTTTGCTCACCTCGGTAAGTACGGCCTTGAGGCGCTCTTCGAATTCTCCCCGAAACTTTGCTCCGGCGAGCAGAGATCCCATTTCAAGGGTAAATATAGTCTTGTCCTTGAGCCCCTCCGGAACATCGCCCCGCACGATTCTCTGGGCTAATCCCTCCACGATAGCCGTTTTCCCGACACCGGGTTCACCGATCAAGACCGGGTTGTTTTTGGTTTTGCGGGAAAGAATCCTGATCACCCGGCGGATTTCGGCATCCCTTCCGATTACGGGGTCCAACTTTCCCGACTTGGCTTGCTCGACCAAGTCGATTCCATATTTTTTCAAAGCCCGAAAGGAATTCTCGGGTGTCCGAGAAGTGACCTTCTGCCCGCCCCGGAGTTCCTTGAGGCTTTTCATGATCTTCTTCTCGGAAAGCTCAAAGTTCTTAAGAAATTGCTTAAAGGTTTCAGGCTTTCCGACACTTGCAAGGCCAAGAAGGAGATGCTCCGTACTCACATAGTCGTCTTCCATCTTTCTGGAAATTTCCTGTCCCTTCTCAACTGCCTCGGTAAGAGCGGAGGAGGCATAGGAGCGTGCCGTATTGACGTCGCCGGCGATCTTGGGAAGGGCCTTTAGTTCACGCTGCAAGGAAAGCTGAACCGGGGCCACGCCCACTCCGGTTTCCTCGAGAAGCGCCGGTACGATGCCGTCTTCCTGGGCCATAAGAGCCGACAATAGATGCCAAACCTCCACCTCCTGCTGGCCATTGCGCTTGGCTGCTTCAGCCATTTCCTTGATCGCGGAAATTCCCAGCTCAGTAAACTTTTCGGGATCAATGTTCATAAATGATATCATGCAGGTTGCGTTCCGAATATGACCGACTTAAGTCGATTCATTATTGTTTATATCCAACGCTTTGTGAAATTATTCAGGCAGGACTAGCGGGACAATTCCGCCCTTAAGGAATCCAATTTGGGTCATAACGTCACAAATATTGCCCTCTTGCGGGTTGTGTCCTTTGAGGTTTTTAACATTCTGGATGGATGAAACTTAGTGATCGGGCCAAGTTAATCGACAAAAAGTTGAACGAACTCTACCCATCTCCCTCAATCCCGCTCGAGCACAAGGACCCATTCACCCTTTTGGTCGCCGTCCTTCTTTCCGCCCAATGCACGGATGCCCGCGTCAATCAAGTCACGCCTTCTCTTTTCAGCCTCGCATCAAGCCCCGCAGAAATGGCTGGTCTATCGGTTGAACGCATCAATGCAGTAGTTCGACCTTGCGGTCTTGCTCCTCGCAAAGCCGAGGCCATCCAGAGGCTTTCCGAGATCATTATCGAGCGACATGGAGGGGAGGTGCCGCGTTCCTTCGTCGAACTGGAGGAACTTCCCGGCGTAGGACACAAGACGGCCTCGGTGGTGATGGCTCAAGCTTTCAATTTTCCCTCCTTTCCCATCGATACCCATATTCATCGACTGGCCCAGCGCTGGAAACTGACCAACGGAAGAAGCGTACTCCAAACCGAGAAGGACCTGAAGAGACTTTTCCCCAAGGATCGATGGAACAAACTCCATCTGCAAATCATCTATTATGGTCGGGAGCATTGCCAAGCACGGGCCTGTCATGGTCTGTCCTGCATGATTTGCAGGTCTTGTTTTCCAGACAGAAAACGAAGGGTGGAAACAAGAAAGGCCTAGCCTCCGTTGACGAACATTTTGGGCTTCTCGTTCTTGAGACGGACAATCGCCTCTTCCGACAACCCAGCTTCAAAAAGGTAGACCTCCCGCAGACTCGGCATCCCGATCAGGACGTCGATCAAGGCGTCGTTCATTTCAACCCGGACCAGGTTTAAGTAGGAAAGCTTGTCAAGAGGCTTGAGTTTGGCGATTCCCTCATGTGTAATTTCCTTCACCCCTTCAAGAGTAAGTTTTTCCAAGTTTTTCATGGCCGTCAATTGCCCCAGCCCGTGATCGGTGATCTTGGAGTTGGTAAGATCAAGGGAAAAGATCATTTCAAGAAGGGGTTCAAGGGCACCCAAATCATCATCCCCAATGGTCGTTTCCCCATCCATGGAGGAAATAACCTGCAAGCCCTTCTTGCCTCTGATGGTCAAAATTCGCAGACCGGAGCCCCTAAGCCGTTGAGCCTGGTCGTCATCTAGTTTTACTTCACTTGGCGATGAGGGTTTCGCAATCGGACCGATTTTCGCCGTCTGCGCTTGATCTTCGACGGGTTTGTCTACGGGAATGCCTATCTTGCCAAGGATCGGACCGACCTTGGAGGGCATGGCGAAGTAAAAGCCCGTGACGATACCACCGAAAACCAAGGCCGTGACGAGGAATACGACAACGATGGAAAGTATCTTTGACGCCAGCCCCTTTTGTTTCGCCGCGACTGCGTGCTGAGCCTGCCTCCTCCCTTTGGGCCTGTTGATTTTCCTTACCGACGCCGATTTGGCATCGGACGAGTTTTCAAGTGATTCACCGGCCTGCTTCTCCACAGGACCTGCGATTTCGAGGACCTGTTCCGGCAAGGCCTCGGTCGAAGATGCGGTCGGGGCAGGAGAATGATCTTCCGCAGAGTCAAGCAACTCGCCTAGAGTCCGCCATTCGCCCTGGCCCTCGAAGAGGGCATGGTCATTGGCCAGAAACTGACCATCTGCAAGATAGGCTCGGGCTTGCTCGATGCTGTAGGGGCCAAAAGTCTGCCCTCCCCTGGAAAGGTAAAGGTTCATTCCCGACCAACGCTGTTCGGCTCGGGGATCGAACCCACCGTTTCCCATTCATCATCATCAAATGAATCCAGAAACGAAGAGTCCGCAGGCGGTTCGAATTTTTCGATCAGCGAGGAAGGAATGCCCATGTCTCTCAAAATGGGAGCAACCGTACCATAGGAAAAAATAAGCCCCCCCAAGGCAAGCAGACAGGTCAGGACAAAAAGAATAAGGACAATGAGGGAAGCGGTATATATCTTGGAAAAAACTCCCCCATCCTTTACCACGATCACGGTTTGCTTGCTGTTCATTCCCTTGATCCTCTTGGACTTGGATGGGCTTGAATCCTTGGAGGAAGACTTTGCCTTTTGCTTGGGCTTGGAGCGCTTTTCACTTTCGTCCGACACTTTGTTCGAGCGATCGGGAGGAGGAGGGGGAGGAGGGAGTTCTTCCGGGTTTGCAAAACCATGGTTCTCGGAAGGATCCGAAGGTGATGACAACTGCTCGACGGGAGGTGGCTCCGAAGGAATGGGCGCAACTTGTTGCGCGGAAGGAGGAACTGCTTCCACAGTCTGTGAGGACGGAGGCGGAGGATCGTCGTCGGGAAAGGTTTCCTTGATCGAATGAGGGACTTCGGATTGGATCTCTTCCTCCTCATCATCAACGAAAACGTCTTCCCATTGTTTCATCTTTTCGTGATCGAAGTCGTCATCTTCATCGTCGAAGCCCTCCTCTTCCTGCGTGTCGTCCACAGCGGACAAAAGTTTATCTAGAGACACCCAGTCTTCACTGCCCTCCCAGGAGGCAAGATCGCTGGGAGACAACTCGCCACTATCGAGAAAGCGCTCTACTTCTTCGCTCGAGTACGGGCCAAAGGTTTGCTCCTCTCTAGAAATGATAATGTTCATCTAGACGGGCTCGTTATTAAGCAATTTGCAAAAAAAACCAAAGCAAAAGGGTAGACATTTTTTACGTCTCTTAAAAGGTTCGGTCAGTCAATCCTTGGGAATAACCGTGTCATTGGTTATTTCTAGAGAATTCTCGCTTTGCCTCCAAGTAGTGTGAAGACGCTGTATCCGTCAAATCTTCGAAAAACGTGGTTGATGCATTGGAAAATCCACTCCCAACGAGGCAAGAAACCCTTTACTCAGGAAGATCGGGCAAGGGAGGCAGGGCGGGCGCACCGTCACCGGGCAAAGGAGGAAGAT
>DLRY01000080.1:0-145 GCA_002500665.1 Opitutia bacterium UBA7876
TACTCCCTATCCCTCTGATCACCGTGCGGTAGTGGCTGATTTCAAGCTAACCAATTAAAAAATGAAGATTGGGCACGCATTTCTCATCATCATTTCCTCTATATGGACGGCGGGAGTCAGTCTGGGCGCAACCGAATCCGATAAG
>DLRY01000080.1:539-4766 GCA_002500665.1 Opitutia bacterium UBA7876
AATGTTCAAACCTTACGATCTGGACATTATCGGATTTAACGAAGTCCCCGATGGGGATTGGACGACTCGCGTGGGCAAGGTTCTGGGCATGCGACACGTTTTCGTGGGCAAAATTTCGTCTGCCAATCATAAGGACAAATACAAATCCATCCTCAGCCGGACACCGCTCGAGTTTACGGCTGAGCATGAACTTACCGTTCAGCGGAAGCGTTCCTGGAACCCGGCTTCGTGTGTGAAGGCCGTTACGAAGATTGATGGTATTTCAGTCGCCTTTTACTCCCTGCATATTTGTCGGTCGTTAGACAGTCATGATACGGGTCATGCCTATCGGTTGGCACAGGATGTATTGCCCAAAGACAAAACCGACCGGATCATTCTTCTCGGTGATTTCAATAACGAGATGGGTGATGATGCTCTCCGGACAATTGAGAAATCGGGCATGCGGGCAACATGGAAGGATCTGAAGATCGATGTCTCCAAGGAGTTCACTTACAATGCATTCAAGCCAAAAGAGCCGAACATTGGCGTGATTGACCATATTTTTTACAACACTGGATCCCGAGCCAGTAGCAGGGATGGAGGAATCATCGAATTGAAGAAGCCTCTTTCGGACCATAAACCCGTCTGGGCGGAAATCGCTTTTCCCAAAGAGCTCTAGAGGCTTGGGCAATCCAAGTAATATTATTTCAAGATGCCAATCACTCTGCCACCGATCAATCGTCGTGAATTCATCAAGGGCTCACTCGCTCTTGGCGGCACTACAATTACAGCGTCTCCCCTATCAGCAAAAGCAGTTGGAGAATCCGTTCGATTGTATCAAAACCGGGTGGCTTTGCTTGCCGATACGCATATCAGCGCCGATCCGAATCAAGCCTATCCCGGTACGAAGTGGCCTGGCTCGCCCGTCAAGGAAAGCGATCACGAAAGAGTAAACATGGCGCAATCCCTTGCCACAGCTACCACGAACGTAATCGCCCTCAATCCACTGCCCGCTCACTTGATCATCAATGGCGACTGCACCATGAGCAGAGGGACGGAAGCCGAGTACAAAGAACTTCTCCGGCTTCTTGGGCCGGTTCGAGCTGCGGGCATCACCGTTCACGTGACGATCGGCAATCACGACAACCGGGAGAACCTGTGGAAATTGCTCCCGTTCCTGAAAAAGGAACAAATGGGAATTCATGCGGAGGTGATTGAATTGCCTCACGCAAACTTGATCCTTTTGGATTCCGGAAGAAAGGGAATCCTTGGGGAGAAGCAAATGAGCTGGCTGGCGCAAGAACTCGACGGGCGAACGGACAAACCAGCTCTTGTCTTCGGACACTTTAACCCCTCCCCCAACCGCGGCGTGCGTCCGATCAAGGGCATGAGCGATGGGTCGGCGTTGTTGAAGCTCCTCGCCAAACGAAAGCATGCCCGGGCCTACCTTTACGGACACACCCATGAATGGCAGCAGGATCGGCGAGGACATCTCCAGCTCATCAATCAGCCAGCCGTAAGCTATTACTTCGGAAAAGGCCATGCCCATGGATGGGTTGATATGCAACTGACCCAAAAGTCAGCCGACTTGAAGCTGCACTGTATAAACCTCAAGCACCCTCGACATGGCGAACGTAGGCAGATTGGCTTGACTAGCTAAAACCTGGAAAGCCGTGATTATGAAGAAGCCAAAAACTCTTGCCGCTTCGTTTCTGTCGATCTGGATTGCGGGCGCGTCATTTGCAGGCTCACCCTCTACGGTCATTCCCGCGCCTTCGCCTCTGAAGAAATTCATGCCTAGGCTTCACAGGGAGAAACTCAAGGAAGCAAAAAGTAAAAGAGTCGATTTTGTGATGATCGGTGACTCGATCACTCATTCCTGGAGCAAACATCCTGAAATTTTGAATGGGAGTAACATGCTGAATCTGGGTTTCCCCGGCGATCGCACTCAGAACGTTCTCTGGCGGATTGACAATGGCGCTCTCGATGGGATTTCCCCCAAACTTGTCACCCTGATGATCGGAACCAACAACTTGCATGAGGACAAAAAAGCCTACCCTCCCGACAAACCGGAGGACGTTTTTGCTGGTATCCGAGCCATTGTGTCTGAAGTGCGAACTCGTCTGCCGAAGGCGAAAATCGTTGTCTTCTCAATCTTCCCCAGAAAGGCGGACCCCGCTCATGACAGAGTAAAGACCGTCAATGCCATGTTACCCCAACTAGCGAACGGCAAACGCACGTATCACCTCGATCTCAACGGCCTTTTTCTAAACGACGAAGGTTTGCAGAATCAATCCCTCTTCGACAAAGACTTGCTACACCTCAACAAGCAAGGATACTTGGCATGGTCCACAGCGTTGAAACCTTTGTTAAAAAAACACAGTTTAGAGTAAAACCGAATGCCCTCGGCAAAAGGACTGAGAGAATTTTCCTGGGGGGAAAAGGAAATAAACCCAAAAGCTTTGTGGTATCGGCATTCTCTGTTTACACTGTAAAAATATTTGTTATCTTTTCTCCTTTCAATGGAATGTTCAACTAAAGCAAGTAAGGGACGCGGACATGGATGGTTGGATTCTTTGGCCATCAGCATGTCGATGATCTGCGCCGTACACTGCTTGTTGACGCCCGTCCTGATCGCCTTGTTGCCCATTATATCAACCACTTTCTGGGTGCATGAAAACTTTCATCTTTGGATGGTCTTTTTGGTCGTCCCGACGACTTCCCTTGCGGTTTTCATGGGATGCCGCCAGCACAGGGACAAATTCGTGGCGGTTCTAAGCATGGTGGGCTTGTGCTGCATCGTGGGCGTCGCAATTTATCAATATTCCTTTCATGCCGCCCAACCCCTGGCCGACTGCGGAGTTTGCCCCGTATGCGCCCAAAATGATTCGGGTAGCCTTTGGAATGCCACCACTCTTTTCAATTGCTCGGGAGGACTGTTTCTTGCCTGCGCGCATTTCCGCAATTTCAGGCTTTGCCGGCGATCAAGTTGCGAAGATTGCTAAATTTTCCGGTTTTGTAAATCTGCTTGTCCTGTTGTGGCTTCCCCAAGGAGAGTGAAGGTAAGGAACCTTATTTTTCTTTTTCAGCTTGCCTATTTCTTAGCCTCTGCACCTCCGGAATTGGCAGCAAAGGACTCGGATGACCCTTGGGTAGGATGGCACAGGCCGGTCGACGCCAATGCCTTCGTCACGACCAAAGGCAACAACCATGATTCAGTGCTCTTCGTGGAACCGGAACTCGAGTATCCCTATCACCTGATCATCAGCCATACTACCCAGTTCGCCCACCTCTGGCGGAGCAAGAAGTTCTCCTGGTCCAGCTCCGACTGGGAACTGGTATCCGACAAGTACAAAATCGGCAACCATTACGAGTATGACGACGGTCTTAAGGTGGACGGAACCTATTACGTATACGAGGCGGGGAAAGTGTACACTTTTTCCGGACCCCTTGAAAAAGCCAGCGGAAAATGGAAGGTGACAGGCACCTTCCCCCACAAGCAATGTGACGATATTGGCGTTTATTACGAAGACGGGGTTTTTCACATGTTCGGGGAGCACGGAAAATTCCCTCATGGTCCGGATGGAACGAGCTTGGCTCATTTCACCTCGAAAACCGGTTTGGGAGACTGGAAATTGATTGATCCCAAGGCGGTTGACCCGAACCCCGATGGAGGAAACACCTACGGGGTAGGTGATGCCACCATTGCCAAGATTCAGGGAACTTATTACCTCTTCTGCGATCGCGAATCCAAGGGAAGTCCCTACAAAGTTACCGCCTGGCGGTCCAAGGACCTGAACAAACCCTTCGAGTACCTTGGCAAGGCCATAACTCCCCGTTCCGATGAGGTGGACGACTGGGACAACTACAGAATCCAGGATCCCGATATTGCCTACGTACCCGAATTGAACCGCTACGTAATGACCTGCAACATGATGGACAAGGACGGCAACCCGGGTGGAAACTTTTCAGGGGGTAGCCTCAAAGGTGGATCCACCAGGGTCATCGGTATTTTCTATTCGAACAAGAAGTTAGCTAAGACGAGCAAATAGAGGTTGATTCGCAAGGCAGTAATGCATGGATTGTTTTCTTGTCCCTAATCCTTAAATCATGATCAGAAAAATCGCCCTCTTCCTATTTGTAACGCTTTCCGCAAGCCTGAGCGCCGCGGACCGACCGAACGTTCTTTGGATCTACCTTGAAGACGTCAGCGGTTGGTTCAGCTGCTACGGGGACAAGGTCATAAAG
>DLRY01000067.1 GCA_002500665.1 Opitutia bacterium UBA7876
GTGATCAGGTTTACGGCCCCACCGGGGGAAAGCTTTCCCGAGGCGTGCCCCTGGGCGCCCTTCAGAATCTCTACGGACTCGAGGTCATAGAGGTCTGCTCCGTAGGAGAAGGCGTTACCCTGAGGAACGCCGTCGACGTACATCTGAACGCCAGGGGCACCGAAAAACTGGGTGTTCCCAATGCCGCGCATGATGAGGACGTCCCCGAAAGACTTGATACCATTGCCGTTGAGGTGGAGGTTCGGGGAGAGTCCCGAAAGATCTCCGAGGGAACGGACCTCGCGCAGTTCGATTTCGTCCGATTGGAGCAGGTCCGAATGCAGGATGGCGGAGGCCGGCAGTCGGGCTCCCTGAACGGCAATTTCATCGAGCGTCTGGCGACTGGCGTTGGCGTCCGATTCCTGGCAATACAGGGAAGCGGACAGTAAAAGAGAGAAGAAGGATAGGGTGGTTTTTTTCATGAAAGGTAGCGTACGACTATGACGGTCTGTTGTTAGGTTGCAATCGTATTTCCTAGTTGGATCCGTATTTTTTTAAACACAACCTGCGTCCCAAGGTTAGGTCTTTTATTAATGGATCCGACCAGTCGCGGACGATCAAGGAGGGTAAACGGTAAACTTAATCGAGGGGTCTTCTTTCGTAGTCGTTCTGGTTCACCCAGCCCGTACGTGGGGTCGTCTTTCCACTTCTATACCTTTCGTAGAAATCGTTCCAGTCCCCCACGAAGGGATATTTTTCAAAAATAAAGCCCCTGTCGTATACCCTCGGGTCCCTTTGCTCCTTGAGTTCCCCGAGCAGCTGACTCTTGAGGCTTCTTTCCAGATTGTGGTATTCTCTCATGCCGGACAGGTTCCTCACGCAGTCGGGGTCGTTCCAGAGGGCGTACATCTCACTTGCGGGACGCTTCCCGAAGTTCAGGCTCCAGTACTTGTCCTCCCCTTTGCGGCGCTGGTTGAGGAGGAGGGTCTTGATAGGACTGCCGTCGCAGTTGAGGTATCCGGTCTCCGGGTTGCCGGCGGGCCAGCGTCCGTTCTCGAAGTTGCGCAGGTAGAGGACGTTTCCCTTGACGATCCCGCGGATGGGGTAGCCTTGGTTGTAGGGGCGTCCAACGTCGTGCCTTTCCTTGCCTACCAGAACATGATTGCGTTGCGGGATCACTTGCCCGGACTTGGGCGACTCGAAAACCTCGAAGAGGCTTTTTCCAGTGATGGGCTGCATGCCCGATTTTTTCTGCTCAAGCCCGGCGGCCTGCAGAAAAGTGGGGGCCAGGTCGATAAAGGAGACGTAGTCGTCGACCAGGCGGTTCGCTCCCGCAATCCCAAGAGGCCAGCGGATTGCGAGGGGGATGTGGTTGGAGTAATCGTATGCCTGGCCCTTGCAGCGTGGAAAGGGCATGCCGTGGTCGGAGGTGGCGACCACGATGGTATTCTCGGCGAGGCCGAACTTGTCCAGCGTCTCGAGGATTCTTCCGAGATGCCGGTCGTAATGCTCGACCTCCACCGCATAGTCGAGCATGTCGTTGCGGACGATCTCGTCGTCGGGCCAGAAGGCGGGAACCTCTTCGATGTCGGAAAGCTTCTTGCCCGCCTTTACGCCGCTTCCGTATTCATACCCGCGATGAGGCTCCATGGTGCCGAACCAGAAGGACCAGGGTCGGTTTTTTGGTGCCTGTGCGAGGAACTCGTAGAAATTCGAAGCGTAGTCGATTCCGGAAATGGCTCGGGCGGGTGGAGGCGCCTTCTTGTCGGAGAAGCGGATTCCCGTCAGGAGCCGGTCTTTCCCATTCTCGTCTTTAGCGGTTCCCGGTCCCCAGCCTTTGCCTGTGTAACCGACCGCATAGCCGTTTTCGGAGAGGGCTTCCACCCAGCCCTTGAACTTGGCAGGGAAAAAGTTCATGTGATTGGCCGCCTGCTCGAGTTGCCAGGAGTTTCTTCCCGTCAGGATGGTGGCCCGGGAGGGGGCGCACTTGGCATTCGGCGTATAAGCCCGGTTGAAGAGGATTCCCTCCTCGGCCAGGCGGTCGAAGGCTGGTGTCTTGACCCATTTGCACCCATAGGCGCCGGCATGCCCGAAGCTCCAGTCGTCCGCAATGGCGAAGAGGATGTTGGGGCGTGGCATGGCCCTTTGGGCGAACGCAACAGCACTCCACAATAGAAAAAGAAAGGGTATGATCCTCATGATCAGACGATCCTTGCAAGCAAAGGGAGAAAAAGCCAAGAGATAAAAGGGAGGCCTTGAATCTCAAAAACGCTCGGCAAGCTTGTCTACGATGGCCTCCCCGATGTTAAGCGAGGCGGTGGCGGCGGGGGAGGGGGCGTTGCAGACGTTGACGATCCGTTCGTCTTCCTTAATCAGGAAGTCGTCGACCATATCTCCACCCGGGGATACGGCCTGGGCCCGAATTCCGGCCGGTGCCGCATCCAGGTGTTTCCCCTCGATTTCCGGGATCAATCTTTGCAGAGCTCGTACGAAAGCCCTCTTGTTATAGGACCTCCACATCTCCCCCAGGCCCATCTTCCAGTGCTTGAGGGCCATTTTTCTAAAACCGGAATAACCGAGGGACTCGAGGAGGTCCCCGAGGTTCAGGTCGAGCTTGCCATAGGCTTCCCGGCCGAAGGCGAGCACGGCATTGGGTCCGCATTCCACCGAGCCGTCGATCATCCTTGTGAAATGCACGCCCAGAAAGGGAAACTGCGGATCAGGCACCGGGTAGATCAAATGCCTGCAAAGGTGCCTGGCATCCTCACGCAACTCGTAGTATTCACCCTTGAAGGGTATGATCTTGGCCGGTGGTTCGTTCCCTCCCATGCGGGTAATGCGATCGGAATGCAGACCTCCGCAATTGATGAGGAATTCGGTTTCGATCTCGGCTTGACCAGTTCCGACCAGAAGACCATTTCCCGCCTCCGATATTTCACTTGCTTCCTGACCGAGCAAGATCTCGTTGCCGTTCGCTTCCGAGATCAACTCCCCCATGCGTTCGCAAACCTGCCTGTAGTTGACGATTCCGCATTCCGGCACGTGGATGGCCCGGATGCCTGCGGCATGGGGTTCGATCTCCAGTATTCTTTCCCTCGGGATGATTTCGCAACGTACCCCGTTTGCCTGTCCCCGCTCGTAGATTTTTTCCATTCTTGGAATTTCCTCCTCATTGAGGGCCACGATGATCTTTCCGCACAATTCGTGCTCGATTTCCTGATCGCGACAAAACTCCTCCATAGCTAATTTGCCTTTTCGGCAGTTGATTGCCTTGAGGGAGCCGGGTTTGTAGTAAATACCAGAGTGTAGGACGCCGGAATTGTGTCCGGTTTGATGTTTGGCCAAGGAGCTTTCCTTCTCCAGTACCACGATTTTCTTTTTCGGGAACCGTTTGCATATGCGGTAAGCGGTTGCTAGTCCGACGATTCCGCCCCCGATGATACAGATGTCGGTTTTCAATGCTTTGGGGTCAATCGACCTTTATCTTTCCGTAGGCCCGGTCGAAGTGAACGTATCCACCATCCGGATAAAGGATCTGTCCCGATGTATGGGACGAACGGGCGGACGCGAGGAAAACGACTGCATCGGCAATCTCGCGGTCCGTGGTCATCCGCTTGCCCAAGGGTATGTTTTCCTCGATCGATCGGAGGGTTTGCTCGGGGTCGTCCATGGAGTCGAGCCAGCGGCGGTACATCGGAGTCATGACCTCAGCGGGAATGACCGAATTTACGCGCACGCCCCGCTGGGCAAGGTCGAGGGCCCATTCCCTGGTCAGCGCGTTCATGGCCCCCTTGCAGGCGGCGTACCCGGAGGTCCCGCCCTGACCGGTTACCGCAACTTTGGAGCCGATATTGATTACGTTGCCCTTGGCCTCGACAAGCTTGTCGAGGGCGAAATGGGTAAGGGCAAAAACGTGAAAAAGACTTTTACGGATACTGCCCATAAAGGCCGAGGGAGGGGAGTCGAGCCCGACCCCGTCGTTGACCCCGGCATTATGCACGAGGACGTCGAGGCGGTCGTTGCCCAGTTCAAGCGTTTTCTCAACCGCATGCCGGCAGGCATCCTCTTCGGTCAGTTCGGTTGGAACGCAAAAGGCATGACCGCCCCGTTCCTTGATTTCCTCGACCAGATTCTCCGCGATCCCGGGATTCCTGTCCACGATGGAAACGATGGCTCCCTCGTTCGCGAAGGAGCGGGTAATGGCGGCTCCTATTCCCTTGGCTCCTCCCGTGACCAGCGCGACCTTGCCGTCGAGCTCGAGGTTCATCGCGATTCCACGACTTTCTGGGAGGAGGAACCGAGGTGGTCGATTCCAAGCTCGACCAGGTCGCCGGCCTTGAGATAGGTCTCAGGGTCCATTCCCATGCCGACCCCGGGCGGTGTGCCGGTGGACACGACGTCCCCGGGAAGAAGGGTCATGAACCGGCTGACGTAACTGAGAAGAAAAGGTATCTTGAAATGAAGGTTGGAAGTGTTGCTCGACTGAACGGTCTCTTCATTTACCTTCAGCCACATGTCGAGGTCGTCGGGGTCGGGAATTTCATCCGGGGTTGCGAGAACGGGCCCGAAGGGAGCGAAGGTGTCGCAGCTTTTTCCTTTTACCCATTGTCCGGAGTGCTCCAACTGGAAGGCCCGCTCGCTGTAGTCGTTGTGAAGGGCGTACCCGGCCAGGTGATCGAGGGCTTCTTCCTCATTCACGTAGGAGGCCCGCTTGCCGACGACGAAGGCAAGCTCGACTTCCCAGTCCGTCTTGTGGCCGTTCCGGGGCAGGACCAAGTCGTCGTTGGGCCCGCAAAAGGCGGAGGATGCCTTGAAGAAGATGACCGGTTCCTCGGGGATTTCCATGCCCGACTCGGCGGCGTGGTCGACGTAATTGAGGCCGATGCAGACGATCTTGCTGGGCCTCGCAATGGGCGAACCGTAACGCTCCCCCTCTGCAAAGAGAGGTAGATCGTACGCGTTTTCCTTGGCCCAGGCACCGAGCCTTTCCAGTCCGTCGGTCTCGAAGAATACCTCGTCGTAGTCTTCGCCGAAGGACGATGCGTCGACCTCCCTGCCGTCGGGAAGGAGCAGACCGGGGGATTCTTCCAGGGGTTCGCCTTTTCTGATCAGTTTCATTTGGTGTGCCTGTGGTTTACCGTAAGTTCATGGTGCCGCCGTCGATGTCGTAGACTCCGCCGGTGATGAAGGAGGCTTCGTCGGAACAAAGAAAGGCGGCCAAGTCGGCGATTTCACCTGGTTTTCCCATCCGCCCGATGGGCTGATATTCGGAGAGTTCCCGGAATTTGGAATCCCTTTCGTCTGGAGCGGGGTAGTACTTCTCGAGGAAGCCGTCGACAAACGGGGTATGTACCCGTCCCGGACAGATGCAATTGCAGCGTATGCCCTCGCTGATGAAATCCTTGGCTACGCTGAGGGTCATGGCGAGCACCGAGCCCTTGCTGGCAGAGTAGGCAAAGCGCTCGGAGATGCCGAGCCTGGAAGCGATGGAAGCAAGATTAAGGATGGTTCCTCCCCCGTTTGCGGTCATCGCGGGAAGAACCGTCTTGAGACAGAGAAAGGCTCCCTTGGCGTTGACCCTCATGATCCTGTCGAAATCCTCCTCGCTCGTATTGGTGGCCGTGCCGACGTGGGCAATCCCTGCGTTGTTCACCAGAATGGAGGGAGCTCCCAGTTCTTCTTGGGTGGCCTCGAGCGCCTGCGCGATTCCGTCGTAACTGGTAACGTCGCAGGTCAGGTGAATGGAGGATCCGCCTTCTTGGCCGATTTCCCCGGCCGTTGCCAGGCCGGCCTCCTCGTCCTGTTCCCAGATCGCCACCGAAGCCCCCTCTCTGGCGAAGCGGCGGGCAATGGCTTTGCCTATTCCCTTGCCTGCTCCGGTTACGATAGCGGTCTTTTCCTTTAGCCTGGTCATTGGATGAACATTGAGCGACCTACAATGACATGCCCCGTTTCCATGGCAAGAAATCATCGCGTCCTTGGAGGAAGGCCTTGGTTTTTTTGTCTCCGGAGGCATAGGTAATGACTTCCTCAAGAAGGGATTCGCCGAGGGACTCGACGGTATTAGAGCCATCGATCACCGGACCGGCGTCGAAATCGACGTACTCGGAGAAGGACCGGGAAAGCTTGCTGTTGCTTGCCACCTTGACAACCGGACATATGGGGTTGCCGGTGGGTGTACCCAGTCCGGTGGAAAAAAGGATCAGGTTCGCCCCAGCTCCGGCCATGGCGGTTGTCGATTCGACATCGTTGCCGGCCGTGCACAGAAGAGAGAGGCCGTCTCGGGTTATCCATCCGGGGTAGTCGAGGACGTCGATGATGGGGGAGGTACCTCCCTTGCGGGCCGCTCCAGCGGACTTGATGGCATCGGTAATGAGGCCGTCGCGCACGTTGCCCGGGGAAGGGTTCATGTGGAAGCCCGACCCGGCTTCCTTGACCCGGGCTTCGTAGTTTCTCATGATCTCGATGAAGCGGTCTCCGGTTTCGGCCTGGTCGCATCGATTGACGATTTCCTGCTCTACTCCGCAGAGTTCGGGAAATTCCGAAAGGATGATCCTTCCACCCAAGGCAACCAGGAGGTCGGCGACCCTGCCCATGGTCGGGTTGGCGGATATTCCGGAAAAACCGTCGGAGGCCCCGCACTCCATCCCGAGGCAGAGCTTGGAAAGAGGCGCGGGGCTGCGTTGCAGGAGGTTGATCTCGGCCAACCCCTTGAAAGTTCGTCGGATCGCCCGTTCCAGCATCTCCCTCTCCGAATCGAACTTATGCTGCTCGAAAACGAAAAGGGGCTTGTCGAAACCCGAGATGCGCTTGGAGATTTCCTTCTCGAGGATAGAGACCTGGGCATGTTGGCAGCCGAGGCTCAGCACGGTGATTCCGCCGACGTTCGGGTTGCATGCATATCCAGCAAGCAAACCGCATAGTTCCTCGGAAATGCCCCGGGTTTCGCCACAGCCCAAGCCATGGCTGATGAACTTGATTCCATCGACGTTTGGAAAAATGGGGGAGGGGGAATGGTCTTGCTCGGCTTGCAGGGAAACGGAGTCCGGGTCGAGCCCGTCGGAATAGACTTCAGCCAGCTCCCTGGCAAAAAGCTGGTATTGATTTCTGCGCTGGAAGCCTAGCGCATCGAGCATGGAATTCTTCAGCGTCTCGATATTGCCGTTCTCGCAGAATACCATGGGGACGACCAGCCAATGGTTCGCCGTGCCCACGGAACCGTCCTTTCTGTGGAAACCCTGAAAAGAGTGGCCCTCCCATTGGCCGACGGAGGGTGGAGTCCAGGACCTTTCGGATCTGGATTGCCCGTAATCGGATGAGCGGTGAACCAAGTTGTCCGTAGTGATCCGCCTTCCCCTGGCAATGGGCTTGGTCGCCTCCCCGACGAGCACGCCGTACATGAAGGCGGAATCCCCCACGGAAAGATCGCAGGCGGCCATCTTGTGCTTTGCGGGAATGTCCTCGGCTATGGCAACTACCT
>DLRY01000011.1 GCA_002500665.1 Opitutia bacterium UBA7876
AATCTCCGGAGAGCAGAACCGCTCCCTCCGCCCCCTTGGTCATGACGAGGACTTCGAGGCCGTATTTTTCAAGGATGGAGCGAAGACAATCGATGGGGTCGCCCGAGAGGGGAATTCCGCAGGCTCTGCATACGCGTTCCAGTTCATCGTCGCTCAGCTTGTAGATGGATGCCAGGGACAAGGAATCCCGGATAAGCGCGTCATCGAAGAAGGGAGGGCGAAGGTTGACGTCGTGCACGCGCGCGATCCCTTCCTCCCGGGCCACTTCCAAAGCCCTGCGGATTCCCGCCCGGGGCTTTTGACCACGCTGCCCAAGAGTGCCGTAACAGACGGCATCGGCTTCCCTCACTTTTTGCTCGATGGCCGGGTTCCATTCCCAGTGGTCCCAGGCCGCGTCGCTCCCAATCTCGAAGGTCGGCTTGCCCCCCTCGCCCACCTCCACCGTAACGATACCGGTCGGGTATTGATCGAGGCGCTGGACGAGGTCGTCCTTCACGCCTTGGGCCCGCAGGACCTCGAGGGCCGCCGTTCCCCGCTCCCCGGTCCCTACCCCGCTGACCATGTAGACCTCCCCGCCGAGGCGGGCGGCATGGCAGGCATAGTTGCCGGGAGCCCCTCCGAACCTCGGGCCTTCAGGGAACAAGTCCCAGAGCATGTCGCCGAAAGAAATGATTGTCCCGCTCATGGCTGCGAGGGAAGCGGGAAGGAAGGCAAAAGTCAAAGGGGAAGACGCCAAGCCCGCAGGGTCTGGTGCTCCCGGATCAACAGTAAATTACCCACCAGTTCGACGCGGTGCGGGTTGTGCCTGGCCGCGGTCCAATAGTCGATGGATATGGGCGAGCCCGCGGCACCGGTCTCCAGGTCGTAAGGAGTAAGGGTGAAGTAGGGTTCCCTCTCGCGGTTGTTGCGCTTGTACTCGTAGACCAGAACCTTCTTCGGGCCGGTCGCCAGGACACCCATCCGCTCGGCGGAATCGGAGGAGTGGCTGAAGACGATTTTCTTGGTGGCAAGGTCATGCCCCTGCACGAGGTAGGGGTTTTGGTTGCGGTGGGGTGTCCTCACCTCGAGGGCGCAGTTTGCCTGGAGGAGGGACTGGCCGTCCCAGGAGTGACCGAGGTCGAGGGTGTGGGAGTAGTCGGGGTCGTCCATCTTGCGGATTTTCCAGGTGTGCGTACGCGTCTTCTTGTTCGACTCCGACTGCTCCTGCTGAAGGAAAAAGTAAGGGGCCTTGAGCTTGATCTTGCCGGGACTGCGGGCAAGGACGCGCACCCCCCGGTCCCTGTAGTCGGCCCGGTAGGCCACGTATTCCCTGTTCCCCAGGTCCTGACGGTTTACGAAATAGCAGAAGTCGGGCCCATAGTGGGCATCCTCCAGCCAGTTTCCCTTGATCCTGTCGAAGGTCTTGGAGGGATCCTCGTCGACCCCCCGCAAGGGCTCTTTTTCCCCGACGAATTCATTGCGGGAAATATCCCAGCTCAGCCATTCCAAGCCCGTTCGGTAGGCAGGGATGATCATGAAGTGAACCCTTCCCGCCCCAAACCCAGGCTTGACTTGACCATTTCGGCGGGAAACCCGGTTTCTCATCACGACCTCCCCCTTTCCGAGGTCGGCCAGGACGTAACCGTCGGTGTTGTCCCTCCCGTAAAGGTACTTGCCCGATCTTCCGAAAATCGACCCATGCCCGCTGCGCAGGCGGGGAAGATCGAGTTTCCAGTCCCTGCTCCCGTCTTCCAGGTCGTAGGCTTCCAGACGGATGTCGCGGCCCCTCAAGAGGGAAGCCAGAATGGCCTTGCCCTCGTGAAAATAGACCTCAAGCGGGGTGGGAAAAATGAAGCTTTCCCAAAGAATCCTCCCGGTCTGGGCCTGCATGCAGGTAAGAACCTCGTTGTGGACGAGCAACAGCTTGCTTTTGTTGAAGTCAAGGTCATCGGAATGGAAGGCCTTGACGTCATTGGAGGGAAGTTCCCAAAGCTGCCGGTCGGGCCCCCTGGGAGAGAATTCCTCCCGCACGCCGGGGCTGGGCTTGGCTCCGATGAAATAGGCTTCGTCCTCCAGCATGGCAAAGTGATGAAGGGTGGATTCGTACTTGGGCAGGGCGAGTGTTTCCAGCTCGATCCCGGTAGCGGCCTCGTGACGATAGAGCCTTTCCCCGGCCGAGAGGTAGATTGAGTTTCCACGGAGGTAGACCTGGCGAAGAAAATCCTCCGGATAAGGTGACTGCCAAACGACTTCCCCGCTACGAACGTCCAAGGCAACAAGGCCGGTCAGGCCCCGAATGAGAACCCTGCCCTCCCGGATTCCCAGAATTTCCTTGGGCAGGGTCAGGTAGGACTTCCAGGCAAGCTCTCCCGTGCGGGCATTGAGGGCAGTCACGGTATTGGAGTCGCGAGGCAGGCAAAAGAGAAGATCGCCTTGAGGAAGCGGCGCCGTCCCCATGCTGTCCGCGATCATCCGGTTGATCGAGAACGGGCGGTAGTTGTGCATCCACTCCATCTTTCCGGCCCGCGCGTCAAAGCGGGCCACGAACCCGGTACCCGGGGAACAATATACCTTCCCCCCGGCGATGGTCAGGCAATCCCCGTAGGTACCCTCGAAGGAGGGGTTGCCTCCTCCCACCATGGGAAGAAGGATCTCCTGGTCCGATTGCCAGATGACTTTTCCGTCGGAAGCATCGATGCAGCTCAAGCGGAGGGTGTAGACGGAAGTTCCCGAGCGGTTGCTCCAGGCGGAGGCAACGTAAAGGTGCCCCCCCGAGAGCACGGGGTTGCCGAGGGGCAGTTTTCTTCCCGCCGAGGGAGGACCGCATACGTCCAGGCTCCACAAAATTTCACGGGACTCGAGATCCAAGGCGATGAGCTTGCCCGGGTCGGCCCCGTATCCCCAGCGGGCAAAGACCGTGCGGCCCGAGACGGCGGGCCTGAAGCTTCCGGGCCGGCCGGCGGATCTTCCGCCCTGGGTCGGGCTGACCTCGAACCAGAGGGGGCGATCCGTCCTGCCCGGTTCGTAGCGGGCCAGGAGGTTGCGGGTACTGGCAAGCAAGCCCGATCCGGCCTTCTGCAGGGTTACGAACTCGATGCCCGAGCAGTAGCGGAAGGAGGAAGGGTTCCAGAGCCTGCAGGCGGGAAGCTGTAGAAACTTGATCTTAAGCTGGGCGAGACGGGGGGATCTATCGGGAGGGCGGTCCTCGACAAGGCCGCGGGTCAGGATCTTGCCGATTTCCCCGGTCTCGAGTTCTTCCTGCATCCAGGGAAAGGCTTGGCCCGCATGGGCGGCTAGCTCCGACTTGAGTTCATCCGCCTTTCCCGACTGGGAAAGGGCCAGCCAGGAACCCACTCGGGCCCGCTTGGAGAGGGTTTCGTCCAGGGTGTGTTCCATGACTTCGCGAAAGGCGCTCCGGGCCGCCTGCTCGCGACCCGCCCGCAGTTCCCCACGGGCATATTCAAGCAAGGCCGCATGCGCCGTGCGGGACCAGGGATACCTGCGGAAAAGGGAAAGTTTGCCCGCTTGGGAAGATATCCGGGGCTCCATCGACATGGGATCCAGGCGACAACCTTTCTCCTGAAATTTCCTCAAGCCGGCAACGGCGCCCTTGCCGAGTGACTTGAGGTGGTCGTCGATGACGTTCCAGGTAACGGCCGATCCGGTGCCGTCCCGGCGGAGCAGATAAACCTCGTCCTCCGCCTCGGAAAAGGTTCCTTGAATCCAGAGGTCGATCTGTTCTTCCAGACCCTGGATAAAGCCGTCGGAGAAGGTCTTCCACGCAGGATCCTCCCTTTCGGAGGTCAATTGCCTGATCCAAGGTTGACCGGGAAGAATCCGCTCGGGCGGGGGTGCCGAAAAGGCTTGCCTGAGGGGTCTCGCCCGGATGGAAGCACGGGTGGCGGCCTTGTCCACCCTTGGCTTGTCCAGTTTGGCGAAAAGGCTGCGCAAAAGGGGTTCGGCCCGGTTGGAACTGATCTCGGCATGGAACTTGGCGCGGGCCAGGAGCCAGTCCACCCCACCGTTCTTCGCCTCCACCAGGCCGTCGACCAGGCTGCTTGCCTCCTCGTAGCGCTTTTGGTTGCGACGGATGAAATAGAGCAGGATCGAAGCATCCACCACGGCGGAGGAATCGTTCTCGAGGTAACCCGAGCGCCGCAGGGCGAGGATCCGGTCGGCGGCGGAAGTCGATACTTCCTTCAGGGGGGTGAGAGGATAGTCCGCTCTTTTTCTCCAGAGGGACTCGAGAGCCCGGGGAGGAGGAAAAGGATAGACTCCTCCTTCCCGCGCATGCCTGCCGTATTCGAGAAAAGCTTCCTCCAGAAAACCCGAAAGGCTCTCCCACATTCGCGAGTGATCACGGCCCGAAACCTTGAAAAGCCCCCTCGGGAAACCGCCGCTGGGCCAGTCTCTGGAAACCAGGTCGGCGTAGTCGGAAAGACACATCCGGTGAAGAGCCCGGGCGGCCAGGTCGAAATCGCCGGGATGAGAGGCGATCAAGTCCTCGAGCTTTTGTCCGCCGAGCTTGAAGTCGCCCTCCAGGTAGGCCTCTTCCGCCTCCCGGAAGATTTCGTCTCCGGGGGAAGCGGCCGGGCACCGGTTCGCAGGGCCGGCCCACAGGCAGAGAGCGAGAAAGACAGGGACCGGAATCTTCATCCTTCCTTGGGTGGCTCGAAGCTGCGCAGGACGATGCCGTCGGCCATGCGGTTTTTCTTTTCATCGAGAATCCGCAGGCTGATGCGCCAGTCGCCCCCGAAAGTGGAGGACTTGACGACCAGACGGTTCATCCCCTCGGCCAACTGGACGCCGACCGTTCTCGGGCGGCTGATGGGCCCGAGGCGCCTTTCCTCAATCGAACCCCCGAGCTCGTTGCGCTGAACGGCGTAATCAGCGACCTCCTCGCCATTGAGCCAAATCCTCTGGGCCGTCTCCTCCCGAAGGACGAGCTGGATCCGTACCTTTCGTTCCGCATCGGAACGGATCTCGAACCGGGCATAGGCAACGGCATACTTGACCGGCACGGGCATCAGGGCCGCAAGGTGAACTTCCCCCCGGACGTCTTCCGGCCCGGTCTCGTTCCATCCCAGGTCCAGTTCGCGTTCGTCCTTGCCCCCCCCGAATTCCCAGCGGTAGGTGGCCTTGTAGTTTTCCGCTTCGCCATCTTCCTCAGGGCCATAGGCCGTCCCGAACCCCAGGTTGCTGCGGTCGTTGGCAAAGGGGCCCACCACCTTCCATGACCCGACGTAGCCCTGGGCCACGGCGATGGCCCCAATGCGACCGGAGGGGCAAAAGCCGCTGAGGGCCTCCGCGGCGGACTTCCTCAACTCATCCTCGGTCCCGGAAAGAATGGGGGTCAGCAGCTCGAGGGCCCGGTCGAACTCCTCCACCACTCCCCTCTCGCCCAGCAGGCCCAGAGCCGCCAGGAGGATCCGTTTTTCCGGGCTTTCCAGGGTAGGGGCGAGGTAGGTGACCAAGCCCTCCTCGGGCCGGGCTCCCTCGGGGGTCCTGCGCAGGCCGGTGAGGGCGGCG
>DLRY01000041.1 GCA_002500665.1 Opitutia bacterium UBA7876
GCGGGCAATACGGACAGCAAAACCCGCACGGTCACGGTGACGGGCGCCCGCTCGGTCGATTTGAACGCAACGGTGGCGATGGACATGCTCTGGGTCCCCGCCGGGACTTTCACGATGGGCAGTCCGACCACGGAAGCGGGGCGAGAGGCCGATCGGGAGGCCGATCATATCGTAACCCTTACGAAAGGCTTTTACTTGGGCAAGTACGAGGTGACGCAGGCCCAGTACGAGGCGGTCATGACGGGAAACACGAACAGTTTGAGCCCCACGCCGAGCCAATTTGTAGGCAACCCGAACCGTCCCGTGGAAAAAGTTTCGTGGGATGACGCCCAAGTCTTCCTCACTCGCCTGAACGCTCAGCAAGCGGCCAACCTGCCCGCTGGCTGGAGTTACGTTTTGCCTACGGAGTCGCAATGGGAATACGCCTGCCGGGCGGGAACGACCACGGCGTATTCATGGGGGGCGACGATCGCCAGTTCGAATGCGAACTACAATGATAGTATCGGCCAGACTACAGATGTGGGCCAGTACGCGGCCAACTCGTGGGGCTTCTATGATATGCACGGGAATGTTTGGGAATGGACGGCGGACTGGTACCAAGCGGCCTATCCGACAGGCAACCCGGTGATCGATCCGACCGGACCGGCGTCGGGCTCGTTCCGGGTCCGGCGCGGTGGTTCCTGGTCCGACGGCGGTCCGCTCTTGCGTTCCGCCGGGCGCCGCTTCCCCGCCCCGAGCAAGCGCTACAATGAGCTTGGCTTCCGGGTTGGTTTCCAAAAGCAATAGCAAGGGAGCCATGGACGGAAGGATGACGGACAGGGCGACAAAAAAAGGGCGGAGCGAGTGGAGTCTTGGCCCGAGGCGGAGCCGGGCCAAACGAGACGAGCGGAGCCTGCGTGCGGTTGACTAGTTAATCAGTCCCCCAATTGGCGCAATTGTCACGCCGCCAAGATTTTCGATTCCGAAGCGAAGGACAGGGCGGGAGGCATGATGCCCCAAAACTTCTTGGCCTCAGTATCCGAGCAAAGGCCCTTGTAGTGCTTGTGCATGACGGCTTCCGAGTGACCCGACCATAGGGCGACCTTTCCGGGTTCCTGCAAATCCTTCAGCCTGTAAGTGACCGCGGAATGACGAAGCCCGTCGTGAATGCGTACCGGCCTTTCGGGCAAATCGCAGGTCTCCTTGAGTCCTGCGAGTGGGCCATCCCCGACCTTTGGGATTGAAGACTTTGGAGCCTTGTACCCAGCGATGGCATAAACTTGGTCTACAATCTTTCGACTGTTCGTCCCCCACACTTTCCCCGTTTCCTTCCTGTAAAGCGACAACCAAGCCACAGCATTTTTCGGAGCTTCAATGGTCCTTCTCTTGACCGTCGAACGCTTGTCGTTGACGTTAATCTCGACCGCTCCTCCCTCATTCCAAATGAAGTTTTTCCAGTCAAGCCGTTCTATTTCTGCGGGCCTTAGCCCGCAGAAAAGGCCGAGGACGAAGAAGGGAACCGAAGGTTGGGTGCCGGCTGATCTTTGATCGTCCAGGAGTTGAGCCGCCTGAAGCAATTCCTCCGCCTGTTCCGGGGTGTAAATTTCCGGCAACGCAATTTCGTCACCAGAAGCCCTGGGAACCTTGATGCCTTCGATGGGGGAGGATTCGAGCCAGCCCTCTTCTAGGCAGTAATTGAAGAACACGGAGAGGGCGGCCTTCTCCTTGGTCCTTTCCGACGGTTTGACTTTACTCCTTCTTTTGACGTTCCACGGTCCTTTCTGTCCAGGCATCCGACACAATATCCATTCCTTCATCCTCTCCTTGTTCATGGCTCCAATTTCTTCTCCCCGCCAAGCCCTGGCGAAACGCTCCAGCCTAAGGTATGTGGCGTCCAGGTGTCTTTGCGTGTTCCCCATCCCTTCGAAGTATTCCTTGAAGCTCTCAAGGGCCGTTTCTATGGAAACGCTTTCAGGTGTTTCCATATGCTTTCCGTTCAAGAAAGAGCAAACCGCAGAGAGCAAGGTTCCGTTGTATCCACTCTTCTTAAGCTCATTGATGGCGTTCAACGCGTCCTGCTCGTCGGTAGGCGTCAAGAGGGTGTACCTTGTATCCCCGTTGACGATGCAACTATGGGCTATCTGGTCCTTTCTGTAAATCCAATCAAACGCCTCCGACTTGGTGTCGAACCTTTTGCGGACGAATTTCTTTTCGGGTAGAAGAATGGTGCCCGAAACCTTGAAGATCATTTTCGAACCGGAGCGAATCGGTCCGTTGACCTTGAGGGTTTTCGATGGCAATGCGTTCTTCCTTTCGAGCACGGTTTCATCATGCCATTTTTTTCGCAGTCTCACAAGGGACCGACCCCAACTTTGCAATGATTTATTGCAAAGTGGATAAATTCGAAAGTTGCCAGCGACCCCCGGATCGGTCAAGATGCCCATGGTTACTGGGAATGCGCCGAGATAGCTCAGCTGGTAGAGCAACGCATTCGTAATGCGTAGGTCGTCGGTTCGAATCCGATTCTCGGCTCCATTTTAAAATCAGCGGGGTTCCCGCTAAGAAAAAAGGGCTTCACTTGGGTGGAGCCCTTTTTTGTGTCCGAGGCTTGCGGAAACTAGCTGAAGAACTCTCTTTGGTTAGGTCGATTTGTATTCCGGAATAACGAAAATAAGATAAAAAGTGTTTTTTTTGTCTCATTTTTTCCAAAACCTGCTATTAAACCATGGTTTTTTAGGCTAACTTCATTCAAAAGAATCGATTTTACACTAGGAACATTCAGATTGATCAAAAGCTATGATGCACTTCAAAGTCATGTCGAAGGAATGGTTGCGAGCTTTACTTGCTCGTCCTTATGTATCGGCATTTTTACGGCGTTTTCTTAGTTGAGCAGAAAAGAAACACCCAGGCATCCCTCGGGTAAATCCAGCGGTTCGGATGCTACCGGCGCCGAGGGGGATACACGGCCCCGATCCGTTGTTCTTAAACTGTCACGCCTCGTAACCGGAAAGGCTTTCAATCGATACGGCTACTCTCTTTTCGCCCTTTTTATCTTTTTGAGCGGGGTATATTTTGGAATCACCTATTTGCCAGCTGATGGACCGCACTCTTCCGAGCAGGCAAAAGAAAAGGAATTTTCTGGGGAGATTGAGGATCGGACCGTTCTTCCCTCGTCCCGCCCCGAAGATTTTTTCCCGGCTTCCGAATTCAGGCCGCAAGCCGCAATTCTGATCGGTTGCCAAAACAACCTCAACGTCACTCCCGAGCTATACGTCGACATTGCCAAGGCCATCGACCGTAGAGTTCCCCTCCTGGGGGTAGTCAACACGGAGGCGCAGGCTGAGGAGGGGGTAAGGTTGATTCGCGAATATGGTCTGCCCGGAGATGCCATGCGCTTCGTAGTTTTGCCTTCGAGTTCGATGTGGATACGGGATTATGCCCCCATGATCCTCCGCTACGATAGCGAAAGGAGCGTTATGGTTGATGCGAAATATCACACCCGGACCATGCGGGAGAATAGAAAGAAGGATGACTTCATGGGGTTTGATCTGGCGCGTATGCTGGGCCTTCCTCTACGTTCGATTCCGATTGTTCTCGAAGGCGGTAACGTAATAAGCAATGGGGATGGGATGCTTTTGACTTCCGTGAAGACCGTTTTGGAAAACAAGAAGAGCCGCTACGAGCGCGACCAGATCATGCACATGTTCAATGACTTTCTGGGTGTCAATAGCGTGTACACAGTCACGCCGCTTGTTGGGGAGCCAAACGGGCACACCGACATGTTCATGACTATGGTGGACAAGAACCTTGCCATCGTCGGCGAGATCGATCCGATGGTTGATCCGACCAACAGCGCGATTCTGGAAGCTAATGCAAAGTTTCTTTCGACCATTACCACTTCCGCCGGTCCAATTCGCGTAAGGCGCATACCAATGCCTCCGAGGTGGGGTGAGCACTGGCGTTCCTACACGAACGTCATCATGGCAAACGGAGTTTTGCTCATGCCTTCTTTCAGTGGCGTTGATCCAGAAATCGAAGCGAGGGCGGAGGCAGTCTACCGGTCCTCCTTGCCCGAGGGCTGGGTGGTGAAGCGGATCAACTGCGACAAGCTGGTGAGCCTGAACGGCCAATTGCATTGCATCAGCTACAACATACCCGGCTTCGTCTCGATCGAGGGACTGCTCCGAAAAGCCAAGCCAATCATGACCGTCATAGAGTGAAGATCGGGTGAACGGAGGATTTCAAGGGTAAGAAGAATGAAGGTCCTTCGCTTTGTTGCCTTTCTTGCCTTGACCGCATCGATGGTGGCCGCAGAGTGGCCCCAAGCCGCCGGGCCGAACGGAAATTTTGTGGTCGAGGGAAGGGCCTTGTCCGCATTCAGCGTGGCCCGGGGAGAGGGAGTGGTTTGGAGGGCCGATCTCCCGAGCACGGGCCAAGGTACGCCGGTGGTCAGCCGGGGACGGGTCTTCGTGACTTCGCACGAGCCGACCACGGGGGATGCGCAGACGGGAAGCGGCATTCTAGGGCTTTGTTTCGACGCCCGTACGGGAAAGGAGCTTTGGCGAAGGAAGATCGGCGCGACCAGGACGACCGATTTGTCGAGTTTGTTCAGCGACAACACGGCGGCATCTCCAGTGGCGGATGGGGAGCGGGTGGTCTTCGTAAACGTGGGGGGGACGGTCAAGTGCTTCGATTACGAGGGCAAGGAGCTGTGGAGTCATTCCTGGACCCCTTTCGGTAGGCATCATGCCCGGGCCCACGAGCCGATCCTCCACGATGGCAAGGTAATTCTGATGCATGCCCCGCGCTACGACCTGCCGGTCTCGGCCACCACCAAGGAGGGCTCGAAGTCGCTGGGCCGGGGAAGGGAGTACTGGACCCATTTGCGGGCCTTCGACTTGAAGTCCGGCAAGCCGGTCTGGCGGGCGGAGGCGGGCACGTCCGTGCATTCGACCTCGATCCTTGGCAAGTTTTCGGGGGGAAGCAGTGCGATCCTGACGGGACGCGGAGGCGGGCACAAGCCGCCTGAAGAGCCTTACGGGCTGTCTCTGGTCGACGTCGCCAACGGAAAGAGCCTGTGGGATCGCGCGATCGGAGGCTACCCGGCGGCCCAGAATGCAACCTGGTCGGGAGAAAGGGCTCATTTCTTCGCGGGCGGAGATCACCATTCGCTGGCCGTGGGTACGGGGAAGCCCATCGATTCGGTTTCCGTGACCGAGGGCGCGAGCATCACGAGATGGAAAGAGAAGGCTTACGAAACCGTGGAGAACGGGAAGCTGACGAAGGCAAAGAAGCCGATCACTTATTTCACCAACGTCGTGGTGGGAAATTATCATTACTTCCGTTCCTTCGGGGGCTTCTTTATCGGACGGGTGAATTTGAAGAGCGGGAAGGTCGAGTATTTGCAGGTTCCCGTCCAAGTCATTCGCAAAGCAGGCGGGGAGGAAGAGGTACTTTGGGAAAAGAGCCTTCCCAACGACATGAAAAATGCGAAAGGGCACCGGGCGACCCGTGATAAGCGCAACGAGGGGAGCGGGTGGGGACACGTTTCCTCCGCTCCGCCCGTGGTGGTGGGCGACTTGATCTATTTTCCGACAATGGTGGGCATGGTCTATGTCTTGAAGTGGAAGGCTCCCCGGTTGGATGCAGACGCCTTGGTCTCCCTGGGAGACTTGGGTCCGGCGGGCAAGACGTGGTCGCTCTCCGGATTGGCCTGCGCCAACGGCCGGCTCTATGCCCGGACTCTAAAGGAGTTGATCTGCCTGGGCAGGGACGAGGACTAGCAGCCTAGCAGCAACCGGAGGAAGGGTCGCAGGCGGAGGGGGTGACGGGTAGGCTCCCGGGCGAATCGGGAATTCCGCACTTGTCCTTGGCCAGGCAGTCGGTGTGAGTTGGTTCGAGCAGAAAACGACCGTTGTCCATCGAGAGCCCGTAGCGACCGATGGTGTCGGATTGGTACTCGACTTCCACCTCAAGGTCGCTCAGACCGAGGGCTTCCTCGGCGACCCCGATAACCTCGAGAATCTTGGCTGGACGAATGCGGTGGTCGAAGTCGTCGGCACTCCAGAGCTGGAAGGTGACCATCTCCTCACGGCGTTCGGTACCTCCGCAGTCGACGTAGTGTTTGCTCGACTTACCGACTTCGGTGACGTGAAAGTGCGGGGGGACGTGAGATCCGTTGGGAAGGACGAAGACGACCTCCTCAAGGTCTCCGAGTTCTTGTTTGAATTCTTGCAGGTTCATGACTTGGTAAATGAGGTTCCTTATAGACCTCGCGGGGTGGTTTCAACCGGTAAAGGGGACGGGGCGTCCCTATACGCAGGGTTTTACGGTCTTGCCTTTGAGAGGGCGGGTTGTTTGATCGGAAAGGGAATGAAAGCGATGAGAAGGATTGCCCTTTCCCTGTGCCTTGCTTTGGCGGGTTGTTCGGACGAGGAGACCGGTGACGAGGTGGGTAAGCCGGGCGAGGGAGCCCTCGAGCGGAGCAAGAAAATCCGCGAGCTTGAAAAGTCGCTCGAGCGACTGAGGTGGGAAAACACCCGCTTGTCCCTCAAGATGAAATCGGTCGGCGGAGGTTCTCTTGTGAGGGACAAGGTGACGGGTCTTTGGCACCATGACGTGGAGAGGGAGCCTTTTACGGGCCGGGCCTTGGAGAAGTTTCCCGACGGGACCCAAAGGGCGGAGGCCGATTTCCTCAACGGCAAGAAGGACGGCATGGAGCGCTTCTGGTATGCGAACGGAAGGCTCAAGAGCGAGGGGCAGTGGTTCGACGGGAGACGAAACGGGGTCTTTCGGGAGTGGCGCGAGGACGGCAAGCCCATTTCGGCGAACCGCTTCAAGAACGGGCAACTGATCGAGAACCTGGCCGAGTAGCGATCCCCGCCTTAGGGGGCCTCGGGAATTCCGAGCGGCCGCTCGACAACACCTATCCATTCGGGCCGTTCGCAAAAAAGCGGCCCGCTCCGGGTCTGGATAACGTCCCGGACGAGAATCTGGTAGAACCGGGTAGGTTGGCCGTAGGTGAAGGTAAGCAGAATATCGGTGCGCTGGTTGGGCTTGTTGGCGTCGGTTGCGTCCTTGACCAGAATGTTGCCGCCGGCTCCCTTCTGGTCAGGACAAAAGTAGTAGAGTTGGTTGGGGGTCTTTTCCCCGAAGCGGATCAGAAGGTCACCTTCGCCCGCCCCGTTGCCGAGGATGCCATGCCCGTAGGCTTTTTCCGAATCCTGCTCGTCGAGACCCACCATGAATGCCTTGGCGTAGGTGAGGTTGTCGAGCCGAAGGCGGTAGGTGAGGTCACGGTCCACGAAGAAGGTGCGCGGGTTGCTCGCCCCGAGGTCGAGATCGGTGTCACCCTTGATCTTGAACCCGACGTTGGTCCATGTAACGGGCAGAAAGGCCTCGATGGCGACAAGTTTGGTGGTCTTCCACTGGATGTCGTAGCGGGCGGCGCCCTCGAGCACGGGGGAAAAGGCCTGCTCATGAATCTCCTTGCGCGAATTCCGCACAAGGTGTCTCCATTGTTCGCGCCAGTTGTGTTTGAAGGCCTCCTCCCATTTCTGCTCGTTGGTGGCATCCTTGGGGAAGGACAGTTTGTGCAGCGAGATGAGGTTTTCCCTGAGTTCCCGGTTGCGGACGTCCTTGAGGAAGGCCCGGAAGGTAGTCTCATTGAGGGAGAAGATGGAATTTGCGATGAAGGCGTCTAAGTCGTTGGTTCGGTAGGCGTTGAAAATCGCCCTGCCGAATTCTTCCTTGGGATGACGCTCCCCCTGAAGCTGAAGAGCTCCGACAAGGAGGATTATGGCGACCACCGGGATCTTGGAGTTAATCGGCATAAAAACAAGCTAGGGACTTCTGGAGGCTCAGACAAGCGCGAAGATAGTCGGCTGGGTGGAAACCGGTACAAGTGTTGACTTGCGGCTTGTCCGTTTAGGGCTTTTGCTTCTGAGCAATGAAAGCGACTAGCGTTTGCCTGCTGTTCTTCCTACTCGGCCTGATCGTGGCCAGTTGCTCCAGGCCTGCGGTTGGACCTGCGGTCGGAACGCCGGGGGAAAGATCCTTTGCGAAGCGTTTCGTGATCAGCAAGGGAAACGGCCTGCGGGAAACCTTGAGCGGAAACTCCTTCGTGGCCGACTTGCCCGGGGTTCATCCGCTCTTTGGAGAGGCGGTGACCATCCGGGTAAGAGGCTTGAAGTCCGAGTCGGTCAAGGACGAGGATCCTCGGAAGGCGGCCCGGGCGTATGACCAGTGGCTGAAGTTCAAGAGAACCCTCGAGAACGCCAAGTCCATCGAGTTGCGAAACCTCGAGCGGGGCAGGGGGGCCTTGTGGGTCTGGGCCGACCTCTACATGGAGGGCCGTTTTTTCGAGTGAACCGCAGGTTGAACCTTGCGCGGAGAGGACTTTGCATTCAAGGATAGTGGCATGAACAAGTTTTTCCCTTTTTTGCTCTTTCCGGCCTTGCTGACCTTCGGGGCCTCCTTCGCTTGGGCTCAAGGGCCGGGAGGCGTGGGCGATTCACGGAAATTCCGCCTCAGCCCGGCG
>DLRY01000062.1:0-23851 GCA_002500665.1 Opitutia bacterium UBA7876
TTCCTTCTCCGCCCCCTTCGATTACCGGAACTTCGACCTTGGCTCGACGATTTCCTCCCTGCGGATTGGAAAAACGACCAATAATGCAAACATTCTTCTTTCCACGCCCGCCACGATCAGCGGCCCGATCTCCGTCTATGGGGCGAATATCGACGTCAACACGGTCTTCACGGCCGCCGGCAGCACGATTTCCCTCGATGGCTCGGGAGTAGTTCAGGACGGCCCAAGCGGCTATCTTCGCGCTACCGGCTTGGCTCTGCTGGACGGAGCCGTTTCCCTCGACCATACAAGCAATGACGTCGACGTCTTGGCCGGAAGCGGTTTGGACAGCCTGGACTACCTCGATTCGGACGATCTTTTAATTGGGACCGTCAACCCTTCGGGCATCAGTTCCGCCGGCGACGTTTCCATAGCTACCTTGCTCGGTAACCTGGAGGTATCCCAGAACGTTACTTCTGGAACCTCAACCGTTACCTCGGTCGTCCTTAACGCGGCCAGAAGCATTGCCGCCGGCACGGCGACGGGTGGCGACCTGATCATCAGCGGTACGCCCACCATCTCGAGCCTCGGTGGCGGGCGTGTTACCCTCTATTCGGGCAAGGTAAGTACCTCAACAGGCCTGACGGAACACCTGACTTCGGGTTCCGGAAGATTCCGATACAACAGCGACGAGAGCGCAACGAACTTCACCACGCCGCTTGGAAACGGTTCCTACGCCATATACCGCGAAGGACCGGTTGCCACCATTCAAACCATGTCGCTGAGCGCCGCCTACGGGGATTCCCTGCCCGGCCTTCAGTATGCCGGTACCTTCAACGGAGACGGAGCGGTCTATTCGATCACCGGCAGGGTAGACTCAAGCACCGGGAGCATCCAGGCCGGATCCTACCCGATCAACTCCGACAATTTGGCCGCCCTCGGTTACAATGCGGTCGGTGACGGCTCGGGGACGCTAGTCGTCAACCCCAAGCTCCTCACTTTTTCCGGTCTCACGGCGACGGGGAAAACCTACGATGGAACGACCTCCGTGGCGGTTTCGGGCACGGCTTCGATTTCCGGCCATGGGGCCGACGTCGTAAGCCTGAGCGGAACGGGTTTGGCCAGTTTCGTGGACAAGAACGTGGGCCTGAACAAGTCGGTTGCGGTGACCGGCCATACCCTGAGCGGGTCGGACGCGGCAAATTACCTTCTTCCCAGCCCGTTTATCCTCCAGGCCTCCATAACGGCAAAAGGTCTCTCGATTTCAGGCCTGCTCATCCACGACAAGGTTTACGACGGAAGTCCGTCCGCCACCATAGACGATTCAGCCGCCACCAAGAGCGGCCTCATAGCGGGGGATCAGGTTTCCGTCGTGTCCACGGGAGCCTTTTCGGATAAGAACGTGGGTGCGGGCAAGACGGTGAACTTCACGAACCAATTCATTGGAGCCGATGCGGGCAACTATGTCATCAGTGGGCAGACCACGGGCCAGGCCACGATTACCCCCAAAACTCTATCCATCTCCGGAATACGGGCTGTGGGGAAGGTCTACGACGGCAACCTGGTTGCCGGGACCGATTTGTCCGCCCTCGCCAAGAACGGCTTGGTGACCGGGGACGACATCCGGGTCTCCTCGTCCGGTACCTTTTCCGACAAGCATGTTGGATCGGGCAAGACCGTATCTTTGTCCCATACCTACACAGGCTCCGACGTAGGCAACTACGACATTACCGGGCAGGCTTCGGACACGGCTTCCATAACGCCCAAGGCTCTTTCGATTTCCGGTCTTAAGGGCGTGGACAAGGTCTATGACGGCAGCCTTTCGGCCGCCATCGACGTTTCCTCTTCCACGAGGGATGGCTTGGTTCCCGGCGACGAGGTGACGGTCAACTCCGCCGGTACTTTCGGGGACCGCAAGGCGGGAGTCGACAAGTCGGTCGCCTTAGCCAATCAATACGGTGGAGCGGACGTCGGAAACTACCTCATTACCGGCCAAGCCTCCGGGCTCGCCTCCATCCTGCCCAAGACTCTCTCGATAAGCGGCGTAAAGGCGCTGGACAAGGTGTATGATGGCGACCAATCGGTTGAGCTGGACGTCACTTCCGCCCTCAAGACGGGCTTGGTTTCCGGGGATGAAGTGACCTTCGTAGCCACGGGCCGGTTTGCCGATAAATCGGCGGGCTCGGGCAAGGTAGTCACCCTCTCCAGCCAATACTCCGGGGCCGACCTGGCCAACTACGACGTACAGGGCCAGGCCACCGCAATTGCTTCCATCAGGCCTAGGAAGGTTTCCCTTTCCGCGGAAAAGACCTTCAACGGTCAAACGGGCCTGGGTGATGGTGTCGTCATCGAGACGGGAGTCGAGGGGGAGACCCTGAGCTATTCGGGAGCGACGGCTGCGGTTGCAAGTGTGGCGGGTCCGGATGGGGTGGTGGGTACCGCCGACAACTTCGTTGCGAGCATCGTCTTGCTTGACGCGACTGATGGCTCGGGCCTTGCCTCGAACTACGTCCTTCCCGAGCTCAACGCCTTGAATGCGCCGCTTGAGGTTTCCGCCTCTACGGTTGTGGTGGAGGAATCCATCACCGCTCAGCTGATGGACCTTTCCTCCGGAACGGCCGACGCCTTTGACGGCAGCGTGAAGTATGGTGTCAGCAGCGAGGCGACCTCCGTTTCGGTGGAGACTACGCTCCTGCAGGCTCCTGCAGCCGGAGGAACCGACTCAAGCCCCGATGGGGTTACGGCATCGGATAATGACCTTGGGTTGAAGATCGAGATGGTGAGCCGGCCCGATTCCTTTTCCACGGGGATCGTCGCGGTGACCATTCCCCAAGGCACGGCGGTTGCGGGTACGGGCTTTTCCTTCGGGTTGCCCGATGAGATTTCCACCCTCGTCTCCAGCTCAGGTTCAGGTCTCCAGATTACCCTCGAGTCCGGTGCACCGCTCCCTTCCTGGATCAACTACAACGCCGACAGCGCCAAATTCGTTTCCTCGGCCGTTCCCGACGGCGCCTTTCCCCTCAAGGTGATCATGAACGTCGATGGCAAAAAGGTCGCCATCGTGATTTCGGAAAGCCAGGAGTGAGCTAGGCGAGCAGTTCCTTGACTACCCGGGAAGGGTCCACCCCGGTCAATCCCAGATCAAGGCCCTTGAACTTGTATTTGAAACGGTGATGGTCGATGCCCAGCAAGTGCAGGATGGTGGCGTGCAGATCCCGAACGCGCACGACGTTCTCCGCGACGTGATAACCGAATTCATCGGTCTTCCCGTAGGTTAGGCCGGGTTTGAGGCCGCCTCCCGCCATCCACATGGTGAAACCGTGAGGATGATGGTCGCGTCCATAGGTTTTACCCGAAACCTGGGCGACAGGGGTACGCCCGAATTCGCCCCCCCAGATCACCAGCGTATCCTCAAGGAGACCGCGTTGCTTCAAGTCCTTGATGAGGGCGGCGATGGGGCGGTCTACGCCACGGCATTGCCGGCCGTGCTGCTTCTCGATATCGGTGTGGGAATCCCATCCTCGGTCGTACAGTTGAACGAATCGGACGTCGCGCTCGACCAGACGCCTGGCGAGCAGGCAATTATTGGCGAAGGATGAGGTGGAGGGGTCCGCCCCGTATGCCTCGAGGGTCTTGGTGGATTCCGACTTCAGGTCGGTTAGCTCCGGGACGCTCGATTGCATGCGGTAGGCCATCTCGTAGGAGGCGATGCGGGAGAGGATTTCCGGATCGTTTACTTCTTCATGGTGGCGTCGGTTCATCCACTCCATCAAGTCGAGTTGCCGGCGCCGGCGCCCCGATGATATGCCGTCGGGGTTGTTCAGGTAGAGCACTGGTTCGGGGCCCTTGAGAAAGGGAACCCCCTGGTGTTTGGATTCTAGGAAACCATTTCCCCAGAAGCTCTGGAGGAGGGGTTGCGAACCTTTTGTGGGTCCCGAGGTCAATACTACGTAGCTGGGCAGGTTCTTGTTTTCCGAACCCAAGCCATAGGAAAGCCAGGCCCCCAAGGTCGGGCGCCCGAACAACACGGAGCCGCAATTCATCATGTTCACCCCCGGGTCATGCACGTTGGTAGTGGTTTTCATGGAGCGGATGACGGTCAGGTCGTCCGCGACCTTGGAAAGTTCGGGCATCAGTTCGGAGATGACCGTTCCGGATTTTCCATGCTTGGAAAAGGAGTAGGGAGAACCCTTGAGGGCGGGCAAGCCGCGGATGAGGGCGAAGCTTTGATGATCCTTGAGCAGGTGGGGTGGGATTTTCTTCCCATCCATCTCCTTGAGCTTGGGCTTGGGGTCGAACAAATCGACATGGGAGGGCCCGCCGGCCATGAAGAGAAAAATGACCCGCTTGGTCCGTGGCGTATGGTGCAGGTCGTTGATGATTCCGCCGTCCCCGGCCCGGAGCATGTCGGCTAGGGCGATCGAGCCCAGACCCATAGCCGAGTTCCTTAGGAAAGTCCTGCGGGCCATTGCGTCGAGAACGGATGGATCGAGGTCAGGGATCATGGTCGGGTAATGGTCTCGTCCAGGTTGAGCAATACGCTGCAGGCCAAGGTCCAGGCTGCAAGCTCGCGCTCACCGGCGATTTTGCGGACGGCCTGTTCGTCCTTGGCCAAATCCTCGACTTGTTCTTCCAGAAAGCGGAGGAAGGCCTTCCGTTCGCTCTGGTCGGGCAACCTTCCGAGGGCCAACCGGAAGGCCCGGTCCAGTCGCTTGCCGGTGTCGTTCTTCACCTCGCGAAGCAACCGGCGGGCGAAGGCGGAGTGGGCTTCAACGAAGATCGGGTCGTTGAGGAGGGCAAGGGCTTGAGTCGGGACGTTGGAGACGTTTCTGCGCACCACGCAGTTTTCCCTGGCCGGAGCGTTGAGCAATTCGAGGGTGGGGTGGAGGGCCATTCGTCTCCAGTAGGTGTACATGGTGCGCCGGTATCGGTCCTTACCGGGGCTTTCCTTCCATTTTCCCGGCAATACGCGCCTTTCCCAATAACCAGCCGTTTGAACGGGAAAAACGGGCGACCCTCCGATTTTTTGATTAAGGAGTCCGCTTACGGCGAGGGCCTGGTCGCGAATTTGCTCCGCCGGCAAACGGACGCGGGGCATATGGGAGAGCCAAAGGTTTTCGGGGTCCGTTTTGAGGGTCCCGGGGAGAATGCGGGCGGATTTCCTATAGGTGGCTGAGGTTACGATCAAGCGATGAATGTGTTTCGAGTCCCACCCGCTCCGGACGAACTCGCTGGCCAGCCAGTCGAGCAACCGGGGGTGTGTGGGAGGGGTGCCCTGGGCTCCGAAGTCGTCCGGGGTGCGGACCAAGCCGTGGCCGAAGTAGGACTGCCAAAATCGGTTCACTACGACCCGGGCGACAAGCGGGTTTTTGCCATTCACCAGCCAGCGGGCGAACTCCAGACGGTTGCGGGGCTGAAAGCTTTGGGGAATCTCGAAGAATTTGGGGACTGCGGGAGCCACTTGCTTTCCCTTGTTGAGGAAATTTCCCCGGACGTGCACGTAGGTTTCGCGCGGCTTGGCCCGTTCGCGCATGATGGGGACGGCATCGACCGTCTCCTGCGAACTCTCAGGCCCATCCAGTTTGCGCAGCTCATCCCGGAGGGCAGCCACCTTATCGCCGGCACGTCCGATAGAAAGTTCATCACCAAGAGCCCGGTCGCTGATCCGAACTTCGGATAGTTCCCCTTCGAAGCGGTAGGCAGTTGCACCCGGACTGCCGTCGTACCCCGAGCCAATGGCGAGAGGGCGATCCGACTTGGCAATGAAGGAGGGAACCTTTCCCTTCAAGCGGACGGCTTTGTCCTCGATCCCATCGACGAAAAGGCGGACCGACTTGCCGGCCGCGAACTCGACCGCCACTTGACGCTCCTCGCCGTCGTTGATCGGCTGACTGCCGTAGACGGTTATCCCGTTAAAGGTCTCCGCCCGAGAGGATACCCAGAAGAATAGATGCCCCGGTATGCCGTCCCGGTCCGCTTCCCCTCCTATGCCGAAGACGTAACTGCGCTGCTTGCCCCGCCAATCGTACTTAGAGACGATATCGGCAACCGGTTGCCTCGTACGAATTTTTGCGGATATGGTGAGATTACCCGTGAGGGCATACTTTTCAGGATCCTTCAAGACGGTCGGCTCGTCCCATTTTCCGATCACCTGTTCGTTCTTGATCAAGGAAGGCTCGGGAAGCTCTTTGCGGGCGCGGGCAAGAGCTCTTTGCAACCTCTGGCGCTCAAAGGCTTTGTCTGGCTCCTCGATCTTTTTGGGAAGCTTGTACTTGAGGGTCGGTCCTCCCTGACCGAAGCCGGAACCGCTGTGTTCGACGTTGTTGAAGAGGGCCACGACGGAGTAGTAGTCCCGCTGGGTAATCGGGTCGAATTTGTGGTCGTGGCACTCGGCGCAGTCCAATGTGAGCCCAAGCCAGACTCGTCCGATTACGTTGACGCGGTCGATCACCCCCTTAATGCGGTATTCCTCCACAGGATAGGTCATTCCCCTCGCTTGCGGGGCATTGCGGTGAAAACCGGTTGCCAGCAGCTGCTCGGGAGTGGGGTCGGCCAACATGTCCCCGGCCAATTGCTCGATGGTAAACTGGTCGAAGGGCATATTTTGGTCGATGGCCCGGATCACCCAGTCCCGCCAGGGCCAAACGTTTCGCGTCTTGTCGTCGGCAAAGCCTCTTGTGTCCGCATAGCGGGCCAGGTCGAGCCAATCCTGCGCCCTTCGCTCTGCATAGGCTGTGGTCTCCATGAGACGGTCGACCAGGCGCTCGTAGGCCTTTGCCTCCTTGTCCCTCGTGAAGGCAACGACTTCCTCCGGGGAAGGAGGAAGCCCGGTAAGATCGAGTGTCACGCGCCTGATCAAGGTTTCGCGGTTGGCTGGGGAGGAGGGTTCCAGTCCCTGTTTCTCCAGTTGCCCGAAGACGAAGGAATCGATGGGGTTGACGACTTTGGCGGAAAGTCCGGGTTTGGGCGGCGTTGGGCTTTGGAGTCCCTCAAAGGACCAGTGTTTCTCGTATTCGGCTCCCTCTGCAATCCATCTTACGAGGATTTTCTTTTCCTGCACACTCAATGGTTTATGTAGTTTGGGGGGAGGCATCAGTTCCTCCTCGTCGTCGCTCTCGATGCGGAAGACCAGTTCGCTCAGTTCCGGCTTGCCCGGAACGATGGCGGCTCCGATTAGGTTCGTTCCAAGGGCGGATTCCCTTTTGTCGAGGCGAAGCTCCGCTTCCCTGGAACGTTCGTCCGGGCCGTGGCAGGCGTAGCAATGATCCGAGAGGATGGGCCGGACGTCGCGGTTGAACTTGAGGGATTCCAGGGCGGAGAGGGGAAAGCCCGCGTTGAGAGCCGAGAAAACGAAAGCAGCTGTCCGGTAACCGAAAATCCTCATGGGAACTGAGGGCAAGCTAGAGGCAATCCCAACCCTTTGCTAGTTGAAAAAATCCTGACGGGGGCGACTAGCTCCACTCGAGCATGCGCTCGATGGGAAGCTTGGCTTGCTCGATCAGCTGATCGTCGAGGATGATCTCGGGTCCTTGTTGCTGCAGGCAGGAAAGAAGCTTGGGGAGGGTGTTCATCTTCATGAAACGGCAGTCGTTGCAGGCGCAGTAGCTTGTTGGACCTACCACGAAGCTCTTCTCGGGCAGTTCTCTGGTGAGGCGGTGCATCATTCCGGTCTCGGTCAAGATGATAAAGGTTTCCGACGGGTGATCCCTACAGAAACCGACCATTTTCTCGGTGCTGCAAACCTCGTCGGCAAGGTCGCGCACCGAATCCACGCACTCGGGATGGGCGACCACGGGGGCATTGGGGTACTCCAGTCGACAGCGCTCGATCGATTCCTTGGTAAAAAGAACGTGGGCGTAGCAGCTGCCCGGCCAAAGACGCATATGGCGTCCCGTTTGGGCACTGACCCATTGGCCGAGGTTTTGATCGGGAACGAAGAGGATTTCCCTGTTCTCTGGAACCTTGCCAACGATCTGCATGGCGTTTCCACTTGTGCAGATGACGTCGCTCAAGGCCTTCACCGCCGCCGAGCAGTTGACGTAGGCCACGACGTAGAGGTCCGGATTCTCATCCTTGTAGGCGGCGAGTTTCTCGGCAGGGCAGGAATCGGAAAGAGAGCAACCCGCATTGAGATCGGGCAGGAGGACCTTCTTTGCGGGGTTGAGGATCTTGGCTGTCTCGGCCATGAAGTGCACCCCGCAGAATACGATGACGTCGGCATCCGTCTCGGCGGCCTGACGGGCCAAGCCAAGAGAATCCCCGACGTAGTCGGCGACTTGCTGAATGGCTTCGATCTGGTAGTTATGGCAAAGAAGAACCGCGTTGGCTTCCTCCTTGAGCCTGACGATTTCATTCTGCTCGGAGTTCAATACGACCGAATCCGCCGATTGACGGAAAACCTGAAGCGGAGGCGCTTCCGTGGTTGCCTTGATCATGACGGGACTAGCTTTCCTTGGAGCATTTTCCGGACTTGCGGAAGTCCGGGCATTCCGCCTGTACCTGAAGGCGCTGGTCCTTCACCTTGAGCCCCAGTTTCTCTGAGACCGACTTGCCGTACCATTCCATGAAGGGGGCATCAATGTCCTCGATACGGTTGCAGTCCGAGCAGATGACTTGGGCCTTGAAGTTTTCCGACTGGCTGTTGAGGGCGTAGAACTTGTTGTCCTGACCCACGTCGACCATTCGGATGATCCCGCTTTCCACGAGCAGAGGGAGGCTGCGGTAAAGGGTGGCCCGTGATACGGTTTCATCCAGTTTCTGGGCGTCCTTGAGGAGGTCGTCGGCGGTGAAATGAGCGTCTTGGCTGAAGAGGGCTCCGACGATGCTCTTTCTCTGGTCGGTCATGCGAAGGCCCTTCTCGGACAGAAACTCCGAAAATCTTGACCAAGTTTCCTGGTATGGATTGCTCATTGCCTGGGAGATCGTTTCAACGACATAAGGTTTACACCGGAAATTTACGGGGTCAAACCTTTTGGCGGTTCGGGCGGATTCGTCGTAGCATCGCTTCCTTCTTGGCATCGAAAAAAATCAAAGTATTAATGGGCGAATGTCCGTTAAAGTTAATGACCATGTGATTCCAGACTGGGCGATCGAGAGACAGGCGGAAGCCCTCTTCGAGAACGTCGCCCGCGGAATGCCCGGGAAACCCCGTGAAGTCGTCCAGATGGCGGCCCTCGACCTGGCCCGAGACCGGTTGGTCGACCAGGCCCTTATGGCCCAGGAAAGCAAGAGGAGGAAATACGAGGTGGATCCCGTGGAGGTCAGCAAGGGGGTGAAGCAATGGCTCAGGCAGAACGGAGGCAAGAAGGGCCTTGATAAGGGCCGGCACCCGATCATCAAGAGCCAGGACGACCTTCGTCGCGAAATCACAAGCCAGATTCAGTTCAACCGTCTTCTGGAGGAAGAATCGAAATGCGATCCCGTTACTGAAGAGGAAGCCCGAAAGTATTACGATTCACGTCCCGACCTGTTTACGGCCGAGTCCATGGTCACGGCCTCTCATATCCTCAAGAAGGGTTCCTCCGAAGAGGAGCTTGAGGCCGCGAGAGACGAAATCATGTTGTTGCGGGCCCGGATCGAGGGCGGAGAGGATTTTTCGGAGTTGGCCCGCAGTGAGTCGGACGATTCCCAGAACGACGGGAACCTGGGCACTTTCGGCAAAGGCCGGATGGTCCCTCCCTTCGAGAAAGCCGTATTTGCCCTCGAGCCCGGGCAGATGAGCGAGCCCGTGCTTACCCAGTTCGGCTGGCACCTGATCCTTCTGCATGAGCGGACCGAGCCTGAGGTTACTCCTTTCGAGGAAGTATCTGATCAAGTCGCGGAGTACCTCCTCGAGAGACGAAAGGATAAGGTCTTCGATGAATTTCTTGACGGCTTGAAAAAGCAGGCCGAGATCACCGAGGTCTCGGGAATGTGATCCTCAGTCCCCCTTGAGGCCTTCCAGGATGGCGAGAGTGGAAGCGGATTGGTTGAGGGCATAGAGGTGGAAGCCCGGAGCTCCCTCCCTCAGCAGGCCCCTGACCTGTTCGAGGGCCCAGCGGGCACCGATCTCGGGCTGGTCCTTCTTGTCTTCGGCTTCCAGTTTCCGCCGCAGGCCCCCGGGTATGCTCGTCCCGCACATGTCGCAGAATCTCTTCACTTGCCCGAGCGACAAGACGGGAAGCAAGCCGGGCAGCACGGGGATCTCGATTCCCGATTTCCGGCAGGAGGCTACGAAAGCGAGATAGTCCCGGTTGTCGAAAAAAAGCTGTGTGGTAATGAAATCCGCCCCTGCATCCACCTTGGTCTTTAAATGGGACAAGTCGGTGGCCATGTCCGGAGCCTCCGGGTGCTTCTCGGGATAGCCGCCGACCCCGATTCCGAAATGAGGGAAACGCTCCCTGACCAGGGCAACCAGATCGGAACCATACCTCAGTCCCCCTGGGACGGCCTTGAACTCGGTTTCGCCTTTGGGTGGGTCTCCGCGCAAGGCCATAACGTTGCAAAAGCCCGCCTCCGCGAAGTCGTCCAGAATCTCCAGGAGCTCGTCCCGCGTATGCCCGACGCAGGTCAGGTGCGGCATGACCTCGAAGCCATGTTCCTCGCGGAGGATCCGGGCATAGCGCATAGTCGTTGCCCTAGTCCCGCCTCCGGCCCCATAAGTGATCGATACGAAGTCGGGCTGGTGGGGAGTCAAGCTCTTGGCAGTTGCCAGTATCCTTTCCCCGCCGGCTTCATCCTGGGGTGGAAAGAACTCTACCGAGAAGAGAGGTTTTCCCGCCTCGAGGAATTCCCTTATGGATTTTCCTTTTGCCATAAACGCATCAACATATCATGATGCGTTGATGCGTTGCAAGTAATTTCGGATGCCCTAGGGCTGAATGCGAGAGCTCAGGACGAGGTTTTGGATGGACTGCATGTAGCGGTCGATGCGGGGCTGAGGATCGATGGCTTGTACTTCCTGCAGGAGGCGAATGGATTCGTCGTATTCTCGGACGGAGACCTTCATGCGGGCATGCTCGATCAAGGCCCGCACTTGCCATTCCTTTACCTTGGCGGCTCTCTCGAAGAAGAGAGAAGCCCGGGCGTGGTCATTCTCGTCCCAGGCATGTTGCCCCAGCAGGAAGAGGGCCTTGCCCTCGAGAGGATAGAATTCCACGACCTGGCGAAGCATTTTGACCGCCTCACTCTGTTTGCCGGTGGCTTTGAGGACTTCGGCCTGAAGGAGAAGGACTTCCTTTCTGTCCTCCGTGGAGAAGGTTTTTCCAAAGGCCCGCTCGATTTTCCGCAGGTAGGCGAAGCCGTCCTCGTAGGAACCTCTTTGAATGAGAATGCGGGCCACCCGTACGTATTGGGAAAGGGAAAGCTTTTGCTTGTTGTCGAGGGCTTCCTGATACCTTGAGAGGGAGAGGTCGTACAATCCGAGGTTATGGTAGAGGTCGCCGATGGTCACGAGTCCTGCGGTCTTGAGCTTACCCATTCTTCTGAGTGTTTCGAGGGCGACCAAGGCATCTTTTTCACGGTCCATTCCCTGGAGCGCGGATGCCCGGGCGTAGTGGCAGAAGTCGTTTTCCGGGTCCTTCTCGATCAATTCGTCCAACAGTGCGAGGGATTCCGGGTAACGGCCGGTCGAGAGGAGGCAGTTGACCAGGCCGTTGCGGGCATCCTTGCTCTCGGGAAAGAGGAGTATGCCCATCCGGTAGGCGTTCTCGGCGGCCAGGAAGCGCCCAAGGGAGAGATGGCAGTAGCCGAGGGCCACGTAGGTTACTCCTTCGCTATCCCCTAGGCTAATGGCTTGCGCCAGGCTTTCGCCCGCTTTCTGCAGGCTTCCCAGGCTAAGGTAGACGAATCCGAGGTTCTTGCGGGCCCGCAGGAAGGAAGGGAATTTCCGCAAGGCCTTCTCGTAAGTCTGGGCGGATATGGATAGACGTCCGTCCTGGTAGTACATGGTAGCGAGCGCGAAATCGATTGCGGCGCTGCTCTTGGCATTGATCTTCGACTCGAGATAGACGATCGCCTCCTTGAGCTGGTTCTCGGACTTGGCCACCACTTCCCGGAGCAGGAATTGCTCGCTCTTGCTGATGCGGGGCTCGATTTCACTGCGGAAACCATAGCTCCCCATGAAGCTGCTCACGAACTGGGGGCTGTTCCAGAAATCCTTCGTTAGGGAAGGATCGGGAGCGAAGCCCACGGCGCAAAGGCAGGGAAAAACAAGGACAAGATAGTATGAGGCCTTCATTAGTCGAGAAGGGTGAAGCGTATGGGTAGGTAAAACTGAACCTTTACCTTTTCCCCGTTTTTGGTCGGTGGCTCGTAAACCGAGTTTTCGGCGGCCTTACGCGAGGGCTCGATGAAGTCCGGATGGGAAGAGGAAACGACTTCCAGAACCTTGACGTTGCCTTTTTCGTCGATCAGCACGAGCAACTTGACTTCCCCCTCCACGCCTTTTCTCTTGAGCCTGGGAGGATAGGATAGGGAACCCCTCTTGAGGATTCCAGGCGTTTTGTCCAGTTCGTGCAGGGCAAAGATCAGCTGGTCTCCGAACCCGTCGGGGGCGGGGTTGTAGGTGGCCAGTGAGAAGGCGGCCTTGAAGTCGCCGGGCCCAACGTCGAGGGTCGCCGCCATGAGGTCGACGTCGAGGTTGGGTGGCGTCTCGGCCAACTTTGGCAGAACCGGCTCGGTCAAGGCTTCCTTTTCGACTTCCTTCTCCATTTCGGTCTTGGGGGGTGGCGGCGGTGTAAACGAAACTGCTTCGACTTCGCGCACGAGCCACTCATCGGTCCGGCGGATGAACTCGGAAAGTGGGATCAGGCAAAAGAGGCCTAGGGTTACGAGCAGGGCGAAAGAAAGGCTTTTCCAGCCCGCTCCGCGGATGCGTTCCTTGCCGACGCCGGGTATCCAGCCTGGAGCGGAGGCATTCATCTAGCCATGGGTGTTAGCTTGACCGCCTTGGCTCCTCCCAAGAGAGCACGGTCCATTACCTGGGTAGCCAGTCCCGCCCTGGCACCGGGATAAACCTTGACCAGCACGGATTGACTTTCGCCGGAGGATGCGGTCCTGACAATGGGTGCGATCTCGGCCAACTGGATGAGGGAGCCGTTGCGGGTGATCCGGCCGGAGCCCGGAAGCTCGAAGGAGAGGGGCGGGGAGTCGGAGATGGTCTGGGTCGAGTCCTTGTGCTTTGGGGAAATCCCGATCTCGTTCACGAAGGAGGTCGCCACGATAAAGAAAATGAGCAGGATGAAGACCATGTCGATGAGGGGCGAGACGTTGATCTCGGCTTCCTCTGTTTTGGGGCTATGCCTCTTGACTATCATCGGGACTTGCGGGTGGCGATCGATACCGAGGGGGCGTTCCTGCGGGCCTTCGCAACCACCTTGGACATAAGGGATGCATCGGCCCATTGGTCGACCTGAATGACGACCGGCTTGGGACGATTTTTGCTGGCTGTTTCTATGAGGCGGGGAATTTCTTCGAGGCTCACCCTGGCGCCCGCATGGAAAATCTCATCCCGCTCGGAGATAGCGAAAAGGACGGAGTTTTTCTGAAGCGACTGTGCGGTCCTGGCCTCGGGCCGCTTAACCTCGACTCCAGGCACCGTAACAAAGGTTGCGGATACGATAAAGAAGATCAGAAGGATAAACACCACGTCGATCAGGGGGGAGACGTTGATCGACTCGCTAGCTTCCTCATCGAGGCTTCTTCTTCGCAGGCTCATGAGGGGTTGGAAGCGGAGGAAACTTGCCTCATGGAAAGGCTTTCAAGCCTGTTTATGCAAGTGAGCCAAGCTTTCTTGCGCCTTTGCAGCAGGTGAATGAAGGCTAGGGCGGGGATCGAAACCAGAAGCCCCGTCTGGGTCGTCACGAGGGCTTGGGAAATTCCGCTGGCCACCGTGTCCATCTTGTAACTGTCCTGCATGCTCAGCCCATCGAAGGTCCGCAGCATGCCCACGACCGTCCCGAGAAGACCGATGAGGGGGGCGGAGGTAGCCAGAACCATTAGGAAGCGCAGCCTTCGGTTTAGGTAAGAGGAGTCTCCGGACCGGATTTGATCGAATTTCTTTCTCGTTTCCTTGGCGTCGCCGAGGTCGTCCATGCAGTACCTCATGATGCCGTCTACCCGGCCTCCTCCCTCGAAGGCATCCCACTTTTCGCGCGGGAACGCCTTTAGATCGGAAGGAATGACCGTTCGGAGCCTCAGCCATAGATCGAATGCGAGGTAATAGGTGTAGAGGGAAAGCAACCCAAGGACGGGCATTAGGAAGCCTCCCTTTTCCCAAGCCAGGCTTGCCTCCTTCCAGAACTCAAGAATCACTTCCATCTTCCTCCTCATCTTCCTCGGGTTGGTTCTTCTTGAGGTGAACGAGCCTCGCGGAGAAGCTTTCCATGGCGGAGACGAGGCCCTGCACGCGCCTGGAGAGCAGGGCATGGGCGATGAGGGAGGGGATGGCGGTGATCAGGCCGAACTTCGTAGTGACGAGGGCCTCGGAGATCCCGCGGGCCAATTCGCTATTCTCTGGGTTGGCGAAATTCGTGATTTGCCTGAAGACGTCGATCATTCCAGTAACGGTTCCCAGCAGGCCGAGCAGGGGTGCGGTGGCGGCGGTGACGGCCACGAGGGGAAGGGCCTTCTCCAGCTTGACCTGTACGTCGATGATGGTCTCGTAAAGGATTTCCTCAAGAATCTCGTACTGCTTGCCCTTGTAGGCCTGAGCCGTCTTGCGGAGAACCTCAAAGGGCCCGCGGTATCTGCCGGAGAGTGATGGGGCCTTCCCTGGCGTTGAGATAAAGACGATCTGCTGGGTCTTGAAGAGGGCGATTAGGAGGGAAAGACCTGCAAAGAAAATGATCGGATAGATCCAGATTCCGCCTTTTTCCAATTCCTCGAGGGGGGTAAGTTCCCCTCCTTCCATGATGAGGGCCTTGCCCATGCTGGGATCCAGCGGAAGGGTAATGACTTCGGCATAATCGGCCTGAAGGGCAAGAGAGATGAGGCCGGCCGTATCCTCTGGGGTGGGAAGGAGCCTTGAGGGCTCTATTCTTGCGACGGACTCGACCGTAAGGTCGGCCTGGGCTTCGCTTGCTCCAATGATGGTTCGCTCGACGAAGCCTGCCTTCCCGTTTTCGCCGGCAAAAAAGAGCACTGGCCCGAGGGCAAGAAAATGACCGTCCTCACGCGAGCCTTCGGGAGGAATGATGGCGTTGCCCGGAAAGATCATACCGCCTGAATATTGACGGATTGCCTGGGTAGAGAGTGAAGTGATCTGCAGGTAGGCTCCAAGTCGGCTTGCTCTTCCCTTGCCCGCCTTCTTCAAGGCATCCGCTATAGGGGTTTTCCAAAGCTCCTGCTCGGCAGGAGGGGAGCTTTGCCTCCAACTGCGGGCGTAGTCCTGGAGCAGCCTGAGACTTTGATCCAGTTGGCTTTCATTCTCCCGGACTTCCTCCTTGAGCTGAATAAGGCTTGCATCCCGGTTGTCGCGCAGGCGCAGCTTGCGGTCCAGTTCGCGTCTTTTGCCAGCCGCCTCGCGCTCGAGCTCGGCCACTTTTTTCGCAAGGGGTATTTTTTCTCCCTCGATCTTGGCCCGTAATTGACCCAGTTCACGTATGGCGGACCTAAGGTCCTGTTCGGCGGAGGCCTTGGCTTGCTGGATGGTTTGCCCCGAGGCTCCGCCGGCAAGGACGGCCAGGGAAAGCAGGAGTGACGGAAGGAACGGCTTCATCGCTCAATCCTTTCAGGAGCAGGTAGAGGCAACTCCAGAAAGCGCGGAAGGGCCCGGTTCTTCATCAAGTCCACGCCTGCCGAGACTTCCGAGGCCAAGGAATCATCTCGGGTCCACTCCCATCCATCCGTCCCGGGTTCTCCGTATCCCGCGATCGTTCCCGACTCGTTCACGAAGTAGGCCGCGCCTAGCCCAAAATATAGGACGAGAAATTCCCTCGACTTGTCTTCGTCGAGGGTGAACTCGATCCTTTCCATGGTGACGGAACGGTTGAAGAGATGCACCGACTGCAGGATCGAAACGGCAATCTCCAGCCTTTTGCGCAGGGGTAGATCCGGTTCTTCTTCCGGTTCTCCGAGTTTTTCCCGGAATGGAGCCAGCTTTTCGCTGAGAGGAGCCGGAAGGATTTGCATGATCGAGTCGATTTCGGCCCGTAAATCCTCCAGTTCCTCAAAGAGCTTTCGGGTTGAGTCTTCCGCTTCCTCCTTGCGGGCCGTTAGCTTGATCCGCTCTTCCTCAATGGTTGTTTCCTCGTTTTGGAACGTTTTGAGACTCTTGTCGAGTTCCTCGACTTCACGAGTCAGGGCATTATCCAAGTCGGTCAAGGCGGCCTTCTCCGATTTCCATTTAGTTGATTCCTCGGAAATGAGCAGCTTGGTTTGGACCCATTCCTCCACGATCTTGTGAGTCTCCTTGACCTGGGCGCCCAAGGGCATGCACAGGACCAGACAAGGAAAGATATTCCGGGCAACGAGTGGCGGGAAATTCATAATCACGATAGTTAGCTTTCCATCCTAATTTGTTTGAAAAATAATTGAAAGCTGAAACTGAGACTGGATCTCAATTAGCGATAGTAGGCTGAAGCATTCTCATGTAGGTGGATTCCCGATCTTCACTCAGCCAGAAGGCGGCGGAGGGTCTCGTCCACGACTCTGGGGTTGGCCTGACCGCGGGTTGCCTTCATGACCGATCCCTTTAGGGCATTGATGGCTCCTTCCTTGCCCCCCTTGAATTTCGCGGCCGCGTCGGGGTCGTCCGCGATGGCCTTGGCACAGAGGGCCTCTATCTCATCCCCGTCGGATTTCATTTCCAGGCCCTTCTCGGCAACCAGGTCGCCGGCCGACTTTCCGGTTGCGAACATTTCCGGGAAAAGCTCCTTGGCTACGTTGTTGGAAACCGCGCCTTTCTCGATCAGGGTGATCAGCTCGGCCAGTCCCTCGGGGGAGAGCGGACAGTCCGTGATGGATGCGGCTTCTTCCTCTCCTGCGTCCTTGCGGGCCTGGTAGAGTTCCCTCAGGAGGTCGTTGACGACCCAGTTGGCGGACTTGACGGGGTCCTCGGTCAGGCCGGCGACTTTCTCGAAGTATTCGCAAAGGGGGCGGTCCCCGCAGAGAGCCGAGGTGGCGGAATAAGGCAGGTTCATCTCCGCCAAGTACCGTCTTTGTTTGTCGAAGGGCTTTTCGGGAAGTTCCAGCCGTACGCGCTCGACCCATTCCGGGTCGATCTTGACCGGCATGAGGTCGGGATCTGGAAAATACCGGTAATCATGGGCCATTTCCTTTGAGCGCATCGAGGAGGTGCGCTTTTCCTCGGGGTTCCATCTTCTCGTCTCCTGAAAGATTTCCTCCCCGTTCTCAAGGGCCTTGGTCTGCCTCCTGATCTCGTACTCGACCCCTTGCTTGACTCCGGAAATGGTGTTGAGGTTCTTCAGTTCGACTTTGGTTCCAAGCTCTGAAGATCCGACCGGGCGGATGCTTACGTTGGCATCGCACCTGAGCTGGCCCTTCTCCATGTCGCAGGGCGAAATACCTGCCGAGACAAGGGAGTTTCTCAGGGAGGTCAAGTAGGCGAAGACCTCGTCGGGCGAGAACAGGTCAGGTTCGCTCACGATTTCGAGGAGAGGGGATCCGGCCCGGTTGTAGTCGACCAGGCTGTCGGTCTCGTAGTGGGTAAGCTTGCCTACGTCCTCCTCGAGGTGAATCCTAGTCAGCTCGACCATCCGGTGATTTCCCATAACGGCGGGGGAATCACCGGGTAGCTCGATCTCCACCTCACCGCCCTCGCAAATAGGCTGGTCGAACTGGGAAATCTGGTAGTTCTTGGGCATGTCCGGGTAGAAATAATTCTTCCTGTCCCATTTGCAGACCTCCGCGATCTTGCAACCGAGGAGAAGACCGACCTTGATGGATTTCTCGATGGCCTCCCGGTTCATCACGGGCAGGGCCCCGGGAAGCCCGAGAACGACGGGGTCGGTCAGGGTATTGGGATCCTTTCCGAAACCGGTGCCGGTACGGGTGAACATCTTGGACTTGGTGTCCAGCTGGACGTGCACCTCCAGACCCATGACAGCTTCGTATTCCATGCCGTTAACCCAGCTCGGGGGCCCTCCTTCCGAATTGATGCTCGCGGTCGTAGGCGTGCGCAACGGCCAGCAGATGGCTTTCCTCAAAGGCCTTGCTGATCAGCTGGAGACCGATGGGCAAGCCCGCCTCGGTAAAGCCGCAGGGGACCGATATGCCGGGCAGGCCGGCTAGGTTGGTGGAAATTGTATAGGCGTCGCTCAGGTACATCGAGATGGGGTCTTCGCTCTTTTCCCCGAACTTGAAGGCCGGGGTCGGGGAGGTGGGGGTCAGGATGGCGTCGACCTTCTCGAAAGCGCGGTCGAAGTCCTGCCTGATGAGGGTACGCGTCTTTTGGGCCCTAAGGTAGTAGGCGTCGTAGTATCCGCTGCTCAAGCCGTAGGCACCGAGGATGCAGCGCCGCTTGACCTCCTCGCCGAAGCCCTCCCCCCGGCTCTTGGCATAGACGTCGACCGCATTCTCGGCCCGTTCGCTGCGGGAAGTGTAGCGGATGCCGTCGTAGCGGGCGAGGTTGGAGGATGCCTCCGCGGTAGCGACGACGTAGTACACGGGAACCGAGAGATCGGTTGTAGGCAGGGAAACCTCGACGATCTCGTAGCCCTCCGTCTTGAAGAAATCGATCGCTTTTTCCACCGCTTGGCGGACCTCGTCGTCCATGCCCTCGCCGAAAAATTCCTTGGGCAGGCCGAGGGTACAGGGGGAAGTATCCTCACGCAGGGCCCGTGAATAGGACGGTACTTCCGTGGGGTAGCTAGTGGAGTCGAGCGGATCATGCCCGGAAATCGTCTCGAGGAGAAGGGCGGCGTCCTCCACGGTCTGGGAGAATGGGCCGATCTGGTCTAGAGAGGAGGCGAAGGCGGCCAGGCCGTACCTGGAGACCATTCCGTAGGTCGGTTTCATGCCGACCACGCCGCAAAGCGAGGCCGGTTGACGGATCGATCCGCCGGTATCCGAGCCGAGGGTGAGCGGGGCCTCCCGGGCCGCCACGGCGGCGGAACTTCCACCGCTGCTCCCGCCGGGAACTCGTTCCAGGTCCCAGGGGTTGCGGGTCGGACCGTAGGCCGAGTTCTCTGTTGATGACCCCATGGCGAACTCATCGAGGTTCAGCCGTCCGCCGATGACGGCGCCGGCTTCCTTCAGCTTACGCGTGACGGTTGCATCGTAGGGCGAGACGTAGTTTTCGAGAATCCTGCTCGCCGCGGTAAGTGGCTGACCCTCCACCGAGATGACGTCCTTGAGGCAAACGGGAACCCCATCCAGGGGCCCGAGGGTCTCTCCCTTGGCCCTTCTTTCGTCGGAAGCCCGGGCCTGGGCGAGGAAATTCTCATCGTCGCGATGGAGAAAGGCGTGGACCTTGCCGTCGACTTGCTCGATGCGTTCGAGGTAGGCGGCGGCGATCTCCTCGGCCTTGCAGGCCCCGGACTCGAGGTCCCGCCCCAACTCGGTCGCGGTCTTGGCAATGAGAGAATTCGGGTTCATGATCGTTGAGCGCTACTCGACCACCTTGGGGACGACGACCTGGTCGTTGCGGGACTTGGGGGCATTGCGAAGGACGGATTCCAGAGGTAGGCCCTCCCTTGGCTCGTCCTCATCCCAGACGTTGTAGCGGGGAAAGGCATGGGCCGTGGGCTCGACCCCTTCCACGTCGACCTCCTGGAGCTTTTCAAAATACTTGAGGACGTCGCCGAGCTGTCCCTGGAACTTTTCCCGCTCCGCGGCCGTCAGTTCGATCCGGGCGAGGTTCGAGACGTAGTCTATGTCCATTTCGTTTTGCCCGCTCATTTCACTGCCTTAGTTCGTATGGGGTTTCAGCCTGTATCTTCTCGACGATCGAGTCGAAAGCCTCGTTCACTTCCTTTTCGCTCAGGGTGCGGTCGGGAGCCCGCAGGCGCATGGAGCAGGCTACGCTCTTTTTACCCTTTGGAAGGCCCTCTCCTTCAAAAAGGTCGAAAATGGATACCGGACCCACCTCGAATGCGCCGGAACCGACCTCGGTGGCCACTCTCTCGACCGCTTTCCTGACCGCTTCGGCAGGTTCCGCTCCATCCACTACCAGAGCCAAGTCCTTGATGGCGGGTGGGAAGGAGCTGAAGGGCTGAAAGGCAACTGGTTTTTTTCTCTTGGCCAGAAAAACGGGGTCGATGAGCAACTCGCCCGCAAAGACGGGGCCACGTACCTCCTTTTGCTTGCTCAGGGACAGGCGGATGATGCCGATCGTGACCTGGAGCTTGTTGCGGTTGCAGTCACCGATGGAGGCCGAATGCCCGTCCTGCCAGGAGTCGTCGTCGGCCAAGGTCTTCCAGTCGTCCTTCGGGAGGCTTAGTCCCGTTGCCGCCATGAGCCTAGACAAAATGGCCTTGATGGTAAAGAAGTCGACCGGCTGTCCCTCTTTCCATTGCCTCGATCCGGGTTGGGCGAGGGTGGCGAAGGCCACGCTGATACACTCCAGGTTTCCTCTCGGCCCGGGGCGGAAGACCCGTCCGGTCTCGAACACTCCCTGGAGGTCGTTGAGGTTTTTCTGGTTGTGGGCCAGGACGTCGGCAAGGCCGGGCAGAAGCGAGGGCCGGACGTGCGTGTGCTCGGAAGTCAAAGGGTTGTGGAGGGCGACCTTTTCGCATTCCAGCTGGGGAAACCAGGAAGCCGTTTCCTCCGAAGAGCGAAGGCTGTAGTTGCAGGTTTCCTGGAAGCCTTGTCCAACGAGGTTGTCGATGGCCCGGTTGCAGAAGTCGTAACTGGGGGCGTTCTCCCGTAGAAGGGCGGGGGATGAAAGGGATGGAACCTCCAGTTCGTTCGTCCCGTGGATGCGGAGGAATTCCTCCACCAAGTCGATCGGCCGCTCCACTTCCCAGCGGAAGGAGGGAACGCATACGGTCCAGGGATCCTTTCCCGATACGGTAAAACCGAGGCGCTCCCAGGAACCCGTCAAGTCCTTGGAGTCCACCTCGAAGCCACAGGTCTCTTCAACGAAGCTCTTTTCGATTTCAATCGTCCTCTCTGCGCGCGGCGAGGAGCCTGCGCAGACGTGCTCGGGGACCAGTTCGCCTCCCGCTGTTTCGAGGATGAGCGAAACCGCTCTTTCGGCGGCATAGCTCAACCCTTCCGGATCGACGTTCCGGGAAAACCTCTGGGAGCTGTCCGAATGAAGGCCCAGCCGGCGGGAGGTTGCCCGCACGTTGCCCGGCGCGAACCAGGCTGATTCCAGAACGACGTCCACGGTCGAATCGTCGACCTCGGCATCCACGCTCCCCATGACGCCCGCCACCACAAGGGCCCTTTGGGTGTCCGCGATAACCATCATTTCAGGATCGAGCGTACGCTCGACGTCGTCCAGCGTGGTGATCTTCTCACCCTCCTCGGCCTGGCGCACCCGGATGGCCCGCCCCTTGATCTTGGAAGCATCGAAGGCATGCAGAGGCTGTCCCGTCTCCATGAGAACGAAATTGGTTACGTCCACCACGTTGTTGATGGCCCGCAGTCCGACCGATTCCAGCCGGCTCCTGAGCCAGTCGGGGCTGGGCCCGATCTTGACCCCCTTGATCGAGTAGAGCTTGTAGTAGGGGCAATTCACCGTTTCCAGGGTCAACTCGTCAACCAGGTTTGCGTCGCCGGGCCGGTCGACTTGGCTGGTATCGACGGAAACCTCGGGAAACTTGAGGCCCGTCTGGTAATGGGCGGCCAGTTCGCGGGCCACCCCGAAATGGCTGAGGCAATCCCCCCGGTTGGCGGTTACCTCGAGCTCGAGGGTCTTGTCCTTGGCGTAAAGGCTATCCACGGGGGTTCCGATCCCGGGGGAGCCGGGGAGCAGGAGAAGGCCCGATTCGTCGTCGCCCAGCTCCAGTTCCTTGGCGCTGCACATCATACCCTCGGAGGCCACGCCCCGCAATTTGGACTTCTTGATCTTGAAGCCTCCCGGAAGCTTGGCCCCGGGCAAGGCGACGGGCACGCGGTCTCCGGGAGAAAAATTAGTCGCTCCGCAAACGATGGTCGCGGGCTCGTCGGCACCGACTTCTACCGAGCAAACGCTCAGCCGGTCGGCCTCGGGATGAGGCTCCCTGCTCAGGACTTCGCCCACCACCACCTTGTCGAGCGAGGCGCCGGCATCCTCCTCGTCCTCCTCTACCTCGATCCCAAGCATGGGGAGGACGTCGACCAATTCGTCGGCGCAGTCGGGCAATTCGACGTATTCTCTCAGCCATTCGACGCTTACCTTCATGATCCGCTTGAGAACTGGGCCAGGAATCTCTGGTCGTTCTGGTAGAAGTGCCTGATGTCGTCGATGCCGTGAAGGATCATGGCCACGCGCTCGATGCCGAGCCCGAAGGCGAACCCGGTCCATTCGGCCGGGTCGAGATCGACGAGGCGGAGAACCTCCGGGTCGACCATTCCGCATCCCATGATCTCAATCCACCGGTCGCTCAGCTTGCCCAGGTTCGGTCCCTTCAGGTCGACCTCGAAGCTGGGCTCGGTGAAGGGGAAGAAACTGGGCCGCAGGCGCGTCTCCAGCTTGTTTCCGAACAATTCCTTGAGGAAATAGTCGAGCACGCCCTTGAGGTCCCTGACCGTGACCTTGCGGTCTACGTAGAGCCCCTCTGTCTGGTGGAAGTTGGCCGAGTGGGTGGCGTCCACGGTATCCCGACGGAAGCACCTCCCCGGGGCGATGATCCGCAGGGGTGGCGATTCCACGAGCAAGCTGCGGATCTGCACGGATGAGGTATGGGTGCGCAGGACGTGGGCCTCCTTGCCCTTTCGGGAAACGTTGGACCACTGCGAATCGGGAGGGAAGAAAAGGGTGTCCTGGGCATCACGGGCGGGATGATCCTCGGGCGTATTGAGGGCATCGAAGCAGAACCATTCGGTTTCCACCTCGGTTGCCTCGGCCACGGTGAATCCAATCTTTCGGAAGATGGATACGATCCTGCGGCGAACGTCGGTCAGGGGATGCGTGCCACCGTTCAGGCTGCAAGTCGAGGGCAGGGTGGGGTCGACCTTTTCGCCAAGGGACTCGAGGTCGGCCCGTTCGTCGAGGGCCGCGAGAGCGTTGCCGAAAAGCTCCTCGATCCGTCCCTTGGCCTGGTTGAGGGCCTGGCCGAAGGCGGGCTTCTCTTCCTTGGGCAGGTCGGCTATTCCCTTGGCCGCCTGCGTCAGGGCGCCGTTGGGTCCGAGGACGGATGCCTTGGCCTGTTCCCAGTCCGCCCGGGATGCAATCGATTGAAGGCTTGCCTCCGCTTGGGCGACAATGGCTTGGAGATCCTTCTCCACGCCGAAAAAAAAGAACGGGCCCTTAGGCCTCGATTGCGGCTTTTGCCTTCCCGACCAGTTCCTTGAAGGAATCGGGTTCGTGAATGGCGAGTTCGGAAATGACCTTGCGGTTCAGCTGGATGCCGGCCTTGGTCAGCCCATGCATGAATTGGCCGTAACGGATACCCTCGGCCCGGCAGGCCGCGTTGATCCGGACGATCCAGAGCTGGCGGAATTCCGACTTGCGCTTGCGGCGGTGCGAGTAGGCGTAGGCCTCGGCCCGATCGACGGCATCCTTTGCATAGCGAAAGAGGCGTGACTTGTTGCCGAAGTATCCCTTGGCCTTCTTGAGGACCTTCTTGCGGCGTTTGCGGGTAGCGGGTACGTTGCGTGCTCTTGGCATGAGGAGTTCTCCTTATCTTTTGGCGGAAATGGGTCAGGTGATCGCCCTGATTACGCGGCGGGCCATTCCATCGGCCAGGACCTGGTCCTGCCGTCCCGACCGTACCTGCTTGGTGGTACGCTTGCGGCGCAAGTGCCTCTGGCCGGGCTTGCGAAACTTCACTTTGCCTGTACC
>DLRY01000062.1:24251-31398 GCA_002500665.1 Opitutia bacterium UBA7876
ATAGCTTTTTCCGGCCCTTCGATCAAGCCAAATGAGGCTTAATCGTCGTAAATCATCAACCCGTGGTAGCTTTCGTATGCGAACCAGACCGCGGCCGTCAGGAACAGCGTCCAGAATATTGTCTTGAAGGCTATCCGGTAGAGCCAGTAGGACCTTCTGGAATTCATCCCGTCGCCCCCGAAGTCGTGGTAGTAGCGCATCAGGTCCCTCTCGTTGGTCCGGCTCTCGAATTTGCTCGAGTAACGGCCGTAGGAAGACCGGGTCTTCAGGTACCACCACTGGAAGATCTTGTGCAACATTTGCCTTTTTTCTTCTTCTAGCTCCCGAATCCAACGGGTTCAAGGCTCAAGGTATCTTTTTCCTGAAAGCTCCGAGAAATCCAGTCGGGAGACGCTGACCAGGCCCTCCTCCAGTGCCCAGAGGTCGGAACCCGCTTCCGGGCTGGCCCGTTCGAGCCATTCGGTGCGGTAGACGAGCTGGTAGTGGCCTCCCTTTTCAGCCTTGTCGAAGAGGCTTCCAAGCCTGAGGGGACTGGCGAAGGTGGGGACGGGTTGGCTTTTCCCGTCGAAATCGGGCGGAAAATTGAGGTTGTGCACGCCGAGACCCTCCATCATGGGGGAATCGATCACCTGCCGGGCATATGCGGCGCAGGTTGCGGCGCTGTTGAGGAGGCTCTTCTTGATCTTTCCCGATGCCCTTCCGCAGCTTTCCCTTATTTCCTCGAATTGATCAGCCGGCAGGGCCAAGCTGGCGGCAATCGCTCGGTGTCCAAGCAAGGCTCCCTCGAGGGCCGCCCCGACCGTGCCCGAGGAGAGGATCATCGGGAGAGTCACGTTGTAGCCCAGGTTGATGCCACTGACCACGAGGTCCGGTTCCTTCTCCAGGAGGTGTCCGCAGGCGAAGTTCACGCAGTCCGCTGGGGTGCCGTTGAGGGAAAAGGCTTTCGAAGGGAAGTCGGCGACCTTCTTTGGCCGGAGCTTTGCGTTTCTCGAGATGGCGTGTCCGATCCAGCTGCGCTCCCCATCGGGGGCGCAGGTCACCACGTCGAAGACTTTGGCCAGTTCCGTCACCAGGGCGCGGAGAAACCCGGACTCGACTCCATCGTCGTTGGTTGCCAGAACAAGTGGTTTTTTGGTGTTCATTGGGAATGAAAAAGGGGAGGGCGCCGGTTGGCGTCCTCCCCCTTGTTAGTAATTCGTTGCGTCGGAGGCAAACGGTATTCAGGAATTCTCCCTTTCTTCGGTTTCTTCGTCGCCGGATTCCTCTTCCGAAGACTCCTCGCCGGATTCCTGCTCGGAGGATTCGTCGTCCGAAGACTCTTCCGCGGATTCTTCCGTTTGAGGTTCTTCGGTCCCGGCCTCCCCGGTGGATTCCTCGTTGGCCTGTTCGGCTTGAGGTTCTTCGCTTGATTCCTCGGCGGGCGCTTCCTCGACCGCTTGCTCGGCGGGCTCGTCGGCAGGGACCGATTCCTCCTCGGCCGGTTGCTCGGCGTTGGGGGTGGGCTCGTCCTCTCCGGCTTCCGCGGCTTCCTCCATGGCTGCCCGGCGGCTGAGCTTTACGCGTCCCTTGTCGTCGATGCCGATGCACTTGACGATAATCTCGTCCCCGAGCTTGCAGATGTCCTCGGTCTTGTTGACCCGGAAATCAGCCAGTTCGGAAATGTGACATAGTCCTTCCTTGCCCGGGAGACATTCCACGAATGCCCCGAACTCCTTAACCCCGCGTACGATCCCGCGGTAGGTCTTGCCGGCCTCGATCTCGCCCGTGACGAGGTCGATTTCCGAAAGAGCGCGTTCCATGGCCTCCGAATTGTTGGCGTAAACGCGTACCTTTCCGCTGTTGTCCTCGTCGATGTCGATGTTTGCCCCGGTGACCTCGGTGATGCGGCGGATATTCTTTCCGCCCGGGCCGATGAGGGCGCCGATCTTCTCCGGGTCGATCTGGACCATCTCGATGCGGGGAGCGTGCTCGCGCAGCTCCTTGCGGTGCCCGGACTGGCTGGCGTCCATGACGTCGAGGATCTTCATGCGGGCCTCGGTTACCTGCTTGACCGCCTCCTTGGCGATGCTGAAGGGCAGGCCCTGGATCTTGAGGTCGAGCTGAAAGCCGGTGACCCCGTCGCGGGTTCCGCAGACCTTGAAGTCCATGTCTCCGAAGTGATCCTCGGCCCCGATGATGTCGGTCAGAACGACGTACTTGGCAATGTTGCCGTCGTCATCCATCTCGGTAACCAGGCCGGTGGAAATGCCCGCCACGTGCTGGCTCAGGGGCACCCCTGCGTCCATAAGGGCGAGTGAACCGCCGCATACGCTGGCCATGGAGGTCGATCCGTTGGAGGACATGATCTCGGAAACCAGGCGGATGGCGTAGGGGAAGTCGTCTTCCGCGGGAAGTACGGGAAGAACCGAGCGCTCGGCAAGGGCGCCGTGCCCGATCTCGCGCCGGCTGGTGAACCCGAACCTGCCTGCCTCGCCCACTGAGAAGGGGGGGAAGTTATAGTGCAGGATGAAGGATTTTGCAGTCGGCCCACCGGTCAGCCCGTCCATTTCCTGAACGTCGCGGCTGGTCCCGAGGGTGGTCATCACGAGGGACTGGGTTTCGCCTCGGCTGAAGACTGCGGATCCGTGAACGCGAGGGAGCACGCCCGTTTCGCAGGTCACTTCGCGCAGATCAGCGGGAGCCCGGCCGTCGGCGCGCTTGCCCTTGTTGAGGATGTTGTTGCGGTAAACCTCTTCCTGGATGACCTCGAAGGCCATCTTGACGTGGTCGGGATCGAATTCCTCGCCGAACTTTTCCTCGCAGGCCGCGGTGGCCTCGTCCTTGACGACGTTGACCGCTTCCTGGCGCTCCTGCTTGGACGGGGCGAAAATCGCCTCCTCCATGCGGTCGCCGGTGATCTCGCGACAGAGGGAAAGAACCTCGTCGGGAGCGTTGCAGAGGTCGAAGGACTTCTTTTCCTTGGCGCACAGGCCGGCCAGCTCGCGCTGGGCGGCGATGACGTCCTGGATGGCCTCGTGGGCATACTCGAGCGCCTCCACGAAGCGGTCCTCGGGCATCTGCTCGGCGGAGCCCTCGATCATCATCATTTCCTTCTCGCTTCCGACGTAGATCAGGTCGAGGCTGGACTCGTACATTTGCTCGTTGGTCGGGTTGACCACGAATTCCCCGTCGATCTCGCCGAGGCGGACGCACCCTACGGGCCCGTCCCACGGTACGTCGGAGATCAGGAGGGCGGCGGAGGCCCCGTTTACCATCAGGACGTCTGCCTCGTTCACCTGGTCGGTGGAAAGGAGGTAGCCGATGACCTGAACCTCATTGAGGAAGCCCTTTGGGAAAAGCGGGCGGAGGGGACGGTCGCAAAGGCGCGAGGTAAGGATTTCCTTTTCGCTCGGACGACCTTCGCGCTTGAAGTATCCGCCCGGGAAGCGCCCGGCTGCGGTGAACTTTTCGCGGTAGTCTACGGTCAGGGGGAAAAAGTCCTGTCCCGGGCGAAGGGTTGCGGCGGCGGTTGCGGAGACGAACAAGCTGGTCTCTCCCTTGGATATGGTTACGGCGCCACCCGCGAGGCCGGCCAACGTGCCGGAGGATATCTGTATGCCGAGTTTCTCGGACGTTACGTTATGTTTTTGATTCATTTTTCGTACTTGCGTGTATGTATTTGTTCTTTTCTTCCTTTCGGTCGGACCGGATTGCCCTTCCGAATTCCTCCTTGCCCAAAGGCCTGCTCTATTTTGAGCGCAGGCAGTAGCTGGCTTGAGGAAAGAAGCCCTCGGCCGAGTGCGGCCTCGGACTTAAAGGGGTGGGTAGGACGGTTTCCTAGCGACGCAGGCCAAGCTTTTCGATGATCGCCTGGTAGCGGTTCAGGTCCGTCTTCTTGAGGTAGTCAAGGAGCTTTCTCCGACGGGCCGCCATCATGAGCAGACCGCGGCGGGAATGGAAATCCTTGCGGTGCGTTTTCAAGTGTTCCGTGAGGTGGGCTATGCGGGCCGAGAGCAGGGCGATCTGCACCTCGCTCGATCCCGTGTCCTTGTCGTGGGAACGGTTTTCTTCGATTATGTTTTGTTTATTTACTTGTTCGGACATCTGTTTTCATGAGTTTCTCGACACGTGGGATCCGCGGTTGCGAACCCGCATCCCAGGGTGAACCGGGATGCCGTTCCGTCCGTTTCCGAGCTGGGCAAGGATCGGGAGAGTCAAGGAAGCAATTCTTGGGAAAGGCTTCTAACGCTGAAAACATCATGGCTTTTTGGGCCGTCTTGACAAGTCAAACTTTAATGCCTTTTTCGGTTCACTAACCCTCGGATCAGAGGGGGATTTCATAACATTATGAAATATCCGAGGACGCCTAGAGCAAAAGGAATACCAACCAATGCAATGAATGGGAGAAAGAACACCCATAAGCCTAGCTTAGCGTATCCAGATAGCTGAAAACTTTTTTCAAGTTTGTTTATGACGATATTGGTGAAAAATGCAGAAGTACCATATTGGATAACAAAAATAAGGATACTCAAGAATTCATTACTAGAGGCTAGCACGGATTCAATTCAACTATCCGATAAAACTAAAGCCAAGGGTTAATTAGAACCTTTTTCGCCACGCCTGCTCCCAAATTCGTTTCATTTGGCAAAGTCGATAGTTAGCCAGACGTTCTCTTCGGCTGAGAGAGAACTCCAAACCTAAACGCAGAGGTCAGAGCTTCCCTCTTGCCTCCCCGTCCATGACCCGCACGATGCATGGAAAATGAAAACCGTCTACTTCGCCTACGGTTCCAACATGAACCTCGGTCAAATGGCCGACCGCTGTCCCGGTTCCGTGATCGGGCCCCTTGCCCGGCTCGAGGGCTGGAGCTACTTCATCAACGGCCGCGGCTACGCCGGGATCGAAGAGCGTCCGGGCGGGTTCGTCCTGGGTTGCCTCTGGACGCTGGACGACGAGCACGTCGCCTCCCTCGACCGCTACGAGGGGGTCAGCGGCAACTATTATTCCAAGGAAACGCTCGAGCTAGAGGAACTGGAAGGCGCAAGGCGCGTATCCGCCCTCGTCTATCTTTCCGTGGACCGCAGGCACGGGGTTCCCACCTCGCGCTACCAGGGGGTGGTCGTTTCGGGAGCCCGGGAAATCGGCCTCCCCGCCGATTACCTCGCCCTGCTCGAGTCCTGGGCGGACGGTCCTCCCTGCGATGCCTGAGGCCACCGAGAACGAGGAGCTTTCCTCATGGGAATTCTTCGTGGATACGGGCGGGACCTTCACCGATTGCCTCGGTCGCGACCCGCAAGGGAACCTTCACCGGGCCAAGGTTCTTTCCCGGGGTACCCTCTCCGCGGTCGTGTCTGGGGTCGATTCCAAGAACGCTCTCCTCCTTGCCGGTCCGCCCGACTGGCCCGAAGAATTTCCCGTGGGATTCGGTCTGCTCTTGTCCGCAAACCCACGGTTCGAGGGCCGGGTCGCCCGCTGGGAGGCCCATGACGGCCGGCTCGTCTTGGATTGCGGCCTTCCTTCCGATATCGCCGCGGGGACGACCATCGAGCTTCTTTGCGGCGAGGAGGCTCCCGTTCTCGGCATGCGCCTCATTCTCGCCCGCCACGGAGCCGATTCCGATTCCGCGGCCTGCCGCATGCGCCTCGCGACCACCCGCTGTACCAACGCCCTCCTCGAGGGGGCGGGATCTCCGCCCGTTCTCTTCCTTACCGCGGGCTTTCCCGACCTGCTCGAGATCGGGGACCAGCGCCGGGCGGGTCTTTTCGACCTCGTTCCCCACAGGCGGGCTTCCCTGGAAGGCCGCGTGGTGGAAGTCGATGAGCGGACCGACCGCTCGGGCCAAGCCGTCCGCCCGCCCGATCCCGATTCCGTCCTGCGGGCCGCCCGCGAAGCGCTTGAACAAGGCCACCGCACGGCCGCCGTGTCCTTCATGAATTCCTGCCTCAACGACGAGAACGAGCGGGCGGTGGTTTCCCTGTTGCGGGAAGCCGGTTTCGATTTCGTGGTCGGATCGGGGGAGACCCATCCCTTTCCCAAGTGGCTTCCGCGCTGCGAGTCCGCCGTTACCGAGGCCTACCTCAGCCCCGTCCTGAGCGCCTACCTCGACTCAGTCGGGGAGGGCATGGGCGAGCGGGGCGACCTGCTCGTCACCTCGAGCTCGGGGGGGCTGATCGACCGGGCCGGCTACCGGGCCATCGACAGCCTGCTGAGCGGCCCTGCGGGCGGGGTGGTGGGTGCGGGGGCGACCGCCCGGGCCGCAGGGCTCGAGCAATTCATAAACCTGGACATGGGCGGGACCAGCTCGGACGTCTCGCGCTATTCCGGGTCCTTCGCCTATCAGTCCCCCCACCAGGTCGGGGACGCCCGCATTTCCAGCATCGCCATGAAGATCGAGACGGTGGCCGCGGGGGGCGGCTCGATCTGCCGGGTCGAGGACGGCCTCTTGCGGGTCGGCCCCCAAAGCGCCGGCGCTCACCCCGGTCCCGCCTGCTACGGCTTCGGGGGGCCGCTTTGCCTGACCGACGTCAACCTCCTCCTCGGCCGGCTCGACCCCTCGCGCTTTTCCACACCCGTATCCCCCGAAGATGCCCAAGGCAGGTTGGCCGAGATGGTCGAACAAAGCGGCCGGCCGGGCCCGGAGCTTTTGGAAGGCTTCCTTGCGGTTGCCGACGACGCCATGGCCAACGCCATCCGCAAGGTATCCACCGCCGAGGGCTACGACCCCTCCCGCCACGCCCTGCAGGCCTTTGGCGGAGCGGGCGGCCAGCATGCCTGCGGGGTCGCCCGGCGCCTCGGCATGACGAAGATTCTCTCCCCCGCCGATTCCGGCCTTCTGAGCGCCTACGGGCTTTCCCGGGCCCGGGTCGAGCGCCTCATCGAGCGCTCCGTTCTGGCCCCTCCCGATCCCCGGTCCCTAGCCGTTCTCGAGGAGGAAATGATCGCCGAGGGACTGGCCGCTCTGGCCAAGCTCGGGGAAACGGGCCGGGTTGCAGGCAAGCGGGCCTTCGCCCGCCTGCTCGGGCAGGACGTCCCCCTCGAGGTCGAGTATTCCGAGACCGTGGAAATCGAGGAGCTCTACCGACGGAAGTTCCAGCGTGTCTTCGGGTACTTTCCCGAGGGCCGTGAAGTGGAAATTCATTCCATCCGCCTCCTGGTGGCGGGGGCTTCC